>CAIPUE010000032.1 GCA_903868125.1 uncultured bacterium | reverse complement strand
TTTGTTCTCTACATTCGCCTTTAATGTAACCCATTCAAAAACCCTCCAATGCCAATACCACTTACTAATTTTACCATATTAGTAAGTATTTATACATGGCTTTTTGAAAATTAGTTTTTACACAGCCTCAAGGGGCGAGGTGTAGACGTTTGTAGTAAATTATCTTTTATTTAATATTAACACATAAAGTTTTTTGTGCTAATATTTTTTAAGTAGGTGGGAGGTGAAAATGACTAGAGCAATGACAATTACGGAAAAAATTCTTGCAGACCATGCAGGACTGGAAAGTGTTAAGCCTAATGATTTAATTACCGCTAAAGTCGATATAACTCTTGCAAATGATATCACGGGCCCTGTTGCGATAAAAGAATTCAAAAAAACTGGTGCCGACAAGGTTTTTGATAAAGATAGAGTCGTTTTTGTTCCCGATCATTTTGTGCCGAATAAGGATATAAAATCAGCAGAGCAGGCAAAAAATTTAAGAGATTTTTCTAAAGAACAGAAGTTAAAAAACTATTTTGAAGTCGGTCGAATGGGTATTGAACACACCCTACTTCCCGATATGGGAATCGTTGGTCCCGGTGATTTAATAATCGGTGCCGATAGCCATACTTGCACATATGGAGCATTGGGAGCATTTTCGACGGGAGTAGGTTCAACAGATTTAGCCTGTGCGATGGCGACCGGTGAAACTTGGTTTATGGTGCCTGAAACGATTAAGGTCGAATTTAATGGCGAATTAAATAAATGGGTTAGCGCAAAAGATTTAATCTTGTTTTTGATAGGGCAAATCGGGGTTGATGGAGCTTTGTATCAGGCGTTGGAGATTGGCGGAAGTACAATTGAAAACTTGCCGATGGACGGACGGTTTACTATTTGCAATATGGCAATCGAGGCAGGGGCTAAAAACGGAATCATTGTTCCTGATAAAATTACCGAAGATTTTGTTAAAAACAGATGTCAAAGACCTTACAAATTTTATAAAAGTGATGAAAATGCTCAATATGCGCAAGTTTTAAAATATGATGTATCTAAAATTGAACCCCAAGTTGCGTTTCCGCACTTGCCTGAAAATACAAAACCGATTTCTCAAGTAGGCGACATTAAAATCGACCAAGCGATAATCGGAAGTTGCACAAACGGGCGTTTATCCGATTTAAAAGTTACGGCAGAAATTTTAGAAGGGCGAAAAATCCACGAGGATGTACGTTTAATAGTCTTCCCCGGCACTCAAGAAATTTATTTAGAAGCAATTGAGGCTGGCTATATTCAAACAATCGTAAGAGCAGGCGGAGCCGTTTCAACCCCTACCTGCGGACCTTGCCTGGGCGGACATATGGGGATTTTGGCAAAAGGTGAGCGTGCAATTTCAACAACTAACCGAAATTTTGTCGGAAGAATGGGAGATGTAGGAAGCGAAGTTTATCTTTCTTCTCCTGCTATCGCAGCGGCGAGTGCGGTTTTAGGGAAAATTTCGTCGCCGGAAGAATTGAGTGAACGGTAAACGGTGAACGGTAAACTGTAGGGTGCGGATTTAACCGCACCGTCAATAAACCAGAAGAAGTAAAAAGGAAAAATGGAATGCAAAATAAGACAATTTTAATATTAAAAGGCGATGGGATTGGTCCCGAGGTCATTGAACAGGCTTTGAAAGTTCTTGATGTAATTTCACAAAAATATAATCATAAATTTGAATACATAGAAGCGCTTATTGGCGGGGTGGCAATCGACAAATGCGGAGTGCCATTGCCCGATGAAACACTGGAGCTTGCAAAATCCTCCGATGCTGTACTTTTGGGAGCCGTAGGCGACTGGAAATACGATAATCTGGATTTTGATATCCGACCTGAAAAAGGTTTGTTAGGTCTCAGAAAGGGGCTAAGGCTTTTTGCAAATTTAAGACCTGTTAAGATTTTTGAAGAACTGATTTCTTCATCACCATTAAAAGAAAATTTGATTAAAGACACCGACATTATGATTGTAAGAGAGCTTTCGGGTGGGATTTATTTTGGATCACCGAGAGGTACAGAGATTAAAAAAGGCGAAAAAACCGCGTTTAATACAATGATTTATTCTGAAAGTGAGATAAAAAGAATAGCCAAAGTCGCTTTTGAGAGTGCAATGTTGAGAAATAAAAAAGTTTGTTCGATAGATAAAGAAAATGTTTTAGATGTTTCAAGGCTTTGGAGAGATGTCGTAATTAAGATTTCTAAAGATTATCCCGAGGTTGAACTTTATCATATGTATGTTGATAATGCTGCTATGCAGTTGATTATGGAGCCGAAACAATTTGATGTAATATTGACAAGTAACTTGTTCGGGGATATCCTATCAGACGAGGCGTCGGTTTTATCCGGTTCTTTGGGGCTTTTGCCAAGCGCCAGCTTGCCTGCTGACGGTGGGGTTGGAATGTTTGAACCTTGTCATGGCTCTGCTCCTAACTTTAAGGGGCTAGATGTAGTTAATCCGATAGCAACGATTTTGTCCGCTGCTATGATGTTAAAATACAGTTTTAATATGGAAAAAGAAGCTCAAAATATTGAAACAGCAGTTTCTGAGGTTTTAAAACAAGGTTATCGCACAAAAGATATTTTAAAAAACGAGAACGAACAACTGGTAGGAACAAGTAAAATGGGAGATTTAATCGCTAATGAGGCGGGTAAACGGTAAACGGTAAACGGGGGCAATAAAATGAAACAACCATTCTTTTATGATGTAACACTTAGAGACGGCAACCAAGCTTTAAAAAAGCCTTGGAATACTCAAGAAAAAGAGATTATTTTTAATAAACTGATAGAGCTAGGGGTTCAAGGGATTGAGGTCGGCTTTTCAGGCGCCAGCGATATGGATTTTGAAGCCTGTTCTTATTTGGCGAATTTGGCTCCTGAAAATGTTGTCATCTCAGGACTTGCAAGAGCAGTCAAAATTGATATAGACAAAGTTGCTCAAGCGATTAAAAATGCGCCAAAACCACGTATTCACACGTTTATTGCAATGAATCCGTTGGGGCTTGAATATGTTTTGAAAAAACCGTTGAAAGAAGTCAAAAAAATCGCAGTCGAAGCAGTAAGTTACGCTAAAAGCATTTTACCTATCCATGGTGAAGTTCAATTCTCCGTAGAGCATTTTGGCGATTGCAAAGAAAATCTTGACGAGGTTATTGATGCGGTGCAAGATATTGTTAAGGCAGGTGCGAATGTTATAAATTTACCCAATACGGTTGAGCGTTTTCGCCCGATGGTATTTATTGAGATGGTTAAAAAAATGCGAGAAGCTTTGCCTGAGAATGTAATTGTTGCAGTACATTGCCATAATGATTTAGGCATGGCATCTGCAACCACTGTAGAAAGTTATTTTGCGGGCGCTATGCAGCTTGAATGTAGCTTAAACGGGCTTGGCGAACGTGCCGGTAATACAAATATGTACGAAGTTGCAGTCGCGCTCAATAATTCTGGGGTAAATGTGCCTTTAAATATGCAGAATATTTATGAAACTGCCATTCTAACTTCTGAAATGGCAGATGTTCAGATTTGGGAAAAAGCTCCGATTATAGGACACGACGCGCTTGCACACAGAAGCGGAATACATCAGGATGGCGTGGTTAAAACGAAGCACTTGGATAAAGGTGCCTATCGTGCTTTTAATCCCGAACTGATAGGCAGAACAGAAGCTGAAAAACTCGCATTTACAAGCCAATCAGGTAAAACTGCAATATTTGAACTGATAAATGCAACTCAATACCAAATTTCCATGCAAGAAGCAGTCTATTTGGCACCGTTCGCTAAGCATAAAGCCGAAACAATCGGCGAACTTTCATTGAAAGAATTGTTAGAGCTTTATTTTGACAAAATTTGTAACGTTGAAGGACCTTTCAAATTGAATGAGTTTAATAAAATTGGTTCAGATAAATTCAATTTGAATTTCAACCACAACAATGAAGAATTTGATGTAATAGTCAAAGGGTCAGGGCCGCTTGACGCTTGTATCAGTGCATTAAAAAATGTCGGGTTTGCTCTTGAGTTGGAACATTATGAACAACACGCGATTGAGGATTTAGAGAACGAAAAAGAAAAATCAAAAGCAATGAGTGTACTCCATTTTAATCATAACGGAAATGTATTAATTACCAGAGCAATACACACCTCAACCGCACAAGCAAACGTTCAAGCGGTATTCAACGGATTGAATTTAATGAATAGGGTAATTTGAATATTAAACCCTGACTTTGCTTTGGGCAGTAGGTCGGGCATTCCTGCCCGACAACAAAAAGCAAAAAACTAACATCGCGTTTAAATTAAATTTATATAAAGGCATAAAAATCATGTGATAAACTAAAGTTATGGTTTAGTAAACGGTAAGAGGAGATATTTTATATGATACCTATTTTAGATTTAAAACGCCAATATAATCAAATCGGTAAAGAAGTTGAAAAAGAAGTTGTTGAGGTTTTACGTTCCGGTTCTTATATTCTTGGCAATCATAATAAAGAGTTGGAAGCAGATATTTCTCAATATGTCGGAGTTAAGCACTCTGTTGCGCTCAATTCAGGCACGGATGCGCTTCATTTGGCGCTGAGAGCTTTGGATATAGGAGAAGGTGATGAAGTAATTACAACCGCGTTCACGTTTGTTGCTACAACCGAAGCTATTGGAATAGTCGGGGCAAAACCCATTTTTGTCGACATTGACTCGGATACTTTTAATATTGCCGTTGAGAAAATTGAGAATGCTATTACGCCTAAAACGAAAGCTATTATTCCTGTTCACTTGTATGGACAACCTGCTGATATGAAAGTTATTATGGACATAGCAAAACGCTATGACTTGTTTGTGATAGAAGACTGTTGTCAGGCAATCGGAGCGAAATTGGACGGTAAAATGGTTGGTTCGTTCGGTGATGTTGGATGTTTCAGCTTCTTCCCCACAAAAAATCTGGGAGCGATGGGAGATGGCGGACTTTTAACAACCAATTCTCAAGCAATTAAAGACAGAGTAATTGCGTTGAGAAACCATGGCGGAGCCGTCAGGTATTACCATGACGAAATAGGCGTAAACAGCCGTCTTGATGAAGTTCAGGCAGCTATTTTGAGGGTGAAATTTAAACATATAGATGAATGGAATAAAAAAAGACGCACGAATGCATACAGATACAACGAATTATTCGCAAATTGTGCTGATGTTCAAACTCCGCAAGAATTAGATAAGACAGATTGTGTTTATCACCAATATACGGTAAAAATACCGAACAGGGATGAAGTACACAAAATGCTTCAAGAAGCAGGCGTTGGTGCTATGATTTATTATCCGGTTCCGTTACATTTGCAAAAAGTTCATGAATATTTAAACGTAAAAGAGGGCACTTTACCAATTACGGAAGAAAATACAAAACTTGTTATATCTCTGCCAATGTTCCCCGAGCTTACGGCTGAAGAACAAAAAACGGTTGCAGATACTTTGATTAGTTGTATTAAAAAATCAAAAAACAAAATAAATGCTTAATATTTAAGTTTTGCGATGCAACTTAGTATTACAAGGCTTCAAATCCGGGAGAAGATTCAGGTAAATTTTGATATCCGCTGTTTGAATAAACAGTCTTCTTTATATATTTATTCGTATAATTTCCTCTTTCGAATATTTTTTTGAGCGTGTTTTCCCTTACGACAAGCGAATCTATACCGAGTTCATAATTCGGGTAAAGTTCCAACAATTCGCACCAAACAGCCGCTTCCATAGTCCAAGCGTAAGTTTCTTCCGATAAAGAATTAAATTCGTCTTGGTGTAACGCCTCGTGAGACAACAAAGCTGCAATTGCAATTGCAGGGGAGGTGCTGTGGTGTTCATTTATATAAATATATAATTTTTTTCCCTTTTTCCAGCCGAGTGCATCGTAATTTGCATAAGTCGATTTGATTTGTCCCAGATTTTTAAATTCAATTTTAATCGGGCTTGCCGTCAAATTATTTCCAATAATCGCATTCCTTGAAAACTCCCCGTTTGTACCCTTGAGCATATCAAGCGCAACGTAAAAAATTTCGTCTTTCCCAACAACACTATAATCCTTTTTAATTTTTTCAATATATGGTTTAGTATATTTTGCCGGATATAGAGGATTAACCGCCTCATTTTGCTGCTTCAATGCTTGATTTTTTCCTTGGCTACTTAGCATTGGAGGTTTATCCAATTTTATAGCAAACGCGGGCGTGACCCCAAGCCCCAACAATGCCAATAATAAAACCTTAACTATACGTATTTTTTTCATACAAATTACCCTCAACTCTTCCGCTATATTATTCCTCGTTTTTACTAAGACCGCAATTTATCTTTTTTGTTTCATTTTTATAGTATAACATTATTTTGTTTTAAGGACAAATTATTATAAGTCAAGTAAAATCGGCTGTGTGGCAATCCTAGCTTTCCATTTTTGAAGTTGCTTTTCACGCAATTCCATAAAAAATTGAAAAAGTTGCCCAACTACTTGCGTTTTTTATTAACTTTTATTATTTTAATAACTTTTCTGCTTGTTTCTCTTTACCTATAGAAATAAGGTAATCCGCATAATCTTTGCATAAATCTTTATCAAAAGCCGCTATTCTATAACTTTGAGAATAATGACTTAGCGCCGCCTCTTGGCTACGCAAAGCAACAGCCAGTTTGGCACACAACCATTTGTATCTGTAATTCCGCTCGTCAATTTCGCTCGCTTCTTTCGCCCACTCATAAGCGTTTTTCAAATCGCCCAAGTCCTGATAGAATTCGCTCATCTTTACATATAATAAAGCGTTATTTAAATCAAGTGAGATAGATTTTTTTAAACTTTCCAGCGCGAAAGCTTTATCCCCCTGCTCAAAAAGCGCGATTGCATTGTAATAATAACCCTGCGCACAATTTAAATCCAGCTCTATTATATCTTGTGCTGCGTCAAAAACTTTATCAAAATTTTTAAGCTCAAGATTTATTTTGGCAGCAGAAATATAGGCATAAATATAGTTTTTATTTTTTTGAATAATTTTTTCCACCAAACCCAAAGCATGCTCATAATCTTTTTGCTCAATTTCTATTTCAACAAGCTCACTTAAATAATCCAAAGGAGCAGAATTTAGCTCTATAGCTCGCTCAATTGACTGTTTAGCCAACCCGAGTTGTAAAAGTTCTCTATATATTTTGCTTAAAGCCGCATGAGCAAAATCATCCGATTTATTATTTTGAACAATTTGTTCCAATTGATTTTTTGCAGTCAGCAAATCACCTTTTTTAGCTATTACCATAGCATTTAAAACATTAGAAAGTTCATGATTTGGTTCAACGGTTTTTATAAACTCTAACTCAAATAACGCTTTATCATATGTCTTTTTTTGATAATACAAATACGCTAATGAATAATGATAGCTTACATTTTTTGGGTTTAAACAGATTGCTCGACTAAAATACTTCAACGCCTCATCAAGCCACCCATTCAAAAAATAAGCACTTGCAAGGTTGTATAAATATTCCGAATTCTTCACATCTGCCTTTGTCGCTTTCAAAAAATAGCCGACGGCTTTTGTAAAGTTAGATTCGTTCAGCTTTAAAAGTCCCAAATAATTCATAATCTCTGCGGTTGGATTTATTTTTTCCAAATCCAAAAACATTTTTTTAGCTTTTTCAAAATTTTGATTATCATAATAAATTTTTGCAAGTAGAAGCATTATTTTATCGTTTTTATTATTTTTTGCATGCCCCAGTTCCAACAATTCAAGAGATTTTGGCAAAAGATTTTTCTCATAATAAGCCACTGCCATTTCATATAAAACTTCGTCATTAAGCTCATATGCCGATTTTTCGAGTTTTTGAACACTATTGAAATCATTCAATTTATTTAAAATATTGATTTTTTTAGCTAAATTTTGGCTTGTAGGCTGAATTTCGTATATTTTTTCACAGACATCCTTTGCCAATTGTAGATTTCCTTGAAGTAAATAAATTTCTTCCAATAAAAATAAACAATCAAGATGTTTATCGTTAATATCTAAAACCTTTTCAATATAATCGACAGCTCTTTGGAAATTCCCCAAAAGTTTATAGATATGAGCTAATTGAGCTAAAATCTCTAAATTATCACCATCAATTGAAAGCGCCTTATAAAGCATTTCTATTGCCGGTTTATAAAAACCTTGATTTTTAAGTTCAAAAGATTTTTTTATATAACCTACAATTTGTGTATTAGTCATCTTTTTCCAGCCGAAATTTTATTTTTAAAGTTTTTACCGTTTTTATCCGAATTGACTTCTTCTGCAGTATTTATTATAACCAAAACTTCATCCTCGCCCGCCATTTTAAGATTATTTCTAGCAATGGCTTCAAGGCTTGAAGCAGAAGAAAAGTTTTTTATCTCTTGTTTTAATTTTTCATTTCTTTTTGCAGCTTGATATTTTGTTTTTTCAATTGTATTTATTTTGGTTTGATAGGAAATAGTTTTTGAAATATTTAAAATCGCGCTAAATCCGATTTGCGCGAGGCATATTAAAAGAACAATAGTCAACAATGAATAATAAACACGTATTTTAGTTTTACGTTGTTTATTTTTTGTTTTGGTTTTATCGATTAAAGCTTCAACTTCCTGATTATTATCAGGCTTTCTAACCTTTTTGCCAACAATTGCAGTTTCTTTTTTAACCTTTTTAGTCATAAACCCCCTAAACCATGACTACATTATACCTTAAATTATCTCACTTGTAAACATATACTAAGAATCAACCAGTGCAAGCGCATTAGAATCAACATGTTACAAATTAAACCTTGTGGAAAAGCGAAGAGACGATTTTATATAATTATCTTCATGGAAATATTGTCCGGCTCCCAGTTCAAATTGTACATCATCCGCATATTTTTTAAAATGAGGGGTGTATCTTAAAACCAGCTCATTTTTTTTATTAATTTGATTGACATCTGTTTGCATTATATCTAAAAGCGATAACCTCTTGGTTAATTTTATTTCAGGAGCAATATAAAATTTATCATTGTATGAATCATAATTACTATTTGTGTTTTTTGAGAACGCAGTGCTTAGGGCGAAGATTTTACCTTCATATTTAGTAAACACTCCCGTCGAATAATTCACTTGGGCACTATCGAGGGATGAACCATACATTGTGCCAAAACTCAATCTGCCAAATTTTTCACTATAAGTTGTACTTATTGGTCTGATACTATATTCTTGAGTCGCAAATTTTGAAGCAGTCTCCAAATTGTTTTGAATCGGATGAAAAGTCGGCCTTTTCGACTTGGAAATCAAAGATTTTGAACCTATTTTTTTTGGTTCAGTAAAGTTTATGCTATTAGTAACGACATCCCCATCAAGATGTACGGCATTTTGTTCTTGTTCGTCTTCTATCAATTGTTGCTGATTGTTATATTCTAAATAACCATGGAGTTCAACCACAGGCTCGTCTTCCGTGAAAAAAGACCCTATATCCTCCTCACTTCCACTTTCTGCAAAACAAATTTGCATACAACAAAATAATGCCAATACTATTAGTAAAATCTTCCTCATATTTATATGGTAAGTCAAATAAATTGCGTTTTCAAGCCGATAATTTAAACATTTTTGCCGTTTTTATTATTTATCGGCTTGATGTTTTCTTACAATCGTGTTAGAATATGAAATATTACAGTCTTTGTACTGCCGGTTGAATAAGTTCGTATATGAGGATACATAGTTGGGTAAAAATTATCTTGATGAAAACATTATTTCAGATTTAGAAAGTCTCCTTTTAAACCAAAATAACGGGAAAAAACATACAATTCTGGCAATTGATGATGAAGAAAATAATTTACTGTTACTTCAACGAACATTACGCAATAAGTACACTATCTTATTAGCATCAAGCGGAGAAGAAGCACTTGAAATTATTAATAAACGTGGTGAAGATATTTCGCTTATAGTCTCAGACCAAAAAATGCCGTTTATGGAAGGAACCGAGTTTTTTAGGAAAATATCAGGAAATTATCCCAATATCGTAAAAATATTACTCACTGGTCATTCAAATATTGATATTTTAGTAGAAGCAATAAACGAATGTCACCTCTTTCAATATGTTTTAAAGCCTTTTGAGCCGGAACAATTATGCTTGATTGTTGAAAGCGGAATTAAAAAATATGAACTCTCCACTTCAAAAATCAATATTTTACAAGATTTATCGGAGCTTTTTTATAAAACAATAAAATCAATTGCCCATGCTCTTGATGCAAAAGATAAATATACGCATGGTCATTCCATGCGGGTGACTTTATACTCGCTTGCGCTTGCAAAAGCTTTAAACTTAAACGATGAATTATTGGAAGAAATTGAAATAACGGGACTATTGCACGATATTGGTAAAATTGCTATTCCTGAAAAAATCCTACTTAAACCGGGGAAATTAACTGCCGAAGAATATGAAATTATAAAAACACATCCTGAATTAGGTACAAAGTTGGTGGGTGGAATCGATAAATTAAAACTTATTTCCAAGTGGTTAAAACACCACCATGAAAGATATGACGGAAAAGGTTATCCTGAAGGGCTTGCAGGGGAGGACATTCCAATTTCGTCTCGAATTATCGCAATTGCAGACACCTATGATGCGATGACTTCAAGCCGCGCTTACAGAAGTGCCCTTTTACACCAAAACGCGATTGATGAAATTAAACGCTGTTCCGGAACCCAATTTGATTCCGAGCTGGTTAAACTTTTCGTAAGCATAAGTGATGAAATTGAATTAATTAAACAAGATCCAGATGGCTGCTACCCAAAATACAGCTACCTTGATAAATTAATGAATTCAACTGAAGCAGTTCATTAAATAAAAGAAACATATTTACATCAAAGGTCGTTGATTATCGCACCATAGCTTTTTGTTTTCATTCTTACGGGGATAATTGGTTTGGTAGTAAGTTCAATGTCTTCTTTTAATGAAGCATTTATACCGCTTTCCTTTTTGGTAGAATAATTATTTACAAAAACTTCTCCATTCTGTTTAGGTAATAGTGGAGGCAGTATTTTTGTCTCTATCGTTCTGGCAATGCTTGGCGATAGTAAATATGTAGAATAAAATTTTATTTTTTCAAGTTGTTCGGTGGCAGGTGCAAAGCTCAACGCCACCATTCTATTCTCCATTGCACCTATATTTTTATAATAAGTTTGTTGCCATAAAACCTGTTCTTTATCAACATCGATTAAAACAACATAAGTAGACAATTTATAAGTAGGGTCAATCACGCTTGCACCTGGAATATTGAGGAAGTCCCATATAGTCCGTTTTAAAAAGTAATTCTGTATATCCGTTTGGCTTGTTATTGCCAAAACTTTATTGGTACCAAAGCAATTGGCAATGGCTTTAAAATCCACAAAAGGAATATTATAATTATATTTGAATTCTTTTAATGCTTTTTTTGTTAAGATGCTTAACTTCGTATTTTTTCTTAGCGTATCTCTCACTTCGGTCATGCTGACAGTTTGAACTTGTCCCCTGTTTTTTATTTCGTTAATTGTATCCGATGCAAAAATCACCGAAGAATCAGGATAAACAAGATAATTAGTGCTATCAAACTGAATATTATCAGGCAAAACCAAGACTTTATATTCCTCAGCAAAAGTTATATTTGCTACAAAAAATATACATAATAAAACTGTAAATAATTTTAAAAATCTACTCATAATCCTATTATATATTCTTTTAAGGATTTGTCTACTTTTTTACATTCCATTGTTTCAGTCTTTAATCGTTCGGTTATGCAGAGCAAGTTGAGATTAGCTATATTTCTTCAAAAATATTTGACTTTGTTTAAATTTTCGCTATTATATATCATAGAGGGATAGGAATTTAGATGAGACTTGTACAAAAATTAAAACAATTTGAACGTAAATATATGTTTTTAAAATGGGCTACAGCCGAAGAATACGGCAAGCTTAAATATGTCGGCTATGACTTCGTTGAATTTGATGTAATCAATATTGACACAATGGAATACCGCGAGACTATTTTAATTAACAGCCAATTGATTTTGGAAGTAGTGGTCGGCGGTGCTGATATTGCAAGAATTATCGCTGAGGTTTCTTCACAATTGCCCTCGGTAAATAAGGACTAAAAAACTTTAATTAGATATTAAAACTTTTTCTCGTGCCCATCTCATGATAAACCCCGCCTCCACAGATTGTTTCAACGACTTTGAGCACAAATTCTCTTGGGGCGTCCATTTGATTAAGATAAAATTCTCTGTTAGCAAGATGTCTTATCGTTATCACCGTATTTTGTATTTTTTCTGCCGGAACGAACAAAGATGCGACTTCGCTATCCAAAAGAATTCCCATCTCATCATCAATCGGCGGTTTCATTAATTCGTGATAATTTCCTCTTATCGCCATAATCCTACAAGAAAACAACGGAGCGTCATTTTCTCTGAAAAACGCCTGTGGTTGGTAGTTACAACGGGTAGTAAAGCTTATTTTATGCCAAAGAATATTGACAATAGCGACTGTTTTTTGAGCATCAACTTCTAAATAAATATTTTGGGTCGTAATCCCTCGCGAAGAAAAAGATTGTTTAAGCGTTTCAACAACTGCTTGCAAGTCGTCAATCATCCGTAAAAAAGTTTCGTTGGTGTTCATATTCGCATGCTGGTAATCCAAAAACTGCTTGTACATGTGCGTGGATACCAAGTTAACCCTCTCTTGAATAACAGAGGATTTACGGAAAGATGTTTCCAGATTATCAAAATTTTCGTAATTATCAGCCAATTTGCACTCTCTTTGAATACTACTGCAACTATTTTATGAACAAACATAACATTATGTAAATATTATACGATTTTTTTTTACAAAGTGGAATACTTAGTTAATATTAATTATCATGGTTATGATTATAAAAATACGCTCGGGGGGAATCGAACCCCCAACCTTCGGCTTCGGAGGCCGACGCTCTATCCGTTGAGCTACGAACGCTTATTGTCATATTTGATTATATCATATAATAGAGCTCAACGGATAGTATTTAACTATCAAGCGGTTTAAGCCTACGCTTAAACACGCTTTGGTGAGCTACGAACGCTTATTGTCATATTTGATTATATCATATAATAGAGCTCAACGGATAGTATTTAACTATCAAGCCATTACTTCATACCTCTGTGCAGCCAAATCCTCACGTAATAATTATTATCGTTTTTTAATTTTTCTTTAAGCCCCGCAAGCTCTGGGTTATCAATTTTGTTTAATATTTTCGCCGTTTTTTCCCGTATCGTATAATCGTAAAATTCGCCTGTTTCTAAAAGTATATCTTTAATAATCTCAAAATCTATGCTGTTAACAATATTAAACAATGCCTCCAAACACCAATATAACTGAAAATTTCGCTTACTTATTACGTATTGCTTGCTTTGTAAATCGATTTTTTCAATCTCTTCCAGAATCCCCCTAATTTTTTCGGGCAGTTTATTGCAAAGATATGTTCCAAATTCCGTATTTTTAATCAATTTACTTCCGACAATTTGCCTGCAAACATTCCCATTAATATCCATAATCCCTTGAATTAGGATGTCAAAAATTTTTTCATCATTAAAAAAAGTCCAATATGGATAGTTTTGGGCTAATTCGTTGATTTTAAATGCTACAACTTCTCGGATTTTCCCATCCTGACCAATCAAGTTTGAAGCTAAAAGTTGAGCATCTTCTTTTGATTTTATTTCAGTTAATTTTAGTGTTGCAATTTGTTTTTCTACTATTTTGTCCGAACTCAGAAATTGGATAAGTGCTTGATAATCGTACTCATTCTCGCTCATTTTCATCGCGGTATTAAAATCTGTCTCAAAAGTAGTATCTAAAGTATCATTCAAATTTTCATCCTCTTTTTTTCTAACATAAATATATCATAAATAGGGATGAAAACTTTAAGAAAAATAGTTTTAATGTAGGATAATAAAGATAAAATTTCAGTTATACTTGAACAAGGAGATATTTATGGATAAAATGATTAACTTTCTACAAGAAATCCTTATGATAAAAAAAGATGATAATATCAAGGTTGGTTTAACCCAATTTAAACAAGACGAAAAGATTAAACCGATTCGCAAAGATATTTCAATCAGAACAAAAGACGTAAAGCTTTCCGACCTGATGCGTAGGGTTGGTTAATCTTATAAACTGTTTGCTTGGGTGGGATAGCTCCTGCCGCTATAAAAAGTTATTTTCTGTTGCAATCTCGCTTTATTTTAAATATAATGGATACAAAAGTGAGGCAATGTGGATATGGATTTTTTAGACATAATCAAAAACGCAAAAAAAGCATCGTTAAAGTTGGCGAATTTATCTTCTGAAACAAAGAATTTGGCACTTGAGGCAGTCGCGGATTCAATCGAAAAAAATCGACAGAAAATAATGGAAGCCAATGCCCAAGATTTGGCAAACGGACAAAAATTGGTTGATACAGGGGAACTTTCACAAGCCGTTTTTAATCGTCTAAAGCTTGATGAAAATAAAATGAACGCTATGATTGCTGGTGTAAAGGATTTAATAAAACTTGATGACCCGATAAACAAATGCTTGTTGGCACGTGAATTGGATAACGGATTGAATTTATATAAAATTTCTTGTCCTATAGGTGTTTTGGGGATTATATTTGAGGCAAGACCTGATGTTATAACCCAAGTTTCGGCATTGGCGATAAAATCATCCAATGCAGTCATTTTAAAAGGCGGAAAAGAAGCAATAAACACAAATAAGGCCATTTTTGAGACTATTGAAGAAGCTTTAAATAATATAAATGAATATCCTAAATATTCAATTAATCAGGTGTTTTCCCACGAAGATGTGGCTAAAATGCTTGAAATGAGCGATTATATCGACTTGATAATCCCACGCGGGGGCAATTCTCTTGTGAAATTTATAAAAGAAAACACAAAAATCCCCGTATTAGGTCATGCAGACGGAATTTGCCATATTTTTATTGATGAAACTGCTAATTTAAAAATGGCAACCGAGATTGTAATCGATTCAAAAACACAGTACCCGAGTGCCTGCAACGCAGTTGAAACTCTTTTAATCCATAAAAACTTCAAGTATTCAAATGAATTAATTGAATCGTTAAAAAATGCAGGAATTAAAATGATTGATACTCCTGAAAGTTGGGCGTTCGAATATTCCGATAAAATTTTGGCGTACAAATCAATTGAGGGTATTAATGAAGCAATCGAACACATAAATAAATATGGCTCAGGGCATACTGATGCAATAATTACAGATAATGTTGCAAATACGGAGAAATTTCTTAATGAAATTGATTCAGCGGGCGTTTATCACAATGTATCAACACGTTTTTCTGATGGGTATCGCTACGGATTTGGGGCAGAAGTAGGGATTTCGACTAATAAAACCCATGCAAGAGGTCCGGTTGGACTTGATGGACTTACTATTTATAAATATAAACTCTATGGAAGCGGACAAATCGTAAAAGACTATGCCGATGGGAAAAAACATTTTACGCATAAGGAATTGTGAAGTAATTCATTAACGAATGTGAATTAGTCTCAAAATATTTTAGCGACTTCAACAACAAACCCCGGAGCACCCACTTGTGGGCCGTTAGGAATTTGGTAACCTGCGTAGATAGTTGTCTTCTTTGGTAGCGCATAACTTGCTCCAACGATTAAATAACCTGCCCAGTGCTCGTTTCCTGAATACCAATCACCTATTAAATTTATTTTTTTAGTAATCGGCTGCTCAACGGCTGCGATAAATGCAGTTGTTTCCTGACCAAAAATCTGTTTTGTTCCGTAACTCATACCCGCTGTAAGTCTTGTGTTAAGTTTTGGAACGCGTCCGCTCAAATGTGCATAAGTCCAGTTTCCTACGCCATTTCCTTCGAGTCCTAATAAAATATTGCTGCCAACTGTGAATTTAAATTCTCTTTCGGGAAATTTTTCTTTTAATCCGGGGATTGGCATGGCGGATTTAAATCCGACTGCTAAGGAGATATTTTGTGTCGCAGGAGCACCTACGTTAAATAAAGTCGCGCCGACTTCAGTGTTATGACCGATTCCGACATCAAAAAACGAGGTTCCGCTAAAAAAATCATTAGTATCCCAGTTACAAAACTGACCTTCTTGTTGTAAAAATATATGCCCTTTTTCCGTAACATCTGCACTAGGGACATTAAAAACTGTCTGTTGAGCGTAACTCGGAGCGATGTTCAAGCAACAATATAATAGAAAAATTAATAAACGAAATTTATTTGGCAAGATGATTTTTTCCTTTGTACCTAAACATAATACCAAAAATTAATTATTTATTATACTTTCAGATTACTTCTTTTTTGCGATGTAAAAAGATAGTAATTCGGAAATAATCAGAGAGGTAAAAAAGGAGAAATATTATGTTTAAATATATAAAGATCATTACGTACGTTTTGGTGATAATCGGTGCATTAAATTGGGGTTTAATCGGTGTGTTTGACTTTGACCTTGTGGCAACATTGTTTGGAGAAATGACTTATTTAACTAGAGTTATTTACTCACTTGTAGGTCTAAGCGGGATTGTTTCTGTAATAACATTTCGTTCATAGATTTTTAAATGATGGGCTTCGTCCCATCATTTTTTATGATAAAATTATTTTATGAAAAAATCTTTATTATTGATTTTTGTGTTTTTTGCGTTTCCCTTAAAAGGTGAGGCACTTGAGATTGTTTATCCTAAGACTAATCCTGTTAAAATTAGCGCCAATTCGACATTTTTTATCGGCTCAACAAATCCGAATGATATTCTAAAAATTAATGATACAGAGGTGAAACTTTCTCTCTCGGGTGCATTTGCCCAAGTTGTGCCTTTGAGTATTGGGATTAACAATTTTGTTATTAGTTCAGGTGAAAAAACGATAAATTTTACGATTGAACGCCCGAAACCTACGATTTCAAGTCCAATTTCCTCAAGTTTAATTAAATATCCAATAATGAACAATTTTTTCGTAATGACAGATAATGCACCACTTAGAATGACGCCCGTAGATGGTGGGATTAATCGAATGTCGCATTTGTCGAAAGATATACAACTTTTAATAAACGGCGAAAATGGAAGTTTTTACAGGGTTTATCTTAATTCGAAATTAAACGGTTGGGTTGCAAAATCGAATGTAGAACAAAAAAAACCGGAAGAAATCGACTTACTGCCCGCAACAATTATGGATTTCAACATACACGAAAAAAAAGATTTTTGCCTTTACGAAATTGATTTGCTAAAGAAAGTCCCTTTTGTTGTCAAGGAAGAAAACGGCTTAACTCTACAACTTTTCAATATAAAAGCGGATAAGAAATTTAATGTTGAAGACAATACGTTAACTCTAAATTTCCCGATTCAAAAACTGATGGGTTACGAGGCTTATTATGAGGGGACTAAATTCTTTTTAAAAATCCGTAAACCTCAACAACTCAATGCGGAAAAACCGCTCACTGATATAATAATCGCAGTAGATGCAGGGCATGGAGGTTCTGAGTTCGGAGCGATAGGTTGTTGCGGAGACAAAGAAAAAGATATTAATCTTACGATTGCAAAAAAACTTCAAGAGGAGCTTAAAAAAAGTGGTGCAAGGGTTGTGATGACAAGAGAAGATGATATCGACATTTCGCTTGCTGACAGGATTAAGCTTGCAAGGGATAAAGATGCCGCAATACTTATAAGCCTACATGCAAATGCTTTACCTGATGGCGCAGACCCTAATAAAAACAGGGGGACAAGCGTTTATTATTATCACAATCAGGCAAAATATTTGGCGGAGAACATTTTAAATGAGATGACGACACAACTCAATACTCAAAACGATAAAGTAAGACAGGGAAGCTTGGCGCTTGTTCGTTCGACTTCAAATGTAAGTGTTTTGATTGAAGTAGCGTATATTATTAATCCTGATGATTACGCACTTTTGCTTGATAACGATTTTCAGTCAAATTGCGCTAAAGCAATTGTCAAGGGAATTGAGAAATATTTAAGCAATTAGAAAATCAAGTGGGGGATATCATTTCACAAAAAATATGTTATAATGCATAGGTGCGAAAGTTATTTTTTTATTTTTTTATTCTGAAAAAATTAATTTTACTGTCTATCTATCCCTTGCTTGAAAGGGATGGTAGTGGTTTTGCTAAAATCAGAGAAAATATTGAAAATTATTTGATTTTTCAACCATCAAAACTTAGGGCAAAAAGAATAAAAAGAGGGTTGTTAAAAAAAATTAAACCTCAACGATTTATTAATTCAAATGGGATTAAGCTTTATGCATGGTTTATAAAACCTAAAAAGAATATGCCGGTTATGTTGCATTTTCACGGACAAGCCGAATCTATTTTAAGCCATCAGGATGTCGCGCTTTATTGCATGGAAAAAGGATTTGGATTATTTATGCTCTCTTATCGCGGACATTACAAAAGTGGTGGAAAAGCTTGTGAAAAAGGTATTTATACCGATGCTCAATCCGCGATTACACAACTTAAAAAACTGGGTGTTGATGAAGATAAAATAATTCTATGGGGACATTCGCTTGGAACAGGTGTTGCTATTGAGACAGCTATTCATAATAATGTTATGGGAATAATTTTACAATCGCCAATCAAAGAAATAAAATCGGCTGCAATAGATGTGTATAACTTTTATTGTCGAAAGCTAAATTTAAACATAGTCGCCCTTTTTATAAAAAAACATATAGAAAGTATACATTTTATCCAGAAATTCGACAATATAAATAAAATAAAAGATATTAAATGTCCGATTTTAATTTTGCATTCAAAAACTGATGAAATTGCTCCATGTCAAAATTCAATTGAACTTGCAAGGCAAAATCCCATGGCGCAATTATATCTTTCAGAAATTGGAAGTCACTGGAACGTGGATTGGTGTTTAGAAAAAGTCCTTGATTTTACAAATGGTCTAGAACTATACGCAAATGCGGTTCTTCCGAAAAATGCTGCCAAATAACTCTTTTTGAATTTTCATGTTAAAATTTTCATGCAGAGCATATAAATAAAAATGGGAGTGATTGTGGCTGACAATATTGAAACGAATAAAAAGAAAATTGTATCGGGGATGCGGCCTACGGGGAAATTACATTTAGGGCATTACCTCGGGGTAATCGAAAACTGGGTTAAGTTGCAAAACGAATATGATTGCTATTTTTTTGTTGCAGATTGGCATGCATTAACCACAAAGTATGACAAGACGGAGGATTTACGCCAAAATACCTTGGAAGTTGTTTTGGATTGGGTTGCTTGCGGAATTGACCCTAATCGTTCGACAATCTATGTTCAATCGCTTATTCCTGAAACGGCTGAGCTTAACATATATTTAGGCATGGTTACACCTCAAAATTGGGTTGAACGTGACCCTACATTAAAAGATATGGCAAAAATTTTAAAAACCAAAGAGGGTACAAATTCTCAAATCAGCTACGGATTAATGGGCTACCCTGTTTTGATGAGTGCCGATATAATGACCTTTAACGCCTCTATCGTACCCGTTGGAAAAGACCAAGTTGCGCATTTAGAGATTACAAGAGATATCGCGAGAAGATTTAATCATATTTATCGAACAGATTTTTTCAACGAACCTGTTCCAAAACTCACACAAGTTCCGCTTTTATGCGGCTTGGACGGAAACAAGATGGGAAAATCGCTTAATAACGATATAAAGATTTCAGATGATGAACAAACGACAGCAAAGAAAATTATGCAGGCGATAACCGATCCGAGCCGAATTCGTAGAGATGATTTGGGTCATCCTGACAAGTGTGAGGTTGCTTTCAAATATTGGCAGATTTTTGGCGATTCTGACACAATTAAAATTGTAGAATCGGAATGTAAAAAAGGCGAACGTGGTTGCGCTGATTGTAAAAGACAGCTTGGAACCGTTATAAACGAAAGATTGGCACCTATTCGCGAAAAAAGACATTATTACGAAAATCATATTGAAGAAATTGAACAGATTATTGAAGCAGGCACCAACAAAGCACGTACAGAAGCTCAAAACACATTAAAAGAAGTTCGTAAGATAATTAAAATTTATTAAAATATGGTGATAACCTATTTTACTCTAAAATAGTTATATTATCTCTAGTTATTATCGCATCATAATTTTTGTACCCGAGAAGTTTTCCGATATCATCGGAATGTGCTCCTGCAATTTTTTTGCAGTCCTGAGATTTATAATTTACAATACCTCGAGCGATTTCTTTTTCATTTTCATCCACAATTGATACGACTTCGCCTTTTTTAAATTCATTTATAACCCCAACAACGCCTATAGGAAGCAAGCTTGAGTCTTTTTCCAAAATAGCTTTTTTAGCACCGTAATTCACAACCAATTTACCCAAAATATTAGTCGCGTAACCAATCCAACGCTTTTTACCCGAAAGCATTTCATCATTCGGCAAAAAGATTGTTCCGATTTCTTTACCTGAAAAAATTTGGTTTATAACTGACGGCGTTTTGCCATTTGCAACCAAAACAGTTCCGCCAGAGCGAGTGACAAGTCTTGCAGCCTCGAGCTTTGTTTTCATTCCGCCTCTACCGCCTGCGGAAGCACTTTCACCGTAATCCAAAATTTCTTGTGTAACTTGTTCCACAACAGGAATTATTTTGGCGTTTGAATTAGTTTTGGGGTTTGAATCAAACAACCCGTCAATATCTGATAAAATAACCAATAAATCTGCATCCAATTCGCTTGCAACAAGTGCTGAAAGCTTATCATTATCCGAAAAGCAAACCTGCATGTCGCAATATAATTCATCAAGTTCTATTGTTGAAACAGTGTCATTTTGATTGATTATTGGAATAACATTAAGCTCCAAAAGTTTGTTCAGAGTAGTTCTAAGGCTTAAATATTTTTTACGTTGAGAAAAATCGTCTTCCGTTAATAGAATTTGTGCGACAATCAAATCGTACTGTTCAAAAGCACTTTCATAAATCGACATCAACTTGCTTTGTCCGATTGCGGCACAAGCCTGTTTCATCGCTGTTGCGTCGGTTGATTCAATACCTAATTTTTTCTTGCCTAGACCCACTGCCCCAGAGGTCACTAAAATAACTTCTTTTCCGTTTTTTTTCAGATTAGAAACATCCTCAATAAAAGAATAAACCCGAGGAAGCGAAACCTCGCCCTCCTCATTTGTCAAAATATTTGTGCCGAATTTTATAATAATTCTATTGGCTTGAGTAATTGTTTTTCTTTCCATAAATTGAATTATACACAAAAATTAAATCCCTGACAATCAACAAACCAGACTAATTAAATAGGTCCTTGGATGGTAATTATTATAATTCAATAAAGTTAGCTAAAATCTCGTTGCTTATTAAAATCCCCTCAATTGTAAGTGCGTAACCTTTAGAGGTTTTAATAAAATATTGTGAATATTTGTCCAAAATATTTGCATACTTTTTGTTAAAATCTATCTCAAAATTATTGTTGATTTTTTCAATATCAATCCCATTCATTTTCCTTAACCCCAGAAAAATCGCCTCCTCTAAAATTTCCTGATGTGTCAATTTTTGTTCAGCAATTTTGCTGAGTGGGTTTTGCATGTATTTTCTCAAATCATTCTCGTTTGTGTATCTGACGTTTGAACTATATCCGCTTGCAGCACAACCAAAGCCGTAGTAAGTATTATTCTCCCAGTAATTCAAATTGTGTTTTGAGTTGAAATCCGGCAGTGAAAAATTACTTATTTCGTAATGCTCAAAGTCAGCAGTTTTAAGCACTTCAACCGCTTTTAAATACATATCCGCCTGAACATCAGAATTTGCAATTCCTTTCGGCATATTCTCACAAAAATAACACCCGTCTTCAATCTTCAACCCATAAAGCGAAACATGTTGAATCCCTGAATCAATGGCTAAACTTAAATCTTTTTCAAAATCCGCCAAGCTTTGATTTGGAAGTCCGTAAATTAAGTCCAAGCTGATATTTTTAAACCCTGATTTTTGGGCACAATTCAGCGCAAACTGCGTTTGCGCTGAATTGTGCCTACGACCGATTAATTTCAAAATCTTGTCGTCAAACGTTTGAACACCGATGCTAAGTCTATTTATCCCAAGATTTCTTAATCCCTGTAAATATTTTAAATCAATGCTATCAGGGTTAACTTCAACCGTAATTTCTGCATTATCTTCAAACTTAAATAAATCGGTTAACAATTGGAATTCCTCAACCGTAAGCAAAGACGGTGTTCCCCCACCAAAGTAAAGCGTGTTGAGACTTTCATATTTATATTCGGTTTGTATTTGAGAAATTAAAGCCCTGAGATACTGTATTTTAAAAGATAATTTATCGAACGACACAAACGAGCAATAATTGCATTTGCTCTTGCAAAACGGTATGTGGATATAAGCGTTTTTTGCCATAATTTATTTCAAAATAATCGTTTGTTCACGTTTTGGCCCGACACTGACGATTGAAATAGGTATTTCAAAAAGTTCTTCGAGCCGTTTTAAATATTTCTGTGCATTTTGTGGTAATTCACCCCAGTTTTTACAATTTGTAATATCAGACATCCAGCCTTTATGATTTTCATAAACAGGCACCAAGTCCTTGTGAATAAAAACGTTTGTCGGATAATTTTTGTAAATTTCGCCTGTTTTTGAATTTTTGTAAGCGGTGCAAACTTTTATTTCCTCAAAATTATCAAAAACATCTATTTTTGTAATCGCCATTGACGTCAAACCGCTAACCAACACCCCGTACCTTGCAACAACTGCGTCAAACCAGCCGCAACGTCTTGGACGTCCGGTTGTAGTTCCAAACTCGTGTCCAACATTTCTTATTTCCTCGCCGATTTCATCTGTCAATTCAGTTACGAAAGGTCCTTCGCCGACTCTTGTAATGTAGGCTTTTGAAACCCCAATGACTTCTTTAATCATCGTCGGACCAAATCCACTTCCGATGCATGCACCGCCTGCGATTGGGTTTGAACTTGTAACAAAAGGGTAAGTTCCGTAATCGATATCAAGCATAATTCCTTGCGCTCCCTCGAAAAGTACCGTTTTACCTGACTTTTTAGCTTCATTTAAAATATCTTGCCAGTCAAAAGCCACGTAAGGTCTGAAAATATCGGCGTATTGTTCGCATAAATCGGTTATTTCTTCCTTTGAGTAGGTTTTAAGCCCGAAAACCTCTTTTAACTGCTTGTTTTTTAGCGGTAAAATTATGTCCAGTTTTTCACTCAAAGCTTCTTTTGAATACAAATCTTCAATCTTTAAGCCATAGCGTGCTATTTTGTCGGTATAAGTCGGACCGATACCTTTTTTTGTTGTGCCTATTTTACCTTTTTTTGCCGTATTTTCGGAGTAGCCATCTACTTCGATATGATAAGGCATTGTTATTGAAGCAAGAGGGCTTACTTTTAAAGCTTTTGTGCTAATTCCCTGTTTAACCAAATCTTGAATTTCGCGCTCAAAAGTTTCAGGATGAATGACTGTTCCCGCTCCGATAAAGCAGGTTTTTCCTTCGTATAAAATTCCTGACGGGATAAGGTGAAATTTATAGGTTTTATCCTCTACAACAACAGTATGTCCTGCATTGCAACCGCCTTGATACCTGATAATTAAATCGGCCTTTGTCGCCAATAAATCCGTAATTTTTGCTTTTCCCTCATCACCCCATTGTGCACCGACTACAACCGTATTTTGCATTATATATCCCCTTCTTGACATTCTCTCTAATACAATTAATTTTATCACAAAATTAATTGTATTAGAGGCTAAATCTTTAATTTTAGCTGATTCACTGCATAATCCCTGTGAATAAGTTCTTTTACTTCTTTTCGTTTGACTTTTCTTGTAGTTGTTTTTGGCAGCGGGTCTTTTAGAACAACAATATTTATCGGTCTTTTGTAAGCTGCCAATTGATTAGAGAGAGATTTGACTTCGTCCCTGACAATTCTATTAAGCTCTTGTTCTTTGCCAACTTTTTTAATCAAATCGTCTTTAGGAACAACAACTGCAACAATATCTTCTGTTCCATCTTTAGAACCGCCTGCGCGAGATGCGCCGAGAACACAAACTTCGCTGAAATATGGACTTTTTTCCAATACCGCCTCAACTTCTTCGGGAAAAACTTTTTTTCCTCCGCTTAAAACTATCATATTTTTTATTCTACCGGTAATATAAATATGCCCGTCTCTACCAATTCTTCCGATATCACCTGTATGTAGCCAGCCATCTTTTTCTAAAACTTCTGCTGTCAGGTCAGGTCGGTTGTAATAGCCTTTCATAACCGCCGGACCTTTGAGCATGATTTCTCCTGATTGAGGGTCAATTTTTGCTTTAAAGCTGTTCAATGGTTTTCCTACGGATGCCAAATCTCCTCTTTTGTCCACATTAACCGATACGACAGGGCTTGTTTCGGAAAGTCCGTAACCTTGAAAAATTTTAATACCTATTGTCTCAAAAAAATCAGCTACGGATAAATCAAGTGGAGCTCCGCCTGCGATACAACCTAAAAATTTACCGCCGAATTTATCGTGAATTTTTTTGAACATCATTTTTCTTATTCGGTAGGAAGGAATTCTTTTTGCGACTTGGTACATAAAATTAAATAGAAGTTTCATGGATTTGGGACCGTGATTAATCTCTGTTTCAATTCCTGCTTTTAAAAGTTTTAAAAATGCCGGCACAACAATCATAAACTTAATTTCTTTTTCTTTCATAATGCCTAGAATATCTTTTGGTTTAAGGCTTTGAGTATAATATACGGAAAACCCCCAATACAAAAATGCTGAAAAACCAACGGTGAGTTCAAACAAATGATTCATAGGCAAAATTGATAAGACCGACACCCCTGACTTAACATCAAAGAATTTTGGTATAATCAGCTCAATATCTTCAAGTTGAGAAAGCATATTTCTAAAGGAAATTTCAACTCCTTTGGGCGCTCCGGTTGTTCCTGAGGTGTAAATGATGAAAGCTGTTGATTTTGAACTTCTATGGCGCCATTTACTTTCATAATTATTTGGTAAGGTGTACAAGCATGGTAAAGATAAATTATAGGTGGGTTCATCTATGACTATAACATGATTAATAGAACTGACTTCTTTTTGAAGTTCAAGGGCTTTTTCTATATAATCTTGCGAGACTAAAATAACGGATGGAAGACAATCTGATAAAATAGATTTCAATTCGTATTTGGTGAGTTTAACATCTAGGGGAACAGTTACCAAGCCTGACATTACAGAGGCAAAAACGCATGCCCCGTACTCCGGTTTTGATTCCGAAAGTATGGCAAGTTTTTCACCTTTTTTTAGCTGTAAATCATTAATAAGATAAGTCGCAAGCTTTCTTGACAAAAGTCCAATGCCTTTATATGTGAATTCTTTCCACCCTAAGGCTGTTTTAATTCCAAGTGCAATACGATTTTGAAAAAAATCCGTCTTATCTTCTAATAATAAAAGAATATTGTTTTTGCGACTTTTCATTAAGACTCCTTTATTAATAATACGTATAGGATAGCAAAAAAAATAAGTCGTTGTCAATTAGCTAAATTATTTTTAAAATTTCGCCTAGTCTATATGGATGATTTTCAAGGGCGACTATTAATTTATAAGGGATTAATGCCGTATAATTTAATAGTAGATTGTGCTTAGATGCAATGAATTTTAAATAGTTGACATTTAATAAAAAAACATTAAATAGTAGTTAAGCAAGTGTAGGAAATAATAGGAGAATAAATTTATGGGTATGGCAGCATCACAGGCAAGATATCTGGAAATAACGGCAAGAAAAACTAACGTTGAATACGCCGGACAACAGATAAACCAGCAACGTACTGCATTGGCAAACCAAAGTGCGGGGTTGTTTACGCAGCTAATGGCTCTGACCGTTCCTACGGCTCCGAATACTGCTAATTACACAACGACTTCCTATAAATTTAACAATGGTGCCAATAATTGTACTATTACGAATATCCAGTCGCTTACAGGCGATCCTCTATATAATTCAAACGTTACGTACAATTATACAGAGAGTGTTTATAAAGGACTTACGAATGCCAGATCCGATCTTGCAGCAAGCCTCACGGGGACTACTTACTGGCTTGGAACTACAAAATTATCGGCAACAGACACGGCAAGCCCTACTGATATGGCTGCCATTCTACAAGTTGCAACAGATGTACCTACTTCAACTCTTGCAACAGCTTATAATAATTACATAGGAGGTATTTCCCCAACTCTTGATATTCATCAATATAAATCAACGAACGGCGTAACTTATTATTTATCCCAAGCTGATTTAGCGGCTAAGATAGCTGATCCAACTCAATCAGTTACCCTTGGCTATGCCGGAAATATTGATAGACTGGTTTCGACTACAGAAAAAGCCTATCTTACACAAGAAGCCAGTGGTCGGTATTCAACCTTAGGACTACAAAATTCTTCAAGTACTTTTAATCTTAGTGCGACCAGCGCTGTGGACGAAACTGCTTATGCAAATGCAATAAACGAGTATGAATTTCAACAAGCTAATTATGAACAACAAATTCAAAATCTTAACGCTAAAACTGAAGTAATACAGCAAGAAGACAAAGTTCTTGAGCTTAAACTAAAGCAGCTTGATACGGAACAACAAGCATTACAAACAGAGATGGAATCAGTGAAGAAGGTTATTGATAAAAACATTGAAGAAACATTTAAAACGTTCCAATAGGTAGATTAGTTACAATGAGGTAGAAATGTCTTACAGATATGATAGTTATTTGGTTATAGCAAATAAATTCAGTGCAGATAGTGCCAATTCTAAGGCTCAATTATTTGAAACTTACGACCAACTGCGGGACTTAACCGTTTCGAGTGCATCAGGTGGCGCATCAGGCAGTGGGTTTGAAGGTACAAGCGGATTTTTATATAATCTTGCAAGTTTATTTTCTCCAGCTTCATTTGCAACTTCTTTAAGTGGAAACAGTACTTATAACCTTCCTGGGACATCTTATTTTACTCCGGGAGCTACCGGCTCCTCTGCTTACGGAATGGAAAGTTATTCAGGATTTGCGGCTCCATTAAGCGGCTATGCAACAGGAGAGGCTGCGTCAATTCTTTCGGGTTATGGAAGTGAAACAGGTTTTGCCTCAAGTATCGGGGGGATTGCTGACGTCGCAAATACAGCAGCTTATGCTGCAGGTACTGCGGGTGGATTTGGTGCACTTGGTGGGTTTGGACAAAATCTTCTTATGTCATCGGCAGGTTTGATTTCAGGATGGGGAGGTATTTTAGAATCCGCTGCTCCTTATATGGGAGAATATGGACTTGGTGCGATTATTGTAGGGAATATAATGTCAGGTAGCGGTTCTGCCGTTTTGGCATCAATGCAAAATGCGGCAGGGAGAGTTACTGCTAACGCTAATACAGTTCTTTCCAATAAGGTTAGAAATATTGAAACTGTCTGTAAAATGCTTGATACACAAGGCGATGTTGTTAAGAAGATGTTAAAGGAACAAATTGACTCAGATAGTAAAGCTATTCAAAATTTATAATCTTATTTGATTTAGGGATGACAATGCTTATACGTACTTATGTAAGAATTTTATTTAATAATCTTTTTAAGAACAATTTTTTAATAAAAATTTGCCATAAAATTGTAAATTTTTATTGCAGTTTATGGTCAAAAAATGCCAATGATTTAAAGTTTTCATCAAATATGCCGATTAATAACTCAAAGGGAAAGAAGGTTCTTTTCTTTCAAAGTATTACAGGTGATAAAATAGACTGTAAATAATTAAGACATGTTAAGCGTTCAACTCTTATTTAAGCAATAAAAGGAGTTCGCATGTTTTTATATTAATAGCGGTCTATAAAGTAGCAAGGAGTGTATAATTGTTACAACAGACTTTAGAGACAAATTTCCGTAGGTTCAAGAATTTTTTGGGTTTTGCAAGAGGTTTCATTCGCCGACAAAATCCGCTAAAATCGTTCTTAAAAGATTTTGTGGAAATGACTAAAGATTTCTTGACAATGAACAAAAAACTCAGAATGTCACGATATAGACTAAATTACCACAGGCACCAGCTCCAAAAAATGGAGGCGTTGATAGCAGAAAACAACCAACATTCATTTTTAAAGGGCAAAAACATAAACGAAGTCAGGTAGGGAAAAAATATGGGTTTAATAGCTGCAACAGTAACCAAGCAATACTTAATAGCTTACAAGAATGAGCTAGAGTACAAAATGATCCTGATAAAACAGGCTAAATTCGGATTGTCTGATTCTGTGAATGAGCTTTTGAATGTTGGAACAGATATGGATCCTGAAAATCCGATGGTAAAACAGCTTGAACAGAGGAAAGAAAGACTAAACCTCTTGGAAAAGAAACTTGATATGCAGTTAGACGAATATGAAACAAAATTAAAACTGGTAGAGACAGGTTTAAAAGAATGTGACCAAATGATTTCCAGTTCCATCAAGGGATAGGTTCGTGAGATTTAGGGATTAGCCGTGTTTTTACTTTTAGGTGAATAGGCGGATAGTTTTACGTTTATAGCGTACTTTTGCTTCTCCTTTTTTTAAGTTTTACTTAATCGCCCTCTTTACATTTGAGAACGATTATGATAAAAATATAATATGGCACGGGTAAAATTTCTGGAGGAGTGCCAGAGCGGTTTATCGGAGCGGTCTTGAAAACCGTCGTACGGTCAAACGTACCGTGGGTTCGAATCCCACCTCCTCCTTTTTTAAAATCCTGATTACGTTAAGTTTTCAGGATTTTTTCAAACATTGTTAAGAGGCGGAAAAATCAGCCAACGTGAGAAAAAATGGATGGGGTTTATTCTGGACATTTGAAGTCTTTTCCGACTGCCTGTGTTTTAATGTTCATGCTAAATTGAGGCTGATTTTGGCGAATTGACTGTATTTACCGGAATTACCAGTTATTTACCAGAAAAGTGCATGTTTTTTCCATAAACATTCTCTATAACTAGCCTGAAGCTTTTAACCAGTCTATATTTGAGGCACTGGGCAAAAACCGGTAATTTTAATGCAAGTTGAATCGGTTGGAAGTAACTCGGAAGTTAGTCGGAAGTTCAAACACAGTCGCAATCTTTCTAAAACATACAAATTTTAAGCACAAAAATACAAATTTTTTTCTCAGAAAAGTGCTCTTTCAGTCAACTATTTGTACTCGATAGGCTTAAAACATATGTCATGCTGAATTTATTTCAGCATCTTTTCATCGTAGCAAATCGGATAGATCCTGAAACAAGTTCAGGAGGACGAAAATCGGATTACTACTTTATCAGAGAAGAAATCTCGTTTTTCAATTGTTCAAAATCTTTTCTATACTTCCAAATGTGTTCTGCGACATGATAGGGCAGAAGTTTTTTCATATTTGAGTGATTTATGCTGCGGCGAAGGCGGGAGTATAAAACTTTTATTTTTAATTTTTCCTCTTGTGTATGCTCTTTCAAATCTTTGGATCTAAGTTCTTTTCCTGTCACAAAAAGTTTGTCATCATAAAGATAAAAATAAATAGGAATTTCATAAAAAGTTCTGACTTTCGGAGCTTTAGGATTGTTGGCAAAATATTCTTTTAATTCCTGCAACTGTTTTTCATAAATCATTGTTCTAAAATACATATTAAATTTTTGAAGTGGCCCGTCGCTTATCCCAAGCAAGAACGCACCTTTATCTGTTGCCACGCATGCACAAAAGCATTTGATAATCATATTGATTTCTTCTTTTGTATGAAATTGAAAAAATAATGGCAGGTCAGATTTTTTAGATTCTTTTTTGATATAAAAATAAGTTCCTTTTTTGAACTGCAATAATTTTTCTTCAACCAATTCATCTAAAATTTCTTGCAGATTATCAATATTCAAAATCGGTTCAATATCTTCAAATGTGAATTTATTTAACCTTTTTGCAAGTTTTAAAATTCTATTACGCATTGAGAATTCCTTGTAAAATATTTTCATCAATTAATTCTAAATTATTCATTTTAGCAATGTTTTCAGCTTTATTAATAAATTTAACCAACTGTCGGAACTGATGAAATTTTGATGTGATAATTCCTAAGGCATCTTCTGTAAAATTGACTTCAGACAGCTCTTTTACGATTTTTATTACATCATTTTTATCAAAAGTTTCAAATTTTAAAACGCCAAGCAATCTGTCATAGATATGTTTGTGCCGTTTTAGTTTTTGCTCCGCTAAATTCATTCCGACTAAAATTATTGGGATTCCGATTTTATCATGCAAGTCGCGAACAACTTCAATAGCGGATGAATTGTTCAGCAAAAAATCAATTTCATCAATTACAAGAATTTTGGGATTAAATTTTAGTTTTTCTTCAATTTGTTTAAAAAGCTGTGAGGATTGATAATACGGAATCTCATCAAGTTCTTCCACAATCTCTGATAAAAGCCATCGCCCTGACATTTTGTGGTTGCAGCGGACGTAAATTGCATCGTTATTTGTAACCCACCATAAAATTGTTTGTGATTTTCCAAGTCCAAAATCGCCATAAACCAATGCCATTTTTGGTAAATTCGGTGGGGCATTTTTTAGTGTGTCTGTTAATTCAATAAACTTTTTTACGTTTTTTGTAATTATAAATTTCTTATTCATAAATCGATTTATACTCCTCACTTTCTTTGTATTTTTTGAGCCAATTCCTGTCGTTTTGATTTGTGCAACCTTGTTGCATTAAGTATTCATATTTTTCAAAGTTGGTTTTGAATATACTTGTTGGGTTTAAGGGAAGAGGGGGCGGAAGCGAAGCTTCCGCCCCCTCTGAAATAATACTATTATTAATTTCAGATTCAATAAACTGAATATCTTCCTTAGGTAGAAATTTCTTAATTTCTTTCAGCGTTTTGTTTTTAAGCTTTTTCTGTCTTTGGATTTTTTGCTTAAAATCTTCAATATCTTGTACTTCGCCAAGATGATATGCCATCGGGTGAGTGCTTTCAACTCTTTTTGCGGTGCCGATAAATTGATTTTTCAACGAATAAACTCTAATCGAAGTTAAATCAAAAAGGCTGTATTTAATTATCACTTTTGTTTTCAGTCCGTAAAGTTTCTCGGACCAATAAAAAGTGTTTAAAAACCTAATGCCGTTGCGATAAATTGTCTTAATCTCCTGCGACATCATTAAGTAATCGAGTTTTGAAACATCAATTTTGATTTTTTCTCCTGTTTTGAAAACTTCCTTGATAGTTTTAGTTTTATCATTGGGGCAAATTTGCGAATATTTAAATTCAAGCCAAGTATCAAGAAGTTTTTTCACTTCATCAATTGTAGGAATATAGTTCGGCTTAAAATATTGCGAGTGAAATTTTTCGTTCCGCTTAAAATGTGCAGGTTTATTTTCAATATTGGAGCCTGAATATGTCGGCAAAAGTTTTTCAAAACTTTCCTGAAATTCAAGGAAAAATCTTTCAATAACTTTTGCCCTGGCATTGTAGGGTTTTGCAAAAACAGTTTTTATTCCGAGTTTCGCATACAAACCCTCAAATCCGCTTTCTTGAAAATCTGTCTGTGTAAAATATTTTGCCTTAAAGGCTCTGCCGTTATCCTGATAAACAATTTTCGGAATATTTTGCAAGTTGATTATAGAATTTCTGAGGGCGGAAGCTATGCTTTGAGTATTTTCTTCAAGCATAATTTCATATCCGCAAAGATAGCTGGATTTCCAATCCAAAAACCCGATTAATGTTGCCCTACAAGGTTTTCCTGTGAATGGGTTTTGCACTAAGAACGCCAATTTATGCCCATCGGCGACTAAAACATCTCCGACATTTAATTTTGAAATATCACGCTTGATAAAAGGTTCAACGTTGTCTTTCAGGGCTTTTTCGCCATCTCTTGCAAGTGTCCAAATATCAAAATGATTGTCCCTAAACCAATTTGCATATCTCCTAAAAGTTATATCAGAAACTTCTACAGGCTCTGTTCTTGCAAGAATCTGTTTTGAGATAGAAATTGCTTTGCCGACGGAGAATTTGTTAGGATGCAGAAGAATTTTTAGGAAAATTTGTTTTTCAAAATCAGTCAAAGTCGTCCTGAATTCTGTTGAATAATTGTAATTTGGCAAAAGCAGATGATAATCTGTTGTGTTTCCGAGTTTTCGCTTCCAACGCTCTAAGGTTCCGATTGAAACAGTACCAAGTTTTGAGGAAATATTTTGATACAATAATCCTGTGTTGTAAGTATCCAAAAATTCCTTATCGGCTTTTATTTTGAACCTTTGCCCTTTTCTGAACTTTTGCCATTCGCGGATTAAATCTAATCTTGCAAGTGCAATTTCGTTTGCTTTATCGGGAAGACTTTGTTCAGGTAACAAAGGTATTAGAGCGGTGCAGGTTGAATTTAATTCGGTAGCTTTGTTTAAATATTTTTCCTGCAAGTCAGGCTCAATACCTGATAACAGGATTTCAAAACTATTTCCGCCCTGAACTTTTATTTCTCGGGTTTGATATTTTAATTTTGACAGGCGAACTGCGCGGGTGCTAACACTTTTTAACTCAGCCAATTCTTTGATTGTTATGTATTTATCCATACTTCTTGCTCCTGTGGAGTTTTGTTCCAAAACTCTTACGTCGCTATCGATTGGTTTCGTTTGATAAAATCGAAAAATGTGATTTCCGATTCTTATCAAACTCCACACACGGCTCACGCATTCATTTATCACTCTTCCGACTTTGAATTGGAACCGTTTCTAAGTTAAAAGAATCATTCTGACACACTTGCAAAAGTCGGAAACGGAGTTAAGATGTGTGTTGCGAAGGAGAAATTATGAAAAGAGAAATAAGAGAGAAATTAGAATTAATAGAGCAAAAAATGTTAAAGAGTCCAAACAAAAACGGAAGCCGTTTTTTATACAGACGGGAGCGTATGATAAGATATAAACTGATTTTCCGTGGAATTTCACAGAAACGGCTGGCCAAAGAACTAAATCTCACCGAAAGCTACATCACCCGCCTGATAACCGGAGAGCGATATAGCCAAGATTTTGAAATGTTTTTAGAAAAAACTCTCGAAATTCATTATGGGTTTATTTGATTTTTAAATTTTTATCAATATAAATTTGCTTTATGTTACAAAACATTAAAAATTAGCTTTAATGATATGGTTTCAGGTCAATTTTTTCATTAAAAAAACCTTTATTTATATGAAGGTTGTGTAATTATATGTTGAAAGTGGTCAAGTGGTAAGTCAAGTTTATTATTATAATACAGATAAATTTCAGGCTATAGCAGATGATTATAGCAACGCAAAAACACGAGTTGAAAAAATTACAAAACAACCCCACAACAACGATCCTATAATGAACTCTGTGTCTGCGTTGCATATTTTTTGAAGCCAGTGTAGGGATTCAAGATAAGTTTTAGTGGTTTTTGGTAGGAAAAACACAATTATATCAACATCAAAAGCACCTGCAAGGACGATTAATTCGCCTAAGCTTTCGGGGAACTCACTTTTCGAAGCAAAAATAAAATATTCCGCTCTGTAATTTTCTCCTTACCTATTAGACAAAACAGTCTGTCTTTTAATTCTCTGTCTTTTGACTGGTTAACAATTAGTGCCTACAACACAAAAAAATGACTGCTTCCGCTTTGGATTTGTCTTAAATTTAAATCCTTCATCTCCTGTTTCATCAATGTAAATATTGTAAATTCGCTCTTCGTCCATTTTGCTTCTAGTATTCAGTTTGCAGTGTAATAGTTCATATTATTAGACTGCAAACATCCATGTTTGCAAATAAAATTATTATATCATATACTAAGAGATAAAATTTTATATATTTAATAATTAATACTTTATTGAATGCGAATTAATGTTATAATTAATAAAAAATTCAAAGTATCAATAAAAGGAGGCAAACATGAATATTCAAAGAATAGATAACAATGTTAATTTTCAAAGGGCAATAATTATAAAAACCACAAAGCCAAGAATTTTAAATAGTTTATATGATTATCATTATTTCAATAAAAAAGTCAATTCTAAATACGAGCATATTAGTATAGCCGCTGATAAAGAAGGCTTTTGGAGTGGTATGTTGGTGAATGGAGAAGAATCAAGAATGAATCCATCAAGAGTAGAAGAAAAAGCAGAAACAATAGTAATTTCTACCATAAACGATTTTAAAAAAGCAAAGAAAATTATTAAAAGTATGTTGGGGGTTTAAAAAGCCCTTTTGAAAATATTTCGTCCGTGAGTATCTATGCTTCCTGATTTAAATAGATTGTAAATACGGCTCAGCGCATCTAATAATAACTTTGTTTGAGACTCTTGTTTGAATAAATTTAATTTTGGTTCATAACTCTGATAATAAACTTCTGAAAATATTGCCTTTTCTCTACATTTTCGTCTGAAGTTCATATATAAATCAGTTAAAAAATCATATTTTTGTTTATATTCTTCAATTCTTTTGGTTTGTTCCAAGGGATGAGCGAGCCCCATCGCAGCTCCATCTTGATTTTTGAGCGAATCATAAAGTGTTTCAAAAGTTGGCATATAGTCATATTTAGGGTTGAATGTTCTTTTATATTGTTCTAAATCTTTCATCAAATAGTGATTGAATTGCGTTAATTCCTCTGACTTAAGCCCTTGTTTAATAATTTCTTTAATTTTATCCACAGGTATATTTGTTTTTGAGGATAGATATTTTGAAGTCATTTCCGGCTCCCAGCTTGCAAGAGTATTTCTATCGATTAAAAAATAAAATTTTTTCATGTCTGTCATCAATTTATCTGCGCTTAATGCTAGATTATTTTGAGTTAGTGCTTCCGTTAAAACAGGATTTTTTAGAACTATTTCATTTAAAATAATTTTTGTTTCAACGTAGCGACGCACGTAATTATAAATTCCTAAAATATTTTTCTTTAGCGGAGTGAAAAAATCTTGTGCCTGTTCAGTAAAAAATAAATCCTCTTTTTTGTTCAACATTTTTTTATATATTTCGTTAGATTGATTTATCATTTTTGAAATGATTTGAGCCTTTTTTTGCTTAGTCGATTTAATAAATTCGTTAAAAGTTCTTTCATTCGGGTCTATACCATAAATTAGAGTATGTATGGCTGTTGGTTGCTTTGTGATATCTACTGCAATATCATTATAAGTAGTTGCTTCAATCCCTAGTATAACTCTAAGGTTTTTGTATTTGAGAGGGTCTTTTGCTATAATTTCAATGGCTTCTTTAGCACCTTCTGTCGTATCATGGTCGGTTATTGCGATAATAAAAGGTTCTTTTTTAAACGCAGGGTTTTGGGCTACTTCATTTGCATATACAACAGCCTGATCTAAAAGTTCTTGAGTTGTTAAATACCCGTCAGAGGCAACTGTATGAATATGGAGGTTTGCTCTGATAGTTTTATTTGTGATATTTTTATTATTAACCCCTACAGAGTATGCTTCTTCGTTTGAATGAAAATCTGCGAGGATTGATTTTATTTCATCCAACCCGATAATAGAGCGAAGTTTGTAATATTCATCGGTACTTTTACCGGCATTTGCCATAAGCTGTTTTCGATATTCAATGTCTTTTGGATAAAGGTTTATACCAGATTTCAATTCTTGGATTTGATCTGAGTAAACCTTAGAACTGCCTAAAAATGTTGGTGAAACGAAAGTTTTCAAGTTGGAGTTTTTATTCAAATCAAAATTTGTCGTATCATTTTTTGATATGTTCAATTGATAATTTTTAAATGTTGGAGCATTAATTGATTTTACTAACAATTCTGTACTTCCTTTATTGATTTTTCATGATAACTCCAAAATAAAATAAGTTTTGTAAATTTTTTGACTCTATTTGTTGAAGATATTTTTTTAGGGGACTTATAATGAGTAAAATATTTGTGTTTAGGAGTTAGGTTAGCAAATGTCGAGTAATTATCTTACGGTAGTGCCATATAATGGCAGTAGCGAAAAAAATATAAGCTTTATGGCTAGAATGCCAATTTCATCAAGAACTTATGAAGGCTTAACTCGTCATCGACTGAAATTTCCTCCCGAAGGTGGTCCTTACGGTGATTTGAAAAACATTCCGAAATACATGATAAGAGGCTTAGAGAGTGAAGCTTTTCGCAGGGGGATTTCAGTTGCAGAAGTATTATTAGAAAAATTTGGCCATCTTTTTAATAAATCAACAGTGTTGCCTATGCCGAGTAAAACAACTAGAATTGGGAATGTTAAAGTGATGTCCCTAATCGATGGCGGTCAAATTTTTCCTAAAACTCTTGAATTTATTAAAAGCACAGAAAAATTCATTCAGGTGAAAATGTTTGAATTTCAGAATTTAAAAGTTGATGGCCATGTTTGGCCTGAAAACGGTGCAAAACATCTTCAAGGAGCCAAAGAGCAACAAGAAATATTGAACACGATTATTAAAAAGAAACAGTCTAATCCCGATATAAAAGTTCAAGTGATTTTGGATGCCCATAAATGGTATATTGACGGCAATGGTAAAAAAACAAAACACTACGGCAATCAGGAAATGATAAAGTATCTTAAACAAAAGGGTATTGATGTTGTATTTGATACCGTTATGCGACATGAAAAAGTTTTAATAGTTGATGGTAAAAAAGCCATTGTAAGCGGTATGAACTGGGGGAATCATTCAGCAGCTAATCATGATGGTGGTTTTGCAATAGAACGACTTAAGGGTAAAAATTCAATGATTGATAACCTTGTGCATGATTTCAATATTGATTGGAAATACTGTTGGTATAAAATCGGTAAACAAAGGTTTATAGGTGGACCTTTAAGTAAAGAAGAACAAAAATATTATGGCGGAATACACAAAGAAATTAAAGAAGAAAATGTCAAATTTTATGATTTACTAAAAGATTTTTATGATACTCCTGAAGCAAGAACTCGTTACAGTGAAGGGCGTTTGGATTTGATTGAAGCTCGTCCAGTTGAAAATTCGCCAATTAGAATTTTAAAAACAAGGCCGAGAGAACTTGAAGAAATCGGAGAACATGGCAGTGAAGGAATTCTTGAATACCTTATGCAACAATTGAATACTTGTAAAAAAGTTCGAGGCGAATTATTTTTCTTTACTGATAAAGAAGCTGTAAAAACTATTATTAGAAGATTTAAAGCAGGAGAATTGGATGCCAAATTTATAATTGAAAAAAATGTGTTTCCTTATTGTGAAAATGCCTATGATGAGATGAAAGCGGCAGGGATTGACGTTAGAATTTATAAAGGTAATAAAAAAACTCATCAAAGAATGCATGCCAAGTGGGCTGTTTTTGATGATGCTGAAATTTTTTCCGGTTCAGCGAACTTAACAGCGAGAGGTTTACGACAAAATCTTAAAAAGGGTATGAGACATGATATGCCATTAAATACAGATGAAATTGAAGAAAGAATTAAGCATTTTGTTAATGACGTTAAGTCGCATGAGGACAAACTTCATCTGCCCAATATCCACTGGGATGGCAGTGCAGCCGCTTATGAAAAATTAAACTCAACTAGAAAAGCACTAAAATCAATATACAAAAAACTTAATGAAAAAGGTGAAGCAGCATTCAAGCTTGGGGATCGTCATTATCTTTTCAAGGAAGAACATCAACATGTGATTGTGGATAGGGTAGTTCATCCATTTGAAAACGGTGATGATAGAACGATAATGGCTGAACTCAGAAAAATTAAAGAATTTTATAAGCAGATTAAGCAAAAACATCTTTCAAAAGAAAGATACAAAAGGAGCAACAATGAAATAGCTATTGTTGTAAATTCACCATATATGGCTAAAAATGTTTACTTAAAACAGTTCGATTTAGATTATAAACATTCAGAATCCAAATACAATTTACAAAATCTTGAAATAATACCGAGTATTCCTCCAAGATATTTGGATATGGCAGGATAATGGTATGAAAATAGCACCAATTAATTATAATAGTTATAAACGACAAGATAAAACCAGAACAAATAATAAATTTGTTTCCAATGTTGTAATGTCTGAATATCGTACGCCTAAAATGGGTAATCATAATTATTTTCAACCTAATTTTAAAGGACTTGTATTTGAAACAAATGTTATAAGAAAGGTAACAGGCAAGCTATATCAAGGACTAGGAAGTTACACAAAGGCAAAAGGTGGTTTGTTTATTGATATGGAAAAAATTGGCTACACTAAACTTTGTTCTGAACCTTTAAATATAACTACTGCAACAGATGCTGAAATAGCTGCACATAGGTTTTCTTTGGCACTCGTTGAGACTTATGCTAAAAACCCCGATGATCCATCTCAATTTGCAACCCACTGGGTTGCAAGATACAATCCTGATAATAGACATTCTCCGCTTGCAGTTTCGCATGCCGTGGGCGATTTTGATACAATGGAAGAAATTTTTGCAAAAAATATAGAAATTTTGAGAAATCCGTCTTTGTGTAAATCGTTGGACATTCCGATAACAGATAAAGATGGGAAGTTGTGTATAGATGCTCTTGTATTTGATACTGAAACAACCGGTACTAACACAAAGGAAGATAAAATAATCCAAATTGGTGCGAGAATTTTAAAAGGAGGCAGAGTTGTAAATAAGGAAAAAGGTTTTTACAATAAACTGATAAATCCTGAAATTCCTATTCCTGAAGGTGCTTCTGCTGTGAACGGAATTACAGATGAGATGGTTCAAAATGCTCCTACAATTGAAAGCGTTATGCATGAATTTTTAGAAAAATATATGAATAAATCTAGCGGGATAATAGTTGCATGGAACGGGGTTAAATTTGATATTCCACTATTAAATAGAACAATTAGGGAACTTAGAGATATTAATAATATAAGTAAAGGTCATAAAAAAGATAAAATAATTGCTGAAAAGCAATTATATAAAATTTTAGACCCTCAGGTTTTGATAATGAGAATTCACCCGTTCTTGGGAGCATCAAAAAAACTTGCAAATCAATATCATTGGATGTTTTGTAAGCCTATGACCGGTGCTCACGATGCTTTAGCGGATGTAAACGGAACAATCCCAATGCTTAAATATGCGCTTTACTGGTTGAGCGAACACAGAACAAATAAATCCGTTCCTTTAACTCTTAGGCAGGTTTTGCTTTTTCAAAACGGCGCGTCTAAAGTTCCTGAAATCGAACCTTTATTGCACAATACAAAATATTTCAACTCAAAAGTGAATTTTAAAGTGTCTTATCGGGCTGAAAATCTTGATTTGATTAATTATTTTGACAAATATCGTTTGGACGAGAAAATGGTAGATTCATTGGTCGAAGAAATAGGTATAGCGAACGTACGAAAATTAAAGCAAGAAGGAATTATCGGCACGGTAATTAATGATAAATACAAAGGTCATCCACTTCAAGCCGCGGAAACTCAAAAAATCAATAAAACAACAAATCAAAAAAGAAGTCTATCATATATTATGCGTGAAAATTTCAAAAAGGTTTTAGGATTTGCGGAATTGGAAGGATTTAACGGGAAATCAAAAGAGGAAATAGAAGATTTGATTGTCGAAAAATCAAAGGTATATTTGGATGGAAACAGTAAAACATTATGGCTTAAAAATGTTAACCCTGATGATATTTCTATAGGGAACGATTTACCGGACGATAATATAACACGTAAAGTTATGCAGGAAATGCAAGAAGATGGAATTTAAGTTTCTAAAAAGAGGAAAATATGTTAATTTCACCAATAAACACAATAAATTATAAAAAGAATAATCAAAGTACAACTCTGAAAATGAATCATGTTTCGTCTGCATCTTCAAACTCGTTTTTAGAAGTAATTTATCCTAATTATAATGTTTTAAAATCTCAAAGGTTATATAAATCTTCAAAAACAAATGTGATTTCTTTCCAAAAAATTTCAACTCCCGGACTGTTTAAAAATGTCGGAGTGTTCGAACAGAACTCTAATTGGGTTCAATTAATCATTAGAGAATCTGCATTGTACCGAAAAGCCAACGAATTAAGGTCTGAATTCAGAAGAGATTTCGACAGAATTTTGCATTCGGATGCTTTTAACAAATTAAGCGGTAAAACTCAAGTTTTCACCCATCCAAAATCTGATACAACAAGCTTTAGAATTCACCATGTAAATCAGGTTTCATCAATAGCCGAAACTTTATCGGAGTTCTTTGGGCTGAATACCGAATTGGTCAGAGCAATTGCAACAGGGCATGATTTAGGGCACGCCCCTTTCGGGCATGGCGGAGAAAGAACATTAAGTGCGATTGTGAAAAAACTTGGATTTACCGATTCATTTTGGCATGAAAAAAATAGTTTAAGAATGATTGATGACATAGATACAAAACTAGATCCCGATGGTTGGGAACAAAATTTGAAATTGACTTATGCGGTTAGAGACGGTATAATTTCTCACTGCGGTGAGGTTGATGAAAACGGCTTGATACCAAGAAAAGAATATTTAGATTTACGAACAATTACTAAGAATAACAGGCCGCAACCTTTTACTTGGGAGGGATGCGTTGTAAAAATTGCTGATAAAATTGCTTACTTAGGTAAGGATTTAGAAGATGCCATAAACAATAAATTTTTACATCCTGATAAACTTCAAGAACTTAAAAAAATAGTCAAAGAAGAAACAGAATTACAATTTGATTCAATCAATAATACTGTTTTGATAAATCATTTTATAGCTGATTTATGTGCCAATAGTTCGCCTGAAACAGGATTACATTTTTCTCATCCTACTTTTCAACTTATGAACACAATTAAAAAATTCAATTATAAAAATATTTATTTGCCAAAAGATGCTATTCAAGGCCCATACTACGATTTGTCAATAAATACGATATTTAATACATTAGATGGGCATTACAAAGGGAAGGACACTCTTTTAGAATTGGATAAATTGAAAGAATCAAAACATACATTGGCTTCGGGATTTAGCGATTGGCTGATTAAATATTCTAATATTGCTCCAGAAGAAAGGGCTGCTCGAAAGTATGGGAATAAAATAATTTATGACATTGAGAATCCAAATGACTATAAGCTTGCTATAATTGAATATATTTCCAGTTTAACTGACAGGGCGGCAACGAAAGCATTTGATGAAATTATATTTTTTGGTTAAATAATAATTTATTCACCTATTAATACAATAGGTGAATCATGCTTTTGAGCAAAATCAAGTATATGCTGCGGAACTTCACTTAATGAATTACGTTTGCAAATGAAAGCTTTCATTTTAGCATTATACATCTATATTGCAAATCACATATTGTAAATAAAAGTTAAAAATTCTGATAAGTCAGATATATCGACTCCAAAGCAAACCGAATCATCAAAATCAAATGTAGATGGTTCTGATACCCCACCACCAAGACAATTATCAGAACAAAAACCTAGTGCAAAAACTACCAACTCCTCAACCAGCCATAAAAAGGAGGTAGAAATTAAGCCCACAAAAACACAAGATGTGCCACCTCCATTTAAAAAAGTAGCAGAAAAAGTTTCAGGGTCCAATTTAAGGTAATTACTATTATTGTTGCTATCGAAGCAGCTATCGCAGGTGCTGTATATTTTATAAAAAACAAAAATCAGCAAGCAAAAGAGAAGTCTAGTAAATCTAACAATCTTACTATAAAATAAATTGCCAATTTTCTACAATTTTCATGTCAAGCTAAGACACAAAAATGTCATTTTGCGAGTTAAATTACAAATTAGTTTTATCTTTTGTGTTATAATTCACTTCAAGGATGAGGGATTAAGTAATGGCTCAAATTGTTTTTAAAAGAGATATGAATATTGGTACGATTAGTGCTGAGAGTGATCAAGAATTTTTATTAAATTGTTTTATTGAAACTCCTGAGTATTCTGAAATTTTAGATTTTCAAAATAAAAAGTCTATTTTGTTAGGAAGAACAGGTTCCGGTAAAACGGCATTATTGAATCAAATACAAAAAGATGTTGATTTTTATATTGAAATTAAGCCTGATACATTCGCAATGCAATATATAACAAATGTTCCTTTTGTAGTGAAATTAAAGCGAGAAGGCGTAAACTTAGATATTTTTTATAAATTCTTATGGCTTCATGAAATAATATCTCAAATTATAAAAAAATATTTTGCGTACAATCGAAGAAATTTTTTAGATGAATTATCTGAAAAAGTTTCGGACAGAGGTCGAATTCATGAGCTAAAAAGATATTTGAATGAATATGATGGAGTTTTTTTTGATGAAGGTAGCACCGAAAAAATAACCAAAGATATAGAAAAAAATGTTTCTGCAATGTTGGGTAGTGATATTGCAAATTTAAAAGGCAGTTTAACAGAATCTCAAAAAAAAGAAATTCAAACAAAAGCAAGTCAATACATTAATAAAAAACAAATTAATCAATTAAAAAATATAATCACGCTATTTAAAGAATATTTTTCAAGCAACATCCAAAAAGAAATAATTGTTGGAATTGATAACTTAGATACTAATTGGATTGATGATGAATCAAAATTTATCCTCATAAATGCTCTACTTAGTGCTATGTTTCATTTTATAGATATTCCTAATTTAAAAATATTGATTGCATTAAGAGCTGATTTGTTGACAAAAACATGCGAAGTTACGGACAGGCAAAACGAAAAGGATGAATCATTCACTCTTAGACTAAATTGGACACCAAAGATGCTCAACGAACTATTAGACAAAAGAGTTGAATATTTATTTACATACAAATATCAAAAAAATAACAAACTGACTTTTAACGATTTGTTCAATTTTAACATCGGAGAAATAAGTGCTAGTGATTATATTTTAAACAGAACCATGATGCGCCCTAGAGATGCAATAAATTTTGTTAATTTATGCATTGTGGAAGCTGATAATGAATCTGGAATATCTGAAGAAAATATTTTAGCTGCTGAAAAAATCTTTAGAGGCGACAGGCTAAAAGCCTTACAATATGAGTGGGGCAGTGTTTATGGCAATGTAGATACTTACATTGAAATACTTTATTTATTAGGAAATAAATTTAAATATACCGATTTACTTGAAATGTCTACTTACAGAAGTATTGAACAATTAATTTATAATTCAAAAACATACAATCACGTTCAGACGAAGTTCTTTGAAACTAAAGCTGAAGATGATTATGCAAGAGAACAAAACACAAGATACCTACTAAATATACTTTTTACAATTGGACTTATTGGAACCAAAGAAAACGAAACTGATGTTATTAGCTTCGCGACACCAAATCGTTCAGAGTTATTAGTTTGCGATTATACAAGTAATTTATTGTTTGAAATACATCCACTTTTTGCGGTTAAAGGTCGATAAAGCATGGTTAAAACGAATTAAGAATATCTATTGCTCTGACTTTTAGTTCAGGCATTACGTGTACATAGCGTTGTAGCATTGCCAAGCTTGAATGACCGAGTATTTCTTTAACTGTGTTTAAATCAGCACCGCCTGCAATCATTCTTGTTGCAGCCGTATGTCTTAAGTCATGAAATCTGAAATGTTTTATCTTTGCTATGCCAAGAACGGCATGAAAAGCTTTTTTAATATCGACATAGGGTTTATCTGTTTCAGGGTTTAAAATTAAATATTCACTATCAGGGGTTTTTTGCCAAAACTCTTCAATGATTTTATACAGTTTGTCTGATATAGGTACTTTTCTTGATTTGCCCGATTTTGTTTCAAGCAGTTCAATACTGCGTTGCTCGAAATTAACATAGTGCTTTTTACATTTTAGAATTTCATTCTTACGCATACCTGTATGCAATGCCCAAGTTATAATCGGTTTTAGATACAGGTATGGTTGAATTTCTTTTTTTCTACGTGTTATTTTATCGGTTACTACAAACGTTTTTTCAATCGCTTTAAATAGCTCTATTTCTTCGTCTTTAGTTAAAAATCGCACCTTATGGTTTTCTTCTTTTAAAAATGCTACGCCCTCGATTGGATTGGAACGAACTGCTTTGTTGCTAATGCCGAGATTAAACATTTTGCTGAGAATTTCTAAGTACCTGTTGATTGTTGAATTCTTGTTTTTACGGGTAACTCTCAGGTACGTTTTGAAGCTTTCAATATTTTTTGGCAAAATCTCTTGTGCACAAATCGAATCTCCAAAGTAATTTTTTAGTAACTTCAAAGTATAAATATCGTTTTTATAACTTTTTTTATTATTCATTGAATACTGTTCACAAAGCTTTATCAAGCTAGAGAATTTAATTTTTTTCTCTCTTTTCGGAATTATACCATTTTGCTGTTGTCGCAATATGAATTTTTCTGTATCTTCTATTGATTGTGCATCCTGCTTGTTTTTTGCACCATCACATAATCCATGTTTGCGTTCTCCCTTAACCATGAATTGAAAATACCATTTACCGTTTTTCTTTTTATATACGCCCATAACTGTCTTATTAATCCGTAAATCGCTCACGCATTAATGTATTCCTCCAATTGTTTTCTTTTTACTCTAACACAAGCTGCAGAACTAACCAACCAAAATGTAGGATTTATTGATGTTAGCTATATCGTCAACAACAGTAAAGAAACACAAGCCTTGAAGCAAAAGCAAGATACTTTGACTGTCGAATTACAAAAGTATGGGATTACAGAAAAAGAAAAAATGATGAATTCTAAAACATCATTAAGCAAACAGGATATGGAAAAAGAGTTAATAAAAAAAGTGTCATTGAAGAAAGACGATCTTGAAAAACAATATAGGGATAATTTTATTGCTGTGCAACAAAAAATCAAAACTGCTGTTGATCAAGTAGAAAAGAAAAAACATATAGATCTAGTCTTTACGAAAGACAGTTTAGTATCAGGTGGTGTTGATTTAACCAAAGATGTTATCGACGTTTTAGACTCAACGAAATAATTAAAGTATAAATAATACTAAATAACGGGGCATATTTGAATTTTCAAATATGCCCCGTTATTTTTGTAAACTTTGTATAAAAAAGTGTTATAACTTATAAGATTATTGGAACAGTATAACTGGAGTTATATTTTTAATGAGAAGGATGGCTAAATGAGAAGTATTTTACACGCTCGCGTGTTTTGCGGTGTAATTTTGATATTATATTTATTTTGTAGCAACATTTTGCCTGTATTTGCCACTAATAATATTATTGATAATTCTTTTTCATCTCCTGAACAGAAAATAGCTCAAGTGATTGACTTATATAAAAATATTAGTAATGATGAAAGCATTTGCGTTGCAATTGACTTGATGAAAGGGACCAAAGGAGATTATTCAAGGCAGGTAATTTTAGGGAACAATGAAACGAATAAACCAATTAAAATAGTGTATAAAGACCTTTCAGCTATTAATCCGGCTTATGGGAAAGTAGATGCCTTGGGAATGAAAAAAGGTTCTCAAATATATATTTACATAAATGAAAAAAACAGAAATGCCCCTGTAATAGCTATATCAGCAATTCTTTCACACGAAGCTTTGCATCAAGATAAATATAATTCTCTCTCTGAGGAAACATATGCTTGGACAACTGAAGCTATTGTTTGGGGAGAACTTGTTGAGCAATATCCTCAATATAAAGATAGCTTGAACCCTTTAGCCTGTAGAGAAAAAACCCTTAAATTATTGTATGAAAAAGGTGGAGAAACTAGCAAATATATTAAAACAATTGTATACTCAAGTGCAAATTATCAAAATTTACCTGAAACCTCTCCAGGCTTTTCAGTTTTGTAGAGTCACTATAATTTTTCACACATTGTTTTTTTACAATTTTTTCTTTCATCAAAAAATAAAATGATACAAATTACGATACAAATTATCGCTGAAAGAATCCAGTACCCGATTGCACCGTTCCAACCAAATTTATCCACCATAAAACCTGTTCCTGTAGCCGAAAGCACCGCGCCGAGATAGCCAAAACTACCGGTAAAGCCCGTAGCCGCAGACGCAACTTTTTTTGAGCTGCTTTCAACGGCACAAAGTCCGCCTATCATCATTTGAGGTCCATAAGTGAATGCTCCGATTAAACCGATTAAAACAAAATCCAAATTACTTACAGTATTAACTTTTAACAGCAATAAACATATAGTTACTCCGACCAAGTAAATTAAGTTAACAGGTGCTCTTTGACCTTTGAAAACCTTATCAGAAATTACTCCTGCCAAAATAGTACCCACAATCCCGAATAAAGGCAAAGCGCTCAACTTCATTGCTGCAAGTTCTAAAGAATTGTGCTTAGACTCGCTAAGATATTTCACCATCCAATCCTCTGCACCAAATCTTATGATATAAACAAAAATATAAGCAATCGCAAGAAGCCATATTGTTTTGTTGAACAAAATATTTTCTTTAAAAATTTGTCCATACGAACGATTATCTTTATCTTCTTCACATTTTTCTTTAACAGGTTCTTTTCTAAACTCCTCAACACAAGGCAACCCCAATGATTGAGGTTTATCCCGTAATCGGTTAATCAACCAGAACGCGGCTAATATAGCTAAAATTGACGGAATGAAAAATGCCATTTTCCATCCGTAATGGGCAACTAAATATCCTGAAATAATTACACTTAAAAAGGTTCCGACTTGATGCGAACATGACCACAAGGACCACTTGGTGCCTCTTTCAGAGTTTGAATACCAATATGTTAAACTCTTTGCAACCGCAGGAAACCCCGCTGACTGAAACCACCCGTTTGCCCCCCAGAAAAATGCAAACAACCACAAAAGAACAGTACCGGAAGGTAATCCGAAAAACGATGTATGCCCCGGAGTTATAAATATTGCACTCAAGACAAAACAAATGTTCGCAATTGCACTCAATATTAATGCCGTAGGTAAAAATTTTCTTACATCAGAACTATCTGCCAAAACTCCGTTAATGAATTTGCCGATGCCATAAGTTAAATAAAGTGAACTTCCCAAAAGCCCCAATTCGGTGTTAGAATAGCCAAATTCAGTACTTAACCCCGGTAATGCTAAAGCTATATTCTTTTTACAAAGGTAGAATACCGTATAGCCGATAAAGCAAGAATAAAAAATTCTCAAACGCCAATGTGCATAATTTTTTTTAATTTCATCTTCGTTGCCTGTTACTTCTTTTATCGGCGGTTCTTTAAAAAAACTCATAATAGAACTTAACATTTTCCATCTGTTCCTTTCTTCAGCTATTTTATATTTTACATTTTATCTTCTGTCGGATTTAATTATTTGGATGTTGCGTGTTTCTGACAATTCTTGCCTTGCCTCTTTAATAGTGTTACGCTTTTCTTCTTCAAGACTTAAGCCTCCGACTAATCTGTCAATAAATCCCGTATTCAATTTTACCGCTTTTTGTAAAGCTCCGATTTCTTCTAAAATGTCTTTGATTTGCATAAAATCATATCCGAATGATTGACGGGATTGATAAACTAAAACTTCACCCGATTGCGCAGTAACCGGCATGCCCCCCAAATCAAAATGCATTTTGAATACAGAACGTAAATCTTGTAATTCAGACTGCATAACCAAAACGCTTTGTTGTATTCTCAAATATCTTTCAAACAGATAATCTATATTTTCTAATTGTTTATTTTGCCAATCATATTTCTGATGGTACAATTTTTTTAATTTCGGATAAGAAAGCGCAAGCCCCATTGTATCAGCCATCGCTCTATGATGTTTTGTAAATTCAACATTAAATCTTCTAGTTAACGCCTCAAGTCCATGTGCTTCCAAATCAGGGAAAACTTCCTTAAACATTTGTTGAGTATCGATTCTAACGTTCGACAATGACTTGTTACAAACTCTTAAGCTTGCCTCGTTTAAAAAAGAATAATCAAATATTGCATTGTGCGCAACAATAGGATAATCGCCTATAAAATCAAGAATTGCAGGTAAAATCTCTTCCTCAGTAGGAGCATCTTTAACCATATCTTCACTAATCCCGTGGATAGCCATGCTCGATTTTCTAATATGCTGTTGAGGATTTATTAAAGTTTGAAATTCATCTTTAATCTTTCCGTTTTCAAGCCTGACAGCCGCAAATTCTATAATTTTTTCTCTAGTGTAGTCTAATCCCGTGGTTTCAGTATCTAATACAATTTCTATAATTTTTTTTCTGTTCATTATTCCCCCTACATAATATTATCATAAATTTAAAAATATGGATATAGTATTTATTTTATGTTAGAGTATAAAATAAACAAAGTCATGGGAGGAATTTATGTCAAACGCAATAGATATCACAGACGCAACTTTTGAAGCGGAGGTTTTACAATCAACAGTACCGGTTGTTGTTGATTTTTGGGCTCCATGGTGCGGACCTTGCAGAAAACTCGGACCTGTCTTGGATGAAATTTCAGAAGAACTTAAAGAAAAAATTAAAATTGTAAAACTTAACACCGATGAAAACTTAAAAACTGCGAAAGAATATTCCATTATCGGATTACCGAGCTTGTTGGTTTTTAAAGGTGGTCAAGCGGTAGAGAGACTTGTTGGACTTATGCCTAAAACTTCTATCGTTTCTAATATTGAAAAACATTTATAAAATAAGTGAACAACTAATAAAGTTTAGATCGAATTTTCTAACCGGAAAACAATGTTGTTGGGTTAGAAAACTTAACCTACTGCCCTAATTAACGTCAGGCTTTGATTGCAACTCGAAATGAAACATTAAAAAGAGGGGAAAACAAATTTGTTTTCCCCTCTTTTTAAATATTTGATAAAAATTATCTTTTTGAGAACTGGAATCTCTTTCTAGCTCTTTTTCTACCGTATTTTTTACGTTCTTTAACTCTCGGGTCTCTTGTTAAAAGACCTTCGGAACGAAGAACATTTCTGTACTCTTCGCTGATTTTAACTAACGCCCTTGAAATACCGTGTTTAATAGCGCCAGCCTGAGCAACGATTCCGCCGCCTACAGCCTTAACTCTTACATCATATTTCTCTTGATTATCCGTCAATACCAATGGTTTAAAAACTAACATTTCAACCGCAGGTCTGTTTCCAAGGTAGCTTTGCAAAGTTTTTCCGTTAACAAAAATTCTACCTTTGCCTTTTACGAGTTTAACAACGGCAATAGAGCATTTTCTGCGTCCTGTAGCCATAGTTTCAGTTGCTTGTGCCATTATTTAGCCTCCTTTTCGACATTAATCTTTGTTTCTTTAGCTGAGGTTGAAGAAACATTTACCCCCTTATTAAGAGTAATCGGTTGTTGAGCCGCATGCGGATGTTCCGTTCCCGCATAAACTTTTAACTTTTGGAACTGTTCATCGCCCAAAGTATTGTGAGGCAACATGCCTTTAACCGCTTTTTCAAGAGCTAACGCAGGATTTTTTGCCATTAGTTCTTGGAAACTTGCGATTTTAAGCCCGCCAGGATATCCCGAATGTCTGTAATATTTTTTGTCTGTTTCTTTTTTGCCCGTAACTTGAATTTTTTCAACATTAATAACAACAACAAAATCGCCGGTGTCAATGTGTGGTGTGTATTCAGGTTTGTTCTTTCCTCTTAGGATTGATGCAATTTTTGTAGCCAATCTGCCTAGAATTTCTCCGTCAGCATCGATTAAATACCATTTTCTTTCAACCTCAAGAGGCTTTGCTGAATAAGTTTTCATATTCTTTTAGTCTCCATTATTTTTAATATTCTACTTTCATAAGTGTCAACCCATAAGGATTAACGGTTTTTCCTGCTTTTGCCCTGTTTTTGGCTTCCAAAATCATTTCCATGGTTTCAGGTACCAAATCATTTTTTTCAATCAAAAGCAAAGTTCCCACGATAGCTCTTACCATATTGTATAAAAACCTGTTTCCTACAATATCAACAACTACCATGTCGTCAAGTTTTTTACACTCGACTTTATAAATAAAACAAATCTCATTCTGAGTCATTGACCCCGAACTTTTGAAACTGCCAAAATCATGTTCTCCCAATAAACATTCAAGTGCCTTTTGCATCCTTTGAATATTTAAATCCTCTTTTATCAACAACAAATTACCATCAAAAGCGTTTCGCTGTTTTTTGTTGTAAAAAACGTATTGGTAATGACGTTTTTTAGCGGATTTTTGAGCATGAAAATCAGTAGTAACTTCCTTCAAATCAGATATTGAAATATCAGCCGGTAAAATTTCATTCATTGAATAAGTAAACTTTGAAGCAACTAAAGTTTTTTCTGTTTCAAAATGAACAATTTGACCTTTTGAATTCACCCCTTTATCGGTTCTTCCGGAAAAGACTGTTTTTATTCGTTTCTTTTTGTGTTGGACGTCATTTGTATTTTTATCGACATCCCCTATCAATGTGCTGAGTGCTTTTTCAAGCTCGGACTGTATCGTAACAATCCCCTTTGGCTGCATCTGACTACCTGCGTAGTTTCTGCCCAAATATTGAACCTTAATCGTATATCGTTTCAAGCCTATTTAACCTTAAACTAATTGGATTAAAGCCATTACTGTTCCATCACCGCGTCGTGGCGGTAATCTGTATATTCTGGTGTAACCACCCTGTCTTGAAGCATATTTAGAACCAATTTGATTAAACAATTTTCTCAAAACAGTCTGAGGAACAACTTTTTGTCCTTCAGTCGGAGTTTCTACCACTTCTTTTGTCGCAACATCTACGAATTTTCCGATTTCTTTATCATAAATAAATCTAGCCGCTTGACGTCTCGCGTGAAGATCACCTTTTTTTGCAAGAGAAATAATTCCTTCTGCGTACGGTCTAAGTGCTTTCGCACGTGACATTGTTATTGTTATTTCACCGTGTGTGAAAAGCTCCGTTGCCAAAGCACGCAATAATGCTTCTCTTTGATCTTTTGCTTTTCCCAGCGTATGTTTTTTACACATGTGTCTCATTTGTTTGTATCCTTATTTATTTTCTTATCTTTGTTTGTTATTCTTCAGTTTCAGGGCTTGGCATTAAATTCAATCCAAAATGGAGCAATCTTTCGACGACTTCATCAGATGATTTTTTACCGAAGTTTTTAATATTCAATAAATCATTCTCTGATTTTTTAAGCAATTCTGCCATTGAATTTATGCTTGCACGTTTCAAGCAATTGTACGCTCTGACCGATAATTCTAATTCTTCAACCGAAATACTCGGAACGCTTTCATCTTCAGTTTCTTCTTCGCTTGCCACTGCAATTGCAGAAATAGCAGGCTGCCCTGTAAGAGAAGCTATCTGCATAAAATGCTCAATCAAGAATGTTGCTGATTGGCTAAGCGCATTATTTACATCAATTGAACCGTTTGACCAAATTTCCATAGTTAATTTATCAAAATCAAGAGAATTTCCGACACGAACAGCCTCTACATTGTAACTTACTCTTTTAATAGGCATAAATGTTGCATCTATAGGCAACATATCAATTGAGGCTCCCGTTTTTGAATCTCGAGGAACATCATTGGCAACGTACCCCTTACCAACTTCTATTAAAACATCAGCATGAAAACTTCCACCGTCAGCTATTGTACAAATTAACCAATCTGGATTTACAACTTTGACGCCTGCAGGAAGTTGAATATCACTTGCCAAAACCGCTCCGGGTCTGTCTATGTCTATTCTTAAATGCTGAGGTTCTTTTGAATCGGTTTTAACAACTAAGCCCTTTAAGTTCAACATTACATCAATTACATCTTCCAAAACCCCCGGAATTGCCGTGTATTCGTGAGTAATACCTTCAATTCTAGCCGAAGTAACCGCCGTTCCCTCAAGGCTTGATAGCAAAACACGTCTAAGTGAATTACCAATTGTTGTTCCAAAACCTTTTTCCAAAGGTTCTATAACAAATTTACCGTATTGAGAACCGTCTGAACTTGTTGTTGTATCAACATTTTTAATTTTTAATTCCATATTTATTTCTCCTAATTGTCTTTCTTAATTACTTGTAATTACCTATTTAGAATAATATTCTATTACAAGTTGTTCTTTTATTTCCGGATCTAATTCTTCTCTTTCAGGAATTCTGTCAAAAGTTACCTTCAAGGCAGCTTTATCAGTAGTCATCCAAGCCGGCGCACAAGGCATATCAATTAATTCTGTTACCGATTTCAAGAAAGCGGCGCTTTGAGATTTAACTGTTATAACATCCCCCGGTTTTACCAAGAAAGATACGATATCAACTTTCTTACCGTTAACCAAAACATGTCCGTGGTTTACAATCTGTCTTGTTTGTTTACGGGTTATTCCAAAACCGACTCTGAATAATACATTATCCAATCTCGATTCTAATATTTGCAATAAAATTGTACCTGTAACACCTTTTTTACGAGCTGCTGCCTGATAATATTTTGCAAACTGTTTTTCACTTACTAAATAAGTAAGTCTGATTTTTTGCTTTTCCTTTAAGTGATTCGCATATTCAGAAAGTTTTTTTCTCATCGCACCATGCTGACCTGAAGGCTGCTGTTTCATTGAGGAAACTAACTTTCTGTTAGATAAATCTTTTACGCCGTAATTACGGAATAATTTGTTTGTAGGTCCTGTATATCTTGCCATTTGTTTGACACTCCTTTTTGTATTTTGTTATCTTTATGTATTAGTGAATAGTGGAAGGTGAGAGGTGAGAAGCCTTTCTTCTCATTTTTTTACTTTTACTCGCCTACACTCTGCGTTTTTTTGGTGGACGGCATCCGTTGTGAGGAATCGGCGTTACATCTTTGATTAACGTAATTTCAAGTCCTGCCGCCTGAATTGCCCTGATTGCTGTTTCTCTACCTGAACCAGGTCCCTTAATATGAACTTCAACCTTTTTCATACCTTGGTCGATTGATTTTTTAGCTACTTGTTCAGCCGCAGATTGTGCCGCAAACGGAGTACCTTTTCTTGCACCCTTAAATCCTATTGCACCGGCTGTAGCCCAAGCAATAGCATTACCCTGTGTATCGGTAGAAGTTACTATTGTATTATTAAAAGTTGATTGTATATGAACAACCCCCTGTAATACATTCTTTTTTTCCTTTTTCTTTGTTTTTTGTGGTCTAGCCATTTTTTACATCCTTTATATTAATTTTGTTTACTTTCTTATTCTGTAAAAGTAAAATGCAAAAGGTAAAAAATAATTAAGAGACTTTTAACTTTTTGCTTTTAGCTTTTTACTTATTTCTTCTTAGAAACAGGTCCTGTTTTTTTACCTCGTCTTGTACGAGCGTTTGTTTTTGTTCTCTGTCCGCGAACAGGAAGTTTACGTTTGTGACGAATTCCTCTGTAAGAGTTAATTTCTTGAAGACGTTTGATGTGCATTGTAACTTCACGTCTCAAATCACCCTCGATGTGATAAATTGAAAGTTCAGCCCTTAACAATTTAATGTCTTCATCAGTTAAATCATCCGTTCTTAAATCCGGTGAAATTTTTGTAGCTTCAAGAATTTTTTCACTTCTTTTTGGACCTATTCCGTAAATATAGGTCAATGCTATTATTATTCTTTTGTTACGGGGTAAGTCGACCCCTGCTAATCTTGCCATTGTTTCTTTGCTCCTTGTTTGTTTATGTTTACCTTATGTTTCAGTGAAATAGAGTGGTGAGGGAAGCTTTTTCTTCTCACTTCTCACTACTTCACTACCCTTGTCTTTGTTTGTGTTTTGGGTTTTCGCAGATTACCGCAATTCTACCTTTTCTTTTAATACATTTGCATTTGTCACAAATTTTTTTTACTGATGATCTTGTTTTCATTTTCTTAGTCCTTTTGTATTATATTATCTTATTAATTCTATTTTAATCTGAAAGTTATTCGTCCCCTACTCAAATCATAAGGCGTCATTTCGACTTTTACTTTATCGCCTGGCAAAATTCTTATGAAATTTTTTCTAATTTTTCCTGATATATGAGCTAATATCTCGTGGCCGTTTTCAAGCTTTACACGAAACATCGCATTCGGCATTGATTCCAAAATCGTTCCTTCAATTTCTATTACATCTTTTGACATGCGTTCCTCTTTTTGTCGTAACGTTTGCTCATATTTATTCGAAAATACTAGTGCATAATCTATCATACATGTTAAATTTCTGAAAGCAAGGGGGAATTTGGTTGAAAGGTTGAAAAGCTGAAAGATTAAAGGGTTTATTTTTGCTACCGATATCGATTGTTTTTTTAAAGATGCAACGCAAACACTCGGGGCGTGGAGGTCTTACAACGGTTTTACAAAAGCTTCTTCGGCTTGTTTGTAACGATTTGTTTACATTTTAATGTTTTAATTATTAAAAAAACAAGCTGGCTGAATGCGCCGAGCACTTTATTATTTATTTTGTTGCGTCATTCTTTCCATAAATTCAACATACCTATTTAATAGCTTTACAATATCTGTACTTTTATGCAGTTCACCATGGGCTAATATCTCATCCGCGGGTGTTTTTTGTATAAAATGCTGGAGGCTCCAAACAGCAGCACCTGTACGTTGTTTTCCATGGTCACAATGTATATAGACGGCTCCTTGATTCATTAATTCAGCTATTTTGTCTGCAATTATCTTAAGTTCCCCTAAGACTTTGGGTGTAGAGGGGTTCCCGAAAGTAATTGGTATATGATTAATACCTACTTCTTTTAAAATTTGAGCCTCATCAACACTTGATGTTAAATCCATTACAAACTTTATATTTCTTCCAATAAGTTCGGATATATTTTTAGCTAAAATACTACCGCCCCTGAATAATTTTCCCTCCACTACCACACCAAAATTTACCGGCAATGCTTTAAAGCTTACTGTATCTTTCATTGGCTGAGAGTGGGTTTTTATTGAATATGGTTTTTGCTGATTATTACTAATTGATATTTGATTTGCTTCTTGAGCTAAATTAACTTTTGAAACTGTTAACATTTTTACATTCCTTTTATCTTTTAATGAAATAAACATACACAACTATAATAAAGTTTCTAAAAAATAAACTTGCTACCTCCGACTAAAAAGCTTTACATTTTTTAATATTAGCGGGGCTCGATTTTACGCTTTAGGGCTGTAGAATGTCAAGCCTGTTCTGCTTTTACGTTTTTAGTCTTCTACCATTACCTCCATCTTTCACTTCACACCTCTCTTTTTTTTAAATAAATCGCCAACCCTTTCAAATATTTTTATCATATCTTACATATTTGTGATAAAATGTATAGGATGGAATAGAAATGAATTGATAAGAGTTAGATGAATTATATAAAACTAGACAAAACAAGATGTAAAGCGTGTTATTTATGCGTGGATGTATGTCCTAAAAAGTTGATAATAAAGGGAAGCCAACCGAACAGTTTGGGGCATTTTCCTGTAGAATTTAAAGATCCTGACAATAAATGTATCGGCTGTGCAATGTGTGCTATGAGATGTCCGGACATTGCGATAACTGAAGTAGTAAAAAATTAAAAAGAAGATTGATTAATAATGACAAAAAAACTCACAACCGGAAATCATGCAATAGCACAAGCGGCGATAAACGCAGGCTGTGACGGTTATTTTGGATACCCTATTACGCCCCAAAGCGAAATAGGCGAATTTATGAGCAAAAAAATGCAAGAACTTGAACGGGCTTATGTTTGTGCAGAAAGTGAAATTGCGGCAATAAATATGGTTTTAGGAGCTTGTTCCACAGGTGCTAAAGCAATGACCTCATCATCTTCTTGCGCGGTTGCACTTATGCAAGAATCATTATCTTACATTGCGGCGGATGAATTGCCGGTGGTACTTGTAAGTGTCATGCGCGCAGGACCCGGTTTAGGATATATTTACCCGTCACAAGGGGATTATAACCAAGCGACAATAGGTGGCGGAAACGGAGATTACAAAATAATTGTTTTAGCCCCCTCAACCGTTCAGGAATGTATAGATTTAACTTATAAATCGTTTTATTTGGCTCAAAAATATAGAAATCCTACAATACTTTTAGCAGACGGGCTCTTAGCTCAAATGATGGAGCCTGTAGAATTTAATGAATACCCTTATCCTGAAATTCCAATCGAAGATTGGGCTTTAACAGGTGCTAAAAATAGAGCTTCCAGAGCGATTTATTCTCTTGAGCCAAAAGAAGACAGGCTTGTTGAAAGAATAAACACACTGTTCAATAAGTATAAACAAATCGAAGAAAACGAAGTAGAATTTGAAGAGTACCAAACAGATAATGCAGATTTAATAGTGACATGTTTTGGAAGTATTGCAAGAAATGTGAAATCAGCAATCAACCAATGTCGGGAAAAAGGCTTAAAAGTCGGGATGTTAAGACCGATTACCCTGTACCCTTTCCCTACAAAAAAATATCAGGAATTAGCTAAAACTACAAAAAAGTTTCTAACAATTGAAATGAACATGGGACAAATGGTCAGAGACGTAAGACTAGCGGTAAACGGACAAGTGCCGGTTGAATTTTTTGGTAAATCGGTAGGACAATGGCTCAGTGTCGAAGATATTATTGCAGAAATCGAAAGGTTTAATGGTTAAATGATTAAGACAACTGAAAAATTAGTATTTGAATCGCCAAAATCGCTTAAAGCAGGTATGAAATTCCCATTTTGTGCCGGTTGTGACCATGGCGTAGCCATCAGGCTTGTGGCAGAAGTTTTGGACGAAATGAATTTAAAAGAAAAAACTATTGCAGTAGCTTCCATCGGTTGTTCGGTAATGTTATATGATTATTTAGATACTGATTGCATTGAAGCACCGCATGGACGCGCTTTAGCTGCCGCAACAGGCGTAAAGCGCACAAATAAAGATAAATTCGTATTAACTTATCAAGGTGATGGTGATTTTGCGTCAATCGGACTTGCAGAATCCTTGCATGCCGCACTTCGTGGAGAAAAAGTAAGTGCAATTTGTATTAACAATACAACTTACGGCATGACCGGAGGGCAAGCAGGACCTACGACAATTATGGGACAAATTACAAAAACTTCGCCCAACGGCAGAAACGAAGAATATTACGGCTATCCGATAAAAATAGCAGAACAAATAGCCTTGTGCGATGGGACTGCATATTCAGCCAGATGCTCTTTAGATAGCATTGCAAATATTAAAAAGACAAAAGAAGCAATCAGAAAAACTTTTGAAGTTCAATTGCAAGGTTTAGGCTTTGGATTTGTGGAAATTTTGTCAACATGCCCGACAAACTGGCATTTAACACCACAAGAGTCGCATGAAAGAGTGAGAAATGAGTTATTTCAAGTTTATCCGCTTGGGGTTTATAAAGAGGTTTAGAAGGTTAAGGATTCAATTATGACAGAAAAAAACGTAGTAATCGCCGGTTTTGGCGGACAAGGAATTTTACTAGCAGGAGAAGTACTTGCAAATGCATTGATGTTGGATGAAAAAAATGTAACTTGGTATCCGTGTTATGGGGCAGAAATGCGCGGAGGAACAGTTAATTGTGAAATTGTAACTTCCGAAGACGAAGTTAGTTCCGTCAATAAACAGGATGCCGATTTTATTATTGCTCTCAACCAAATTTCCTTTGATAAATTCTTACCAAAACTCAAAGCAGGCGGTTGGGTAATAGCGAATTCTTCATTGGTTAAAGAAATTAAATCAAGAATTGATATAAATTATTTATTTGCTCCTATAACTGCTTTGGCAAATGAACTCGGAGAGATAAGAATTTCAAATATAATTTCGCTGGGGCTTTTAGCAAAAATCAGCAAACTAACTTCCGTAGAGGCTTTGCATAATGCTTTGGATAACGTTTTACCTGAGCATAGAAAAAACCTTTTGGCTTTAAATTTAAAAGCACTTGAAATGGGGTTTAATTTTAGTCTTGCGCCTGTTGCAGCTTGTTAGTTTATATTAAAGCGGATAGGAAAGAATATGAATAAAGTAGCAAAAGTCAACTTTAGGTTTTGGGTTATGAAAATTTGCGCGACAACTTTGGGAGAAACAGGCGGAGACTTACTATCTATGACTTTAAAAATAGGCTATGCAATGAGTTCTACAATACTTTTCGGTTTGTTTTTAGTGTCTTTTATAGCGCAAGTGGCTTCAAAAAAGTTTAATCCCTCACTTTACTGGATTGTTATTCTTACTACAAGTACGGTTGGTACAACTATTTCAGACTTTATGGATAGAACTCTTAAACTTGGTTATGCGCATGGTTCATTAATTTTAGTGTCTTGTCTTTTTGCTGTTTTAACAATCTGGTATTTAAGCGAAAAATCGTTGTCTGTTAACAATATACAAACAACAAAAGAACAATGTTTTTATTGGACTGCGATATTATTTTCTAATACTTTGGGTACAGCTTTGGGCGATTTCCTTGCGGACAGTTCAGGTTTGGGATTTTTGGGCGGTGCGGTTTTGATTGGAAGCTTAATAGGGCTAGTTGTTCTTGCTTTCTATTTCACTAAAATTAATCGCGTTAGTTTATTTTGGATAGCTTTTGTCTTAACTAGACCTTTTGGAGCAACATTTGGTGACTTTCTTACAAAACCTATTGCAAAAGGCGGGCTAAATTTTGGTACTGTCGGCTCTTCATTTATTCTAGCATTAATACTTATAGTTCTGATTATTTATACAAGTATTAAATATAAACAAACTCAAGCAATGCAAGATAATACAAAATTCAATGCAATTCTTAAAAAAGATGCTTTGGAACAAGAAACATCATGCTAATTTCTTCCCGAAAGTAATTACTGACCAGCTGCCTTTTTCTTCAATTCTCAATATTTGAAGGTTTTTTAGGCTTTCTTTCATTATTTGATTTCTCAGATGAGAAAAAACCAAGAACAAAAACGGAGTTTCATTGTATTCTTGCTCGTTATCGGTTATCGCGTGCATTTGCATTGGTGAATACAGCGCAACATCTTTTAATACAACTATTGCAAGCTTTTGATTAGGTTTCAGTTTTTTTAACACTTCATTTTTAAATTTTTCATCAAAATATTTATTGTCGAAACTTTCCAAAATATTCTTGTAGACTTTTTTACCGTTCAAAAGTGCCTCTTGTGAATCCATGCCGAGATATTGTGGAAAATTCCCCTTGTTAATCGAAATCACGTTATAGTTATTGAAATTAAAATATTTTTCGAACCTTTCTTGCGGATAATAATTAAGCAAAATAAAATCATTTTTATTTAAATCAGCGTTTTTAATCAAATCAGCAACGATTTTATGCCCCTCACTGCGACGGATTTTAGGCGCAGAAACAGGACCGGCAAGAAGATAAAATAAGCTTAAGAAGCAGAATAAAAAGATTAGCGGATATTTCTGTTTTTTATCAAATTCTAACCATCCGAAACACGTAATAAGAATTAATATCGGGTAGATTTCCATGGAATATTTTGTGATAAAGATTAATTTGCCCGTTAGCGACATAATGACCATCACCGACAAAAAAGCCAAACAAATATAAAAAAGCCCGAGGGTTTTATATTCTTTTGTTTTGAGCGCTTTAATTATCCCCACAATCGCAATGGCAGAAGGTAAAATCGCAAAAATTATAAATCCTAAGTTGAAAACTTGAAAAAAATTATCAGGCGCGCTTACAATATTGGTCAAAATTGGTGAAAAATAATCGGTTATTAAAAACCCAAGCTTTGACATTGTAAAATGCCCCCACCATTGAGAATAAGTGTGGGTAGTAAAGATTTTTAAAATAAGAGGCAAGCCGACTAAGCTCAATAAAAATATTGAACTCCAAACTATAATGATAGATTTTTTATATTTTTCAGTTTTGTACAGCCATAAACTAACAAAAATAAGGTTAAAAAGTACAAAAACAAACCCGATTGTATGTGTAAAGACAATTAATAAATTAGAAACAATATAGCCGATAAAATTACCCACGTTTTGTTTTTGTCCAAGTTTTAAGGTAAACAATAACGACAGGGTTGCGAAGAAAAACAGTAACTCATAAAACCTTACTTCTTGCGAAAAATAAATCAAAAATGAACTTAGCGAAGTAAATGCGGCGCATAAAATTCCAAGTTGGCGATTTTTAAATTCTTTTCCGACAAAATACATGCCCACGATGGACAAAACTCCTGACAAAACCGAAGTCAGTCTCAGAAGCATGTCGCTATTTCCAAAAAAGTGGATAAAAAATTTCAGATATAAATAATAAAACGGCATATGGCATTGAGCAAACATAGCATTGATAAAGTTCTTTCCCAAAGGAATTGACGCGATTGCCCAGCTGACATACTCATCGTTCCAAAGTCCATCAGGCTTATCAATGAATATAAGTCTTAAAATAGTTCCCAAAACTAAAATAAATAACATTACCCAAAATGTTTTGTTTCTCATCGCCACCTCTTATTTTTTTATATTATAATACAAATATGAAACTAATTATCCAAATCCCTTGCTATAATGAAGAAACGACTTTAGCGATAACTTTATCGGAATTGCCGAAAGAAATTGATGGAATTGATGAAATTCAAATTCTGATAATTGATGACGGCTCTACGGACAAAACTCTTGATGTGGCAAAACAAAACGGGGTTGATAATTTTGTAATTCTACCGAATAATCTTGGGTTGGCAAAAGCTTTTTCTGCGGGACTTGCAAAGTCTTTGGAACTGGGGGCGGACGTAATCGTAAATACTGATGCTGATAATCAATATTGCGCAAAAGATATAGAAAAACTCGTTAAGCCGATACTGCAAAAGCAGGCCGATATTGTAATTGGCGCACGTCCGATAGAAAAGATTAAACATTTTTCAATAGTTAAAAAAGCACTCCAAAAATTAGGTTCTTACGTCATGAGATTAGTAAGTTCAACTAAAATAGCCGATGCTACAAGTGGGTTTAGAGCATTTTCAAAAAATGCGGCATTGCAAATTAACGTTTTTGATAATTATACCTACACTCTTGAAACAATTATTCAGGCGAAAGCTAAAGGGCTTGAGATTATTTCTGTTCCGATTAACGTTAACGGGGAATTGAGAGAATCAAGGCTGATAAAAAATGTTTTTGATTATATTAAACGCTCGACTTTTACAATGATAAGGATGTTTATTGTGTACAGACCATTCAGATTTTTCGCTTTAATCGGTACATTATTTTTAGTTCCGGGGATTTTACTCGGGCTTAGATTTTTATATTTTTATTTCAACAATTCAGGTTCGGGGCATATTCAATCTCTAATCTTCTCTGCCATATTAATTTTGACAGGGGTGCAAGTTGCTTTAATAGCGGTGTTAGCTGATTTACAATCAGTCAATAGAAAACTTCTTGAAGATATTCAAACCAGAATCAAAACCATTTATTAAATTTTGTAAATTTTTCGAATAATTTTGTAACGCTTTTGCTGAAAACTTAAAGTTTTAAGTTAAAACGACGATAACGATTATAAGGAAAAGAATTTTGCTTATAATGTAGAGAAAATTCGGAAAAGGTAAAATAAAATGGGATTAGCAGCTTCACAAGCTAAATTATTAATGTTAACATCGCGCAAAAGCGATGTTGAAGGTAAATTGATGCAACTTGCTAACGAAAAACTCTCTCTAGCTCGTAATTCTGCTGAACTTTCTAAAGAATATACCGCGGCTTTGAATGCAAGAAAATTGACTTGGAGAGGCAATAGCGGAGAAAAACCCTTAACATACGATTTATTAATGAGACCAAATCTTGAAAATAACGCAGGTCAGTATATAGTGACGAATCCTATTAATGGTAGAGTCATTTTGGATCGCCGATACATCAATAATATAGGACTTACAGAGTTCGGTAATGCAGGAGCGCTTGCCAGCACTCTGAATAAAGAAATGTTTTTAATAAGACTCATTGGATGTAATGCCGGCCAGGCTGCGTCTTATGTAGCAGGTAGTACTCCGGCAACAATGCCTACAGATTCTTTCACCACGAATTATGATAATACCAGCGTTATTAGCGGTCTTATGGGGCTTTATGCAAGTAGTGCAATGACTGTTCCAGGTTCAACAGCTAGTGAGATAATATCTAATTTCCAGGGTATTGCGCAAAATACAAGCATTTCATTAGGAAATGCTTTAAGAGGAAGTCTTTTACCTTCACTCGGCTCTAGTTTTAATTCCAGAATAGATGAAGCATTAAACTATGCATATTTGGCAACATTTAATAAATTCGTCGCTAATATAACTAGTACTGATAGTACAGTTCCAGTCGCCATCAGCGGCACTCCTGCTCTAAGCTCAGGTGGTAGTGCAGGTACAAATAGATTAACGTCAGGTGGGAAATTCGACGGTGGTCAACTCATCAATACTATTCTAAGCTATTTTGATTTATATAGCGCTCAAAATTTCGGAGGAACATCAGGCAGCACCGTAGGCGGCGGTAGCACCACAAGAGCAACTACAGGCGGTACAGGCGCTACAACTGCTAGTACTGCACCAGGGGCAAGTACTGCTGATATTTATACGACTATTGATGTCAACAATAATGATATGTCAGATCTTTACGAAGCTCATTTTTATATCAATTTATACGATATAATCAATGCTTCAGGATGGCAAGCCAATGCCAAAGCCAATGATAAGGATTATCTGCAAAATCGGATATTATCCGGTAATATATCTATAAAGCAAATGCAAACTGACGGTTCTTGGCTTACCACTTCAACAAATGATTATGATTGCCCATTAAATACCAAAAGCGATGAGGAAGCTATTACTAAAGCTGAAGGGGCATATGATGTCGCAAAAAATTTATTAGAAAATAAAGAAAAAAGAATAGATTTAACAATGGAAAGATTAGATACAGAACATTCTGCGATAATAACAGAAGTGGATTCTATTCAAACTGTAATAAAGAAAAATATTGAACACTCATTCAAAATATTTGATGCGTAATTTTTAATGATTAAAACATCCAACTACAAACGACAATTGACATAATTGCGGCGATTATATCTGCTAAAATTCCGACCCAAAGAGCATACCTGAATTTTCTAATTCCTATCGAGCCAAAGTAAACAGCCAAAACATAAAATGTAGTTTCTGAACTTCCTACCATTACCGCAGCTAATTTTGTTGAATACGCTGTAGCCCCTGCATTTGTTGCAATGTCTGAAAACAACCCCAACGCAGCTGAACCTGAAAGCGGGCGAACAAAAATTACAGGTAAAACATCCGCAGGAATATTAAGTCTTGCTAATACAGACGATAGAGAATTTGCTATCATTTCAATTGCTCCGGACGCTCTTAACATTGATATTGCAACAATTATCGCAACTAAATATGGAATAATATTAATTGCGACCTTGAATCCATCCTTTGCTCCCTCTGTGAAAACCTCATAAATAGGGATTTTTTTAACCATACCAACCGTTAGGATTAATACAATTATAAAAGGCAATGCCCAAAGTGAAATAATATTCAATACCGGTTGAAAATTCATTCTTGCCCCCCGCTTTGTTGAGTTTGAGGAGGCGAAAATCTTTGAAATATTTTCGCTATAATAATCGCACTTATAAATGTAAAAGAAGTTACCAAAAGAGTAGGTGCAATGATTTCTGTCGGGTTTTTGTATCCTATCCCCACAAGAACGGCTATAACCGTTGCGGGAATAAGCTGAAATCCTGCGGTATTCATAGCCAAAAGCATACACATGGAATTAGATGCTGTTTTTCTGTCGATATTATGTTTTTGCAAATCCTGCATAGCCCTAATCCCCATTGGGGTTGCTGCATTAGTTAATCCTAAAGCGTTAGCGGAAAAATTCATCGCAATGTTTCCAATTGCAGGGTCTTCGGGCGGAATTTCATCGAAAAGCCTCTTTGTAATCGGGCTTATCAATTTTGCTATAAATTCAACTAATCCTGATTGTTCCGCAATCTTCATAATTCCAAGCCAAAAAGCCATTATTCCGATTAAAGAAAATGCAATTTGAACAGATTTTTCAGCACCAGTCAAAATAGAATTTACAACGTCAGGCAATTTCCCGTTGATTGCTCCAATAACTATAGATAAAACTATTAACCCATAAAATATATAATTCATAAAATATATTTAATCATTAATTTCGTCAAAACGCAAGCTATAATTTGCAACAGGAGCAATGTTTTATTTTTTCATCAGAAGCAAATAGCAGAGGCAAAACAATGTCACTGAAGCAACATGGCAGCCATACAGAAAGAAATAACAAAAATACTATCATAAAATACAGCGCGATATTTATTACAACACCGCTGATTGACATCATTACATGCAACAGTGATGCTGATGTACTTATAAAAATATGCAACGAATGAGGTAATTTTGTAAAAGGTTTTTTGGTTGCGAGAATAACCCCTAAAATAGCAATCGGATTAACTATATACCATTTTTCTATAAACCCGAGATGTAACTCTCGATGAGGGAAATGAAGAATTGTTTCTCCAATAAACGGAAGAATTGAGTCGCTTAAACTTGCAACTCCAATAGAGCCGATAAATCCTACAAGAAATACTTTAATAATATTCGGGTTTTTTTTATGTAATTTATACATTGATGTTGTAATAAACGCACCCAAAAGGACATGAAGAGGATGAAATACGTAAAAAAGTTTAAAAGTTAGACTTTCCGAAATATTTTTCAACAAAACAGCAATTAAAATCCCTATTAATGCTCCCATAAGAGTATATGGAGCATGATTTTTTAATTCTTTAAAAATTGTTCTAATCATTTCCGATATCTACCATTCATTGAGTTCTAAAATTTCAAAACTCAAAATACTTGCAAAAATACACCAAAACAAATACGGCAAAAATAAGATTCCCGCAAGTTTTGAAATGTAAAAAAATATCAACATTGTCACAAAAACTGACAATGTTAACAAAATTGAGCATAAAAATGCCTTTCTCAGATTGTGTTCTTTAAAAAAGATTGGTGACCAAGAAAGATTAATAACTAATTGTGCAATAAAAAATAAATAAGCTAAAATATTGATTAACCTAAATTGCGCCGTCAATATTAAAGCAAACGATACAAGCATTAGAATATAAAGCAGCGTCCAAGCAGGTGCAAAAACCCAAGCAGGCGGCTGAAATTTCGGTTTAATTAATGTGTTGTACCAATCTTTGTCATAATACATAAAATGATTTTACCTTGTTTTTAACAAAAATTAATCCTCAAGTTAGGTAATTCTTTCCAAAATTGATTGAAGGACAATTTTCACATGTGCATAATTCAGTCCGCCTTGCATATAAACCGCATAGGGCGGTCTAATTGGACCATCCGCAGATAATTCAATGGTTGAACCTTCAATAAAAGTCCCCCCCGCCATAATTACTTTATCTTCGTATCCCGGAATATCGTCAGGAATGGGCGTTACGTAAGAATTTATCGGCGAAAGTTCCTGAACGGTTTTACAAAAAGCTTCCAGTGGTTTTTGCGAATTAAAAGTTATTGTTTGAATAATATCGCTACGTTTTTCATCAAATTTCGGCGTCGAAATATATCCGATTTCTTCAAAAATTTTAGCCGCTAAAATTGCCCCTTTAACCGCATCTGAAACAACTGAAGGTGCCATAAAAAAACCTTGGAAAATCAAACGGGACTGATTTAGCATAGCACCACCCTCAGAACCTATCCCCGGCGCTGTCAGTCGCATCGCTGCCTGTTCAACAAATTCTGCCTTGCCGGCAATATATCCGCCTGTTTCAACAATGCCCCCACCCGGATTTTTTATTAAAGACCCTGCAATTAAATCTGCCCCAACCTCAATCGGTTCTTGCATTTCAACAAATTCACCGTAACAGTTATCAACAAAACAGATACAATCAGGATTTTTTGATTTTACAATATGAATAATTTTTTCAATTGTCGCAATGTCAAGAGATTTCCTAAGAGAATATCCTCGAGAACGCTGGATTAAAACCATTGTGCAAGTTTTATCGATAGTTTTTTCAAGCAATGTAAAATCAACTTCCAAATTTTCAGTTAGGGGAATTTCCTCATACAAAACCCCATATCCCATCAAAGAAGCACGCTTATCGCCACGAGTACCGATGACTTCTTCCATTGTATCATAAGGAGTTCCGGCAACTGAAACCAATTTTTCTCCATAGCGTAAATTCCCCATCAAGCAACACGCAATAGCATGGGTTCCTGATACAAAATGATTTCTTACGATTGCTTTTTCAGCCTTAAAAACTTGAGCAAAAACTCTATCCAAAACTTCGCGACCTAAATCATCATGCCCGTAGCCCGAAACCGTCATAAAATGTTCTGCTGCAACTTTATTTTCAACGAATGCTTCCAAAACCTTTTTTTGATTAAAATCTCTTATGTCATTAATTATACTAAATTGTTTCGATAGCTGTTCTTCAATATTTTTAAAATTAACTTGTGTATTATTCATAAATTGTATTTTACTCGAAAAATAAAGCGATTTCAACTTAAAAAACTTAATTTGGAGCTATTTTCTGATAAAATAAGTCAATCGACTAGTAGCTTTTATTTGCTTTATATCTTAAAGTAACAATGCACAGCCCAAATAACACTTCCCCAAATAAAAATGGAGTACGAATATGAATGGTCAAAGAGTCAGTGAATTTATGTCACGTGAACTTCGTAAACACAAAATTCTTCCTAATAAATTTTCCAACATTGTTGCCTATCCCCAAAATGATGTTAGAGAACTTGCAAAGATTATGAATGATATAAGAATTGAATGTTTGCCGGTCTTTTTCAGTCCTTGGAACAAAAAAATAGTAGGATTTATTGAGCTTAATAAAATAAGTATATTTTTGAACGATTAATTCGCTAAAAATCTGAAATATATATAAAATGAACTGAGCGTGAGTGACACAAGCGTAATTATTGCACCATATTTAAAGAACTTCATAAAAGAAATTCTATGACCTGAAATAGCCGCAGTTTCTGAGACAAGGACATTCGCAGCCGCACCTATTATTGTCATATTTCCGCCCAAACAAGCGCCCAAAGACAAGCACCACCAAAGCGGATGAGTATAATCAACACCCATTGTGCCTTGGATTTGGACAAGCATTGGAGCCATTGTAGCGGTATAAGGAATATTATCAATAATCCCTGAAAAAATTCCCGACCCCCACAAAATTATCATTGCCGTAGCAGTTTGTGAGCCTTGAGTGATGTCTAAAAGCCATTTTGCCATCATTGCAATTCCGCCCGAGGCTTCTAATCCGCCAATTATCATAAACAACCCGATAAAAAAGAAAATTGTGTTCCATTCTACATCGTGCAAAACCTGCTTTGGTCTTTCAAAAATCAAAAGAAAACTAGCCCCAGCCATTGCGACAATACAGGCTTGAATATGAATTACATCATGCAGTATAAATCCTAAAATGACTACCCCCAATACAATTGAAGCACGTAACATAAGTGAAAAATCGGTTATTGTTTTTGAATTATCAATTTTTGTTACGTGTAACATTCTTTCAGGAGTAGTTTTCAACTTTTTTCTGAACATAAACATTAAAATTCCAACGCTAACAACTAAAATCAGAGCGATAATGTTAGACAATTCAAGCACAAAATCTAAAAACGAAAACCCTGCGGCACTGCCTATGATTATATTGGGCGGATCACCTATAAGAGTTGCCGTTCCACCTATGTTTGAAGCCAAAATCTCGGTAATAAGTAAAGGTACAGGGTCTATATCAAGTTCTTTTGCAATGATGAAAGTTACGGGCATTACTAAAATTACTGTTGTTACATTATCCAAAAACGCAGATGCAATCGCCGTAAAAATCCCCAGAGTAAACAAAACCCAAGTAGGTCTGCCTTTTGTAAATTTCAATAATTCGTTGGCAACCCAATTAAACACTCCGCTTTTAGCCGCAATATTTACAATAATCATCATTGATACAAGCAGAAAAATAACATTAAAATCAATAAAATTGATAAAATAATCGGGGTCTAAATTCCCGATAGAGCCTTTGTCTTGGGACAACAAGCCGAGAATTACCGTAAGCGTTGCTCCTACTAAAGCAATTGTAACTTTCGGAATCTTCTCCGTTACAATAAAAAAATAAGCAAAGAGTAAAATCCCTGCAGAAAAATTAACGCTATGGAGTTGAATAAAATCGTAAATAAGTCCCATAGACAAAATTATACAATAAAAACAAAAGTTTTAACTTATGCTTGGGCACTTACGGTAGAAGATGATTTGGAATCTGCGATAAAATTCACTAATGCCGCAATTAGTTCACTGTTAGCATCGTCTTTTGTGTTTGTAGTTCCTGATAATAAAGTTTGTAATAAAGATGTTGCACCGGCAGTTGTATTATCTCCGGCGGAACTTTTCAATGCAGAATCCATTAAGTAGGCATAAATTTCCTCGGTAGTCGACATTGAAGCTTCAGAGGAACCGGAATCCGCAGCAGATGATATTCCGCTTGTAACAATGGTAACTAAAAGGGTCGTATAATTTCCCATATCGCCAAATTTTATACTATCCTTACCGCCTGAAATAGTATCCCATTTTTCTTGCAAAGTTGTTAGTGCACTTAATTCAGCCTTACTTATTTTGATTTTTCCATCTTGTGCAGATTTAATATAATTATCCAATTGTTTCTTTGTGATGGTTTCGCCATCGCCACCTAATTCAATAGAAAGCATTTGAAACATATTTTGCGTGGTTAATTCTTTCTTCGATTGGTAGTTAATGTAGCTTTTAAGTAAGCTTGGGCTAATACTGTTTATGCCTGACATATAAAAATTTCCTTGTATTCAGATACTCTCAACCTCCTAATTATAAATCTTTTTTTAGCTGTTTACAAGTGTCTGACTTTTGAGCTTGCGGAAAAATTAGGAATTTTTCCGCAAGCTCCCTTGTCCGGCACGCACCCATACCACCGGCTATCCCGCAGCTAGTATGGGTGCGTGCACTTCCAAGGTCGGACTTGAAAAGTCTCAAAAAACTGTCATTTTTTGGATTTTTCCGCATCCTCTTTTTAATTTTGCAAATCAGGCAAATTCTTTACAAAGTCCGGCACTGAAATATTCGGTTTTGATGGTGATATGTATGTATTGTTTTGGGTTTGAATAACTTTAGGCCTTGCCAACCATTTAAATGATTTTACAGAACTTTGCCTTTGGATTTCGCCGTCTATTATAACTTTAAATTCTTTTGTGGGTAATTCTGTTTTGGGGCTTAAATAAGGTATTTCTGATATATTTTCATAAATTGGATTTGTAGTAAATTGGTTTACCAAAAAAGTAGTAATTTCGCCTATTTTAGGAATAGATGAAATGGCTTTGTTCACGGAAAATTCGCCAATAGGTCCCAAAATCCTGACGACATCATCCGAAATTCTTCCCAAAACAATTAAACTAGCTTCGTTATCAGGCATATAATATCTGCCCGTAACGTATAAACTCATTGATGGGCCGGAAGTCTTAATCCTGTCAATATTTGCCCAACCGTTAGCGAAAGCGATTTTCCCTTTCATATATCTATATACGCCTGTATTTTTCACCGTAATAGCTTTTGCGATTACATTCAGGCTGGCTTTAAAAACATTGTTAGAAACGATATTTTGCGCATAAAGCAAGTGCTCAAATTTACCCAATGCTCCCATTTTTCCGTTAGAAATTATAAAAGTTGTATTACCTACGAGACTATTTAACAGTTCGTTTTTAGATACTCCCGTCATTGAGGTATAAGTATCAAAATCAAGTTGACCGTTTATATCGTTATTTCTGCCTGTAAGTGCTATAAGCGCAGGATTTGCTCTTAGCCCCCTGCCTTGCAGGTCAAGCTTAGTCTTTTTATTTATTAAATCATAACTTACACCTCCTGCCACTTTACCAAAATATGCATCCGAACGTAAGTTATCAAGATGCAAAATATTATTTTTTAGTGAAATATCCGAGGTGATATTACTTGATTCAAGTCGACCTATTTTGAATTTTTCTATTACAGATTTTCCATTCACGATTGTGATATTAGAATTTTGATTAGGATTAGGAAAAGCTTTAAACAAACTCATTAATACGTTTAAATTGATATTATTTGATTTAAAGTTAACATTTTTTGCAACAATTCCCTTTGATAAATTATTATCTATTTGCGCATCAAGACTCATCAACAAATTTGCAACTTGTATCTGAGGGCAATTGATGTTTAAATCTTTACCAAATTGTAATGTTACATTCTTCAAAACTGTTGATGCACTTGGTATTTGAATGAGGGGAACATCCAGCCCGCCCTGAAGTTGAGGATTATATAAATCCCCGACTAGCTTTAAGTTACCTTTTAGTAAAATATTTGAACCCGAATATCCAATGATTGGTACTGAAATTTGATTAGGAATATTTATAATTACAGGATTAAAGATTGGGGATGAGTTTAATCCGGAAATCTTACCATTCAAATCCGTTCTAATATTGTTTATGTAAAGATAAGATGGCTTAATATTCAAATCTTTTTGATTAAATGTCAAATTTAACGTTGGGGCAGAGATATTTATTGCTGCAGGAGTGAAAAATTTTAGACCTTTAATATCGATTGTTCCTTGTCTTTTTTGGATATAATTTGAATTAATTATCGCCCTTGTAACGATAATTCTCGTCTTTGTTTTTTTATTTTTCAAGTCAATATTATCGACTAGCACGGTTATTTTTGGAGTCAGTCTATCTAAACGTCCTTTGAATATTGTTTTTACGTTCACGAAACCGTTTAAAATTTCATTTTCATTTAATATTTTTGTTTTCCCAAATGCAAATAAAACGCTCTTTAGTAAAAGTTTGTCAGCCGAAATTAAAATATCGGCGTTTGCGTTTTTATCAATAGTTCCGCTGATTGTAATCGGTTGGGAATTGAATTTTGCTTTTGCCCTTTGTATATTCACTGCATCTTGTGAAAAATCAATATCCGCATTAACTGAATTTAAAGAACCATTGTATAATTTATTTGTAATATTCGCATTTTGAATTTTCAGATATCCGTTTGAGCGGATTTTTTTAAAGTTACTTTTCATATTGAAGTTCGCTGTTAGGTAACCTGTTGCATTAATTTTATCCAAATTATTTTTACCAAATATTTTAAGAATATTATTTGCAATAAAAACTGCATTGCCAAGACTTACTTTATCTGCTCTAACTTTTAAATCAATTTCTTTATGCTTGCCGCCTTTAAAAAATCCTGTAACGATAGCCTTTGAATAATCATTTGTGTAAAAATTTGAGTGAATTTTTACATTACTGCCATTAAAATCTAATTTCAAATCACTCTGTGGAAAAGTTTTTCCCCCAATGGTAAATAATATTTTATCCAAATTCATTTTGCCGTCAATATCAAGATTATTCCGAATTTTTAAATTTGTATTAATATTCGCATTTACATTGTATTTATATAAATCATCAAAAATCTTCATTAGATCAAATTTTTTGCCCTTATTTGCAGGTAGAATTTTTGAAAAAACTACAACATTGTAAGAAATTTGCCTTCTTCCGTTAAAAATCAAATTTCCATTCGTTTTTAGTTTAATTTTTTTATTCAGCACAAAATCGGAAATTTTTAAATCAGTTCCCTTCGCGGAGTATTTTTTATTATTATCCATCAACGAAATTCTATACTGATTTACAAAAATATCTGGCATATTGTTTGAAAATTTCAAATTTTGAGTTGCAGATTTGCGGCAATATTTTTTGAGTAGTAATTCACTATTTTTGTCGACTTCAAGATTTAAAAGAAGTTTTTTTGCACTGATTGTATCAATTTCAAGTTGATTAAATAAAAGCGGCACAAGAGATAATTTCACCTGTAGGTCGTTAATTTGGGCGAATTTTTCACCGTTTGGGTATTTCAAATCAGTTTTGTCAATCAAAGCACCTGCCGACAAATTCCAAGCAGTTTTAATTTTCAGCCCTTGGATTTGAACTTGAAACCCTGATTCATCTTCGATGGCTTTTGTAATCGAAGCAGCATAAGAGTTTAAGTCGACAACATTGGGCAAAATAAATAAAAATGCCAAATATATTCCGACTAATATTGATAAAGCGCTTAGTAAGATAATCTTTAATATCTTCATAAAATCCCCGTAGCTATCCGACTTTATAATAACATGAATAAACTTGTATTATAATTTTTTTTAACATAAAATTGATACATACAAGGAAGGGGAATTATGAAAAAAATAACAGCTAAAAATCTTGTAAAAATATATGGGGATAGAAGTGTCGTAAATGATGTTTCGTTTGAGGTTAACAAAGGCGAAGTCGTTTGTCTTTTGGGTCCGAACGGGGCTGGTAAAACAACAACTTTTTATATGGTGGTCGGACTCGTAAAACCAAACCATGGACAAATTTTCTTGGATGACAACGATATTTCAAAATGGCCAATGAATATTCGTGCTAAATCAGGTATCGGATATCTTCCGCAGGAAGCATCAATTTTTCGTAAATTGAATGTTCAAGATAACATTAAACTCGTTCTTGAAATGAACGATAAACTAACCGTTAATGAAAAAAATAAAAAACTGGAAGAATTGCTTTCAGAATTCGGGATATTAAAGCTAAGGGGTGAATCGGCAGTCTCCCTTTCAGGCGGTGAAAGAAGAAGAGTTGAGCTTGCAAGAGCTTTGGCGGCAAGCCCTGATTTCATACTGCTGGATGAACCGTTTACAGGTATTGACCCTATCGCAATCGGTGAAATTAAAGACAATATCAGAAAGCTTTCTGATGAAAAAGGACTAGGCGTTTTGATAACTGATCATAACCCTAAAGCCACTCTTTCTATAACGGACAGAGCGTATGTGATTTTCGACGGTAAAATCAAAATTCAGGGAAACAGTGCGGAAGTAGCCGTTGACCCTGTAGCTAAAGAGTTTTACCTTGGAAAGGATTTTGAGCTTTGATGAAATTGTTTTCAAAAATAAAACTGTATGATAAATATATTTTTGAACAAGTTTTTGCTACGACAATGGTTGCAATTTTACTGTTTACAGTAATTTGGATTGCACCTGAAATGCTCTTAAATACGATTAGAAAAGTGTTAGAGGGCGGATATAGTGTTAAAACAGGTATTTTGGTTATTTTTTATGAACTTCCGAATATATTGGGTAAAGCACTTCCAGTGGGGCTATTGCTGGGCTCTTTGTTTACTTTTGATAAATTGAGCAAAGATTTTGAATTAACGATTTTTAGAGTTGCAGGGCTTTCTTTTTGGAGAATTTTAGCTCCGGTTTTGGTTTTAAGCTTGATGATTACGGCGTTTTGTTTTGTAACTTATGATAAGCTAATCCCTTTTTCTGCCAATAAGTTGGTAGCAATAAAAAAAGAATACAGCCCGTCTCAATATATTTATACTCAAAAAGATGACAAGAACAGACCGACATTAGGCGTTGTTGTGTCAAGGTTTAATTACAGCAATATCGCAAACGTTATAGTTTTGGATTTTTCCGAGAAGAATTATACGGATTTACACGCACTTTCCAGAATTTATATAGCCAAAAAAGCTGATCACTATAACGATAAATGGACGCTCCATGATGTTATTCAATATAAGATTTCTAACGACGGGATTTTTGAGGAAATTAGCACTCTTAAATCCATGGATATTCTACATGGGGAATCGGCTCAAAATGCCTATAAGTTAATGATTTACTCCCTCAAAAGAGATAGAGAAATTGATAATAAAAATTTATGGGGTTATGTTCAACTTCTAAAAAAAGAGGGCTTAGAGGAAGAATACAGATTAATGCTGAATAAATTTTTCCAACGTTTTGCACATCCTTTTATTTGTGTATTGTTGGCGACATTGGGCTGTTTGTTAGGATTTAGTAAGCCCAGAGAACAACGTTTGATTGGATTTACAATAGCAATTAGTTGCATTTTCTTATATTATATAACGTTGCCATTTTTTGATTTATTGGCTGAAAAGGGCATACTTTCACCGCTAATTACCGCTACATTTCCGCCTTTAGCATTTTTGGGTGCGATTTGGGCATTTTATAAGTCTAAAGAATTTTAACAACAAGGATTTCATGAATGAAAAAAACTCTTTTAATAATATTTTTATTATTTTTTAGCGCATTTGTTTCTGCGGTGTGGGCTTTTGCCGAACCTATAAAAATTGATTGTGAGAATGGAATTTATCATATAATTTTGGATGGAACAAAAGTTGGCAAAAAACTTGAATTTGTATCGAGTGAAAAGCTTATAACGAACAAGGAAGCCCATTTTACCTCAGCTTCTATATTGACAATAAATGCAGGATTTTTTGATCCGAATAATCAAAAAACGATTTCTTATATCGTAACTGACAGAAATACTGTTGCCGACCCTTTACTTAATGAAAATTTGTTATCGAACTCTGTTTTAAGGCAAAATATGGATAAGATAATTAACAGAACCGAATTTAGAGTGGTTGAATGTGATGGGAAATATCATTACGAGATAGTTCCGCATAAGACTCCTGTCGAATTTGCTTGTTCAATTGTTACTTCTGCTCAAGGTGGGCCAATGCTTTTACCTGAATTAAGATTAGAAGAAGAATTCTTTATCTTAAAAAATTCTGATGGTAAAATTATACGTGAATCAGCCTCTGTCTTGGAAAAAACAGCCAGAACAATAATAGGACTAAAGGGCGATGATATTCATATTTTAATAATCACAAACAAAAATCCAAAAACAATTTATGAGGCGAGAGATTTATGTGTAAAGTTGGGTCTTGAGCGTGCGATGGCTTTTGACGGCGGGAGTTCTACTTCGCTAAACTATAAAAAATCAATAGATATAGTTTCCACCTCAGACGCAGGCGGAAGAATGTTAAAATCGTTTATGATTTTGAAGTAATCTAAATTTTTGTAAATAAAAAACATAAAACCACGCAATTTTTATTTTTCAGGGAACTTAATATTTTCGGAACGGTAAAATGAGAATACAAAACAATCTACCCACGAACCCATACACTTCAGGACAAAAAGCAAAGGCTCCAAGTAGTCCGAACTTTTCAGGTGCCCGCTTGCCCGAGCAAACTTTTGAGGCGTTCAAGCAATGGGCAGAAAAAACAAATTTTATTAATAAAGTCCCGGAAATTTTGTGTACTTCAAATATTTCAGGAGAAGGAACCCATAATATAATTTATAAAATTCCTGATAATGACACTTTTTTATTAAGAAGAATGAGAAGTCGCATTCCCAATAGAGCAGGTACTACTGGGATATTGCAACTACCTGATGTCTTCCCTAATAATAATTTTGGACAAGCAATAGCTGATTTGGGGAACATTTGTAGGGAAAATATCCAAGTTATAATAAAGCAAAACGGGCAGCCCAATGGGATAAAAAATTGGTTACAAATAAACTTTAGAAAGCTTTTGCCGCAAAATATTCTGGAGTTTATTGCTCAATTAAAAAGAGTTGCCATTGTAAAGGAAAACGCCTATGATGTACTTACCAAAGAAGTAAAGATAGTAACCAATCAAGGTTTGAATTTTGATTTTGGTAATCCTCAAAATGTTCTTGTATATGAAGATGAAGCTTTAAATATTGTTGATATAGATCTGAGAAATAAACATTTGACTGGGAATTGTGAAGAATTTATACCAACTAGTCTTATACATAGCTTGATTGATGAATTTCACTTCCCCCAAATTTATCAAAGTGCAAATCAAGAACAAAGAAGCGAACTAAAAACTTATGCAGAAGTTATAAAAACAAAAATTGAACTAAGTGCTAAGAAGAATGCTATCCCTAATAACGAAAGTGCTTTTTACAGATATTTATCAGAAGAGGATATTCCTGCAACACTACATCAAAAAACTCAACAAATCATCGGAAATTTTTCTTTTTAATTGCCAATCGAGTTGGCTTTTATATAAACGAATTACATGTTGTTGGGGCGAAAAACCCAGCCTACTTTCCAAATCAAAGTGTCAACATCCGAAAAGAAGTTAAATTTTTGTAAATAAAAAACATTAAAACACGCAATTTTCATTATTCAGGGGATTTAATATTTTCGGAACGGTAAAATGAGAATACAAAACAATCTACCCACGAACCCATACACTTCAGGACAAAAAGCAAAAGCTCCCATTAGTCCGAACTTTTCAGGTGCCCGCTTGCCTCAACAAAGCTTGGATAAACTAGAGGCTTGGTTTAAAAAGAAAAGTCCTCGCCTTGATATTCCAGCTCTTTTATCGCCAAAATATTCTATAGGCAGAGGACGAGATGGCGAAGTCTACCGTCTAAATCAACATCCATTTTTTTTATTGAAAGTTTTTCACGATGATTGCTACAAGACTAATTGTAGTAACCAAATAATGCCTCTTGCCAATACATTTCCCGAGTATAATTTTGGGCAAGCAATAGCTATTTTACAGAATAATTGTGGAAAATATATTCAAGTTATACTAAAGCAAGAAGGTAAGCCAAATGGAATACAAAATTGGTCAATAATAAGGAGATTAAACATTTTCCCGAAAGCAAATATTCCAGAGTTTATTTCTCAATTAAAAAAAGTCAAAAATATGCCGCAAGAAGCCTATAATTTGCTGACTGCGGAATTAAAAATTATAATCGATAAAGTTCAGGTATTCGATTTTTATAATCCGCAGAATATTTTGATACACGAAAAAAAACAGGTTTTTAATCCTGTAGATACAGAAATAAGAGCAACCTATGATCGAAATTATTCAAAATGTATTCCAAGCTGTCTTTTATATAGCTTAATTGATGAAATGAATTTTTTGAAAGTTCTTAATTCTGCAAATATTAAACAAAAACAAGAACTACTAACTTATGTACAAATTATAAAATCAAAAGTTGAAAAAGCTGCTCAAAATAATTCTATACGTAATGACGAAAGTTCTTTTGAAAATATTCTAAACCCCGCAAGTTTTATCGTTCCACATCAAAAGATTAAGGCACTTATCGAAGATTTTTCTTTTTAATTGCCAATCGAGTTATTTTTAGATAAACAAATTACTTCCTGCTTGGGATGATTCGTCAATATAAGTTGCGGCGCCGCCGAACTCCACTCCGTCAATTAGTTCTTCCGGTTTTAAGCCCATAACATCCATTGCCATCGTACATGCGATAATTTTTATCCCGTTATTTTGAGCCATTTGAATAAGCTCGGTCAATGACGGAACATTTTTGCTTTTCATGACATATTTCATCATCTCAGAACCCATTCCAAGCATATGCATCTTTGAAAGCGCAAGCTTATCAGGACCTTTAGGCATCATCAACCCAAACATTTTATCAATAAGCCCTTTTTTCACTTTTACAGATTTTGATTTTCTTAAAATATTAATTCCCCAGAAAGTAAAGAACATTGTTGTCTGTTTCCCTGCGGCTGCGGCGGCGTTTGCAATAATTAAAGATGCTATCGCTTTATCTAAATCATTACTAAAAACAACAATCGTTTGTCCGTTATTATTTTTTACTATTTCATTATTCACATTATTCATACCGGCACTTGCACCTTTCTTTATATAAGCTTTTATTATTTTATTCTCCGTTTCTACGCATAAACACTCGTTCCCCGTTGAGTTACACCAAGAAACAATATCCATTTTAAATCCTGAATCTGTGGTCTTGATTTCCACGATTTCGCCGTTTTGCAAAGCCTTAATTGTATCGGCAAGCTTCATAATTGGGCCGGGGCATTGCATACCGCAAGCATCAATTTTTATGGATTTTGAAATATCCGGTTTTTCGTTTTTGCAAACTATCGCCTTTTGAGGTCTCTTAGTTTTATCCCAAAGCACCTGTTTATAAAGCAAATAACCGCCACTTAAGCTAAAAACATTTTCGTATCCGTTTTGCATAAGAATTCTTGATGCAAAATAGCTTTTTAACCCTTTAGCGCAATATACGATAATTTTTTTATCCTTGGGAACTTCATTTATTCTATTTCTCAATTCTTCAAGTGGAATATTACAATTATCTTCAAGCTTACCAATAGCACGTTCGGTTGGGGTTCTGACGTCTAGTACAAAACTGCCTTTAGATAATTCTTCAATCTCATCCCAATAGACAACTTTTAAATTATCGGCTAAAATATTTTCAGCCACCATCCCCGAAATATTAACAGGGTCTTTTGCGGAGCCAAAAGGTGGAGCATAGCTTAATTCAAGTCCCACAAGGTCGCTTACGGTTTTTCCAAATCTCATTGCCGTTGCGATGACATCAATTCTTTTATCTATTCCTTCCATCCCGATTGCTTGTGCCCCCAATATTTTGCCGTCGATTGGCGAGAATAAAAGTTTAATAGTCAAAGGAAACGCCTCGGGGTAATATTCAGCGTGCGAAGCCCCATGAACATAAGTTTTCAGGTAAGGAATATTGTTTCTTGTCAAACCTTTTTCGTTGTTTCCTGTCATTCCAACTGCCATATCAAAAAGTTTAAGAATTGCAGTACCTTGCGTTGCCGTATAACTTGAATTCAAACCGCAAATGTTGTCCGCTACAATCCTGCCTTGTCTGTTCGCAGGTCCGGCGAGCGGAATGAGTGCAGGCGTTTGAGAAATAAAATCCTTAACCTCTATCACATCCCCAACTGCGAAAATATCAGAATCAGAGGTTTGCAAGTATTCATCAACAAGAATCCCGCCTGTTTTGCCGAGTTCAAACCCTGCATCAACAGCTAATTTTGTTTCCGGTTTTACTCCGATTGCAAGGATTACAAAGTCAACTTCCAACTGTTTTTCGCTATTCAAATTTACAATTAATTTTTCAGAAGAAGTAAACGATTTTACGCCGTCTCCGAGATAAAGTTCAACTCCGTTATCTCTCAAGTGATTGTGAAGGTGAGCCGCAATTTCATAATCAACGGGAGCTAAAACCTGATTTGAAAGCTCAATTATTGACACATCAATCCCAATGTGGGTCAAATTTTCCGCCATCTCAAGACCTATATATCCAGCCCCGATTACTGCAACATTTTTAACGTTACCTTCTGACACAAGTTTTTTTATTTTATCCGCATCATCAAGATTTCTGACGGTCAAAATCCGTTCATCATTAATCCCTTCTATCGGCGGTTTTATGGGTGCCGCTCCAGGGGAAAGCACAAGTTTATCGTAAGTTTCTTCATATTGAGTATTTGTCTTTTTATCAAGTATCGTAAGCGTTTTGGTTTCTCTATCAATTTTAATTACCTCAGACTGAACCCTCGCATCTATATTTAAAAGTCCTTTTATTTTTTGAGGGGTCATTAATTCAAGCTTTTCTCTTTCCTGAATTACATCACCGCAGTAGTAAGGAATCCCACAATTAGCGAAAGAAATATGATTTCCTCTTTCGAACATTATAATTTCCGCCTGCTCATCCAATCTTCTTAATCTCGCCGCCGTGCTTGCGCCACCCGCAACACCGCCTATTATTAAAACTTTCATTTCTTACACCATTACACCTACTTATATTGTTGGCGCCTTTACTTACTTTTTCGAGTTACTACTTACTTTTTTGTTTTATCGGCTTACTAGCCTTGATGCACTCGCTGTTTTTTGCTCCGTCTCCCTCTTGTTTTGAAACTCGCCAGCTCGCATCTGTTTTGCTAGGGACATCTTTGGCTTGTTGTCGGTGGGCTAGAAAGCCCGACCTACTCGAACGCTCTCGAGCTTGTTGCATGCCGTTTGCCGTTTGCCGTTTGCCGTTTGCCGTTTGCCGTTTACCGTTCACCCGTCTTATCCCTGAATACTTCAAAGTATAGCACAGGAACAACAACAAGCGTTAATAGTGTAGCCACAACGGCTCCAAACATCATTGCAATTGCAAGTCCCTGAAAAATTGGGTCTAGTATCATTACAAATGAACCTACTACAACTGCCAACGCTGTTAAAATAATCGGTCTAAACCTTACCATGCCTGCTCTGAGAACAGCATCTTCAAGGCTTACCCCATTTTTTTGCTCAAGCTGGATAAAATCAACAAGCAATATAGAATTCCTTACAATAATCCCTGAAAGTGCTATAAAACCTATCATTGAAGTAGCAGTGAAAAATGCATGGAATATTAAGTGACCTGGTAATATCCCCACCAACGTTAAAGGAATCGGTGCCATAATAATCAATGGGGTTGTAAAATCCTTAAACCAAGCGACCACAAGCACATAAATAAGCACTAAGACCGCTGCAAAAGCTATTCCCATATCACGAAAGACTTCTATCGTAATATGCCATTCGCCGTCCCATTTCACGGAATATTTATCCTCAAAATTTGGCTGAACGGAATTGTATTGTTTTAATTTGTACCCTTCAGGCAAGTTCAGCTTGGCAACCTTTTGCTGCATATCCAAAATCGCGTAAACAGGGCTTTCTATTTCGTTCGCAACATCGCCCATAACGTAAGTTACACGCTTTAAGTTTTTATGATAAATAGTCTTGTCCTCAATTCCTTGTTTTTGTTGTACAAGTTCGGAAAGTGGAATTAGAGCTCCCATCGGTGTCGGAACGCTTACTTGTGAAAGCGAATTCAAATCTGAACGTACGTCAACAGGCATCCTTACAAAAATATCGACAGGTTCTTTTTCCTCGTTAAGATGTATCAAGCCTACAGATGCACCGCCAAGAGCCGTTTGCAGAGTTTGCGCAATAGCCTCGGTTGAAATTCCGTTAAGTGCAGCTTTTTCTTTGTCCACCGTAAAAATCACTTTCGGTTGCGGGTCTTCGACTTGCCAATCGACATCCACAACGCCTTTTGTATCTTTAAATATTTGTTTTATTTGTTGTGCAATCTCGATTTGTCTTTTTGTATCAGGTCCATAAACCTCCGCCACAATTGTACTTATAACAGGCGGCCCCGGTGGAATTTCTGCCAATTTTATATTCGCATTATATTTTTGCCCGATTTTTTGCAATTCGGGTCTCATTTTTTTAGCCAAGTCGTGACTTTGCATATGTCTTTTTTCTTTTGGTAAGAAATTTATTTGGATATCCGCTTCATTACTTCCTTGACGTAAGAAATAATGTCTCACTAATCCGTTGAAATTGTAAGGCGCAGAAGTCCCGATATAGCTCTGATAATTCATAACCTCGGGAACTGTTTTTATGTATTTACCCAGTTCTTGAGTTACCATTGCAGTCTGCTCAAGCGTTGTGCCCTCGGGCATGTCAACGATTACCTGAAGCTCGCTTTTGTTGTCAAAAGGAAGCATCTTAAATTGAACTGCTTTTAATGGAATTAACATCATAGATAAAACAAGTAATCCGCCTATCACCATAAACGATTTCATCCGTTTTTTTCTGTCTTTTATCAAGGGTGTGAGAATATTTTTATAATAATCCAGTAATTTACCTTCTTCGTGTTCCGCGACATCTTTGTCTCTTTTCACATGTTTTAATACAATGAAACTAAGCCAAGGACTGACGATAAACGCCACAAGCAGCGAAAATATCATTGCCGCAGACGCTCCGACAGGAATTGGGCGCATATAAGGTCCCATCAGTCCTGACACGAAAGCCATTGGGAGCAGTGAAGCAACCACCGTAAACGTTGCAAGAATAGTCGGGTTTCCGACCTCATCCACCGCCTTAACAGCTGTTTTAACGCTTGCACCTTCAAGTTTAAAGTGTCTGTGGATGTTTTCGACCACAACTATGGCGTCATCAACCAGTATTCCTATCGAAAATATCAGTGCAAAAAGCGTCACTCTGTTCAATGTATAACCCAACAAAAAACTTATTAAAAGAGTTAGGGCTAAAGTTACAGGAACCGCAACGGCTACAATAACCGCCTCGCGCTTACCCAAAAATATCGCTACAAGTGCTATTACAGAAATGGTTGCAATCATCATATGACTTAAAAGCTCGTCTGATTTTTCTTTCGCCGTTTCGCCATAATTTCTCGTAACGGTTATATTAACATCATGAGGAATCAATTCACCTTTCAAATGTTCCACTTTTTCTAAAGTTCTGTGGGCAAATTGTGTTGCATTTGTCCCTTTTTTCTTAGCAATCGCAATTGTTACAGCCTCGTTTGTTCCTGTTTCTTTATCGTAATTGAGGACATAATTTGCAGGTTCTTGAGCTGTGTCTTCTATCGTGCTTATATCTTTTAAATAAACGGGAGCAAAATTGTAAGTATTTACAACCAAATTCCCGACATCATCCGCATTATTGAGAAATCCGCCCGTATTTACCAAATACTCTCCGTTTGCGGATGAAAATTTTCCTGAACTTGCCATATAATTTGATTTTTGTAACGCCTGAATTATACTGAACGGACTTAAGTTGTAACCTCTTAATCTATTAGGATCAAAAGTCACTTTCACCTGTCTTTTTTGTCCACCCATGATATTAAATTCAGAGGCATCTTTATCTTTTTTAAGCTCATCACAAAGTTCGGTACCTATTCGTCTAAGCTCATAACCTGTGTAGTAAGGATTTTTACTCGAAAGTGTCAACGCCAAAATCGGCACATCATCAATTGAACGCATTTTTATCAAAGGCGGTGAAACCCCTTGTGGAATTCTATCAAAATTTGACTGTAATTTATTATTTAATTTGACGATGCTGTCTTCGGCATTTTCACCCACGAAAAACCGCACAATGGTCAAATTCATGCCGGGTTTTACGATTGAATAAACGTATTCGACACCTTTTATTTCCCAAAGTAATTTTTCCATTGGCTTTGTAACCCTTGCTTCAACCTCTTGGGCAGTAGCCCCCGGATATTGAACAAAAACATCTGCCATAGGCACGATTATTTGGGGTTCTTCCTCTCTTGGAGTGACCGCCATAGCAAATAGCCCAAGAATGATTGAGGCTAAAACTATCAAAGGAGTTAATTTTGATTGGATAAATGTTTGGGCAATCTTACCCGATATTCCTATATGTTCTTCTTTTTGTTCATTGTTTGTCATTTTTTTATTCCTTGCTGTCGGGCAGGTATGCCCGACCTACTTTTCGCTTTTTGCTTTTTACTTTTTACTTTTCACTTATTTCCCCACCATCAATAGCGTTTTCAATGCCTGAAACTATTATTTTATCGCCGTCGATCAATCCTGAAATGACTTCGATTTTATCACCTAAATTTTTCCCTGTTTTTATCAATCTGTATGAAATAATATTTTGTTCATCAACAGTGTAAACGCCTGTTAATTGACCTTTTTGGACAATCGCAGCTTGGGTAACAGCAATTGCATCTTTTTTCCCGACCGGAATTTGAATTTTTGCATATAACCCTGAATTTAAACCTTTTGCAGCCAATTTTATTTTAAAAGTTCTTGTCATAGAGTCGATGCTTGGAACAACTGTGGTAATTTTGGTTTTTAAAGTTTTGCCATCCACAACCAGATTAACTTCTTCTCCTACTCTAACTTGTTTCAAATAACTTTCATCAACATTTGCCACAATTTCCTGATTAGAAGGGCTTTCGATTGTCAAAATCGGTTGTCCTTGAAGTGCGGTACTTCCTAAATCGATATTTCTCTGCGTTACAATCCCCGAAATCGGTGCCGTAACTCTCGCATAACTTTGATAAACCCTAACTTCACCCAACCCTGCTCTTGCTTGCTGAACGCCCGCTTGCGCTCTTTGGTATTCGAGAGCCGCGATATTTTTTTGTGTCGAATATTGGTCAAATTCCTGTTTCGTAATAACCTTTTCATTGTACAAATTTTTATATCTTTGGTAAGTTACATCCGCCATCTTTTTGTTTTGTGCCGCCTGTTCAACTCCTTTTTGAGCCGCTGCAACACCTGCACTTGCCCCGATTGCTCTTTGTGCGGTGTCTCGGCTGTCAATTGTCAAAAGTAATTGCCCCGCGCTTACGCTATCGCCCTCCTGTACTGCTAAAGAAGTTACTTTGCCGGTTATCATTGAGGAGATAACACTGTTTGTCTTGGATTTTACGCTTGCTGACGTTTCATAATAATTATCAACTGAAGCTTTTGCAACAATTTCGGTCTTAACTCCGGAAATTATCGGATGTTCATCCTTTTCCTTGTGGCTTGTACAACCTGTCGTTGCTAAAATTACCAAACCCATTATTAATAATATTTTTTTCATTTTCTTTCACCTCAACACGAAATTGTTTAAATTCCGCCTTTATTTATTCTTTCAAATTACTACTTACTTTTTTGCTTTATCCGCTTACTAGCCTTTGTGCGCTCACTGTTTTTTGCTCTGTCTCCCTCTTGTTTTGAAACTCGCCCGCTGTCTTGAATTATCGGCAGTTCGGGAAAGTGTGATTTCCCTCACAGGGACGAGTTTCGCTTCTCTCACTCTTGCCGAAATTCGCTCGCATCTCCTTTGTTATAAAAACCTTTGACTTATTACCTAAAAAACTTTTCGACTGTTAAACTTCCGTTTACTTTTCACTCAACTTCAACTCTTCTTTAATAACCCCGCTTTCAAAATACAAAGTTATTAACTGAGCCTTTAAGTCGTTGCAACTTTTCACAAAATTCGCTCTCGCTCTGTCTAAATTAGTTTGCGCATCCAAAACATCCACAAAAGTTGATAAAGAACTTTGCCATCTTTTTCTGACGAGCCTTTCGCCCTCTTCTGCGGATTTTAAAGCAGCTTGTGCCAGTTCAAAGTTTTTGTTTGCTTCATTAACACCCGCAAAAGATTCAAAAACTTTAAAATCAACCGCTTTTTTTAAGCCGGACAAATATGCCTGAGCCTCGTTAGTCTTATCTTTTGCCTTAAGTGTTTCGTATTTTCTTTTGTTGCCGTCAAATGCATCCCACTTGAAAAAAGCACCCGCAATGTAATTGTTGCCCTCTGCTCCAAGCGGATAACTGTTGTTATAAAGATTGTATGAAGCGTTAATATTTAAGGTCGGATACCAATCCGCCTGCGCCAATTTTATATTGTTTTTCGCATTCTCAACGTTTATTTCCATCGCCTTAACGTCATTTCTGTGAATTGCAAAATCCTTGTAATAATCAATCGGTTTTAGTTCAAGTACGGGCGTTGAATTCGAAATTTCAATCGACTCTTGCCCACCGAGCAAAAGCCCCAGACTCCTTTTTGCAACGCCAAGATTTTTATTCGCTGAAACAAGCCTTTGTTCTGCCTCAACAACTTCTGTTTGTGAACGTAAAACATCTGAATAAAGTCCCAATTCGCTTTTGTAGCGGACATTAGAAATTCTCAAATGCTCCCGTGAATCCTTTAACCCTTGTTGTGCTACCTTAACGTATTCTTGTGCAGTGCCTATCGCGAGATAACTTTGCGAAACATTTTTTATCAGTTCTTCCTGTTTTCTTAAATAAATATATCCGTTGGCTGAATATTGAACCTTGGACATCTTCATAGCAACAAGAGCTTTTTTATTGTAAATGGGCTGTTCTAACATTCCGTAAGTTAAAAAGTTTGTAATATTGCCCGGACTGTTAAAAGACCCTGGTGCTCCCGCAAAATCAGCGGAAGATAATCTTGTTTGGTTTAATTTCAATGCAAACACTTGAGCCGGATTATTTGTGGATATAAAATCTTCGCCCACTCTAAGTTTTGGCATCATAGCACTTCTGGCAATCCCGATATCTCTTTCGGTTGAAGAAAGAGCGTTTTTCATCGCGATAATTTCATCATTATTTTGTAGCGCAATCGCAATCGCCTCTTTAAAATCTATGGCATGTGCGATGGTTATTTCTGCAAAAACTCTTGATGAAATACTCAACATCAATATTAAAGTTATTATTAATTTTTTTTTCATGGTTTGTAACCCTACTAATCAGCTTTTTTGTATCGCCCTCATTGGACAAAATTTTATACATTTCCCGCATTCAACGCAGACTTCCTGATTTACCACAGGTAAACCAAAACCTTCTTGGCTGATTGCACCTACGGGACAAACCTTTATTGATGGACAGCGGTGATTTTGCGGGCATCTGTTTTTATCAATGGTAATCATTTATTCTTCTCCTTCTATTGAGCAACATTTCAGCTCAGATGCCTTACAACTTTCACAATATGAACATTTACCGTTCTCAATGGTAGGAATGGGCGAACCATAACCTATTTGCTCAATTACGGAAGCATTACATGCTTTGACATTTGGGCAAGTCGCATTTTGCGGGCAAATATTTTCTTTAATTTTCTTCATGAAATTCCTCCATAATTTTTAGAATTTTGATAACAAATTCATTAACAACCTTATAGCAAATCTGATTCCCTTTTCTGTAACCCTCAATAACTCCTGCATTTTTAAGTATAGTAAGATGCTGAGAAACATTTGGTTGGGCAATGCCCAACCCCTCTGCCATTTTGTTGACATTACATTCGTGTTTTTCGATTAGTCCGATAACTATTTTTAACCTTGTCGAACTTGACAGTGCCTTGAAAATTTCCGCTATTTTTTCTGTATTATTTTTCATATACAATCACTCCCTATAAATATTTATTCAAGATTGTTGAAAGTTGACTCTGAGAATGTAGTCCAACCATTTGCTCAACAACCTTTCCGTCTTTGAATACCAAAAGTGCAGGAATACTACTTATCCCGAACTCGGCAGAGGTTTTTCCACCCTCATCCACGTTCATTTTCGTAATTCTAGCCTTACCCGCAAATTCTTTTGCCACTTCGTCCATAATCGGAATTTGCTTTCTGCAAGGTCCGCACCAAGTTGCGTAAAAATCTACCAAAACCGGCTGGGTTGAGCGTTTCACTTCCGCCTCAAAGTTAACATCGTTTAATTCAATAACATTTGTCATAATGCACCTCCATACAAATTTGTTAATACATCTTGCATATATTAGAATATATGCATATTCATATGTTAGCATATTGTTTTTAAAAAGTCAACTGCCTGTCTTAATATTTTTTAGCATACTCTTTAAATGGTAACAACTCAGATATAAACCCCCTTTGAGTCATTGCGAGGCGAATATTTTTTAGTCAGAAAACAATGAGGGACCGAAGCAATCTCATTCGCCCCTTGCAGTAATACATGGAGATTGCTTCGGTGGAAGCTTTTTTCGCATTCGGTATTTGATGTCTCAGCAATGACGCAAACCCAATACACAAATTAATTAAAAGCTACCTGAATTGTTATTTTAAATATCGGTGGGATATCTATCCCACCGATATTTAAAGAATATATTTTTACATTTGTCAGAGCCTAAGGCTTCTGTACATGATTCCATTCTATTTTTTTGATCTCTTTTTCGGAATGGAATCTATCAATTTAAAAATTGGTTCCATTATTATTTCTTCAAATGGGTCCGTTATTTTACCAACCAAAATCCATATATTTTCTTTAAAAGGTTTAGTTTCTAAATCCTTACTTTGTAAAGTCGCAACCTGTTTTGCATGGCTTCTACTTGCATCAATCTCTCTATTTACAGCTATTACCGTTCTATCTACACTTCGTTTAACATTTTCAGTAAGCTTACCATAAGGCTCCTTCTCACATGCGTCATAAACACCTTTTACTTCTTTCGTCATGACAGCGGGGTTAAATGCTTCATCAAGTGGATTTTTTGCATTTTTTATTTTAGTTATTGCGTTTTCAGATAACTGAATGACTATTTTTGCTTGCCCATCATCTGCAATGGTTGGAATTACATCTACCATTTTATTAGGACCAAATAATCTTTCAGCTGTGTGTTTTAAGTTCCTAAATAGTGCAAGTGCTGCATTCGTCATTTTCCTATCCTTTAAGACTGTTTCAGATACAGCAGTATTAGTTGGTTTAAAAGCCATACCGAACGTTTGTTTCTTTGCACCCATTTCTGATTTTTTTGTTTGTTGGTTATAAATACCAATACCATTTACCTGCATTTTTAGTTCTCCTATATTTTGTTGTTATTATCGACATGTGCTGAAAAACCCGTGAAAAAAAACTTTGCTATTCGTTTGCGGATTTTTTGAAAAAAATTAACAAAAATTTACAATTATTACAATTATTACAATTATTTCAATTATTTTTTAAAATTTGTCGGGATATAGATTTTTGCTGATTCTTTTTGCAAGCTCAAGCCCAGCAAACGGAGCAATGGCAGCTAACAAAAGTTTACCCGATTGAATAAGTAAATTGTTTTGCGACGGTTTTATTCGTTTATGGATTAGTAATACAGATAAACCCACCCCAGAAAAAAAGCCCAGCATTTTGTTTCTCATGATTGCTCGATTTTGCTTATCATCTTTTTTAAACATATCAATGTGTAGCTTTGTCATATATACAGCAGGAATAACGCCAGTTGCCACAATTGCTCCGACGGTTAAAATTCTCTTTGAGGATTTGTTTAAAGGTTTTGTATCAATTATCATCTTCATTTTTCAGTATATCAAAAATATGATATTGTACACAATTTATTCCATACTTTAATATAGCCCGATAGGGCTTTTGATTATTTATAAAATTGCTTTAAACTGCCGTTATATAAGCGTAGGAAATAATAAAAATGTCTGATGCACTACAAAAAATAACTTTACTGGACTTAGTAGACATAAAATTTTTGCAAAAATTACAAGATAAATTTGCAAAAACAATTGGCGTTGGGTGTTTTATGATAGATACAGATGGTCCAATCACAAAGCCAAGTAATTTTAGTTATTTTTGCCTTAAATATGCCAGAGAGAATATCATCGGATTAAACAGATGTAATAATTGTATTAAGAAATGGGGAGCAATTGCAGCCAAAAATGCCAAACCTGTAGTCTTTAACTGTCCTATGGGATTGGCTGGCTTTAGCATCCCTATTCTGGTTAATGGAGTAAATATTGCATCAATTATGGGAGGGCAGGTTTTTATTAATAAAAGGCCAAGTGAAAAATTCTTTAGAAACATGGCGAAAGAATTGGATACAGATGAAGAAAAATATTTGGAAGATGCAAAAAAAATAAAAGTTTTTCCTCGAAAAAAAATCCAAGAAGCTGTGGATTTATTATTTCTCTTTGCCAATTCAATTTCTGAAATCGCACATAAAAACTATGAATTAATCAATAAGACTAAAAGAGAAGAAATTTCAAATAAAACAATTACAAAAATGCGAAGTACACTTGATTCAGAAGAAATTAAAAAATATTTTATACAGACCACAAGCGATTATTTTGATGCCGATAGGTGCTTTTTTGTTGATTTTGATAAAAATAATAATCTATTTTTACCTTTTCGATTGGAAAAATTAAAATCACCCACTATAAAAAGTCTTATAGGTATCAATCCGGAAGAAGAATTTCCGGAATTTTGTGCAAAATTAAAAAACAAAAAAAATATTATTATTAAAGATTTAGAAAAAACGTTATCAAGAAAAAGTCTTTGGGAATATAAATCGGTAAAAACTTTAAGCATTAGCGATGTAAAATCAGATTATGGAATAATCGTTAAATATAGAGACCAAATGATAGGAACATTGGTAATCCATTTTATAAAGGAAAAAAAACTTTTAACTCATAAGGATTTTGATTTTTTACGAATTATAACAAAACAGGCAGGAACGGCACTTTATCAAGCAGAGTTGTACTCAACCGTAAAACAACAGGCTCAAAGAGAAGCCTTAATAAGAAGAGTAACAGAAACAATTAGAAGTACGATTGATATAGAGAAAATGAAGCATATAATTGTTGATATTATTGGCAAAACTTTAGACGCTGATAGATGCTTTATTGTCGATTATAACAAGGAAAAAGAAAAGTTTTTAATAGTCAAAGATGAATATATATCGTCTAAAGATACAATCAGTTATAAAGGATTTGACTCAAATATAGAAGTTCCTGATTTTGTGCAGGCGTTTCAACGCGGACAAATTCTGCTTGTTTATGATAAAAAGATATTTATCAATAATGAAAGAAAATATTTTGAACCCGAAAGAGAGGCAATTGAAAAATTTGGGATAAATTCAGCTTTTACAATCCCTCTATTTTATTCAGATACTTTGCTCGGCACATTATCTGTCCATTATACAAGAGTCCATTTTATAGATGCTGATGAGATTAATTTATTAACTATTATAGCCAATCAGGTTGCAATAGCTATTTATCAGGCAGAACTGTTTAAAGCAACCGAAGAACAAGCTAAAAGAGAAATGTTATTAAGAAATGTGGCTGAAGCCATGAGAAATTCGCTAGACGTAAGTGAAACAAAGAAAAAAATTGTCAACAATATCGGAAAAGCATTAAACGCAGATAGATGTTTTATCATGGAATATAATCAAAAACTCGACAATTTTTTGATTGTAGATGAAGAATATTTATCCTCAAGTGAGATTATCAGCTATAAAGGAGTGGATTTAAATGAGCATATCCCACATTTTGTAGCTGAATTTAAAAAAGGGAAACGTTTAATTATTGATGAAAACAGATTTTTAATTGATGATGAAAGTTTTGATATAGATGATGAACAATTTGTGGCAGAAAGAGCCGCTGTTGAAAAGTACAAAGTTTACTCGGCACTGGTATTTCCAATATCTTATAAAAATGAATTCTTAGGCGATCTTGTTCTACACTACGTTGACAAGCAACGTGATGTAGGTGAGGATGAAATCCAATTCTTAAATCTTATTACAAATCAAATTGCAATAGCTCTTCATCAAGCAAAATTGTACGAAAAAATTCAGTTACAGTCCGAAAGAGAGCGAATCAGCCAAAATATTATTGAAATAATGAGAAATACATTAGACAAAAATATAATTAAACATCTTTTTGTAAAAAATATCGGCAAGTATTTTGACGCAGATAGAGTATATTTTTCGGAATATAACTCAAATCTTAATAAATATCTTCCGGTAGAAGAAAAATCAGAATATTTATCCAGCTCCAAAGAAAAAAGTTTTGTGAATTACGATTTATCCAGCTCAATTATGGCAGAACATATGCAGCTGCTAATGGAAAAAAGAGAGCGAATTATTCCTAATTGGAAAGAATATATTGAAAAACACCCGCAAACTCCCGAATTTATTTCGTTCCATGCCGAAACAAAAATTAAATCAAGCTATAGCTTCCCTGTTTTGTATGAAGGCACAATGATGGGGTATTTTTGTGTTGCGTTTACCTCTAAAACTTGCGAACTGACTGATGATGATATTAAAAGAATCCGAAGTATATGTTCCCAAGCCGGTATTGCCTTATATCATGCCGAATTATACCTAAAGACACAAGAAGCTTTACAAACGAAAGGTAGAATAATTGCGAAAGTTAAAAGAAGTATTCAAGAACCGGTAGAGAGTATAATGAAGAATTCCAAGAGATTATCTGAAATTGAACTTGCACGAGATAAACAAATAGAATATCTGGCTAATATTATAACCAGTTGTAATGAATTATTAGAGTTAACAAAAAATATTCTTGAGGCTTGATGATACCGTAACTATTTTTGTGTTAAAATTATTTAATGACTAAATAGAATAGTAGGGAGTGTAAGTATGAAAGAGCAGAAACAGTTAGCTAAAATAGGAGTTTTTGGCGGTTCGGGTTTTTATAAATTTTTGGATAATATAGAAGAAGTCAAAGTTGAAACTCCTTATGGGATGCCCAGTGATAATTTTTTCATAGGAGAAATCGGGAAACATAAAGTTGCATTTATGCCAAGACACGGAAGAAATCACAGTATTTTGCCGCATTTGATTAACTATCGTGCGAATGTTTGGGCGATGAAATCCATTGGCGTTGAAAGGGTTATTTCCCCTTGCGCATCGGGAAGCCTGCAAAAGCATGTTAAACCGGGTGATTTTGTAATCTGCGACCAATTTGTTGATTGGACTGATGGAAGGCAAAATACATTTTTTGAAGGTCCGATTGTAACACACCCTTCGCCCGCTGACTTATATTGCCCTGAATTAAGAAAATTAGCTATAAAAACAGCGCAACAAGAAGGTATAACTGTCCATCAAACCGGTTCAATAGTTGTAATTAACGGTCCGAGATTTTCAACAAAAGCCGAATCGAAATTTTTTACTAATCAAGGTTGGGAGGTTATTAATATGTCTGCTTTCCCTGAAAATTATTTGGTAAAAGAAATGGATATGTGCCCATTAAATATTTCGTTGATAACAGATTATGATGCGGGCTTGGTCGGAGATGTGGCACCTGTTTCTCATCATGAGGTTATGAGAGTGTTCGATTCTAACGTAGAAAAATTGAAACGACTTTTGTTTAAGATGATTGAAAATATACCGTCTGAGAGAGAAAATTGTGATTGTGCGTATACAAAAGTTAATTCGCAGCTTTAGGAGTGAGATTTATGGATATTGTAAAAATTGTAGATAATATTTTTTATTTTTATTTCTTGTTAATAATTTTAAGAATATTTTTGACTTGGATACCAAGTATAGATTGGCATCAACAGCCGATTAAATCTATCAGAGAGGTTACCGATATGTATTTGAATGTTTTTAGAAGATTCATTCCGCCTGTCGGTGGGCTGGATTTTTCTCCAATAATCGCAATTATTGTGCTTCAAATCATTCAAGTTGTAGTTACAAATCTGGTTGCCTCAATCGTTGGCTAAAATAAACTAAAATGGAGATATTTAATGGATAGATTTTTTGGAATATTCGGAATAGTTTTTATATTTTTGGCTGCTTTTTCAATGTCAAACAATAAAAAAGCAATAAATTTTAAAACTATAGGAATGGGATTTTTTCTTCAGATTCTTTTGGCTGTTTTTGTTTTAAAAACACCGCTGGGACAAGTTATCTTTGGAAATATCGGATTGTTTATCCAAAAAATTCTTGAATTCGCAACACAAGGTTCTGCTTTTATGTTTGGACCATTGAGCAGTAGCGAAAAATTGAGCCAAATTTTCGGTTCCGGTTCTATCGTTTTTGCGCTGCAACTTTTGGCAACAACCATTTTTATTACCGTTCTCGTAAATATCCTGTACTATTATAAAATTATGCAAAGGATAATTGCTGTTTTAAGTAAAGCGATGTACAAAATAATGGACGTAAGCGGTGCTGAAGCGTTTTCAAACGTAGCCAGTTCTTTCGTTGGGCAAATTATGGCTCAGATTATGATTAAGCCCTATGTCCCCAACTTGACACGCTCTGAACTGTTGGCATCGATGGCGGGCAGTATGGCTTGTATTTCAGGTGGAGTTATGGCGCTTTATGTCGGGATGGGAGTTCCTGCACAATATTTGCTTGCTGCCTCAATTATGGCGGCACCGGGTGCGCTGGTGATTTCAAAAATAGTTTATCCCGAAGACGGAGAACCTGAGACTAAACATGAAGTTAAAATAAGTAAAAGAAGAACACATGTAAATGTAATTGATTCAATTGCAAGGGGCGCTTCAGATGGTTTGGCAGTTTCTTTAAAAGTCATTGCGGTTTTGCTTGCCTTTGTTGCACTAATAGCAATGATTGATTGGTTTTTAGGTAAATTTGGTGTACTTTTACACAATGCAATTCATTTGAATTTGGCGTTTTTAGGATTGGATATCAATCACCTTTCAATGAAAGCTATTATTGGCAAATTTTTTGCTATATTTGCTTATTTTATGGGCGTTCCTATGAAAGATGCAAGTTCGGTAGGTTCATTGCTTGGAACAAAATTTATTCTAAACGAAATGTTGGGATATGTAGATTTGGTTGCAATAAAAAATGTTATATCTGATAAAAGTTTTATTATTGCAAGTTTTGCTTTGTGCGGATTTGCTAATTTAAGCTCAATTGCAATTCAAATAGGAGGGATTGGTGAGATTGCACCTAATCAGAGAAAAAATCTTTCCAGATTGGGCGTAAGAGCATTAATTTGCGGAACTTTGGCATCTTATATGTCAGCATGTATCGCGGGAATATTGCTGGGGTAATTTAGTTGAAAAACTTATGCCGATTTTTTATTTGCATCCTGCTCAACATCTTCTTTAATAATTTTATTTATGAAATAAGGGGTAACTACACCCATTAGGATAGAGAGAACGACAAAGTTTAGCCAGAAGATTCCTTTTGCCATTTTTACATCTTTCGGTGAATTCATCATTTTCAGTTCTTCCAATTTTTTTATAGGAGGAAGGTATTTGTTTAGTAACGTTTTTTCTCCGTCGCGTTTAATCAAATTCGTTTTCAAACGTGATTTATCGGAAATCCTACCAAGTATACTTGACAGCAGAATATCACCTAAGAAAAATATTGCCAAACTCGCACTTGAACGGATTAAGTTATCTTTTCTTTCGGTATTATTTCTTGAAGCCATAAAAACCCCAAAATGTGCGGCGACAAAACTGACAGCCATAGGTAATAATTCCATAAAAATGGCATTTTTGTAATCAAATTTGCTACCATGTTTTTTTACCAATATAGTGAATTTATTTACATTTTTTGTAATTAGCCCGTGCCTGATTGCCATAGGAAGACCTATAGATGTTCCTGCAAGCACTCCTAAAAAAGCACCATATCTTAATTTTTCGTTTTTCTTAAATTCCGCAGCTCTTTTTTCAACAACTTCTTTATTCGCCATTTTTAATTCAGCAGAATAACCTGTTTGTCCCGTCTTTTTCTCGGTCTGCCAAGCATTAAAAAATCCTATATGACCGAAAGGTCCCGCAATAAGCATTATGTCGCTGCCGAGAACAATATTTTTTGCGGTGGAAAGTCTTTTTCTTAATTTGTCATAATCTCCATCAACTCTATCTAAAACAGGTTTAAAATCAATATTTAACTTTTTAGAAAGTTTGTCCAATCCCTCTTTTGTTTTTTCGGGACTAACCAGATATTTGTTGGATAACTTAATTATACCGTATTCTTCAGACCAAAATTTTGTGGTAAGCTTTGCTACCTTTTTTAGTGCAAAGCGATTTATAAAAGGTAATAAAAGAAGCGGCGATGCAAAAACCATTCCGATACTCAAGACAGAGCGATTAATCCTTTCTCTGCGTTCTTCTTTGTTATTCGCCATAACAACCCAAGGAATATCCGAACTCGTAAGATCGAATAGAGCCTTATTTAAAAATATCTTTCCCATTACCTGATCTGTAATTCCTTGAAATTTTGGGGTATGGTTGTAAGTTTGTTGTTGTTCGATTCTCATAATTTCCGAGAATGATTATCCTTTCTTTTAGTTTTATTCTGCTTAAAATATATACAAAAACCCGCCATCTTATTTTAAGATTGACGGATTTGTTTAAACTTTAATTTTATTTAAATTCGTTTATAAACAATAGCAATAGCAACATTTCCATCGAATCTTAACCATAAGGCATGACATTAAGCAACAACATTCTTCTGTTGTCATTGAGCAGATATTCTTCATTCTTTTGTACAGATGGTTCATAAATCGTCCCTAAATCTAAAATATTATTCACATTAAACGGTAAACAAGAAAAATTGTCAACCCTGTTTGTTTACAAAAATAAATGAAAAAAGAGGATATTTTAAATAAAGAAGAATATTTACATGAATAATAGCAATTTTTTTTTTGTTCTGTTTTTAAATTACGGTATACCTACAAGAAAGATAAATTAAAAATGATTCCAAAGATAGGCAAAGGCCACATAACACTTAATATAGTTTATATCAGTGATGTTCATAATAATATAAAAAATGTAAGACATTTTAAAACGGCCATGGACGAATTTAGAAGGATTCATCCTAATACAATAGAACTTGCAAATGGAGATTTAAATATAGCGAGTGATTTAGAGCCAAATATTTTAATGCTTAAAGCAATGGATTTAAGTGGTGTTGATGTATCAACGGTGGCTAATCATGAATTAGAAGGCGGAGATTTTTGGGCTAAAGCTGTAGAACTGGCAAAAACTAAAATAAAGTTTCTATCTGCTAATTTACATTTTTCTAGGCCAAATCAGTTAGAGCATAAAATAGCAAAATCAACAATTATCGAGAGAGGTGGTGAAAGATTTGGAGTTATTGCTATTTCTCCATTAGATAGTGAAGAACTTATACATAGGGCTGATTTTAATAATTACTTTAATGTACAAGATTTTGATTCAACAGTGATATCAATCAGGCAAGAAGTAGCGGAATTAGAAAAACTTGGCATAAATAAAATATTTTTGATGGCACATACTGGAAAAAAATCTAAAAAAGGTTTTCATTATTATAAAAATCTTACAAAAATAGGTGGTATTGATGTTATTGTGGGTGGACATGACCATAAAAAATATAGTAGATGGTTTACTTCTGAAAGGGGAGAACCTGTTAAAGTAGTGTCAGTTGAAGCAGCAAATGACGTAAATAAACTTAGTGAAGATTTAGGGACGTTCGGACTTTTACGTGCTGTTTTTGATGGTAATGGCGTTTTAATTCCTAAAAAGTGCAAAAATAAGATTCAAAAAACCAAAAATTATCCACCCTCGCTTAAAATTAAAGCGTTAGAAGATAAAATTTTGCAAAATAACGAGATTATATGTTATTCTAATCAATCGTTAGAATGTAAGCAAAGAAAAACGCAGGAAAATCCCGTAGCCAACTTGTTGGCTGATTCTATGTTTTGGTTAGTAAAGAAAATTAATCCTGATTCAAAAGCTCAAATAGCATTAATCAACTCAGGTGAAATAAAGGCAGATATTCGCAAAGGTAAAATTAGCATAAAAGATATTAAAAATGCATTTCAATTCACGCATCAAGTAATTATGGTCGAAGCAATATTCACCAAGAAACAGTTGTTTGAAGCACTTAATTGGGGAGTTGAAACAACTAGATTCTCTAAACAAACGCTTGGATTATTACAAGTTGGGGGCTTAAGATATACAGTTGGAAGCAATAAAAAAATAAAAGATGTGTATTTAATAGGCAAAGATGGAAAACTAGGGGAGTGTTTGGATAAAATGTCAGATAACAAAGAATATACAGTACTATATGACACTTATTTAATGAATGGAGTCGGTGGAATGTCGAGCTTAAAAAAAGACCCCAAAGACCCTAATATCAAAATATATCCATATAATCATCAAAGCGGTATTATAGAGTATTTAAGAGAAGTTTTTAAAGATAAACCTGTCGAAGTACGAATGGGGCGTATCCAAGTAGAATCTGAAATTGGTGAAAGGTTTGTTTAAACAATTTGGTAATTTCATGTTACAATCAACATTATGCTTAATAAAAACGAATTATTAAACTTATATAATTTACCTATTGATGAATTAATCGAGATGTCGTCGGCGATAACCAAAAAAAACTTTGGTGACGATGTTGAATTTTGCAGTATAATCAGCGCAAAAACGGGAAAATGCAAGGAAAATTGCAAATACTGTTCTCAAAGTATCCACAACAAAGCGAAAATTGAAGTTCATTCGCTTTTGCCGGTTGAGGAAGTTAAAAAAGCAGCGTTGAGCGCTAAAGAAAACGGCGCAACCAGATTTTGTGTTGTTACATCAGGTACAAAGCCTGAACAAGAAGATTTCCCTAAAATTCTTGAAATGATAAAAGAAGTTGCCCAAATCGACGGCTTGCACTCTTGCTGTTCGCTCGGACTATTGGATGAGGAACAGGTGAAACAAATTAAAGAAGCGGGCTGCGAGAGATACAATCACAACATAAATACAGCTGAATCTTACCATGGAGAAATTTGTACCACCCATAATTTCAGCGACAGGGTAAGAACTGTGAAATTAGTCCAAAAATATGGCATAGAAGCCTGTGCAGGTGTCATTATAGGGATGGGCGAAACAAGAGAACAGCGAATTGAGATGGCGCTTGAACTCGCTGAATTAAATCCAACATCTGTTCCTATCAATTTTTTAAATCCGATTGAAGGAACACCTTTGGAGAATACTTTTTCCGCGATTGATGAAGAAGAAATTTTAAGAACAATTTGCATTTTTAGAATTGCACTTCCTAAATCTTTGTTAAGATACGCAGGCGGTAGAACAACAAGATTTTCAAAAGAATATCAAAAACTCGGTATTAAAGCAGGGATTAACGCACTTCTTGTCGGAAATTACCTGACCACAACAGGAGCCAAACCCGAAGAAGATATTGAACTCATTAACAATCAAGGACTTTGCGTTTCAAAAGATTAAAACACTGCTCACGTTTATTTGCAAATTTTGCGATATTCGCAATACTTGCAGGCTTCGTTATTTTTTGAAAAAACGTTTGAATTTATAGTAAAATTAATTTTTTCGCAAGTCGAAACGATTTTTTCTTCATACTGTTTTTTTAGTGTTTCGTTTAGTAAAATTTCTTTTTCAATATTATTTTTTAGCCCCAAATACACAAACTTTAGAGCCTCATAAGCGCCTTTTTTATTTAAAAATTTATCCGCACAAAGCAGATATATTATTGTTTGAAAATCTTGCTCGGCATTTTGAGGAATATTTCCGGTCTTGTAGTCGAGAATGAAGTAAGATGAATGGTTTAAAGGTTCTTCGTTCTCGTTTTGCTTTTCCCTTTTTACTTTTTCCTCCCCCGTCATAAGAGCATCCAAGCGTCCACCGACCCAGTAGTTTCCGATTTTACAAGACAAATTGTATTCGGTATTAACTACTTGCCGTGTAAAATATTTGTTCGATTTCAGACTTTCCCAAGCTATTTTTTCATCAGGAGTCAAAACTTTCTCCATTTTTTCAATATTGTCGCCCTTTAAATAATAATTCGCAAGCGCGTGGATTTTTTTACCTTTTTCAAACAAAGTAGACCGTTGTGGCACAACAAGCCTTTGAATATATTTAAGAAAAAATTTACGCTGACATTCATCGAAAGTTTTGAGCATATTCGGCGAAAAATTATTGATAGCATTATTCATTAATTACCCCCAATTCTTTAAATATAACACTCGGTTCAGGTACTTTTGAATATTTAGCACTCTTATTTGCGGTTATAAACAGTTTACGTTTTGCACGTGTTATTGCAACGTACATAAGCCTAAGGTTTTCTGCAAGTAAAAATTCTTTCAACTCATCATCGGTTTTAGGTCTGTAATTAGGATTAATCTCTCGAACATCCTCCATAAACCGCGCGTTTTTTTTCAATGATACATTTTCAAACGCAAGCGGAAGACTTTTCTCTGCCATTTCAGGTAAAAACACAAAATCGAACTCGTCACCTTTTGACTTGTGTAAAGTCATAATCTGAACTTTCCCTGCCAAAAACTCTCTGTCAGATTTGTCTTCTTCAGAAAAGAATTTAAATCCGCTCAAATTAGGTTTTTTCGCCAACTCCGCAAGTCTTGCGATTAAAGTCGGATATTTTTTATACGACATGCTAAGCCGTTTTATCAGAGTGGATATGAGATATACGTTCGATTTTTCAATATCGCTGCTGTTGTAATAGTAAAGCCCTATTTTTATCGCAAGCTCCTCGGCAGGTAGCGAAGAAAAATTCAACCAGTAAATTAAATCCCAGTAAAACATAGCCAAGTCCGCATTCGCGATATCATCGGGGTTAATTTGAATGAACGGTGTCGGATGATTTTTAATCGTTTGGTACAAATTCGATTTGTAATGCCCCAATTCAGAGAGAGTATCATAATTCTCTGCGATATTCTCGTTGTTAAACGGATTTAGAATAATTTTTAAAATTGCAAAAATTGTCCTGAAAATACCTTTTTGTTCTAAACATTCGCTTCTGGTAATGGCTTTCATCCCTGCGTTGTTGATGAATTTTGTCCAGCTTGCAACCTGAAAATTACTTCTTAGCAAAATTCCAACAGTTGCCTTTGGCTCTTTTGCAAGCAGGGTTTTAATCTGTTTTAGAATATAATTTTTCTCGACAAATTCATTTTCAAAAATTAGCGGTGTAATCGCCTTTTTATCCTCCGGATTTTTACCCTCGACAGGACGCATAAAAATTTTGTAAAAGGCGTTTTTGGTTTCCGGCTTAGCATCCGCATAAGTAATAAGATGGTTTGCAAACGACCAGACCTCTTTTGTACAGCGTTGCGACCTGTCCATGCTTACTTTGGTATCACTTGATTCAATAAACCTTCTAAATCCTTCGACATCAGCGTTTGAAAAAGTGGTTGTAATTGCCTGATTGATATCACCACAACGGATTAAATTTTTGTGCTTGGAGCTTAAAAGGTTAATTAATCGTTGCTGAATAGCTGAAGAATCCTGCGCTTCATCCTCGATTATGTAATGGCAAAGCTCTTGGTAATATTTCAAAATGTCTTTGTTTTCTTCCAGTAATTTAACAGAAAACAAAAGCATATCGTCATAATCTATTAGATTGTTATTTTGAAGAACTGTTTTATATTCTTTAAAAAATTCTAAAAATTTTATTAATTTTTTGTCAGATATAGATTCTTTTTCTTTTTTGATTTTAAGTTCACGTGGGAACTCCATCCCCCGCTCGAGTTCCCACATTAACTCCCTCCCCTCAAGGGGGGAGGGAGTTAATGCGAAAAGTTTATTATTAGCCACATCAGAGCTGCCACCGATTTTTAAAACCGATATAGCTCTGTCAAAATCTTCCAGCTCTGTTTTTTTAATATCAAACTTAGTCGCTATTTCTCGCAAAATCCTTGAACGTTGAGTGTCGTCACAAATCTCAAAATCCGCATTCAACCCCAATTTTTCAAAATTAGCATTTTCTTTCAAAATTTTGAGCGCAAGCCCATGGATTGTACTTATATTGGGAAGTTGCGAAAATTCCTGATTAGCGTTTTGTATCCGCTCCCTAAAATTTCTCGCAGCAGACTCCATATAGGTCAGCACAAAAATATTTTCGGGGTTAATCCCGTCATTTAAAAGTTTTATGATAAGCGACAGCAAAATCGTTGTTTTTCCTGCTCCCGGAACCGCCGAAATCGCCATTTTGCCCTTTTTGTAGCCCAAAACAGGTTTTTGGTCGTCACGAGGAGTAATAGGCTTGGCTATAAGTGTATTTTTTACCTCGTTCCCGTGGCTCAAATATTTTTCTATCCCGCCAAAATTCTCTATTCCACTACCGTCAAACAGACTTGCGTAAGTATAAATCTTTTGACTCGCGCAAAGCGTTAATTTTCTTAAAATTCTTGCAGTTTTTTGTCGGCTTAACTCAATATTATCTTGAAGAGTATATTCCTCTTTTTCCCAACCTGCCTGAAACACCCAAGCGTTGTACAAGGGCCCCGTGTCATTTTTAATCCACTCGTCACTTGATACATCAAACCAAAATTGATATTTACTCTCAATCTGATTGTCTATAATTTTTTGCGGTGTTGCCACAATTAAGTCATTATCATTGATTTCTAACGTAGAATAAGGATTTTCTGAAATAATTGAATTTTCTATTTGATTAATAATCTCATCTTTTTTAACCTCTGCAAAAACGCTTTCAAAATCTTCCAACTGTTTTATAAAGAAATTAAACTTGCTAATTTCATCAGCACTATAATTTTCTATTTCGACAAGATTTTCATAGATTTCGTAAACCTGTTCTGATAGTTTGCCAAAACTTGTTAAATTTTTAAGCAAATCAGTAAAATTCTTGTACTTTTCACTGTATTCAAACACCGAGAACTCAAAATCTATAAATATTTTATTTTTTTCAAAATTCTCTAAAATCTCTCTACAGTGTTTCAACGGAATTTGTAAAAAGTTCAAAATCGCGCGGATATCAAATTCTGATAAATCTTTTCTCATTTTTTCATCGCAGAGTTTTAAAATAGTCAAGGATGCAAGCACTATAGGATTTTGAACTATTTTTTCACTTCCTGAAAGAAAAAGTAAATTCGCCCAATCTGTTTTGAGGTTTTCTTTCAAAGAAAATTTTAGCATATCATCGATTATCGGAGTTATTATTGTTATTTTAGATGGTTTTACGCCGTTATTTATAAGTTTTTTTATTTCCGAAAGCCCCAATTCCAACATCTGTGCACGTTTCGAAATCGAATACAGAGTAAAATATTTTAATTTAATATTTTTTTGTTCAATAACATTGTTAAAAAGTTGGTTGGCATCTTCTTTTAAGGCGGTTTTCACGTCCAATAAATCTGCATTTTGCTTAAACAATTCTTCGAACTCGAAAACCGCTTTTTTATTTGCGCTCAAATATCCGGAACGACTTGCCCCGTCCTTATCGTAAGCTATAAAAACATCTTTCAGTTGAGGGCGTAAAAATTTCAAAAAATCAAAACAAATCGGTGTTATTTCATCCGCATCGTCAATGAAAATATATTCAATTTTCGAAAAATAATCACTTGTTTTATAAATGTGATTAAAAATCAAACTTTGTCTTAAGTAATCTAATGCTCTTGCTTCAAGGGTTTTTTTCTTAAATTCATCAATCGCCTTTTTCGCGTCGGGTGCAAAACTTTCTTTTAAGACTTTTTCAGAACGCCATTTTATACCCTCCTCCGTCAAATTATTCTGCACAATCAGCGAATACCTCCTAAAAAGCTGATGAAGCAGTGACTTTTTAGAATTGTAGCCTTCAAATTTAATATCAGAAATAATCTCTCTCATAATAAATTGAGAAACTTCAAGTCCCGTAAGATTGGGGAGGATTTTTGTGTGTTTACTATCGGGGATTTTATTTTCTATATCAGCCCAATTGTCTGAAATCGTGTTATAAACAAGCCCAAAAAACGAATATATTTGAAGCTTTTCGATTACATCAATATTCAATTTTTCTAAAGTTGCTTGGATAAATTTACTTTTTTTATTAGAATTTTGGAGAATTACAAGAATCTTTGAACTGTCCACACCTGAATTTAAAAGCTTGGCGTAACTTTCCATGAGTTTTTCAGTTTTTTCGCTTGATATTGCCCCTTGTAATAACATACTTCCTCTTCAAATCATTTGCCTTTTGTTTAATTTTACTTATTCAAGAAAGAAATACAATGAATTATACTAAATATTTAATTTTTACAAAATAAGGTTGACAAATGGTGTTTAGGGAATAAAATTAATATATAGTACTTTTTGGAGTAACATTGGGGCGTCGCCAAGCGGTAAGGCACTGGTTTTTGGTACCGGCATTCAGAGGTTCGAATCCTTTCGCCCCAGCCATATAAAAAGAGACTCACGAAAGTGGGTCTCTTTTTATATGTTTATGTTTAATGAGGATTCGGACCTCTCACAAAGCGAAGCTTTGTCGAGGTGAGGGCTCGACGACAAACAAGCACAAGCGAAGGATAATGAGCGGTGCGTAGTTTGGCGGCTGCAGCCAGTTAGTTTGAGTTGAGCGAATGCGATTACTCAAACAACGTGCCTGCCTTTCGCCCCAGATAATTAAAAAAGACACTTTTAGAAGTGTCTTTTTTTGTTATTATGACTAATTTATATAAGTTTGATTATGCTAAACTTTTTTATCTAAACTATTATTATTATTTTTATTTTTTTTCAAAAAGTAATATATTACTCCTACAACAGCAAGACCTACGCCAAGCTCCGCAAGAATTGATTTTAACATAGATGATTTGAATGACTTATCTATATCTTTGGATATATTGTCTATATCATCTGTAAAATTTAAGTTTTGAAGTTCTAAATCAGGAATGTCAGGAATATCTATTTTAGGGATATCTATTTCTCGTAAGTCGATATCTTGTTGTTTTAAAGCATCCGTTTCTCTTTTTAAAAATTCCAAATGCATTGAAAGACCATCTTTAGCACCATTTAGGTCTGATTTTGATGGATTAGAACCAATATTGCCAATATCGTTTATTCCATCATTAATGAATTCTGCACCTTGTTCTTCAGGCTTTAATTTCTTACTTCCAAAGCTAACCTCGTCTTTAAGAATAGTCCTATTTATAGGTGAAAAATTGTTATTTGGACAAGGATAATTATTTCTTTTTGGAACGTTTTGAATATTTGATACAATCATATTTACCTCTAATATTTAAAATCTACGTATATAAAACCACAACATAGAAAAAATTGCTAGTTACCCAATTAAGTCTTTAATAATCGGTAATAATTCTATTATTTTACACTTATCTTCTTCACTAAAAGTTCGGGTTCCATCAACTAGCCCCAGAAAATTACCATAAAGCCCTTATAACAAGGGCTTTATGGGCTATTATTTATATTATTAAACCTTGAACAATGCAATTTTGAACTTTGTTTTTGCTTTAAGCGAATGAGGTTCGCCTTTTGGCATAAGAATGATTTCTCCTTCTTTGAGATTAAATTCCCCACTTGATATTGTTATTTGAACTTCTCCTTCTAGGGCTTGAACAACTGTATTGGCAAGTGTCATATGCGTATCAATTGCTTGACCTTCATCAAAAGAGAACAACGTCAGAGAACTTCCATTGTCTGAAACTATTATTTTGCTTACAATAGAATTTTCCAGATAATCAATGTTTCCCTTGAGGTTTATTATTTTTTTTGATGCCCAGTGTTTATTGGCTTTGGTATGATTTTCTTGAGAAACTTTATCTTTAAGATTATAATTTTTTTCAAGATTTTCTACATGTTTATCTTTTAATGCACTACCGCACCCATGGTTCTTTCCATGTGTGTTTGCATTTTTGCTTATTCCTTTATTTGTATGAGATTGGGATTTTTTAGAGCCCATTTCACTAGTTTTTGGCATAATATTTCTCCTTTTGTAATAATTGGGTACGCACCCATTATTTAATACTATTTATTATATTACTTTCCTCGTTAGTATAATATGTTTCTTCAAATACCGACGAATCTTAAAATCAATAAAACAAGTGCAATAACTAACAATAAATGGATAAAATTACCACCGAAGCGGAAAGAAAATCCTCCGAGCCAACTTATTATTAAGATAATTATTATTATATCAAGTATTCCCATTGTTAAATCTCCTTATTAAAATGTACCACTTGATAATAATAGCGTTTGGAGCAAAAAGCATTATACGAAATGGCATAAAGAAGAGCATAATATTTCCTTGATATAAATATAACGGGTAATGAATATTATTTATAATCATACGTTAATGAGTAGATAAAACCTTTATTATCTATCCACTGTTAGCCATTCTTACTCCTGTCTCAGCCATATAAAAAGAGACCCACGAAAGTGGGTCTCTTTTTATATGGCTGAAATGATAAAGATGAGAACTATAAATTGACATAGAGTTTCATATTCCATCAGGCTTTTAGTTTAAATTTCTATTCACTTGTTGTATAATGATTTTATGAATAAAAAAACAGGTAAAAAAGTCTTAATAATAGGCTCTAGCGCAGGCGAATATACACTTGCCAAGAAGATTGCAGAATCAAACGAAATAGCAACGGTTTTTGTGGCATCAGGAAATGATGCTATGAAAGAATTTTGTACAGTTATTGATATTAGAGAGAATAATGTCCAAGAACTACTTGAATTTGTACTGGAAAATGCTATAGACCTTACAATTGCTTCAAGCGAGTTGGCGATAAAAAATGATATAGCCTCGATTTTTCAACGGAATAACCAAATGATATTCGCACCGACAAAGGAAAGCGCAAGTATTTGCTCAAGCAAATCAATCGGTAAAAAATTCATGTACAAAACCAGAATCCCTTGCCCTAAATTCGGAATTTTTGACAAACCGTCTCTGGCAATTGATTACGTAAAAACATCGAACATGCCCGTGGTCATTAAAACAGATGAATATCAAGACAAAGGTGTTTTAGTTTGTAATGCTTTTTCAATAGCTAAAGCATTTATTGAAGAATTATTTGATGGTGGAGAAAAGAAAGTTATCGTAGAAAACTATGTTTTGGGACATGAATTCTCTTTTTACGTAATAACTGACGGCTATCACGCACTCCCATTGGGTAGCGTTGCAACTTACAAACAAGAACTTGAAGGTAACGGGGGGCTTATTACAGAGGGCATGGGGGCTATAACACCAGATTACAAAGTCTCTAAACAGATAGAACAAAGAATTTTACAACAAATAATTTACCCGACATTAAATACTCTGGCTAGAGAACGAACCCCCTATGTCGGCATTTTAGGCGTAGATTTAATAATGACGAGAGAAGAACAGTTGTTCGCAATTGAGTTTAATTCATTCTTACGAGTGCCCGATAGTCAAGGGATTTTGGCACTTTTGAATGAAAATCTTTACCATCTTTTTCAAGCATGTGTTATTGGAGCCTTTACGGATGATTATGCACAACTTGATATTTCGGATAGATACGCAGTTTCAAGCGTTCTTTTGAGTAAGAAAAAAGAAGCGATTATCTCAGGGCTTGATGATTTAGATGAAAGCACTCAAATCGCACACTTTAACACTAAAAAAAATGTATATTTAGAGTACGAAACAGTGGGTGAAAGAGCACTTGTAATAACCAAAACAGCAAGAGTTCTGTCAAAAGCGTTAGATGACTTGAATGAAGAAATTTCTATGATTAGTTTCGAAGGAATGAAATTCAGACGAGATATAGGGAACATGTATTAAGATAAAAAAAGTGGCTTACTTACGCAAACCACTTTTTTATTAAACTTTAAATCTAAGCCACTTTACCATTGATTTCAGTAATAAGATATCTGGCAACCCATTCAAAATCCTTATTGTTTTGAGCGGCTTTTTTAAGATATTCAACAGAAGCATCACCAATTCTGATAAGTGTCATTGCAACAACTCCGCGTTTAACACCTTGAATTATTTGAAGTTGGTCCACTAACTCAGGAACCGCGTTTTTACCGATATTGACTAACATATTTTCGATTTCATTTTTAGCTATATTATCAGCGGTTTCTAATTTGGATAAAAAATATTGAATTGAACTTGTTGAATTTTCTATTTTGTTAAGTACAGCTTGCATTATACCTCCAATGTTTCTTCTACTTAATATCATTATATGGTAAAAAATAAACAAAATCCGTTTTCCTTACATAATCTTTATATGGCGAGGAGCAAGGAGGGAAAAGGGAAAAGAAGTTTAGATGTTTAGAAGCTTGGAGGCTTAGCCGGTTAAAATATTGCATTATCAAGATTCCAAACTTCCAACCCTCCGAGCTGCCGTTCAACTGTTCGACTCTTCAACTTTTCAACTTATAACCTCTCATCTCTCACTTCGTAAGACTACCCACTTATCGTATTTGGTTATAGTCTAAAAGGGGATTTTTTACAATGCAAAAGCATTTAAACTTATTCCTGATAGGAGAAATAAATGTCTTTATTTCAATCGTACTCAATACATTGGGAGTGATGGTTATGTTAATGGAAAATTGTCAAACTGACTGTAGTAAGTACGGTCATATGGAATTAAAAAATATTAACAAGGATATTGTTTCATGGCTTGAAGGTGTAATTGAAGAAAATAACAGCAGAATAGAACGCAAAGAGTGGAAAAGCAAATACAACAGCTACGTTGTTTACGATTACGAACCATTCTGCGCTGACGGCTTTGAAATAAACCTACTTGTCAGTTCTTATGACTATTCTTACTTGAACTTTATTAAATACTTATATGACGAAAAAATAAATACCATTGAGTATTTAAACAACTGTATAAGTGTTTAATTTAGGAAAAAGAGAGCTCTAGGGCTCTCTTTTTTTATCTATAATTCTGAAATTGTAGCGGGTAATCATAACTGTCCGAATTATCTCTCAAAAGCTTAATCACGCCTTGTAAATCATCTTTATCTTTCCCTGAAATTCTGACCTGATCTCCTTGAATGGAGGCTTGAACTTTAATCTTAGAATCTTTAATATCGGAAACTATTTTTTTTGCGAGCTCCTGCGTTAATCCTTTTCTTAGTTTGTAAACCTGCCTTACTTTACCGCCCAAAGCGTTTTCCATAGTTTGTGGGTCAAGGATTTTTATACTCAAATCTCTTTTAACTAATTTTGTTTGCAAAATGTCTAAAATATTTCTAAGCTTCATATCGTCGCTTGTTGTAATTGTGATTGTTTTATCTGCCTCCAATTCTATTTCCGAATTGGAATTTTTCAAATCAAATCTTGAAATAATATCTCTTTTAACTTGATCAACCGCATTAACAAGTTCTTGTTTATTGAATTCTGAAACCACATCAAAACTACATTCTTTTGCCATATACCCTCCTTATTTATTCACAAATACAACTATTTAATTTATCCCCCGAACGCACCTTTTACCCTATCAATAAGGCTTTCTTTTTCGTGGTGCTTTTTCTTCATTGTTATTTCATACAATTTTTTATAAATCTGTTTTTCTTCTTCAGACAAGTTAGTCGGCGTCCTAACTTCAACAATAATTATATGATCGCCTCTTTGCGAACTTTTCCCCAAATACGGAACGCCGGCACCTTTTATTTTAATAGGCTGAGAGCTTTGAATTCCTGCAGGAACTGAAATTTGTTTTTCCCCGTCAAGTGTTTCAATAGAAATTTCATCGCCTAAAACCGCTTGTGCCGGTGAAATTTCAAGGTTAGTGAAAACATTCACTCCTTCACGCTTGAAGTACTCGGAGTATTTAACGTGTAAAACGACATACAAATCCCCCTCAGGTCCTCCGTTTTTGCCGGAATCGCCTTCATGCGAAAGTCGCATTTTTGAGCCATTATCAACTCCTGCGGGGATTTTTAATTCAATATTTTTCTCTTTTTCAATCCGGCCATAACCTTTGCATGCCTTACAAGGATTTTGGATTTTGACACCTTTACCCATACAATCAGGGCAGGTCGTAACTTGGGTAAAATGTCCTAAGATGGTCTGAGTTGTTTGCTGGATTTTACCTGAACCTTTACAAGTTGGACAGGTTACGGGTCTGCTTCCGGGCTCGGAGCCTGAGCCTTTACATGCCTGACATGTTTCAAGGTGATCAATTGTAATTGTTTTTTCTATTCCAAAAACTGCATCCTTGAAGCCGATTTCTATGTCGATTCTTAAATCTTCGCCCTGTTGCGGAGCATTTGGGTCAACCTGTCTTTGTGAAAATCCAAACCCACCGAAAAACGAGTTGAAAATATCGTTCAAATCTCCAAATCCGCCTGCAAATGGTCCACTTGAATCAAATCCTGCGTTTTTAAGTCCGTCTTCACCATATCTGTCATATAATGAACGCTTATCATCATCCATTAATGTTTCATAGGCTTTGCCTAATTCTTTAAATTTTGATTCGGCATCAGGGGCTTTATTTACATCCGGATGACATTCTCTGGCTTTTCTTCTAAAAGCACCTTTTATTTCGTCTTTTTCAGCGTTTTTACTTACGCCCAGTATTTCATAATAATCCATTTTTAATTTAATTCCTTTTTGCCTTTTTCTTTTTACTCTCCTGTTGTTGCCACGTTTACAAGCGTTGGTCTCAAAACTTTATCACCAAGCTTGTAGCCTTTTTGTAACTCCATTATTATATGGTTTTCCTGATGTTCTTCGCTCGGTGTCTGCATGACCGCTTCGTGAAAATTTGGGTCGAATTCCTTACCTTGAGACTCGATTACTTCAAGCCCAAGTTTTGAAAGATTATCAAAAATTTGGTTATACAATAAATTAAAACTTTCTTTGACTTGAGTGACGTCATCTATGTTTTGGATAGCTTGCTTTGCTCTGTCAAAGTTATCTAAAACGTCAATTATTTTTTTTAGAGATTCTTCCGCACCATATTTGAGCAGATTTTCGCGTTCTTGAGCTTGACGCTTGCGATAATTGTCAAAATCAGCTGCCAGTCTTAAATATTGATTATTCAAATTATCAAAATCTTGTTGGAGCTTGTTTTCAGCTTCTTGAGCAGTTTCTATCGGGGCTTCTTGTTTTTCCTGTTCTGTGAACGGATTTTCTGCGTGCTCTTTTTCTTTTTTATGTTTCATATTTTCACCTTATTTACATATACAATTAATATTATAGTTTAACAAAAAGCATAAACAAGCTATATTTATTTTTTTTTAATATTTGGGGGTTTTACAACTTGGAAATGTGCAAGCAAATTGGGAACAACCGAAAGGAATATTGGTGTTGTTCCTTATTCCATTGCCGTTGGCTCAGAGGATTTAAAATGAATATTTTATATCCTTAAATACAATTATAAAAACTAAATACTTAATATTAAAAAAGCTTCAGGATTAATCTATCTTCCATCTAACTCGATATTCTTTAACAATATGTTGACTTGTTATGCTCTTTCGTGTTGAGTTTGTGGCATAATATCTGTTGCAATACTTGGTAATATGGACTCTATGGTGCGGATTGGGATAAAGTCGAACCCGATATTGAAGACTTGGATACTTGCTTAAAATATATAATTGGAAAGTAAGCAATTTTTTGTACAAATTTGTTTTTATATAACTATAAGGTGTGGTTTTTAAATTTTTGGGTGATATGTAGGTGGATAATCAAATTTATTATTATAATTCTGACAAATTCCCTGCTATAGCAAATGACTATAGCGAGGCTAAAACACGAGCTGAAAAAATTACAAACCAACCTCAAACCACCTCCCAAGACAGCGTATTTGTTTATGCACTTGAATCACTCCCACCTGTAAGAAGAATTGCATCTTTACCCGACAAAATCCAAAACAATGACTACATTCCAGCTTTAGGGCTTGCGAGCTTGGCTCTAATCAACCTACCAGAAGATGTGCGAGATATTAAATCCGCAGGTGAACAAATAAGCACATTCCTAAAAGGTGGGAAATACCAAGGTTCCTACGATTACAAAAATTTTCAACACGATTTTTCCTTTTTTAGAGGAACTATGCTAGAGCCACTTGTGGATTTTAAAAAAACAAAGAATATAAATAGAGCAAAAAAACTTCTTTCTTGGGATAAAAGTCTTGCAAATACAAGCTTTGGTGAGAAAATTATGGATTTATTGAAAATTAAAACTTCAGATAGTAGAGAAGTTCAAACTTTCAATAAAAAGAATGGATGTTGGGAATCGGCTAAAGATATAAATGGGGATATTAGACTTGCAACTGCTTTCGAGGGAAGTGCTTTTGGCAAGCTCACAGCGAGAGCTATGAGCAGAACAACACTTATCGGAACCGCAGTTTTAGCCGCCATTGAGCTACCTAAAATATTCAAAGCTATGCGCCAAGGAGATAATATAGCAGAACAAGCAGGAAATACCGTTAAGCAAACCGTAAAATCGGGAATAAATATCGTCTCTATAACCTCTGGAATAGCTTATGGCGGAGCAATCGGTTCAAAATATGGTAAAGCCGTCGGTTCTTTAATCGGAATGGGGGCAGGTGCGGTATTTGGTTCTTTAATTTCTAAAAAAGTTCAGGAATTAATCTAAGAAGTCCATTTAAACTCATTTACCCATGTTATTGCCTGTTCTGCGATTTTTTTAAAATTTTGAGGATAAAGTGTTTTGATTTCTGCAAGAGTATCTAATGCATTTTCTTTAGATAATGCCCGTGTACCATATGCATCTTTTAAATCTTGGATTGGATATTGATAAGAACGTCCTTTTTGGACAGCGTCTTGAGCCGCTTGAAAATATTTTTGATTTACAGCCCCAAAACTTGTTTTCTGATTCCTATTATTTGGCATATACGAATTAAAACCTACTAACATATTGCACCTCTAGATTCAGTAACGATATTTATATTAAAAAGGAAGATAAAAAAAATTGCTAGTAAGTTAACTTTTTGTAACTTTTCGTCTTTTTTGCGGAAAAGAGAGTCAGCTGAAGCTAATTAAAAGTAACGACTTTATACCCAAAAGGTCTATATTAAAAAAACTAATTGCTTAGTTAATCAAACTTTCCATTCCAAAAATTTCTTAAAATTTCAGTTAACGGTCTTTGTTCATCTGTATAATATGGTATGTTTATTCTTTTCCATAGAGATAATCTTTCATAAGGCGTTCCTATAAAAGGATTTTGTCTAAGTACTAAAGTTTCTTCATCTAAATGGCTTGCGACAGTCCTTGAGGTATCACAAGCTATGGCTTCAAGAGGACTGGATAATGCATGATTACAAATTTTAGAAATTTTTAGACCATACTTTCGTCGATAATTTTCTATCCCAACTACCGTCTTAGCTTCATCGATATTTCTTTCTAAATTTCCTTCTCCTATTTTATGCAATAATCTATCTTCATGTGCAACATGAAAAAATTCATGCATAAATACATCTAAAAAATGGTCTGTTGCCACACTACCTTGAGAATAATTATAATCGGCAACACTATCTATATTTGTCCAATCATATAACCAGTGTTGATGAATTGAATGTTTTCCTTTTAATGCCTCAAAGGTATTAAAAAATAGTGTTTCACCATTAACTTGAATATTTGAACCTTTAATTAAATTACTTGAACGAAGTGGATTACAAAAACCTGCGATAGTCGGATTATTAATATTTAATCTTTCAAAATTTTCAACAAAAATCCCTTTAGGTAAAGCTAATTTGGTGCCGAATTCCTTATTTAATTGTTCAAAAATTCCTACTGTTTTATCACAGCACCAAGCAACAACTTGATTCCCCTTGAAATCAGTCGGTATTCCCTTTTTAGCAAGCCTGCTTGATATTTCTAAAACATCCGCTTGTTGAATCTCTTGCATTATTTTGGACGTTAAACCCGCCTCAAATGTAATATTTTGCCTTTGAGGTTTTGAGGAATTGTCCTTTTGAAAAGAAAATACTACTTTCAATTAATTTTTTCCTTCTACTTTCTTTTTATATAAAACAAAAGAAAGAAAAATTTGCCTAAAACTCTCTTTTTGTAAAGCTTTTTTAACAATTTGCTGAAAAAACTGAATAATTTATCTTCACGTGTTTTTATAGAGGTAAGGAAAAAGTGTGTGCATGCAAATTAATAGTGTAGTTAACTCTCAAATTATTCGGCATCAGCAGAATTTCAAAGGAAGTTCTGCAAATTCAAGTTCGTTTTCAAGTTTTCCTACTTATCAACAAATTCCATTAAATACCTCTAAAGCTTATGTATCACCACAAATAACAGAAGGATATAAGGAAATTAAAACTTTTAAACTTCCCGATATAGGTGAAGGGAAAGTTTATGAATTAAGCAATGGACATAAAATTATACTTGTTCCCAAAATGGGACAAACTGTAATTCATACATACATTGGAGTTGGAGAAAATAATGAACCTGCTAATCTAAAAGAATCAAGTCATCTGTTAGAGCATCTCGTTTCTGATTATTGTACAAATCCAAAAACCAATGAAGTAAAAAACATTTTAGATAAAATTGGAGCAGAGTGCAATGCACATACGGATGAAACTTACACAGGATATTATATTAGTGCTTTAGTGGAAAATCCTAATGATCTTGAGGATTTAATAAATATACAAGCTCAAACATTAGCCCACAAGGATTTTTCTGTTAATGATATTGAAAATGAAAAAAAGATTGTTACACAAGAATTACGTTCAGGAAATAAAGACGTAGCAAATTATTTTATCGCAAAGAAACTTTCTGTACAGAACTTATTCAATTTGCCAGATAGTACGGATATGCTAACTAAAAGAAGTATTGAGGCTATAAATAACCTTAAAAAAGAAGATTTAATGAACTATTACAATAAGTTCTATCAACCAAATAATATGGTTACAACCATAGTTGGGAATGTGGACAGTAATTCAATAAAAACTATAGCTAAATATTTCAATAATATTAAGCATTCTGTAAATAACGCAAATGATATTTATCCAAAGATTTCGATTGATAATCCAATTCAAAGAACAATTAGAAAAGATGTTCAAAGTCTTGATAAAAATGATAATGATGCATATATTGATTTGGCGTTTATTGGACCAAAAAATAGCGAAGAAAAAGAAAATATTCTTGTTCAAACATTAACGTGGGTAATTAATGAAAGAATTAAAAAATCTGCTAATAAAAATAATAATGCCCTTGAGGTATATTCCAAAACAGATAATGTATATTCAGGTAATAGTTGCCCTTCAATTTTAAACTTAAATGGGACAAGTGATAACAATAATGTTGAAGAAAACATAAAAACGGTTTATTCAATTCTATCTGACTTAAAACAAAATCCTATTTCGGAAGAAGAATTAAGGACTATTAAAGAAAAAATTAAAACTGATTGGACTTATTTTGCCGAAGATACATTTATGCTTTCTGTAGTAATTGCAGAGCAAGAACTTTTATCAAAAAATTTAGATGAAGCTAAAGAACTTAAGTTTATAGATTCTATTACTACCAAAGATATTCAAAATACTGCTCAAAAATATTTAGACTTAAACAAAGCTTCTTTAGTTGTAATTCATCCTCAAGAAAAGAAGAAAGAAGCAGAAAAAACAAACAATGTAGCATTTAAAGGAAGCATTGAACAAGTTGATAATAAAGATATTCAAGAATACTCTCTTCCAAATAATCTTAGAGTGATTGTAGATACAAGACCAGGAATTGTAAGAAGCACAATAGCTTTTCAACTTGAATCACAAAAAAAACTACAAAATAATCCAGAAGTACATCATTGTTTAAACTTTCTTTTAGCCTCAGAAAAAATAAATGAAAAAATTCGAGATAAGGGTATAACGAGAAGTACAGGGGCAAATTCTCAAGAAATATTTACAGTGCTTAATGGAACTTCTGATAAGACTGTAGAAATGATTAATTTTGCTATTAATACTTTCTTTAATCCTGATTTAAATATGGAGGATTTTGATAAAATAAAAGGACTTATAGCGAAAAGCAATATTACAGACAAAGAAACATTAGAAGAAAAAATTAATAATGAATGGCTTAGCGGAAGTCCTTACCTACATAGAAAAGGGAATATTTTTAATTTAACTTTTGAAGATGTAAAAAATATGCATCAACAAGTATTACAGAATTCTCAAGGAATAATATTTATAACAATGCCTAAAGAAAAATTTAATGAGCTTAAGGGCGATATGTTTCAAGCATTAATGCAAGTGCCTAAAGTACAATCCTATGATAAAAATGTTGTTCAAAATAAGTATAAACCAACTGCTTTAGAAAAAACAAAAATTTTTATTGAAAGAAATGATAATAATCAAATAAGAATAGACAAAACATTCAAAATTATCAATAGTGATAACATTCAAGATAGAGTAGGACTTATGCTTTTAAATGGTATTCTCGGCGGGGATGAAAAATCAAAGTTATTTAACTCACTTCGAAATAATGATAAAATAGCTTATGATTCATACTCTAGTTTTGATTTAGCTCCAACCACTAAAAATCCTGCAAAAATAACTTTATCAACAACAGTATCAGCTGATGAAAACAATCTAAAAACTGTTCTAAATGAGTATGATAAATGTATAAATGAATTAGTATTTACACCAGTGAGTAAGGACGAATTAAATCGGGAAAAAGTTGTATTGAAAAGTTTAATATTAAAAACCATGGAAACATCTAATGCAAGAAACTATTTACTTCGTAGTGATTATAACTCTAATTATGGAATTGGATACCAAAAAGAATTATTTAATGCAATTGATAATATGACTCCTGAATATATACAAAGTTTAGCTAAACATTACTTTAATCAACCATATTTATTGGCTGTATCTGGAAATAAAAAAATAATAGACTCAAATATGGATTATTTAGCTAAACAAGGAGAAATTGTTCAGAAGTAAAGATATGCATATTAAAAATGTGATTAACCCCTATATTATTGAATATCAACAGAATTTTAAGACAAGTTCTGATGCACTTTCAACTGCTCAAAACAGTCAAACTGAGATTAAAACAAAAAAGCAAGAACAAAGTTTTTTCAAAAAAGTACTTACACATTCTTCCTTGATTATTGTCCCATTTTTCCCTGAAGGTTGTTATGAAGTATATGTGGCTTTTAAAGAAACTTCACTGAAAAAACAACTTAAAAAAGGGCTAATTAAAGAAAATAAATTAAGAGAATTTAATAAGACCGCTCTAAAAACATCCATTGCTTTATTTCTAGCTGCAATTCCTTTATATTTTGCCACTGACTATATAAATAAAAAATATAAGGATAAGAATTTTAATAAAGCAAGTCAACAAATAGATGATTTTAATAAAAAAAATGGAACAACATTAAAATTAATACCTAGAATAGGTAAAAATGTTTCTAATATTGAAGTTGCATCATTCGACCCGCTTTCAGCCCAAGTCCTTTTAACAGAGAAAGTTCCAGAAGATATACTATATTCCAATATTAAGCAAAAACATATAATTAACCATGAGCTTATACACGCTCAACAACATATTCTTATGGCTTGCTCTGAAAACGGAATAAAAAAAATGAATTATATTATTGTTAAAAGACTTTCTAATAAATTTAATGATAAACAAAAATCAGCAATTTTAGATTCTTATCAAGAGATTAAAAATACTAAAAATGATGAATATAAAAAGAAAACAGTTACAATGAATAATTATCAAGTAAATTATGTTGATTATGTCACTGCATTATATAAAGTTCTTTATGATAAAGATGTTAATCTTGATAATGTTCCAATTATTATTAACAAAGAATTTTACGAAAAAGCAAAAGCCGTAAAAGGTTCTTTAACTCAAGATGAAGAAAAAAAGGCTCAAGCCTATCTTGAGGCTTATGAAAAATATCCTGAAAATGTTGGTTTTATGCAAGCTTTAAATTCTAATTCAGATTATAAACAAAATTTATTAGAAAAAGAAGCTTTTAAAGCTATTCCTTGGTATACAAATGTAATAATGAATTTACTATATCTTTTTTAATAATTTTTTTTTGGGGGGGGGCTTAAAAAAGAACAAAAACCTTTATTCCTTTTTTATAATAGCTTATCATTTTTTAATTATAGCTTATCTATAATTTTCCCTGCTTTATATATTCTGCGTCCCCATCTAGCTACAGTTATAAGCCCTCCGAAGCCTGGGATAACACAATCAATAGCTCTTTCAATAGCTTGCATACCAGCTTCTCCAACAACTTCTTCGGCAATAAATTGACCCGTTTCAGATGCTACTGTTTTTACAGTTTCTCCGGCAGCACTTGAGGCTACAGCCGAACCTACTTTTGTTGTAGTTTCCTTAGCTGCATCCGGAACAAGATCAGCAAGTCCAGTGAAAGAAGGGTCATATTTCTTGATGTATTCATTTAATGTCCTTTCAGCAGCTGTTGCAGAATTTATATTTTCTGCTGGTACAGGTATTTTATGCCCTGGATGTTTACTATTCCATCTTATTATTTTACTAATTACTGGGGATGAATATGCACCATATTCAAAAATTTGTGGTTTCGGTAATTTTTTATGGTCTACAGTTTTAGTTTTCCCTTTTAGTTTTCTAGCAGTACTACCAATAACTTCTGTTGCTTCTTCACCAACTCTTTTAGCTATTCCATCAACCTTTTTACCTGCACCAGCTAAAAATCCTTCACTAACTTTGGCTAATTTCCCTTTACCCTTAACCAAAGCCATTGGATTTCCCTTAAACGAAACTTGTTTTGAATTAGCAAATGAATCAATAACTTGGCTAGAATTATTTGCCTTTCTTGTTTCATTACTTGAATTGTAATTGGCTGAATTAACCTTAGAATTGTGTCCGTTGAAATTTGAGATTGCTGTAATCATCTGTTCAATACTCCTTCTGTTTGTTTAATATGATATAATCTTTGTAACTACGATAAAAAACAAAGTAAAATTTTTAATATCGTAACTCTAAATTTTTTTTCCGCAATACTACTCATCAAATATTTTAAGAAAGATTAATATTATATATATTGTTTAAATAAAGTATAGCCTGAAGAAGTTATTTTAGAATTCGTCATAAGGTTAAATTGTAAAGCTTAATTAGCCATTGTTTAATTAAATCTATTCTCGCAAGTGCAATGGTTTTGGCGGTATCGGGAACAAAACTTTTTGTTTGGATTGCGGGGTAGTAAAAAGGTTCAGGGTTTTCTTTGACAAGAGCCTGAGTATCATATTCGAGCGATTCAAATAATATCTCGTAGGATTTACCGCCTTGAACAGTTACTTCCCGAGCAATATATTGACCTTGTTGAATTTTCAATCTTATTGCTCTTGTACTTGTTAACCCTTTGGCTTCCGCCACTTTGTTTATGGGGACGAACGAGTTAAGAGCGGTGCTTGCACCAGCTTTTTCAACGAGTGAGGAGCCAAAAGCTCCGCTTATATCTATATATTCGTCCATACGAACACATTAACTCTGTGGGTCGGAAATTGGAATATCACTTCCGAGTTTTGTGTCTAAAACGAATCAAAAAAAATAAAAATATTCTGAATTTTGATACCCCCGAAACGCCCTAAAAAGAAAATGAAAAAATCCGTTTTGGCTCATACCATTTGCATGTTTTCTGCATGTGCCTCAAACCTTTATATATCAAAGTATACAGGCAAAATTATATGATTTTAACCATGAAGACACCATGAAGAAAACATGACGTATTAGGAAGTTTCGGCTCATACTAAATTCCGACTAAAAATGCAAAAAAACAAGCCTGAAACCCGCTCGTAGAACAATGTAAATTCTCACTCAGTTTGAGCCAAAGTATCATATAGTTTGAGAAGGTACCGGGGAGAGTTTTGAACTATCAACGTTTCAGCACTATTACAATTTCGTATAAGTCGGAAGTTTATATAATTTAATAAAATAGGCAATTTTTTTATGGGAAATGTTTTTATAGAAATATAGGTTATGGTTTATAAATTGAGGTATGGTTTTGGCAGATTTTATTAACGGTTACAATTCAAACTTATATGGTAGAAATTATTTGAATAATTCTGCTTCGATGGACTTCAATCCAGTGGTTATGCAATATGGACAAAATTCTTATGTTCAAAACAATCCTTATTTCAATACTCAAATGCAAGATACTGTTTCTTTCGGAAACAATGAAGCACCAGCTACTGCGACGACTGAACCCTCTGTTGAGAAAAAAAGCGGTAATAAAACATTATTGCTTTTAGGCGGAGCGGCGGTTATTGCATTGGGTGCAATTTTCCACAAAGACCTTTCAAAGTTTTTAGGCTTTGGTGAAAAATTGGCAAAAGACACCAAAGGTGTTGAAAAAGAAATAGTAAAAGAAAGCGAAAACCTTGCTGTTATAGCAGCAAGAACTGTAGAAAAGACTGTTATCGACGCTGAAAAACCAGCTCAAAAAGTTGAAGAAACACTCGAAAAAATTGCTAAAGAAAATAAGTGCATAGAAGTTGTTTCGACGCCACCAACAGCTGCTAAATCTGAGCCTATCATGGGAAAAATCAAACCAAATTATGAAGAAATGTCTATTTCTGAGTTGAAAGATATAAATAACCCCTCTTATTTTAGAAATAATAATATTTCAACATTTGAACAGTCTATGATTAAATCACAATTACTTAAAAAAGAAGAACTTTTAAAAAGTAAATTTGCTCAAGTTTCTGATAACGAACTTAAAGAGTTGTACAAAAAAGCATTATCAGAAAAGGGAAAAGTATCAAAAGAAAATTATAAGTTTTTGAAAGATGAAATGGCCAACCGTTTTGAATTTGAACCAAACGTTTTTAATGGGTCTGCCGTAGAAATGCACCATAATATAACTGGTTATAATACAGAAATCAGAAGGGAAGTTGAATTAAACCAAATATCAACAAGAACTAAAGGAATTGATAATGCGTTTGAAAAATTACATCCATTAGAAAAAGACTGTGTTGTATACAGGGGAAGAGGAGGAAATCCTACATTTGAAGAAGCTAATATTGATTTTAAAATAATTGATGAAGCCAAATTAGGTGATGTTGTTGTTCCTGATAAGAGTTATTCATATACGGCATTCCATCGAAAAATGGCAGATAATTGGTGTAGCGATTATGGGAAAGGCATGATGATGTATGAAATTATTGTACCTAAAGGTGCCAAAGTATCAAGAAATCTAGAACACACTGGGGAAATGATTATGCCAAGAGGTGCTAAATATAAACTGATATCCAAAGATATAGACCCAGAAGGTGTAATAAATGTAAAAATGGAGTATATTCTTCCAAATTAATAGCCTGACTTTTATTTTCAAACTGCATAATTAATTCATTGGCTTGAAATGTTTATGTTGTTAGGTTTTAAGGCAAATTTTTGACACGTTAGATATGCAATTATCATGAACGAAATGTGTATTTTCATGCACTTTGGGTCAAACTTATTTCCGACTTTTATTCACCAACGTCATTCTGAATTTATTTCAGAATCTTACCAGTGTCGCGGGTTTGATAGATCCTGAAACAAGTTCAGGGTGACGTAAAATGCGAAAATTCAAAGCTCAACTTGCATGAAAAAATACAAACAAGTCGTCTGTTTTGGCTCATAGTGTCTGTTACGGCTCAAATTACATGTTAAAATACAACAACTATACCAGTCCCTTTTTAGTCCCTTTTGGGATAAGAAATGTTAAATTTATAGAAGATAAAAACGTCAAAAATGCAATAAAATAGAGCCTTTCGGCTCTATTTTTAAAAGTGGTGGATTCAGTCCAGACAGCAAAACTCTCTTAATTAAATTGTCAAGAAAGTAGCAAATACACTGTTAATCAAGAATTTTTAATTCTGATTTGATACTAGCAAAGTGTTTGGGTACAACTTGATACAAAATTAACAGGGAAAAACAGTGAATTTATAAATTAAGTATAAAAAAATATATTCAACCTGATTTCTTCATTATTATAACCTGTAGAAGACGTCTTGTCAGTCAATTCAGCCATTTCGTTTTATCTGAATACTTTTAAATAGTCCTCAAAAACAAAATATCTGTTACGTTTAAATCCTGTTTTTTCTTGCAAAATACCAAACTCTACAAATGTTTGTATAAGTTCATTAGCCGAGACAATAGAGACTTTTAATTCTTCAGATACATCCTTTGCCGTGAGCGTAGGTTTTGAGTATATAAAACTTAAAAGGGCATCCCTATTTTTGGATTTTCGTTTTGCGGTTTGCAATTTGGCTTCGGTCTGTTTTTTTAGTTCAATAATATCATCAAACGTCTTTATGCTGTGTTTTGCCGTTTCCACAACACCGTTTAAAAAGAACCTTAACCATTGTTCAATATTGTTTGATTCTTTTACTAATGAAAGAGCGTCATAATAGGAGCTTCTGTGCTTTTCAAAGAAGTCGGAAATATACAAAACTGGCTTACTTAAATAGCCACATTGAATTAAATACAAGATAATCAAAAGCCGACCAACGCGACCATTTCCATCTAGAAATGGGTGGATTGTTTCAAACTGATAATGTGCCAAACCAGCTTTAATCAAATCAGGCATCAACAAAGTTTCATTATGGAAAAACTTTTCAAGATCTGATAATAAATCTGGAAGCATATTGGGCTCAGGCGGAATAAAAAAGGCATCCTTTAATGAAGATCCGCCAATCCAGTTTTGAGTTTTTCTAATTTCACCAGGGGCTTTATTTTTACCTCTGACGCCTTTTAACAAAATCTTGTGAGATTCTTTTAACAATCGCATCGAAAGGGGAAGTTTATCCAAGTTTTCGATAGCAAAGTTCATAGCCTCAATGTAATTTTGCACCTCGTGCCAATCGTCTCTGCGCTCAGGTGAAATATTTTCAACAGGAGCAATAGCTTCATCAAAAGTAGTTCTCGTCCCTTCGATTCGGTTAGAAGTTGTCGCTTCTTTTGTTGCATACATTTTTATAAAAAATTCAATATCCGGAATCAAGTCAGAATAAGCATTAAGCTTACCTAGATATAAATTTGCATCTTGAAGAAGCATTGAAAGCTCTGGAGACTCCCATTGAAATTCTTCATTTAAAAGCGAAGGGCAAAATGGTTTATAGTCTTTATGTAAAATATATTTTCCTGCAGAATATTCTTTCATATAAGATTCCTTATTTAAGTTTATGCTGGCTAAGTTAATTATACCATGTTTATAATTAACTTTCAAGTCGTAAATCTAAATATGTTAAATCATATTTAACTTATTTTAGGTGTCGACTTATCTAGCTTTTTATCATTCAAAAAGTCCAAGATTTATCCCGTCCTCGCCTTCTGAAAGCTCTTCTTGTTCCTCTTGTTCATCGCTCTTTGTTTTGTACAGTTTCCCCCATTTTAATGGTGTACGCTGTTTTTTATTATAAACAATAAGCATTGCTTCTGCATATCCTAACGAACCGGCTTTTCGTTCAGCCGCGGTTCTTGACAGTTCTTTTATAGAACATCTACCCACTTTTTCTTTGAACACCTCATCGTTCAATCCATCCTCAAACGCAACAATTAATTTTGAAATTCCTCTTAATATATTTGCGGTCAAAGAATTAATATCGCCCTCCCAAGTCCCGATACAAAGTCTTAAAGTTCGATCAAGTACATGGAATCCGAATTTTCTATGCACATATTCCAATGTCGAAATAGCACATATTCCTCCCGGCACTTTGGCTGAAGAAAGGAATAAATCGTAAGATTCGACTAAATCTTTTATTATAAGTTGTTCATCGTTGCCAGCCTCAACATTAGCCATAAAAATTTCATACGGAGTTAAAGCTTTTACATATTTTTGTTGATTGGCAAAAATATCTGCTTCTTGTTCATAATCCAAATCATCATATATCATACACCAGACTGGAGTTTCACGAGAACCGGAAATAGCTGCTATAATTTCAATTGTATGTTGTCCGTTGAAAACATAATTTATACCCTCTCTTCTGCTAACTTTTACAGGATTTATCTGATAGGGATCAAAATTTGCAACTGCACGTCTAACATGTGCTTCTGATAAATTGCGTTGATATTCTTGATTTGAGACTAAATTCTTAATTGGTATTCGTTCAAAATGTGCTTTTGGAATAAATTGGCTGTAATCTTCCATTACTTCTCCTCTGTTGCTAATAGCATTACATTTGCAGTGTACTCTAATTTTCTTAATTCATTTCGTAATTTTATTCTGGCTTTGCTTGATATTTTATCGAAATCTGCCATCGATAAAGTTCTGTCAATTGAGCTGATCCAAGATGGAATAGTCAACGTAAGACTTGATATTTCTGCGTCAGGGTCATAAGCAGGCATATCTTTCACCGTTACTTTTTCTTTTTTTACCGGAATAATCTTGCGTGCATTAGAATAACTAACAAAATCATTATCGCTTAATTGATTTTTCGCATCAGTAACTATTTTATATGATTGTTTTGATAATTTTGAAATGCTTTTGTGAGAAATTTTGATTTTACCTGTCAGTATTTCTGAGATAAGCTCAGGCTCCTTCTTTGCCAATGTATCTATAGCTTTGGCATAATTACCATATTTTTTCACCGTTGTTTGTGAAATATGATATTCGTCACCAAGTCGTTCGGCAGTTAGGCCTTTATTTTCTTTACGCTGAGGCGTTGGGTAAACTGCAATCATAATCTCTTTTTCAGAATGCTGATTTTTACCTAAAGCGTTTTTAACATTAATCCTTTTTTCTGTTTCATATCTTTTACCTATTAAGTATTTTCTAGTTTCTTCAGAAATATTTCTGCGGCCCAGCTGATTAGCACAAATCCAAGCTATTACGTCTTCTCGAGTGTTAAAATAGATATTTTGTATCTGAAATGGTATTTTTAAACGAGTGCAAATTTCGTAACGATTATGTCCATCAACAATTGTATTCCCCCATATGCACAGCGGTTCACGACAACCATCTTTTACAATATTTTCCTCTAATTGTTTTTGTTCATTTTGAGTTAGAGGATGAATTAATTGTTTAAAATATTCGTCTATGTGTAAAATATAAATTTGTTTGTCTGCCATAAAATTTTGCCTCATTTATTTGTAGAAACTCCTTCTATCATCTTGAATCGAATAATATCTTGATTTGGAACTGCTTCTCCATAGATTCTATATGCTTTATCATCTTCCCAATGCTCACAAAGATTTCGCAAGCTTTGAACCAATGGCGTGCTATATATTTCAAAAGATTTTTTATTACTAAGTGAACTTTTTGAAATATGATGTGCTTTTGGGTCAGAACGATTGCTTGGTAAAACGGCTAGAGTCCGCATGATTGGATTTACCAACAATAATACATACTCAGGGTCTCCGATTAAGTGAAGCGTATCTTTGTGGATCCTGATTAAAGGCGTTTTGAGGTTGACTGAAATTGCTGGTTTTAATGTTTTATTCATATTTTATATCCTCCGGTTGAATAACAATATCTTTCTCATCTTGAGTTTTGGCCACATTATCATTGATCCCGAAAACAGTATAGCCATTAAATATATTTACTTGAAGTTGTTTACTGTGTTCTTCTACAGGTAAACCAAACTGATTTTGCCACTGGGCAGGGAAGACCGGAGTACGTGAAGTCTTCGGCTTTTCGCCTTCTTGTATTGTTCTTTGATAAATTTCTGTTGCTGTTAGGTCAAAGATAAACAAATATTCATTACCGCTTTTAATTAATTTTCCAAGCAATTTATATCTGTAATCAGGATTCCAATCCATCAAATGAACAATTTTAGCAAAGAATACGCGACATGTAATTTGTTTGGGTTTCCGTTTTGGAGTGCACCACGGAAAAGAATCCTTTTCATCTTCACTGCAAGGTCTTACGGCAAGCTTATTTTCTTCTGAATTAACAAGAATTTGAACATAATCTACATCGGGCAAACGCTTTAAGGAAGCCATATTCAATGAAACTTTACATCTATTAAAAGTAATAGATGGTTCATGCAGGTGGGCAAAATATTCCCCCCGAACAACTTGGTAACCATCATAACTAAAATTAGCATCTTCAATAGCATCAATGTTTTGAGTCATTATTTCAGTATTGGACGTTTCTTGTATCTGATTTTCTGTGTTAGAAAGATTATTATCTTCATTCTCCATTATTTGTAGTCTCCTGTTCTATATCGCTTATGATTTTTTGTATATTGTGTTGGATTTCATCAAAATCAGTTACGTTTAAATCCGGTTGTGGGTTATACGGTTTCCCTTCTTCTTTAGCTTTCCATTCATTTTCTTCGCGAAGAAGGGCAAGTTCTTTTGCCTGAGTTTGACTATAATAATCATTGCCAAAGTTATTTGCCCAAGTGGTAGGGTATGCCATAATATCCTTTTTGGGGCCGTTGGTAAACAGTTTTAAACCTTTTGGGAATTGTTCATTTTGAGATGATACATCTTCATCAGAGGTTATTTCATTTTGCGAAATAAATATTTCTGTTTCTTTCATATCAAAAATCATTAAAATTTCATTATCCTTTTGTCTGCGGACACCTCGTACACGATATTTATACTCTGGATTCCAACCAAACAATTCATACAAAGTTTTGATATAAGCGGAACAGCTTATATTCCGAGAATAATATAAACTGTTATTAATTGTAGCCCATTGAACTACATTTCGCATTTGTTCTAAGCAGGGCCTTACTGCAAATAAATTTTCGCTTGGGTTAATTAGCATTTCAATATAAATAGCTTTATCAAATTTACGAATACATTCGGTGCTAAATTGTATATTTTCAACTGAAAAAGTTACACATACTTTTTGGGTTGTATCAAAAAACTGTGAACGAGCGACCTCAAATTTGCGTAAATCAAAATCGCCAGATTGTGCCTCTATCTCTATATTTCCTGACTCATCTTCATTAAAGACACACACGCTATCTGAAGCAGCCAAATAATCGTTTGCCTTAAATGCGGCCCATCTTGGATTTATTGATACAAAACCTTTAAGAGCACCCCCATGCACAACATTTAATTCAGGTAAAAATCCTTTATGCCCATATTTGGCATTACTTATCAATCTTTGAACAGCGATAAAATCATCTCTGGAAATAATTGCCTCATGATTATTTTTCTTTCGATATTGGTTTCTATCTTGTTTATTCTTTTTTGATTTATGGTCTAAATAATCCGGCGTCCAAGTTTTCCTAGCAAGAACATCCCCACAATGACGTTCATTCTGAAGAACTTGTAATATTGCCCCTGTTGACCATCTCATATTACCTTTTTTGCTCCGGCGACCGAGTTTAGTAAGAGTTTCTGATATCTGACGACATGTATATCCATAAAGGTACATAAAGAAAACAAGACGCACTGTTTTTGCTTCTTCTTGATTTATAACAAGATTACTATTCTCGTCAAGATCATAACCAAGTAATGGAGGGGTTAAAAAAATCCCTCGCCTGAATCGCATTTCAATAGAAGAATTCATAATTTCACTTTTATTGTGGGATTCTTCTTGAGCTAAAGTGGCTATAAATGATAAACTCATCTCGCTATTATTGTTTAGCGTATATATATTCTCTGTTTCAAACAGGATTCCAACTGGCGGTTGTAGTTTTGCCAGCTCTCTTACATAGCCAATACAATCAATGACATTACGGGCAAATCGGGATACGCTTTTTGTTACGATCAGATCAATTTTTCCGGCTTTGCAGTCATTTATCATCCTAATAAAAGAATCCCTATGTCTAAGCGATGTTCCTGAAATTCCTTCATCTGCGTATATGTCAACAAGATTCCAGCCTACATGTTTGCTAACAATGTCAATATAATGATTTTTTTGTAATTCATAAGAAGATGTTTGCCTAAAATCATCTGTTGAAACGCGTGCATAAACAGCTACTCGTTTTTCATTTTTATCTTCATAAAAATTCACCTGTGGAATAGCCGGTATTATATCCAATTCGTCGGGATTAACACCTTTATATTTATTTCGTATTTTTTCTTTTTGAATTTCTGAATCGTTCATTTGAAATCTGTTCTCGTTCATTGCTATCTGTGGTACATTTTGAAATTATATGCAACAAAGGAACAAAAGAACATAGACTACATGTCAAAATTTTGACATGTAGTCAAGTCAATTATTATCCCGGAGGCTTTTCTTTGTCGCTGTTGCAATATCGCATATTACCTGTCTTTCATAGCAACTACAATCTTTAATAAGCGACGTTAACTCTGTTTTATAACTTATTAAATCATGTTTTTGGTAGCCCTTTAGAAAAGTATCTACAGTAACATCCAGATTATTACCTAATCTTACCAATACCTCCAAGCTAGCTTCCCTTTTTGCAGACTCAATACAACTTATATATGAAACTGACAGATTACACATTTCAGCTAATCTTTCCTGTGATAAACATTTCCCGAGTCTGATTTCTTGAATTCTTTTACCTATAATTTTATAATTTAAAATCATTTGACCTCCCATCTACTGAATGACTATACAACAGATCTTTAGGCCTTATAGGGAAAATAAATAGATTAAGCAAAAAATATTATAATCTTATACTTTGATTTGCTTGAAACCCTTTATTTAAGAAGGTTTAGGTTAGGGACAAATTGTGTCCCTAACCTCTTTTATACACTTGTATAAATTTTCTTATACAAGAGCTTGTATTGCGTCCGATTTTGACGCATAAATATGTATAATAATAGTATAGATAAATTTTAGGAGAATTAAAATGACTGAGCGATTAGAAAAAAGATTTGAGGCAGAGGCAACGGCTGAAGGCAGTTTGAAATGGGACAATGCACAATCCAGAATGAAGGATATTTCAAAAAAAGAATTTGACACCAGAACCGAGTTTGAAAGAGATAACAACAGAATAATCCATTCCAATGCCTACCGAAGATTAAAGCACAAAACTCAGGTGTTTTTTGCGACGAATAAAGATCATATTTGTACGAGGATTGAACACGTTAATCATGTCGCGTCTATTGCAAGAACTATCGGTAAAAACTTAGGGCTAAACCTTGAACTTATCGAAGCGATCGCCTTAGGGCACGATTTGGGGCATTCTCCCTTCGGTCATGAGGGTGAAGTTATTTTGGCTAAAATTATCGATCCGAATATAAAGTATGCATTTTGGCATGAAGCAAATAGCTTGAGATTTATTGATAAAATAGAAACTCTTCCAAATTATTACGGTAAACACGAAAATTTAAATTTAACTTACGCAGTAAGAGACGGAATTGTTTGTCACTGCGGAGAAGTTGATGAAAACGGACTAAAACCAAGAACTGAGTATCTTGATTTAGAAACGGTTCAAAAAGGACAGGTCTTGCCATACACTTATGAAGGCTGCGTAGTAAAAATTTCTGATAAAATAGCTTATTTAGGCAGAGATATTGAAGATGCCTTTGAATACAAAATATTAGGAAAGAGCCAATATAAACAACTAAAACAAATTGCTGAGAACATAATGAAAGAGAAAAAGAAATTTTCTGAGATTAACACAACATCTATAATGTATGAGTTTATAAGAGATTTATGCAATAATTCAACATTAGAAACTGGTCTTTCTTTTTCAAAAGAAGGTTTTGAAATGATGAATCAAATCAAACAGTTCAACTATGAAAACATATATTTTAATAAGCGGTTGATTCCTTTTAAAAAATATGCAAGCCTTGTTATTAATACAATTTTTGAAGCGTTGCAAAGCTATTATGACAGCGGAAATACTATAGAAAAATTAGAAAAAGATAAAAGGTTTTTCCCTACATTAATAGAGCATTTTCAAGAATGGCTGATTAAATATTCAAATTTAGATTTAGAAAAAAAACTCGCTAAAAAATATTTTAATGAAGTTATTTATGATATCTTCAACGAAAATGGTTACAAGCAGGCGATTGTAGATTTTATTTCCGGAATGACAGATCAGTTTGCAATTAAAACTTTTGAAGAAATAATTACGTTTTAATGCTATTTACGGCTAACGCTTCATTCAGCATTTTTAAGTAAGCTTCTTTCAGTTTTTTGGGAGCCAGAATTTCTACAGTTTTACCCCATTTAAATATATGCCAGCAAATCTCATATTCTCCGCTGGCTTTGAAGCTGACTAGAATCGATCCATCTTCTTGCTCTTTTATTTTTTGTGTCGGATGAAAATTATAATTCAAAACCTCGTCTTTAACCTCAGAGCTGAATTTTAGTTTAACTTCAGAGATTTCACCTTGATAAACACCAAAGGCTTTTTGAGAATATTTCTTCAAATCAAAATCACCTTTATCAAAATCAATATCGCTCAATTCCAATTTAGAAAATTTATATAGTAAATAATTAAATGCATCAGGGCCTTTTTCATCTTGTTTTGCAATGAGATAAATTTTCTCACCATATATCAACCCATAAGGCGATAGTAGTCTTTGTTTGCCATTGTATTCGGTAGATATTTTTTTAGAATTTTTAATGGCATCTTTAATTATTGAAAGATAGTTTAAATTTATTATATTTTGCGGGGCCTGTTTTACAGCATAACCTTGTGCGTGCAATAATATTTCTAACTCATTTTCAAGCTTGCCTAGCGATTTGCGGCTTAATGCCTTGATTTTTGTAGAAATATTGTCTAACAGCTCCGCATTGTTTTTGTGATTTTGCTCTTTATTAACTTCTTTTAATGCCTCAAGTAGAGCTATTTCATCAGCAGAAAAATTAATCAGCTCGGATAAATATCCACCAGTGAAGCCCCAGTGTGCGAATTTATCATCTATTTCTAGCTTGTCCACTTGTGGGAAAATATCTAAAATGCTGTCTCGCATGCGTTCAGCTGTCCGTCTTGATACTCCAAACTTCTTCTCTATATCGTTTATCGTTACACCTTGGATTTTAGATTGCATAAATATAATCAATTCAATAATATCAGACATCCTTGAATATCTTGGTTTATCATTTGTTTTAGCCATATCAAACTCCTTTATTAAAATGATAGCATTTGCTAACGACATATTCGGTCGTTAGATTTATTTTACCATAAAGAATTTAAATGTCCGTTTTTGACGCATCCGGGTGTTATTATTTCTTTGTAACCAAAACAAAAAAAGGAGCCGAAATGAATGAAGGAACAAGAATAATGTTTAGCACAACTAGAGGTACTCTGCGAGAATCGAGCAGTGAAAATAAATATTTTGATACCAAATTATTGCTGGAAGCTGGGCACGATCCTAACGAGGGGGTTAATAAAGAAGGATTCATTTATTCAGAGCTATGGAGTTGCTGGACACATTATACCGCATTAGGCTTTGCCGTAGAAAATGGTAATTTTGATTTAGTCGAACTATTATTAGAATACGGTGCCAATATAAATGCAGCGCTTTTATCTGTAGATTTAAATAGCAAATATGCTTTACTTATGAGCGAATTCCTTATTGAGGCTGGTGCAAATATAAACATAAGACCGCTTGTTCCTGATAACAATTTTCTAGGCAAGTGCCTTAATAAAGGAAATGTTGAGATAGTAAAATTATTAATTGAAAAAGGAGTCAGGGTAAATAATCTTGAAAGTGAGAACTTTGATATGAGCCCTATCAGCATAGCTTGTTGTTTTTGCCCTGGCTCAATTGAATTACTTTTAGACAGCGGAGCTGACCCATCATTAAATGGTTATGGCGATTCTAATGCATTTGATTATTTAAGAGAACCCGCAAGCAATATTTCAATCAAAAACATATTGATTTCAAGAGAACTGTTTAGGAACCGGGGATTATTTGGTGTGGTACAATAGATAAAAAAGGTGAATGTATGGAAAAGAAATCATTGCAATATATAATACAAAACATTAAAATTAAAATAGACCCTCAAAAAGAGCTTTTTGATGAGATTAAACCATTAGAGAGCGATGACGGTTTTGTTTTATTTGGTGTGCAAGAATTCACTGAAAATGAGAATCAAATATTTAAGAAATCATATAGTGGAAAACCCCCATATGATATTAGTAAAAAAGCTCCAAAATATAGATATTTTTATTCAAAAATTTGGGATGAAACAAAGCCTGTTTTATTTTTTGTATTGTTAAATCCAAGTACAGCAGACGCAAACCATATGGATCCTACAGTTACGAATTGTTTCAACATAGCAAAAAAATGGAAGACCGAAGCTGAAAAAGAAATTGAACACGGAGGCCTTGCCGTTGTGAATTTATTTGCCTTAAGATCACCAAGGCCTGGGATTTTGAAAAAAATAGAAAACCCAGATAATCTCAAAAAAATAAATAGAGATTTTTTAAAAGAAGTATTCAAAATTAAAAATACAGATTTTGTGATTGCATGGGGACTTAATAAAAACTACGAAAAGGAGAAAGAAATAATTCGTCCTTTAATTAAAAAATATATAAAAGCCAATATTTATACTCTTCGGCGTGATTGCCAAAGTCAAAAAAACGAGGAGCGACATCCTTCGAATCAGGCTTGGAGTAGAATTAAAGATGACAATGGAAATATAGGATTCAATAATGCGGCTATACTGTGTCCATCCATCAAAATAAATCAGTTACCAGGCCATCCTTAAATATTCCATTTGTGTATTTGATATCAAAGCTCCCGACCGGACCCAATTTGTTTTTTGCAAGTATAATTTCAGCTTTGTCTTTGTGTTCGGCAATCTCTCTATTGTAATAGGAGTCGTTATATATAAGCAAAATCACATCAGATAATTCTTCCAATGCACATACTTCTCTTATGTCTGATATTTGGGGTATTCTAGTTGAACGGCGCTCTACAGCCCTTGAAAGTTGAGTAATTATAAAAATATTCTTACCACTTTGCAATGCAAAGTCCTTCAATCTTTTTACTGCCAAGTTTAGTTCTACAGCAGAATTTTCTAATCTTTCCATATACATTAATTGGATATAATCGATAAAAATGCAGTCGGCGTCTGTTTCTGTAGCAAGCTTGATGACATCTTCTACAATTAAATTAGTTTTATCTTCGATCATAAAAGATTTTTCATCAAAGAATTCGGCGGCTTGTTTCAGTTTCTCCAGGTCATCTTCGGATGTAAGTTTTAATCGAAACTTTTGTAAATCAACCTCTGATTTATTTACTATCATTCTAGTTGCTAATGAATAGTCAGAAGCTTCAAGAGAAAAATATATAACTTTTTTGTTTTGCTCAAGCAAATTAGTACAAAAGCATATAGCCAATGCTGTTTTTCCAATTGAAGGTCGTCCGCCAATTGTTATTAGGCTTCCGTTTTTTGTGTTGCCCAACATCATATCGAGGTCAGAGAAACCCAAAGAAAATATCTCGTTCTCTCCGTTAATTTGCTTTGTTATATCTTCAAATGCCTGTAGAAAAATTTGTTTTTTCATTATTAAATTCCTTCTTGTTTATACGCCCAATGTTGCTCCACAATTACATGAGAATCAGAAATATGATTGGGGCTAATAATGTGTAAATACTTGTGTATATATGTCCTTTTAAACAGTTCATAAATTTTGGTATTTTCGTCAAAACTTGAATTGTTTACAAAATCACAAAATCCACTAAAATCGTTTTTGCTAAGAAAATCCGTGGCCTTCAAAATAGCATCTCTGATTTTTTCGGCAACATTTATTGCCTCAGCACAAGTTATTTTTTCAGTTCCCTTCATCCAGGAACTGTTCTTGTTGCTATAATAAAGCCAAAACTTAGAAGGCTGTCCGCCTCTGCAACTACCAAATACAGTTGTGTCAAATAATTCATCTTGTTTTCTTTCCAACCAATAGCAAAGGCTATCAGAGCTTCCGGGTCCAAACATTTCTTTTAAAAGCTGATCCCCATTTAACTCTTTTAATACCTTCGGCCCAAATCTTTTTATGAAATTTTCGCTATAGGAATTAATGTTACTCATCAGTGAATCCTTTTTTGTGCACACTATAATTATAAGGCCATAGTACGTCAAAAATGGACATTCTTATAAGTGTTTATTATATTAAATTCTGCAAAAAATTATCATCGTTTTTGATGTCAAACGGAATTAAATTTATTATAAGACTGTCTTGCTCATATTCCCAAGTTTCTGGTTTTGTGAATTTTTCAGTCATAGGATATACCAGAAATAATTCAATAGTTTTGCTTGTTTTTTCTTTGTATTTCTTACCATATGCATACAACTGATATAAGTCATTTTGTGATACTCCATTTTTGCCATCAATTTTATCGCAATCGAGTAATTTCCATTTCGTGTCTAAAATTGCGATTTTGTTTTCATTTTTATATTCAATGACAATATCTGGTTTCAATCTGAATTTTTGCGGGTCATCAAGAAGGCAATATGGATTTGATTGAGCTTTTACAATGTATTTGGTTTTATCAAGTGTTTTGTTTAAATAATTAAATACATAATCTTCAAATAATTTATTTAACGGAAACATCAACGATATCAGATTGTTTGAGCCACTTTGAGGCAAAAATGAGTTGCCGCAAAGGAATACTTTGGCTAATTCTAAAGGCACTGAATAATGAGAATTTAATCTTGAGATATGTATTTTTTGGAACTCGGCTTTTATATCATATACATCATCAATATCATCAAAAACAAACAATGCTTGGGTTAATCGTTTAATGTTCTCATTACTAGTAGATTTAGATTTTAAAAAAACGATGCATTTTTTAAGAATTTTATTTTTAGCAATATTTTGTGTGAATTCGCTATATTCCACATAATTTTTTTCGTGGTGAGCAATATTGTACCGAATGTTTTCTATAATCTTTATTTTGCCCTTAACGAAGTTAGAATTTTCACAAACTCTGACGTAATTTTTTCTCAGTCCATGTTTAAGTAAAATATCAAGTTCATTCAAAAATATTGTTATAAATACTTCTAGCAATGGGAATTTTTCATTGTTTATTCGCGTATTATCAAATGATTTATAATAACTACTTTTAAGTGTTTTAATCATTTTTACAAAGATTTCTTTACTTTTCCCTATATCGTCTTTTTCTTTCGCAAAACAAGTTTTAGGCAGAACTTCAATAAAAGTGCCACTTTTAAGTTGTATAACACCGGCGAATTTATCAAAGCAAATCTTTGAGTTATAACAACTCATTATTTCTTTAAACTCTTCTTGATGACAAAGTTCTTTTAAAAGTTTATAATCTTTTTCGTCAAATTTTTCTTTGCCAACTCGTTCATATTCAATAACAGAAATTGTTTTTGGCATTTATTGGTAAACCTTTATTAGAGCTTCTTTTGAAAAAGCATCATTTATAAAATACTTAGGAATGCTATCATACATTTTTTTGTGAATGATTGTCGACTCCTTGTTTGACCAATTATATTCACCTTCGTAATCTTCATCTTGATTTAAAACTTTTGCTATTTTCTCATAATCATTATAGAAGTATTCCGACAAGAGCGGTAATATTCTGTTTGTAAAAGCATAATTAAACTCAGCATAATTTTTGATATTCATCAGATACGAATGCCCAATTTTGTGATCATCATCTAATAAAAATCCAATTCTTTCATTTAATTTATCCAGAAATTCTGCACGATTGATCTCACCAACTTCAATTGAATTACCATCTTCAGTAATAATTTCAGATCTCGGATACATTGGTATGAAATCAAATCTACGTCTTAAGGCAATATCGAGTAGCGCAATTGAGCGGTCAGCGGTATTCATTGTTCCTATAATATAAAGATTTGGTGGTAGAGAAAAAGGCTTCCCCGAGTATGGAAGTTGAATTTCAAGATTTTCTTTATTTGTTCTTTTTGTATCTTCTATTAATGTAATCAATTCCCCAAAAATTTTCGATATTTCACCACGATTGATTTCATCAATAATTAATACATAATTTTTCTTTTTGGGGTTATTAGATTTGCCAAAAAGTTGATTCAGATACGCTTTATTAATATCTTCGTCATAAAATTGATAAATGGACATTGGTATAAGCTTTTTGTTATTCAAAAACTTAGCTACAGGAATATCTTCACCCTGATAAATCCATTTAACTTTTCTAAATTGGTTATAGCGAATTTCTGTCTTTTCATCAAAGTAATAATCACCATCAATAACTCCAATCGCTCTTATTTTATCGAGACCGTCAGAAATAAACACCAAATCATCTTTTCTCATCCATAACTTAAAACGCTCAACAGCATCTATAATGAACGAAGTTTTATGTTTTAATACTTCGTTGTTTTGTACAATGTTTATAATTTCGCCCCTTGTTGAGGCGCTAGCAAAGTCAATGTTATCGCCATATCCTAGTGCGATAACTCCTTCTCGCATACAATATTCATAAACGTCAGACTCAGCCGCACTTCCCAAAGACATTTTAAAAATCTTTGTATTAGAAAGATCAATATCTATAGATTGATTTGTTTCTATATATTCTGATTTTGCAAATTCCGCAATTTCTTTAAAGATACCTGTATGCAAAATATATTTTAAATCACAGTTGTCTTTTGATAAGTCAGGTCTAATGCCTTCTACAAACTCCTCATATGAATAGGACTGGTGAAAAGTAACGAATTTAATTTGATTGTTTTTTCGATATTCTTTATACTTGCTCTCAATTTCTTCTCGGGGAAGTGATTTCACATCCGTTTCCGGTTCAAGGATTTCAACTGCTTTTAACGCTGTATTGTACGTTTTTCCAGTTCCGGGAGGTCCATACAAAATTTGATTTAAAGGAATATTTTTTGTCATTATTTCACCTTCTTCTTTTTCTTCAGTTTCTTCTAACATTTGATTTACCTGCTTCCCGGCGAACCATATAAAGTCTTGAGCATCAAGTAGAGTATTTTCGATTTTTAAAATTTCATTCATTTTTGGAATCAAAACATCTATGCAATAATTTTGCCAATTTATGTAGCGGGTTTCTTTAGATTCGTGATTTAATAAATCATACATAGAAAAAGCCTTTGCAATATCTATAAAAGGAGTTACTCTTGTAAAAAGTAAATATTTTTTATAATCTTTTATAAATAAGAAAAACGACGCTGATTCAACACCCGGATCAATATTGTCCTTCTTATTCCAACTTGGAGATTTTTTTAAAATGGTTTTAATTTCACTTCTGAAAATTGATATTCTACTTATCAAATCAATACTTTCATCAAACAAATTTATTAGAATATTTCTAAAATCTTCCGTGTATAAATCTGCAAGATGTCTAAATGCACTAGTCTTCCAAAAATAAGGCATGAAATTAGGTGCCCCAAGCTGCTTTATTTTATCTGGCAAATTGTCGTAGTCATCAAAAATACTCTTATTTTTTTCTAAATAATCCCATTTGTATTGCTCATCGTATTCTTTAGACGTTTTAAAGCTGTGATATTCTTTTATTAAATTATCTAGTAAATTTGTCGGTTTTAATATACGATTAATTCTATTAAATTCTTGTTCTGTAAGCTCAAACAAAGTTCCTTGGTGCCTGTTAACCGTTGCAGAATTTTTTAAGACGGGATCATTTTTTAAATTTTCAATGCTGATTGGATTTGAAAATAATTCCTTTATTTGTACCGATATAACGTCTTCACCATCTTCATAATGCGCACCTTGTACAATTTCTAATAAAGCCACAATTTTTTGTGATTCGTATCCTAATACTTTATCCCCGGCCTTGGCTTTTGCAAAACATGTAGGATTTTGTCTTTTGTTCCCATTTTCATTTAATAGTGAAAAGGTTTCAATAGAGTCAATATTTATATCCAAAAAACTCCATATTTCTGGATTAGCATTAAGCCAAAAATAGTTTATTTTTGTTGAGCTTAAATTTAATAGTGCTTCTACACCACCATAATTTGTATCCAGAAATTCTTTAAACTTGCGTAATGTGAATAAATAGCGATTAGCGTGGCTGTTTGGAAATTCTTGACCTCGTTCTTTTGCTTTTTCATCAAAGTGTATTTTTAACAACTCAAGACAGCTGTTTAATGAGGCCTCATTTATAAAAATATCCGCAAAATTCATTCCAACAGCATTATTATATGGATAAAAGGCATCTGTGACATAAGTATTAATTGAAATAGGTTTTGCCTTCGGAAATACTTCTGCTAAATATTTTCTATACTCTTCTTGTAATGTTTTTAAATCTATCATTTTACTCCTCTAAAATCACACTAGCTCTAGGTTTGCTTCTCCACCAAATATTCTGGCAATACGTTCTAGCTCATTTTCTAATCTTCCAATATCTTCTTTTATAAATTTACATATAGCTTCATAACTTAAATCAGGAAAAGTTTCTTGATTAATATTAAAATGTCGATATTTAGCTAAGTGATTGTATTGATTTTTTAATCCAAAAGTATTATAGTCCCTTTTGTCTCGCATAGATGAATTTTTTTGTTCAAGTTCATTAAGATCCAACCATTGGATATTTTTTATCAATATGTCCCTACCAGCCTTCTTGTTCAAAGTTGTTTCCGTGCCTATTAAAAACTCTCTTTTATATTTGTCCCCTTGTAAAGTAATAGCAAAAATTATGGACTTAGTGCTATTAAATTCCGCTTCTTTATTAAGGTTGCACAAATTAATAGTAACAGCCCCCTGTCCGCTTACAAAGTAAGAACCAATCTGATATTCTGGATTATTTCCCAAATATCCTTTTAAATATTTTTCAAATTCTTGAGTTTTAAATTTTTTGTATATATCATCAAAGCTGATTTTCTTTAATTCGTTAATTTTATCGCTATAGCCAATTTCATATTTGTTATCAGTTAATGCAAATTCGCTAAATAAGTTGGTCAAATTACTAAGAACGTCAATATATTTTTTAACAACTTCACTATCCAGATCCATGCTATTTAGATTATTCAAAATGTCAAAATACCGAATTGAAATCCAACCCAATTCGTCTAGTTTTTTGATATTGGGTTCTTCAAAAAATGTCACTAATTTTTTTATACAACTATTATGAGATTTGTTAGAATATCTTTCTAGTTGTTCATCAGTATATGTCGTTTTAATTTTATTTTCTATTATTATTTCTCGTTTATTAGTTTTTATATATAAGTCGAAGCGTTTCCATTCTCGTTTTACATCTTCTGGTTTGACTATTTCTCCTTCAAGCGGTTCAATTCCGAAAAGATTTAAACCACCCACTCCTGCAGTTCTTATAATCCAACACCAAAAATCACTATGTGTGTTTTCCATTGAAGATGTTGTCAACCAATACAATGGGGACTTTTCTAATTTTTCTATATATTCCTTTATCGACATTAATTACCCCTTATAATACATCCAACTTGCAAAGCTGCTTGTAGGTACAATATTTGCAAGCGTCGCTTTTTTTATCATTTATCGGATCAAAGTTTAAGGCTTTGATATTTTTATAAGTATCCTTGATTAAATTTTCGATGTATTGCATATCCGCGTCAGTCAAAGTCATATAAACACTTTTTTCGTGTTCTTCAACAAAGATTAAGCCGACTTTTGACACTTTTACATCGTTCATTTTTTCAAAAGCATATTTATAGAAACAAAGTTGGTTGTAGTAACCTTCTCTTTTTCCGCCAACTGCGATATCTTTTTCACTTTTGGCTTTTCCGGTTTTGTAATCATACAGCTCATAAGTTCCATCCTGATTTTTCTCAATCCTATCGATTTTACCAGATATAAAATCATCGTCAACCTGAATTGCTTTAAGCGTAAATTCGACGGCATTAACTCGATTTGCCGGAATTTGGCTAAATACTGGATAATAAGCATCCAGCGCCTTATGTCCTTGCTTATGATACAGTTCTTTTTTTGCTTCGGTTGTGAAATACAAGCTGTTTAATGTTTTTTCGAACTCTGCCTTAGCTTCATCTAGGGATGGATAAGAGCCCGTTTCCTTTGCTTTGATAGCCGCAAATTCAAGTGTCCCGTGAACTGATGTCCCAAAGTTTGCAGCGTTCCAATCAGCTTCTTCAATGTTTATGCCGAGAACTTTAGTGTAGAAAAACATTCTTGGGCAACCTTGATACTCATTCATTCTACTTGGACTTAAAACAATTGAATTAATGCGTTCTTTAATTTCCTGCTCAAAAGCTTTTCTGTTATCATAAACCTCTCTTGAAATTGAACGGATAAATTCGCGAGTTGTATCATCCTCGTTTAACTCAAACTGTTGTTTTTCAAAATCAAATTCAACATCCGCAAGGTATTTTGTAACTTGCTGGGACGAACCTTCAAGTGAGTCAGAGAAAGACAATGTAAGTCCGTGTTTTGCCCTAGTGATTCCGACAAAAAGAAGCTTTAAAAGTTCTGAATCCTTCTTTTCTAGAGCCTGCGTCTTATCAAGAACATCTTCGGTGATAAGCTTATACTCGCCAGGCATAGTAAACTTTTCCCAATTCTTGGAAACCAAATTCGGCAAGTAAACATATTCAAACTCTCTACCTTTAGACCCGTGATAAGTTACCAGTTGAATCGCATTTTGAACATTCGATTTTTTGTCTGTTGAGATATCGATATCATTTTGCAAAGCCGAATCAAGGTGTGCTACAAATTCAACAATCCCAACCGTCGGGTCAAGTAGCGCTAATTCTGTTGCTTCATCAATAAGCTTTTTGATTCCTGAAATATTTTCAGCTTTATTTTTCTCAGTGCGGAAGAAAAATTCTAATACTTTTGTTCTGTTTATTATCTCAACAACCGTATTTCTCAAACTGTTTGTACTTGCATATTCGTTCAAGTCATCAAACATCTGTATAAAACTTGTAATTTTCTCTGTGTCTTCCCAGCCCTTCAAGTTTCGCATGTTGGTAATAAAATCTTTTTTATTAATTTTATTTTCATGGAGTATTTTGTTGTAATCTTCTAAATCAATGTTGAAAGGCTCAGCAAGTAGCAAACCGAACAGTTTGTCACTATTGAATTTTGGATTAACCAATGCCTTTAAATAGAAATAAACAAGAATTGATGAGCGGATTGAAAAAATGCTTTTCCCTTCTTCAATTTGGAATGGAATATTTCTCGCTTTTAATAGTTCTGCTAAGAATGCCAATTCTGCTTTTTTCTTTGAAATTATTGCGATTTCAGAAAGCTTGGACTGCCCCTTGCTTTGTGGGCATTGAGGCGATTTAGTCAGCGCTTCAATGTCATTAATTATATTGTTATATTCCTGCAAAACTTCGCCAAACTGCCATCTTCTTATTTGTTTGTCTTTTGCTATAATCTCTGCATTTTTAGCAGTTAGCCTTTTGGAAATTTCGTAGCGAATAAATGTATCGTTGTTTTCCAAACGCTTTGGATCCTGATTGACTACCTGATAGCTCAAATCTAAGATAGTCTGAGTTGAACGATTGTTTTCGCCAAGACAAATTACTCTCGTATCCGGAAAATGAGTCAAATAATTTTCGATATTATCACTTTTTGCCCCTTGGAATCCATAAATGATTTGATCGTCATCACCTACTACAAAAATATTTTTATTATTAGCACCTTCAATCAAGTTAAAAATTATCCCATTTTGAAGCGCATTCGTATCCTGATATTCGTCGACCAAGAAGTAGGAATATTTGTTTGCAATATCTTTTAAAAATTCTTTGTCAGTTTCAAAAGCGTTCAGGACAAAGTTAATCATGTCAGAAAAATCAATCAAATTATTTTCAAACATTTTTTGTGAATAAATTTCATAAACAGTCCACAATTCTTTAGCTTTTTCGATTTTAGCTTTTATTTTTTCAACTTCATCATAACGGCCTTTGTTTTGAGTTTTACCTTTGGACTCTCTTTCGTAAATCTCATCTTCGAGATCTTTTAGCCTTGGTAACAATAGCGGATTAGTTTCAATGCAAGCTAAATAAGAATCTTTGTCCATTCTCAGCGACTTTATTTTTTGGACGTGGTTTACAAAATCATTTGCAAAATGGTATCTATCTGCACGTTGTGCAACAAAATGTTCAAGGCTTGCCTCGTCAATTGTTGCCTTCATTAATTCCTGTTTTAAAGTGTCTGTGATTAATTTAACGCTCGCTGACATTTCAAACTGCATAGGATTCTGCTTGATGATATCGTTACAGAATGAGTGGTAAGTATAAATGTCGACGGATGATGCGATAACACCCATTTCTTTAATAAGCCTTGTGCGCATTTCATTCGCGGCTGAATCGGAGAAGGTCAAACAAAGAATAGTGTCTGGTTTTATCCCTTGCTCCAGCATATATTTAATACGCTGAATAATAGTGAAAGTTTTGCCCGTCCCTGGACCGGCAAGAACCATAACGGATCCATCAAGTGTCTTGATACAATCCATTTGCTTCGCATTCGGTGTGATCTTTTTTACTGCAGTTTCAAACATTCTAACCCACTTCCTTTGACCTTAAATCTAATTATAGTAAAAACAAATTAATATAGTTCATATTGTTAACAATAGTGTCCTTATTTTCTATAATATCCCTGATAAGAACCGGTTTTGTCGTAATGCTTTACGGTATTTCCGCTTTGGCGATAAGATCCTTGGTAGCTACCGGTTTTGCCGTATTCTTTTGTTGTACTACCATTTTGCTTATAATAGCCCTGATAGCTTCCGTGCTTATCATACATTTTGATTTTCTCTCCGTCAGAAAGTCCAAATGCACTGCTTTGACTTTGGATTGCCAGGCAAGGTGTTCCCATCATTGCTACAATGATTAACAATAAAATTAATTTTTTCATGTCTTACTCCTTTTATTTTTATTTTACATGCCTAATACGTCAAATATGGACACATGCAAACGCGTCCGTTTTTGACATAATATTCGCGCATAATATTTTTAGTAAAGGAGTAAGGAAATGCACGAATACAAAGACGGCAATTTAATATTTTACGGAACCCATTTAAAAGGCCTTAATAACCTTGGGCAAGCTTATTGTAAAATAGTAGTTGATGACAAATTTGTATCCATCTATGTTAAAGATTGCATGGTAAAACAATTTGAAAAGCGCTACGTTAAATATGTCGGGGTTGATCAGGAATGCTCAGATAAAAAATCGACAATTGGGCGAGGGCTTTTGGGCGCGATTATTGCAGGACCTATTGGAGCTTTCATTGGCGCACTCAGTGCTGAATTAGAATCAACAGAAATGTTAATCTCAAGCATTGAGACGGAAGATGAACTTATAATCTTTGAAGCATGATATTTGATTAATCGTTTTGTTCGATTTTATAATCAAAATCAAAAAGTTCTTTCACATGAACGCCAAGTGCATTTGCAAGTTTAACAATCATTTTAAAATTAGGAAAGTTTTGTCCGCTCTCAATTTTTCCAATATAAGATTTCGAACATTCAGCTTCAACAGAAAGTTTGCCTTTGGAAAACTTTTTAGCCTTCCTAAGTTCCTGTAGTTTTGTTGCGAATTTTTGGTATACTTCCTCACTCATAAAACAATTGTGATATATTTATCTTTAGATGTCGTAGAATATGGCTCTACCTTTGAAAAATTGTTACGCCAATTTTATCAAATGATAACAATTGATAAACATATTTGAACACAAACAACTATCTGTCCGGATTTGACGCATTAATGTTAGATAATAAGGAAAAAGGCAAATTATGACCAACAACGAACAAGCGGTTGAGTTTTAAAAAATAGCAGAAGTTAAAAATAAAAAAACGAAAAGGAGAAATTATGCAACAAGAAGCAACAAAAACGGATGAACTTATTGAAGAAGTAAAAAAAATATTACCCAAAAAATCGAACGAAATTAATATTTTTAAAGTGCTTCAATGTCATGGACATGAGATCCGGCACTCAAATATTTTAGCGTGGCTAATGGATTCCAAAGAAAGCCATGACCTCAACGATCTCATCCTAAAACAATTTGTCGGTAAATTTTGTTCGAAAACTTTTGGAGATTTGGACTCAGAAAATGTTGAAATTTTTAGAGAAAAACCTGCTAGAGGCGGGTCTAATTATCGATATGACATTTTAATAATTGATAAAAAGAATAAAAAACTGATTTTGGTTGAAAACAAATGGAACTGCAGAACCAGCTACGAGCAATTGTCTAATTATTCCAAAACGCTTGAAATTGAATATCCAGAGTATCAAAAACAGTGCGTAATTTTAGAAAAAAGCGATTCAGCATCGGTGGATATTCCAGAAGCTTGGCTGAACTTAAAATACAAATCGGACATCCTACCATTAATTAGTAATATTCAAACAAACAATGAAAAATTAAAATTAATACTTAATAATTACAAAGAAATTTTAAACGAAACAGAAAATGAAAATAAAGCTTTATTAAGTCACTTAGGCAAACTTGAAGAACAATATTCACAAGAAATTGATTTTTTAGTAAACGAGCTTGACGAAACTCAAATATATCATGAAGATGTAAAAGCTTATAACTTCATTGAGAAACATTTTACTTCTCAAAAACGAGTAAATAGATTTTTGCGCTCCGATGCTTTCATAAAACCATTCGCCTCAATTATTTCGAAAAAAGAACTAAGCAATAACCAATTTATTCTAAAAGGGGAAGAGCGCGGACTAAAAGAGCCCTACTTAAGCAATATTAGTCTTGAATTATCGGCGGACGATCAAAAAGTGTGGGTGCAAATTGTATTAAATATTAGCCCGGACGAAGCTTGGAACGAATCAATGTTAAATTCAGCAAGAATGAAGTTGAAAGAATTCAAAACCCGAAACAAAAATCAAGAACCTATTAACGTGAAATTAAACTTAACTGGCATTAATTACGATAACAAGATTGCAGGTGGGTTTGATGAAGTCAAAAAGCATATAATTAATCAATTTAAAAACCACAACGTGCCTCAAATTGAAGCGATTGTTAAAAAACTGAACAGCAACTAAGTTTTAAAAAATATTACTTTACTAACATAACCATTGCGCAAGCAAGGAGGGAAAACTATGCAAAAAAAATCTAAACAACTTGAAAACAAGATTTTAGAATTGAATCGGGAAAACAATGAACTCAAGCAACAATTGCAGCAAAAAACAAAACTCTTGAACGAACACAATATTATGCATGAGGTTTTGAAAAGTGAATTGGAAGATGCAACCAGAAAAATTTATAAACTGAGCGTCGCTACAAAATAAATTCGTAAATTTTGAAAATTACTACTCCAAAGTACAGCGAACAAAAAACGCTGTACTTTTTTATTGTTACTGGCAAAAATGCTTATACAACTGCGTTTTACACTATTAAATTTAAAAATTGACTCTATTTAATATAAAGTCAATTTTTTTTGCTTTGAAAATCTTACTAAGATTTTTCGAGAGCCTATTTTTTCTCTTTTACATTAAAAGTAAAGGGGTAAAAATGGAAAATAAATCAAATACGGTAGGGTGTTTATTAAGCGATGTAACAATTTTAGCAGAAATTGACCTTTTCACCCTAAAAACACCCTAATTTCCATTTGCTACCCCTCGCCAAAATTATATTAAATTAAAAGGTTCAGAAAGTATCTGTTGTTTTTTTTTGAAGAAGGAGATCGAAATGGAAAAGCCATCAGTTAATTTAGAGTTAGAGGCTTCAGTTAAAATGCTGAAAGCTGCTAACAAGGCTTGCAAGGGTGAATTATTCAAAGCAGAAATTGAATTTAAATCACTTGAAGAATTAAAGCCGTCGCCGAGGAATGCTCGTAAACACTCTAAAAAGCAGCAACAGAAAATTGCAAACAGTATTAAGACGTTTGGGTTTAATAATCCAATTCTGATAGATGAAAACTGCATGGTCGTATCAGGACATGGGCGCTATGAAGCCGCCAAACTCCTGAAGCTAGATCAAGTTCCGACAATTTGTTTAGGGCATCTAACAGAGGCAGAAATAAGAGCGTTTGCAATCGCGGACAACAAGCTGGCACTGGAATCTGAATGGGATTACGATATGCTAAAGCTTGAAATTGGCGACCTCGCAAATCTAGAATTTGACCTTGATGCTACGGCGTTCGAAACGCCTGATATCGATAAATTGCTTTTCAGCACGGAGATTGATGAAAAACCCAAAGACGACAAAATGGACAAACTGCCGGATGATAGCGAAGTCCCTTCAGTAGTAAAGCCTGGCGATCTTTACAGGGTTGGAAGGCATTACGTGTATTGCGGTAACAGCTTGGATGCAAAAAGCTATGAAATTTTGCTTAAGGGTCAAAAAGCGGGTATGACATTTTCGGATTTTCCATATAATGTCAAAATAAGCGGACACGTCTGTGAAAGCGGGAAGCACCCTGAATTTGCAATGGCATCCGGCGAAATGACGAATCCTGAATTCACAGATTTCCTCAGGAAAAGTATGAAACATTTGGTTGCAAACTCCAATGACGGCTCAATACACTTTGGTTGCATGGATTGGAGACACTCTAAAAACATGCACGACGCAGCCGATGGGGTCTATACCGAACTAAAGAATATCTGCCTGTGGGACAAAGGGACGGGCGGAATGGGCTCGTTGTACCGCTCTCAGCATGAATTCATATTCGTACACAAAAACGGTACAGCTCCGCATGTTAACAACATCGAACTCGGAAAACACGGGCGATACAGAACCAACGTGTGGCAGTATCCGGGGGTTAGGGCGTCTAATCCGAATTCTTTAAACGACCTGAAATTGCACCCGACAGTTAAACCTACGTCTATGGTTATTGATGCAATCTTGGACTGCTCAAAGCCAAATGACATTGTGCTAGATGCATTTGCGGGCTCAGGCACAACCCTGCTCGCTGCCGAAAGGACTAAGCGTAAGGCCTTCTTGATTGAAATCGACCCACACTATTGTGATGTCATTCTGTGTCGCTATATGCAACATTTCAAAAAAGAAGATATCGAGTTGGTTTCAAATAATGGAATTGAGGTGTAACATGGATAAGGATATTAAAGCAGAGTTTGAGCTAGGTTTAGGCAATGAGTGTGCTTCTGGGGCGGATACCGCCCCAAGCCCGCCAGAGGCTGATAACGCTGATTACAAAGTCGGCTATGGTAACCCGCCGAAGGATAAGCAGTTTAAAAAGGGTAAGTCTGGTAATCCCAAAGGTCGCCCAAAGCATGCAACGACCTTCTTGGAGGCTATCAACAGAAAAATGGGAAGTTTTATCTTTGTGACAGAAAACGGAGTCAAGAAAAAGAAGACAACACTAGAAGTTATAGTTCAAAGGTACATAAATCAGGTGTTGAGTGGTAATGATAAGCTACTGGCTCTGTTTGTCAAGGAGAATGCACAAGATGTAAGGATTGACAGCATTCTTTACCCAAGAGACCTTAAGCCGGAGCCAACTCCTGAAGAACAAGCCAGAAATGATGAAATACTGAAAGTTATCAATGGAATTTTAGACGAACGCTATAGAGACTGAATAACTCCAATGCTTTCGTAATGTTAAAAGCCCCTGCTCCCAGGGGCTTTTTGCTTGACTTTTAAGGCCATCAGAGTGATGAATGGTAGCAACAGAAAGGATTAGAGCATGCAAAACGACTTACAACAAAAATCTCGTGACGAACTAACAACTATATGGCGGAAATTATTTAAATCAGATCCGCCAACAACTTTAAACAGGGCTTATCTGATTAAACACATTTATTGGCGGCAGCAGTACGGAGGGCTTACTACCCAGACACAAAAACAACTTGATAAATTAATTGAGCAGTACGCCAAAACAAAAGCAATTGTGGCTTTGGATATAAAAAAAGTTTCGCGATTCGAAATTACTCAAGGCACAAAATTGCTAAGGGAATTCAAAGGACAAAAACACGAAGTTATAGCATTAGAAAAAGGGTTTGGCTATAAAGGGAAGCCGTACAAAAGCCTGTCTGCCATCGCAAATGAGATTACTGGAACTCGCTGGAACGGCAAGAAGTTTTTTGGAGTGGCATCATGAGAGAAGAAGCTAGAAAAACAGTCAAGTGTGCTGTTTATACGAGAAAATCAACTGAAGATGGACTGGAACAGGATTTCAATTCGCTTGACGCGCAGAGAGAGGCCTGTGAGGCCTACATCAAGTCCCAGCAGCACGAAGGATGGATATTGGTGGAGAAGCATTATAACGACGGTGGTTTCTCCGGAGGGACGCTTGAACGGCCTGCGATTAAAGACTTATTCAAAGACATCGAAGCAGGCGAGGTTGATATCGTTGTGGTTTATAAAGTCGATAGATTGACCCGCTCACTTATGGATTTTTCAAAAATTGTTGAATTATTTGACAAGCATCAAGCTAGCTTTGTTTCAATAACTCAGTCTTTTAATACCACGACGAGTATGGGGCGACTTACCCTGAATATGCTTTTATCCTTTGCTCAATTTGAAAGAGAGGTCACGGGCGAAAGAATAAGAGACAAAATTGCGGCATCAAAGAAAAAAGGTATGTGGATGGGCGGAATTATACCAATGGGATACCAGCGAATTGACAAAAAGCTCCTCATTGAATCAGAGTGGGCAAATATTGTTAGACTAATTTTTCGCAAATATTTGGAATTAAAAAGTGTTTGCAAATTAAAAACACATCTCCAAGATAATAATATTAAAGCAAAATCAGGGGCTACTTTTTCAAAAGGAAGTCTATATTACATTCTTGCCAACAAAACTTATATTGGCTTAATCTGCCACAAAGAAAAGGTTTATGGAGGTGAGCACGAAGCTATTATCGACAATGAAACATTTGAAGAAACGCAGAAGTTACTGCTGAAAAATCGCGTAGATAAAAATTGCAATACAAAATCAACTTCAAACTCACTTTTAGCAGGTAAATTCTACGATGATAAAGGCAATAGAATGTCGCCAACCCACAGTCGCACCCGCAAGCTCAATTATCGTTATTATATTAGTCAAGCAGTTGTTCAACAAGAAAAAGAACGAGAAGGTAGCGTTTCAAAAATCCCTGCAGGTGAGATTGAAAAATTTGTTATTGATACAATGAAAGACTTTTTGCTTGATACCAGAGGTTTGCAGTGTTACCTAAAACACTTTGACATTTCAAAACAGAAGGCAGTTTTAAAATCGGTAGAAAATATTAATGATTTTTCAGATCCAAGCTTAATAAGAGCAATTTTAGATAAAGTCATTATTTCAAAAGATTCCGTTAAAATAATTCTTTGCGAAAAAGCACTTCTAGGCACGCTAGAAAATTTATATAAAAATGTCGATCCACCGGAAGAAACAAAAAACGAAGCGAAATTCCCAATTGTGATTTTGAAAAAAGTTGAAATTACTAGGACTTCACACTCCGGAAATATTTTGATTATAAATTCAGATGAAAAACTGAGGCCGACACCAAATCCATATTTGGTTAGAGCAATTGTCAAAAGCCATTATTGGAATAAACTTTTACTCGAAGGCAAGGCTAAAGACTCGATCGACATCCAAAAAATGGAAGGATTAAGCGATAACACTTACGTTAAAGACATTTTGAAGTTAAGATTTTTACCGCCAAATCTAACAGAAGAAATCCTCAACGGAACGCAGTCAAGTGATTTAACCGTGCAAAAATTGTTTAAAAATAACTAACGATATGTTTAGCGTAATATTATACATCAGAATAGCGACAAAATTGGACACCTTAACAAGTTATGTAAAAACATTGGAAAACAGCTTAATAATTGTCAATTCAAATATTTTTTGATGTAAAATATGCTTAATGGAAAATTTGTGGGAGTAATATGAAAACAGCTTATCATACAAAATTCTATGCACATGAAATCACAAAGCAATCGTGTTCAAGCGGCGTAGATAAGCTTTCGATGTCCTTATTTAATGCTTGCGTCCATTTAAACCCTCACCAAGTAGAAGCGGCTTTATTTGCTTTCCAGTCACCTCTATTAAAAGGCGTTATCCTGGCTGATGAAGTTGGCTTAGGCAAAACAATTGAAGCTGGCCTAATACTTTGCCAATATTGGGCGGAGAGAAAAAGGAAACTTATAATTATTTGCCCGGCATCTTTAAGAAAACAGTGGAGCTTAGAATTATACGAAAAATTTAATATCCCAAATACAATACTAGAAGCTAAAACATATAATCAATTGTTAAAAGATGGCAATCCAAATCCTTTTGAGCAAAAAGATAAAGTAATAATAATGTCTTATAATTTTGCCAATAGCAAGAGAGAAGAGATCAGGCTTGTAAAATGGGACTTAGCGGTATTAGACGAAGCCCATAAGCTTCGCAATGTATATAAGAAAAATAATAGAACCGGTAAAGGCGTTAAATTTGCACTAGAAGACACAAAGAAAATACTTCTTACGGCAACCCCTTTACAGAATTCATTGATGGAATTATATGGATTATCTACATTAATCAACGATCACATTTTTGGAGACGATAAATCTTTCAGATCGCAATACGCCAATCACGATAATGACTATGAGGATTTAAGAAAGCGTCTTAAATATTTTTGTAAGAGAACTTTAAGACAAGACGTGCTTGAGTACATTAAATATACAGAAAGGAAACCAATAACTTTTCCTTTTGAAACAACTAATGCTGAACAAGAATTATATATAAAGCTTTCTCAATTTTTGCAAAGGGATGATACTTATTCAATCCCCAAAAGTCAACGAACCTTGATTACACTTGTATTAAGGAAACTTTTAGCATCATCTTCTTCTGCAATTATAGGGACGCTTGAAACTATTAAAGCAAGACTAGAGAAGATAAGAGATAATAAAATATCACAAGGAGCACAACTGCATTTATTTGAAGATGAAGATCTTGCGGAATTGTTGGATGAAGAACTTGACGAACTTGAGGAGATGCAAGAAGAACATAATGTAATAGCGGAACAAGAAGAATTAAAGATAAAGCTTGAAAAGATTAATAAAGAAATTGAAGACCTCCAAAGCTTTATTGATCTAGCTAAATCAGTTAAGACTGATTCAAAGACTAAGCACTTAATTGAAGCAATAAACGGCGGTTTTGCGGTAATGGATAAAGGTGCCAATCGCAAGGCTTTGATCTTTACAGAATCAAGAAGGACGCAGAATTACTTAAAAGATTATCTTGACGCTAATGGTTTCAAAGGTAAGGTGGTTCTTTTTAACGGCACAAATTCTGATCCTGAATCAAACCAAATATACAAGCAATGGTTGTCGAACAACAAAGATACAGGTCGGATAAGTGGTTCAGCGACCGCGGACAAAAGGAATTCTCTAATTGAATATTTCAGGGATGAAGCAGAGATATTGATAGCCACAGAATCGGCGGCAGAGGGTATTAATTTACAGTTCTGTTCCCTTATTGTGAATTATGACTTGCCTTGGAATCCACAAAGAATCGAACAGAGAATTGGGCGATGCCATAGATATGGCCAGAAGCACGACGTTGTTGTAATTAATTTCTTAAATAAAAAGAATGAAGCTGATTGTAGGGTCTTCAGTTTACTTGAACAAAAATTCAACCTTTTTAATGGAATATTTGGATCATCTGATCATGTGCTAGGTGCGTTAGAGTCGGGGGTGGATTTTGAAAAACAAATCTTAGAAATTTATCAATCTTGCAGAAGTGCCGAAGAAATAAATCAAGCCTTTGACAAGTTGCAGCTTGAGATGGATGAAAAGATTCAAACACAAATGCAAAAGACAAGGCTTTCTGTGCTAGAAAACTTTGATGAAGACGTGCATAAAAGACTAAAGACAAAACTAGATGAAACAAAAGCAAAGCTAAATCATATTGAAAAAATGTTTTGGGACGTTACTAAGACGGAGCTTAATGATTACGCCCAATTTGACGACGCTAATTTAACTTTCAACTTGTTTAAAAAACCTTCTAGTGGATTTGACGCTGGCATTTACCACTTGATATCGAAGGATCGGGATAAAGAAAATGTCATTGGGAATTACTTATACAGATTATCGAATCCGCTTGGTGAGTTTGTTATTGATAGTGCTATGAAATCAGATACAAAAGCAGCTCAGCTTGTTTTTGATATTACAAATCATCCTAGAAAAATTACTCTTGTTCAAGATTTAAAAGGCAAGAGCGGCTATTTGGTACTAAATAAACTTAGAATTGATTCTTTTGAGTCTTCTGACTATCTTTTGTTTAACGCATTTTGCGATGATGGGAAAAATCTTGATCAAGAAATTTGTCAAAAGTTATTCAACGTAAACGCGGAAGTGAAGCAGAATATAGAAATACCCGAGGCTATAAAGCAAAAGCTTGAGAAAGATGCTGCAGTCCATAGAGAAAGTAAGTTGAGCCAATTTAAAAAAGAGAATGATAAATATCTTTTGGAAGAAAGTATTAGAATTGGCAAATGGGCGGATGATTTAATAGCCTCTTCTGAAAAAGAACTTTCTGATTGCAAAAGAGAGATAAGAAAATTAGAAAAACAAAAACTACATTTAGAAAATGCTTCCGAGCTTTTAGAAATTGAAAACCAATTATCTGAGTTGACCAAGCACCGTAGAAAGCTACAAGAAACAATCTTCAATGTTGAAGATCAGATAAAAGAAAAGAGAGATCTTTTGATCTCAGATTTAAAGAAGAGAAAAGAAGAAAAATTACAGTCAGAAACATTGTTCATGGTAAGATGGAACGTAGTTTGACGTTAGGAGTTGGCGAGTATGAGTGAAAAATATAACGAACTAAAATCAAAATTAAAAGAGATGTTTCAGTTAGATCAGACTGAACTTAATTTTGGTATTTACAAAATAATGAACCAAAAAGCTGAAGAGGTTGAAAGCTTTTTACAAAAAGACTTGCCTGCTATTGTTAAAGATAAACTCAATAAAGTTGCTCAGGCTGGAAATAAAGAACAACTCGAAAATCAGCTAGAAGAAGCGATTAAGCAAGCCCAAGCACTTGGCGCTAATCCTGATGATTTACCTAAGGTAAAAGAATTAAAAGCTCAACTTGCTCAATTTGAATCGGCTCAAGACTTAGACTCTCTAGAGAATGAAGTGTTCTCTAATCTCACCAAGTTTTTTAGTAGATATTATGACGGTGGGGATTTCTTATCACGTAGAAAATATAAAAAAGCTGGTAAAGAATGCTATATGATTCCTTATAATGGCGAAGAGGTAAAACTTCACTGGGCAAATGCTGATCAATATTACATCAAAAGCTCTGAATATTTTAAAGATTATTCGTTCAAACTTTCTAACGACAAAACCGTTCACCTCCAGCTTGTTGAGGCTGAGGGCGAAAAAGATAATAACAAAAAAGATAGGAACTTTGCTCTATGCGAAGAAGATACTGTTTGCTTAGGGGACGGCGAATTATATATCAGATATTCTTATACTCCAGACAATGCTAAACGCACTAAAGACACATCTAAAAATGAAGTTGAAGCTGTGAAAAAAGTAATTGCCAATGGGGAATATGCTGACTTTAGCGGAGTGTTAGAGTTAAAATCAACGCCTACTAATAAAACAAGAACTCTCTTGGAAAAACATATAACTGACTACACATCAAAAAATAGCTTTGACTATTTTATCCATAAGGATTTAGGTGGGTTCTTAACTCGTGAGCTTGATTTTTATATCAAGAACGAAGTCCTATTTTTAGAAGACCTTGATGATGATAAAGTTAAATCCTCCCTTGCTAAAGCAAGAGCTATAAAAGAGATAGCGGAAAAGATAATATTGTTCTTAGCTCAGCTTGAAAACTTCCAAAAGAAAATGTGGTTGAAGAAAAAGCTAGTTGTAGAAACTAATTACTGTATGACCTTAGATAAAGTCCCTGAAGAGCTCTATCCTGCAATAATAACAAACGAAGCTCAAATTAAGGAATGGGAAAAATTATTTGCAATAAGTGAAATAAAAACAAATTTAACAACAATTAGCGGAGAAGTGCTTATCAATAATGGTGGAGATGCTAAAAACAAATTAGAATTTTTAAGACAGAATCCTTATCTAGTGTTGGATACAATGTTTTATTCAACGGAATTCAAATACATCCTTTTATCCAGCATAGATAATCTTGAAGAACAAACTAACGGATTGTTAATTAATGCAGATAATTTTCATGCGTTAAATTTATTGCAAGAAAAGTATCAAGAACAGATCAAATGCTGTTATATAGATCCACCATATAATACTGGGGACGATGGCTTTATATACAAAGATTCATATCAGCATTCAAGTTGGATATCATTAATCTCAGATAGGGTAAAATGCAACAAAAGACTCATGCAAAAAAATGGGGTTAATTTATTTAGTATTGGAAATGATGAAGAGGGAAATGCAAGACAACTACTAGATTCATTGTTCTTAAAAAAATCTATACCATTCGTTTGGAAGTCTAGAGCTAAACCAACAAATGCTGGGGAGGCTATATATCAACCTCAAAAAGTTGCAGAATTTGTTTTTATGAATTTATTAGCCGAAAAAACAAAGTTTTCCCCCTTGACCTCAGGGGAAATTAGAAAATATCCACATAGTGATAAAGATGGTAAATATAGAACCACAACTATTCTTACATCTAATCTAGGAAGATATAAAAGAGAGACCATGCGGTTTGAAATAGCTGATTATACTCCTCCTGAGGACAAAAGGTGGAAAGCTGGATATGAGGAAATTAAGACTTTATATGAAACAAACAGATTGGGTTTTAATGATGACGGAGAACCTTTTCGTAAACAATATGACGGAGAAGAAGAAGATCAACATATTCCTCTTTGGACTTATTTACCTGAAGAAATAACGGGGACTGCGGAGTCAGGCAAGAGTGATTTATCTTCTATAATCGGCAATACGCACGGACTTGATAGTGTAAAACCTAAAGAATTGATATGTACTTTTTTAAATGCTATAACTTCAAATGAAGAAAATGACATTATTATAGATTATTTCGCTGGTTCTGGAACAACCGGACATGCTGTTATTAACCTTAATAGGGAAGATGAAGGCAATAGAAAATTCATTTTAGTAGAAATGGGAAAACATTTTGATAATATTTTAAAGCCACGAATTAAAAATATTATTTATTCAAAAGACTGGAAAGATGGCAAACCTCTTTCAAGAGAAGGATCAAGCCATCTTGTTAAATATGTTAAACTTGAATCGTACGAGGATACTCTTAATAACCTTGAATTATCACGCACAGAAAAGCAACAAAATATGCTTGATAAAAACAACGAAGTTTATCAACAATACTTCTTAAATTATATGCTTGATTTGGAAGCAAAAGATAGTGTAATTAACATTGATATGTTCAAAAAACCTTTTGACTACGTGATGAAAATAAACAATGGTACTGAAACACAAGTGATTAATGTTGATCTTGTTGAAACTTTTAATTATTTAATCGGCTTATATGCTGAAAAAATCAGCAGTATAAAAGGGTACGTAAAAATTGAAGGTAAGAACAGAGACGGAGAAAAGATCCTGGTTATCTGGCGAGACCAAGAAAAACATTCTAACGAAGACTTAGATGAATTCTGTCGTAAGCTAGACATAAATACAAAAGATTTTATGTTTAATAAAGTCTTTGTAAATGGTGATAACAACCTTGAAAACATGCGTGTAGATGAGGCTAACTGGAAGTTAACTCTCATTGAAGAAGAATTCAAAAAACGTATGTTTGACGTTCAAGCTGTTTAAGGAGTGTTTTCATGCCAGTTGTTGATAAAAAAGAAACTAATAAACTAAAATTTCACAGCCGACTTGTCTTAAACAAATACATGTTGAGCTTGTTTGGCGTGGACAGTTTTGAGAAACTTGCTGAAGGTTTAAAGGATCCAAAGCTAGAAGGCTTAACTGAAGAGAACAAAACTAGGTTTTTTATATCTTTATCAAATCGCAGACTAGTACCAGAAAATGTTGGAATATGGGGCCAATCTAATTGGGGTGAATTTGATTGGGGAGATGGAACAGAATATATAACCAGAGCCCAACTAGAAAAATATGACCAAAACATAGTACGTCATACTCTTACGATTCAAGGAAAACATGACCATGAAATTAAGTGGAAGTATTTTCAATACTTATCTCTTCTATTCACAGAGATTTATTTAGATAAGTATTTCACTAACTCACTTAAGTTATTAGCAGATCTTAATGCCTACGTTGAAGAATTCAATATAGACAAGGGCAAGGCTGATAAAGTTGATCTATTTGAATTAAAAGATTTAACTAAAGTAGCATTTTGGAATGCCACAGGTTCTGGTAAAACCTACATAATGCACGTCAACATTATGCAGTACAAGCATTATCTAAGACTCCATGGCAAAGATGGATCACTAAACAAAGTAATTCTCTTAACTCCAAATGAAGGACTATCTTACCAGCACTTGCAAGAATTTGAATTATCTGAGCTGAAGGCTGAGATCTTTCAGAAAGAAAAAGTAACTGTAGTTGGTAGTCAAGTAAGTGTTCAAAGCAATATATTTGCAATGTCTAAAGATGTTGACATTGAGATAATTGAAATAACAAAGTTGAAAGATGAAGACGGAGAAAAAACGGTAGCAATAGATGCATTTGAAGGCAACAACCTCGTACTTGTTGATGAAGGCCACAGAGGTGCAAGCGGTACTGAGTGGAAGAGATTCAGAGATAAGCTCTCAGAAGATGGCTTTTCGTTTGAATATTCAGCTACATTCGGACAGGCAGTCGCCGGGACAAAGCTTGAACACGAATATGCAAAGTCTATTCTGTTTGATTATTCATACAAGTTTTTCTTTAATGATGGTTATGGAAAAGATTATAATATATTGAACTTACCTTCGGATACTCACTATGAGAACTTATATTTGACCGCTTGCTTATTAAGCTTTTATCAGCAGCAAAAAGTATTTGCGGACAAAAAAGATGAGTTTGTTAAATTTAATCACGAAAAACCTTTGCTTGTCTTTGTCGGTGGCAGCGTTACAAAAACTGTAAGCAAAGATGAAATGTCAGATGTAGTAAAGATAGTATCTTTTATTAATTATTTCATCAAAAACAAGGATGAAGTTACGGGTTATATAAAACAACTCACCAATGGCTGCCATGGTTTGATGGATAAAAAAGGCGTGGATATTATTGGTAACAGATTTCACTACCTTATTAAAATACAATTAGCTCCTGAACAAATATATAAAGAAATTCTACAAGATATTTTCCACGGCAATGATGGTAACAAATTAAGACTAGAAAACCTCAAAGGAATAGATGGAGAGATCGGACTAAAGCTTGGCGACGGTGACAAGTACTTCGGAGTGATTAACGTCGGAGATGACACAAACCTTTTAAAGCTTTGTGCTGAAAAGATTGAAGGATTAATTACTGAAGAAAAAGATTTCTCTCAATCATTATTCAAATACATTAATAAGAATGACTCGACTATAAACTTACTCATAGGTTCTCGTAAGTTTACTGAAGGCTGGAATAGCTGGAGAGTTTCGACAATGGGGCTTATGAAGATCGGGCAAAAAGAAGGCTCTCAAATTATTCAGTTATTCGGTAGAGGCGTCCGATTAAAGGGCTACAAGTGGAGCTTAAAGCGTAGCAACAGAAACGAATTAGTGAAGTCTCCTGACTTTATTGAGAAGGTAGAAACACTAAATATATTCGGAATCAAAGCTGATTATATGGATGAATTTAAAAAATATCTTCAAGATGAAGGTTTGCCAACCGACAACCGTGAAGAGTTTATTCTACCTGTTATGCCTAATGTGAATCTTAATAACATTAAGCTCAAGTATCCAACATTAAAAGATGGCGTTAGCTTTAAAAGACAGGGGGATAAACCGACCATTGACATCCCTTCAGAGGACCTCAAAAAAAGAAAAGTAGTTTTAGATCTTTATCCTAAATTACAAAGTATTTCTTCTGACAATTCAGGTTTAAATTACCAAACAAAAGAAGAACATTATTTCACTTCTGAACATTTAGCTTTCCTTGATTATGATGCTATATTTTTCGAATTACAGAATTTTAAAAACCAAAAGAACTGGTACAATTTAAATATCTCTAATGAAAAAATAGCAGAGATATTGTCGGATAGAGATTGGTACACATTGTTAATTCCTGATGATCAGATGTCCATAGATAATTTTGAAAAGGTAATCCGCTGGCAAGAAATAGCTATAACCTTGATGAAAAAATACTGTGAAAAATATTATAACAACGCTAAGGCCGACTTTGAAAAAGACAAACTTGAGTTTAAATTCATAGATAATGAAGATAAAAATATGGTCCCAGAATATAAATTCTTTATCGAAGAGTCTCAAAATGCTATAATTGAAAAGCTTAAACAAATAGAAGCTGAACTGAAGGCCGGTACATTCGTCGATTACCAAGGATTTAGTATGAATATATTCAACTTTGACAATCATCTTTATAAGCCGCTTGTACACTTAAGCAATACTTCAATGGTTAGTGTTTCTCCGGTAAACTTAAATGATGGGGAGAAAGACTTAGTTCAAGACTTAAAAGAATTCTATGAGAAAAATAAAACTTTCTTAGAAAGCAAAGAACTATACCTTTTGAGAAACCAAGGAAGAGGCAGAGGTCTAGGATTCTTTGATGCAAATAATTTCTATCCAGATTTTATTATGTGGATTCTTGATGGAGACAAGCAGTACATCACATTCATTGATCCTAAAGGTGTAAGAAATATTGATGGGGGACTCCAAAATCCAAAGATTCAATTCTACAAAACAGTCAAAGAAATTGAAGGCTATATGAAAGATCCTAACGTTACATTTAATTCTTTCATTATATCCAATACCTCATACGGCCAAATCAGCTGGTGGAAAGAAGATTCAACTCAGATAGACTTTGAAGAACACAATATCTTGTTTCAAAACGAAGATGATCGGTATATTCAAAAAATGATCGGGAAAATACTTGGTTAAAATTTTATGCTTATAGTTTACCTAAATTAAAGGATATTAATGAAAAATAAAACCCCAAAATTGACAATAAAAAATTTAATTCCATCTCTAGGGGTTGGTGGATGTGACTTTGGATTTTTATTTGGAGCGGGTAGCTCTTTTAAAGCAGGCTATCCATTAACTATGACACTTACCCATAATGTTATATCTAAATTAAATTCACAACAGATTGATTTATTAGCTCGAATTTTTGATAATTATAATTCGAGATTTTCTTTTGCAAATTATTCTATAGATAAAAACTTACCGGATATTGAAATAATTTTGAACCTAATAAACGAATCACAATTTTTTTGCACAAACCAATGTGATCAAAAAATATTTGAAAAATTTGATTCTGAAATAAAAGAATTGGTCGTCTCTGAAATAATTGCTGTAAAGGAGCCATCACTAACTAAACATGTTAATTTTTTGTCAGCTATTAAGCGAATATTAAACAATAAAGGGATTCCTTTTTGGATTTTTACAACAAATTATGATTTATTATTTGAAAACGCTGCTATGTATGCAAAAATACCTCTACGAAATGGCTTTGAGGGCTGCGGGGCCAGATATTTCGATATAAACCGGATTAAGTTAAGAACGGGTAAAGTCACCCCGGCAGCAAGAAATACTGGTAGATTTGAAGAATATAAAGAACCATACATGAATCTTATTAAATTACACGGTTCAATTTCTTGGTACAAAATAAGTAACGACTGTTGCGAGATCTTTGAAAAAGATCAACTAAAAGGTAATTATAAAAGAATTTTAATTCATCCACAAAGCACTAAAATAGCTCAAACGTTGGAAGAGCCCTATGATCAATTATTTAATTATGCAAACAGCGTTATTGGTCACGATTGCAAATATTTGGTTACTTGTGGCTATAGTTACAGAGATAAACACATTAATGATAGACTTTTAATTCCCAAGTTAGGGACAGGTTCTTTAAGGGTTTTTGCTTTATTTGAAAATGAACCAGAAAATATTAATTCATTAAAAGCATATGGACACGCTTTTAATTACTTATCAAAAGAAAAATTACATTTGGACGGCATCGATTATGATTATCCGAATGAACTGTGGAAGTTTTCTAATTTTGTTGATTTTATTTCAAAATAATAGAAGGAGGTTTTATGAGTAATTATAAAATAGGGAGAGTAGTTGGGGTTTGTAGTGATAAGATAGAAATCACACTTTTGGATCATATAGAAGCCTGTGAAGAAAGATTAGGTGTTCCTCATTGCATGAGTGTTTCTATTAACACACCAAATGGCCCACAACCATTATTAATCGGTCAACCTGGTAGCTTTCTAAAGATTGATATTCCCCTTGGTCAATTATTATGTATGGTTACTGATATTCATATGACCGAAGCTCAACCTAATAGTTCGGTTGCTAGAGAAATAATAAAAGATGGAGATTGTGTTTTCGAAACGCCCAAAAGATTACTTACGGTGATTCCATTTGGTACAATTACGCCTAATGGAGATTTCGAAAAAGGAACAGACATATTGCCTACTGTCAATAGCAATGCTTACGCAGTATTAAATGAAACAATTGATAGAATTTATAGCAGTTACGCTGAGGGTAATTTTAACATAGGAAAACTCTCTCTGTTCCCTGAGCAGGATGCTAAAATTAATTTAGATGCTTTTTTAACAAGGCATGGTGCGATATTAGGCCAAACCGGGAGTGGTAAATCTTGGACCGTAGCATCTTTCTTACAAAAGATTGCAGGATTAGAAAAATCTACAGTTGTGTTATTTGATTTACATGGAGAATATAAAACTGCATTTGGCAATTATGCGGAATATATAGATGCTTCTGATTTAGAATTCCCATATTGGCTTATGAATTGCGAAGAGTTAATTGACTTAATGGTTGATCGCTCCGAATCAGCTGCGCCAAATCAGATTGCTAAATTTATTGATTTACTATGCAATGCTAAAAAAACTCACCCTGAGAATATTGCTCTTGGTCTTGATGATATAAATGTTGATACCCCAGTATACTTTAATTTTGAATCGATAATAAGAGAATTTCAAAGGCTTGATACGGAGATGGTTCCAGGGGTTGCTAAAGCAAAGCAAGGTGATTTGTTTGGTAAATTTTCTAGATTACTAATGAGGCTGAATTCTAAACTTAGGGATACCAGGTACAATATGATATTTAAGCCCCAGCAGTATAATACCTCAGCATCTATGAACGATTTGTTTAAAAAATTATTGGGCGAAGAAACACAACCAAAGAAAATTGTAATTATAGACATGAGTCCTATCCCTTTTGATGTTCGGACATCTGTAATATCTTTAATTTTAAGATGTTTATTTGATTTTGCTTATTGGTATAAAAGGCTAAATGAAAGAGCTTATCCTATTGCTGTTTTTTGTGACGAAGCGCATATTTATTTAAATGAATATGATGTTGCCTGTAAGACATCAAGGCAATCAGCAGAAAAAATTGCTAAAGAAGGTAGGAAATATGGCATAAGTCTTACGGTCATAAGTCAGCGCCCTAGGGAAGTTTCTGCGACTATTTTATCGCAATGTAATACTTTTTTATGTTTGCGTATCACAAACCCAGATGACCAATCTTATGTCCGAAGGTTATTACCAGATTCTGTAGCCGGAGTCGCAAGCATGTTTTCTATTCTAAGAAGAGGAGAATCAATTTTGCTAGGGGATTCTGTGATAATGCCAACAAGGATTAAAATAGATATTCCTGATCCAAAACCGACTAGTGATGATTGTTCATTTTTAGATGAATGGTCTACACCTCATCAGGAAATAGATATAGAAAGAGTTTTAACTGCATGGAGAAATCAATCAATCAATATCTAAAAAAAGGGGCTAGTTGAATTTCAAACAGAGAATTTTGCAAGATTTACAAGAAAAAAATTAAAAGTTTTATCCCTAATAAATTCTCTGTAAATGCTCACATGGTTTGATTTGATGTATCAGCTGGTCTGAGCTGAAACGGACGTAGCTTAACAAATTTTTTCAAAAATCAGCCGGAACAAATTGACAATTTTTTCAAAACTATGGTTTTTATTTTTAGCTTAGTTTATTATATCACCATGCAAAAAGAATACGAACGATTAATTGAATTAAGAGAAACACTAGGTATTACTCAATCCGAGATGGCAAAAGGTATTGGCGTAAGCAAACAATATTTTAGTCGAGTCGAAAAGGGGAAAACTGAGTTGAGTAAGCATAAGGTAATTGAATTATGTTCAAAGTACCAGGTTTCGCTTAACTGGCTATTAAAGGATATCGGCAATGTATTTATAAAGGACGGGGATAAGCCAAGAGTTAGAGTGAAAATTTTACAGATTACCGTTGGTTAAATTTTATCAAAAAAGATTAATGGAATAGATTTAAAATTTTATTGCCCGCTGTCACTTTACAATTACTCACTTTTAGATGACCCATCTTAGCCCAAATTGTAAGGCAACCCCATTTCGTCCCCCACCTCTAAATAATGTTTGAGCAAATCCTGTAAGCCTTTCTTTCCACACACGCTGATAACCGATTCCGTATTCAATGTACGGAGCGATTGAAAGTTGGGGCAGTTGTACATCATTTGCAGTAAAATTTGTTTTATCCATTACGTTAAATACCATATTAGCCACCAAATATACTTGTCCTTTTTCATGTCTCATGTTTTTTATAAGTCTCACCCCAGGAGCAATTTGCATTGCATTTAATGGCTTTGAAGACATATTAAGCCCTGATGCGGTTGTATAATCTGGTGTATTAGTAAAAGTATATGCCATCATCAAATTTGGCTGAAGAATATACTCTCCGTCCTTAAATTCAAAGTTATAACCACCTTTTGCGGCACAGCCTGCAAATAATGATGAAAAATGGTCTGTACCGTAAGGGGTAATTGAATTTCCTAAACTTGAACCCACACTCGCCATTAAGGTCAAAAATGTATTTTTATATACCATATTTTCAGCCAAGCCGACTAAAACCCCATTTTGAGAAACACCAACTTGTCCATAGTTTTGGTTGGAGCCTAAGTAACCGACATATGCACTGGTATTTCCAACAATGCCATGTCCTAAATGTTTTAAGGGAGCATCTGCACCTATTAATGTTCCATATTCAACAGTAGAAACATTCGGACCGTTTACTAAAGGTATATTTTCAAAACTGACAAAATCCTTTACCCAAATACCTTTGTTCAAATCGCAAGAATAAATAGGTGAGAAAGTACCATTGCCTGAAAGTGGACAAGCACCACCTGTATATCCACTGCTAGGGTCGTGAGCTAAAGCACAACAGATAGTTGATTCCCTCGCCGCTAAAGGAAAGGACATAAAGGCATCAACATTCCCAAAAAATTGTCTGTCAATTGCTGTTTGCAATAAGAATGTTTGTGTTTGTGATACATCTCCTGTAGTAGCGTTAGGTGAAACACCTGTTTTAACAAAGTTCAATACCCCGTTTGTGCCAGCACCGCTGTACGAAACACCATACGTAAATAAAGCACCGTTTACCGAACTAACGCTGGTTGATACATTCCCTTTTGTATTTGTATCTGCGACAGTAACAGCGGTATTTACAGCATTCGCATCGCTAAATAATTTGATTCCGCTGATGTTTAATCCACCTGCTCCGCTTACAGGAGTTGCTGATGTGATTTTATCCCCTATTGCATTTGCCAAATCGACATCCATTAACCAACTTGAATTACCCCCAAAGACTACATTATTAAGTGCCATTGTGCCTATCATTCCATTTTGGGTATTGAGTATCCCACCATAAAGCCCAAGGTTATTGCCGTTGATGTAGGATTCATTAGCTAAAGCCATTGTGCCGTTATACAGGTTGACTGTTGAATTATTTATGTTGTTATTTACATTGATTGTACCACTACCAGCATTATTGAGGTTGATTACATTTGCCAAAGAAGTGGAATTGATTGCACTATTCAAGGTAATAGAACTGGCACTTCCTGCGTTTAAATTCAATGTTCCAGTTAAGGCACCATTTCCAAGGTTAATAGGGTTAGTAAATGTTAAGGAACCAGAATTAGGCGATGTAACTATCATTGTGCCTTGATTTACATTAAGTGCATAGTCTATTTGTTTATTTCCAGTGAAGCCTGATAAATTAAAATCATATGTTCCCAAACCTGTTTTGGTTAATTCATTACCAACCCCTGTACCGTTAATATCAGAAGTATTTGTTACGGTATGACCGTTAGTGTCTAAAGTCAATATACCGTAACCTTGTAATTGTACATTAGTATTAAAAACCCCATCAGCAGTATAAACCAAACCTAGATTAGATTTAGTAGCCGTAGCACTACTTACATTAATTTGCCCGCCTGTAATAGAGCTGGCAAAAGCCGTTAATGACGATTCATTTATTACGTTTACAGTACCATTGCTTTGACTAAATGCACCGCCTGTTGTTGTAGCGTTATTGGTAACTTTATCTAAAGTTAAAGTACCGCCTGTCACATTAACCAATCCAGCCCAAGTATCAGCGCCTGCACCTGTCCCATTTAAAGTGGCATTTCCACCTGATACTTTAAATGTATTATTTGCTGAAATATTTATAGCAGCAGCTGGATTAAAAGCCCCACCTGTGGCTACATCTAAAGTATTTCCTGTCCCTACAAAATCCACCGTACCTGCTGAAATTGTACTGCCAGTTCCTAATGTTAATGTTGAGGCAGTTCCAGTATTGCTTATATGTAAAGCCCCTGTGCCACTTGTTTGCGTGTATATTCCGTTTGAAGTTATTCCATCTAAAGTTAAGTTGCCTGCTGTTAGATTTACGGTTCCATTTGCATTCCAAGTATCGGCACTATTTAGTGTTGCCGTACCTCCTGATACATTAAAGGTATTTCCTGCCGAAAGATTTATAGTTGCAGCTGGATTAAAAGCACCGCCAGTGGCAATATCTAAAATGTTTCCAGTTCCTACAAATCCGACATTGCCACCTGAAATTGTACTTCCAGTACCTAAAGTTAGTGCCGAAGCTGTACCATTATTGCTTAGAATCAAGTTTCCAGAGCTCTGGTTATACCCCCCCCCCAGAAGTGTGTGAAAACCCGTCCAGATACAGTGTTCCACCTGTGGTTGAGATATTTGGGCCCGTCCAACTATCCCCTGAATTTAGAGTAAGATTACCTCCTGCTTGTATTTCTGCTGTTCCTGCAATAAAATTATTTATACCTGTGAAAAAAGCACTTTGGATGGTTACTTTGCCTGCATTATTGTTGTATGTCCCAGTAAATGCAGTGTTTAATCCATTCAAGTTTAAATTTCCACTTCCTAGTTTATTTATAATCCCATTCCCTTGAATCCCACCATTTATTGTTATATTATCGGCAACATTAGTAGCTGTGAGGTTTAAAGTTGGGCTATTTGACATGAAAATATCGTTAGGAGTTCCTGCTTGGGTGTTCCCTGTAAACGCAATGTTTGCTCCAGTTGCGTTGATATTAACAGTCCCACCATTAGAATAAATCGCACCACCATTAACGGAAGCTGTATTAGTTGAAAAATTAGAATTTGTTATAGTTGTTGTTCCACTATTAAAAATAGCACCGCCTAAAGATGCGGAGTCAGCCGAATAAGTCCCACCGCTTGCGATGGCAGTCCCTGCGTTGTATAGTGCTCCACCATTTCCGCTTGTTGCTTTATTGGTTGTAAAATTAGCGCCATCTAAATTAATCGTTTTACCTGTGTTATTATAAATAGCTCCACCGTTCAAAGCAGAATTGTCGGTAAAAGTCGTTCCACCGCTAAGGGCATTGGTTATAATCCCATTGTTATAAATAGCACCACCGTTAGTAGCTGTATTGTTTTGAAAAGTACCGCCAAGTGTTGTTATTGTTCCGTTATTGTAAATAGCCCCACCTGAGAATGCGGAGTTGCCCGAATAAGTTCCACCACTATTTGATATAGTCCCAAGATTATACACAGCTCCACCGACTCCGCTTGTTGCCTTGTTAGTCGTGAAATTGGCAGTATCTAAGTCAATCGTTTTTGCAGTGTTATTGTAAATGGCTCCACCATTTCCGCTAGTAGCAGAGTTACTTGTAAAGTTCGTTCCACCACTAAGGGTTGTTGTCCCATCATTAAAAATGGCTCCACCTGATGTGGTGGCAGTATTACTTGTGAAAGACCCACCTGTTATATTCATCGGTCCATTGGCATAAATCGCTCCACCACTTGTAGTTGCGGTGTTAGTGCCAAAATTTGAACCAGTGATTGTAGTTGTGCCTCCAGCGGTATCGTAAATTGCCCCTCCTTTTGCAGAAGAGTTACCTGTAAAAGTTGAAGTATTGACTGTAAAAGGACTGCCCGATGTATTATAAATCGCACCACCTGATGTTGTGGCACTATTTGTCTTGAATGTTGCACCCGTGATTGCTTCTGTTCCTGTATTATTATAGATAGCTCCACCTGAATCAGATGCCGTATTGCTTGTGAAAGTTCCACCACCGCCAACAGCTCCTATTGTTGAATCCCCACTATTATAAATAGCTCCACCATTTACAGCTCCATTACCAGTGAAATTAACATTGTTACTTAAATTCAAGCTTAAATTATTATAAATTGCACCGCCCGATGTGCTTGCTGTATTGCTTGTAAATGTGCCACCCGATGCAGTAATTGCCCCATCTGAATAAATAGCCCCACCTTTTCCGCTTGTAGCTGAATTACTTGTGAAGTTTGAACCTGTAAGGTTGGTTGTGGATACTCCAGTGCCATAAATTGCTCCGCCAGTTGCAGAAGTGTTGCCTGTAAAATTAGAAGTATTTACTGCTAAGGCATTAGGGGATTTATTATAAATAGCACCGCCTGATGTGTTTGAACTATTACCAGTTGCTACGCTTGTACCAAATGTCGCACCTGTTATGGTTGTTGTACCTGTATTATTGTAAATAGCTCCACCTGATGTTGTTGCCGTATTATTTGAATAGGTTCCGCCATTTATTGTTGAATCCCCACTTTCATAAATCGCCCCGCCATTAATGGCATGGTTGTTGGAAAAATTAGTGTTGCTCAAGCTTAGACTTCTGCCAGCAGCGGCATTGTTATAAATTGCCCCACCCGAAGTATTAGCGGTGTTGCTTGTAAAAGAACCACCTATAATTGTTGCCCCATCGTTATTGTATAAAGCACCACCATTTGTTGTTGCGGTATTCAGATTAAAAATTGAGTTTGTAATATTATTTGTTGATGTATTAGTGTTATAAATAGCTCCACCATTAACCGCGTTGTTACTTGTAAAAGTGATCCCTGTAGCATTTAGTGTTCCTGAATTGTTATAAATCGCTCCGCCCGAAGTCGTTGCAGTGTTGCCTGTAAAAGAACTACTTAATACAGTCGCTGTTCCAATACTGCTAATAGCACCGCCATTGGCATTTCTAAAGTGGTCTAAGTTTATCGTATCAAATTTATAATTGGCAGCCCCCAGCAAATTAAAACCAGCCCGAGTATTAGCTCCATCAACGGTTCTGCTATTGCCAGTTAAATTAAGTGTAAACGCACCAATATTTCCAATAGAAGAAGTAGCTCCTATATTGGCTAAAAAATTGAGGGTATCATTATTAACAAACGGCGTAAGTCTATTAATAATTGCATTGTTAGAAGTTCCGCCACCATTAAAAATATTTATGTTGTAGCTTACGCCAAATGATTTAGGCACACTTACAAAAAATGTGACCATGCAAAATGAAAATACAAAAATAACTCTTCTCTTCATATTCTTTATATTTACGATTTAAAGAGTTTTAAGAATGCCACATGTGGGTATTTGAAAAGGTTAAATTATAAATATTTCAATACCTTCATTAAAATTTTATTTGTTGCCAATGGTAAAAGCAAGTAAAACTAGCCTTTATTCATAGTAATCCTAAGGAAGATTGAAACTAATCCAGGTGGGAATCTAAATGTAGCAACTTAATCAGGATTGTTGTTAATGTGTTTTTTTTTAATTTGATTGTATCCTGAGACGTAATATTTAGGAGTCTATTATGCTTAAAAAATTGTTTTGTCTGATAATATTAATTGTTTTTGCCTCAATCGGTTGTGCTTCGGCCAAGGAGAGTAATAAGACTGATCTATATCAGTCCATTATTAAAAGAGATAAGATGATTGTTGGTATTTCATTTGATTCAAAGCCCTTTGGATTTAAGGATTCTGACGGTAAAATTAAAGGTATGGAAGTTGATTTGGCAAGAGAAGTAGCGAAAAGGATTTTAGGAGATGAAAACAAGTTAATATTTAAAAAGGTCTCTTCTCAGGACAGAATAAAGCTGGCGAACTCAGGGGACGTAGATATGGTTATTTCTACTCTGACTATAACTCCTCAACGAAATAAATTAGTTAATTTTTCTACTCCGTACTTTGTTGCAGGTCAAGTAATATGCGTAAGAAAAAATAGCAAAATCGATTCTGTTGATGATTTACTTAATAAAAAGGTAATTGTAGAACTTGGAACCACAGGAGAAAAGAACATAAAGCGCTTTGCTCCTAATGCACTTATTCAGGCCTATGACAATAACTCAGATGCTATAAACGCGTTTAAAGACGGGGTGGGTGATGCAATAACCACTGATGATTCACTTCTTCAAGGATTGGTAATGGATCACGGGGATTATATAATTTTGCCAAAGAAGTTAACAAAAGAGTCTTATGGAATTGCTTTTGAAAAATCAAAACAGACAAATTCTTTAAAAAATAATATCAATAAAATTATAAAAGAAATAAGTTTTGATGGCACTCTTGTAGCTATTAAAAATAAATGGGGTGTAAATTAAGGCATCGAGAACCGAAATTAATTAACCTTTATTGCAAGTGTCACTTTCTATGGGTTTTTTGGCTTGATTGGAGTTCCGAACATTATTCTCATTCCTGCAAATCTTTTGCTAAGGGTTTCATTTAAGCCACTTGTAATAGAGTTTAAATTTTCAGCAGTGGCATTTACTTGAGATACAGTGTCATCTATTTTTTTCATAGTTTTGTCAAAATCTTTTGTTGCTTTAGATAAGTTACCTGTTGTATCCCTTAAGTTTGAGGTTGAGTCTTTTATATTTGAAGTTGAATCTCTTATTGTTTTTTCATCCAATGCATTATTTATTTTTGCAGATGCCTGATTAAGATTTTCCGCCATTTGGGCGAGGCTTTTTGTCATTGCTGAGGTATTATTTACCGCTGTTTTTATTTCGTTGCTGTTTTCGTTAATAACTTTCGAAGTGTTTTTGAAAAATGCCGTCATTTCTTGATTTGCTATCTCTGTCGCGTTTAAAGCTTTTATAACATGTATAGAAACTATATCAGACATCCCTGAAATATTTTGCCCCAGCATGAATTGCTCTAAGCTGTAGGGGACTATTCCTTCAATAACGTCACCTCTTTTTATTATGTTAAAAGAAGGGCTGCTTGGATACACGAATTGCAAATAAAGCTCTCCACTAGGAAAATTTTCTACTTGGGCCGTCGTATTTTGTGGCAACTTTAAATTTTTACGGCTAAAATTCACCCTTACAAGTGTATGCTTAAAATCATTATCAGGTTCGATTTTGACAATTTTACCTACTTTAAAACCGTTGTAATATACTGCCATGTTTTTAGTAAGTGCACCAAGTTCATTAAACCTTATGATGACGTAGTCTTTAGCGTTATAAATATATAATCCCGTCATAGCTAGAAAAATCATTAATAGAATTAACCATTTTTTGATTTTTGAAATATTTTCAATAAAATTCACCATAAACTTTAAATAATCCATTCATAAATAATACTTGATATGATATGGATTCATATATTAACTAAAATATTACCAATTTCTATTCTCTTTGTGGCTAAAACCAGTAGAATCTTTGGGCAAACAAATGCCAAATGACTTTGCCCCTCGTTATATTAATTAAATCAACCCTTCTCTAACGGCTTTTACTGCGACTTGGACTCTATCATCGAGCGAGAATTTTTCTAAAATTGATGATACGTGAGCTTTAGCTGTATGTACGCTAATCAAAAGTTCATTTGCTATTTCAGTATTGCTTTTGCCCAATACAATGAGCTTTAAAACTTCAAATTCTCTTGTGGTTATAGGCCTGCTTATATTTTCACAATTAGAAAAGAACCACTCTTCCATCGCAATATTTCTTGGCATTTTGTAATCAATCCCAAATTTTGCTAATTGAAGATTGGCATAAGCAACCGCAGAAATTGAATTGGTCACAAGATGTAATGTTTTTGCAATTGTTTTAATTTCTTCAGTGGAAAC
>CAIPUE010000031.1 GCA_903868125.1 uncultured bacterium | reverse complement strand
TCTATTTTAAACGAATTTATTCCAAATATTGAATCTATTCCGACAACTTTAGAAAAAATCAATGAAACTAAAGAAGTTTTCTTAGAAACTCAAGCAGAATCAAAAGCGGAGATTATAAATAAGATAGCGAAAGCTCATGAAGAAACAGAAATGCTTATTTTAAATGAATTAGGTGAAAATATTAATCTAATAAAAGAAGTTTTAGTTTCTCTATCACCCGACAAAGCAATCATTGAAGAAATTTCTCACAAAACCGCAACATTACAGGCTATTATTCAGTCGGCTTCAAAGGGGATTGAGGGTAAAATTGCGACATTAGAAGAAAATTATCAATTATCAATTCAATCTTTATTGTCTGAAGCAAAAACAAGTTTTTATGAAAAAACAGAGGATGATATTGATGAATTAAAATCAGATTTATTAGATAAATTTTCCGAGATTACGGATAGTTTCGAGCTTTCTATTTCTTCAATCACTGTTAAAGATGAATTGCAAGGGGTCAGTGATGATATTAGAGCATCCATGGATAATTTATTGATAGATATTAAAAATCAAATTGACAATTCATATTTGTCCATAACATCAACCATTAAAGAAGATGTAAGGGTCGAAAATGAAGAGCAGTTAGAAAAACTTTCATATGATTTTGAAAATTTAAATGAGAAATTAGAAACAATTATCGCAAAAGTAGTTTCTTATGAGACAAATGAATTTGGAGAATTAAAATCTATTTTAAACGAATTTATTCCAAATATTGAATCTATTCCGACAACTTTAGAAAAAATAAACGAAACGAAAGAAGTTTTCTTAGAAACTCACGCAGAATTAAAAGCGGAGATTATAAATAAGATAGCGAAAGCTCATGAAGAAACAGAAACACTTATTTTAAATGAATTAGGTGAAAATATTAATCTGATAAAAGAAGTTTTAGTTTCTCTATCACCCGATAAAGCAATCATTGAAGAAATTTCTCACAAAACAGGAACATTGCAGACTATTATCCAGTCTGCCTCTAAGGGGATTGAGGGCAAAATTGCGACATTAGAAGAAAATTATCAATTATCAATTCAATCTTTATTGTCTGAGGCAAAAACAAGTTTTTATGAAAAAACAGAAGATAATATAGATGAATTAAAATCTTTTATAGAAATTATTGAAACTAAAAAGGATTTTTCAGCGGACATAGACAAATTAAAATCAGATGTATTTGACAAATTTTCCGAGATTACGGACAGTTTTGAGCTTTCTATTTCTTCAATCACGGTTAAAGATGAATTGCAAGGGGTAAGTGATGACATTAAAGCATCTATAGATAATTTATTTGTAAATATGGAAGAAAAAATTACATCTTCTATTGAAAACAATCAATCGATAAATAGTATTACCGAAAAAAACGAGGAAATTACCCGTCGTATTGAAAATCTTAAAACAGCTGTAACGCAGGATATTACAGAAAAATTGGATATTTTTGAACTCAGTATTGATAATCAGAAAAAAGACTTTTTTGCATTGATTGAAGATGTAAAAACATCTTTGGCAGAACTTCAGGAAAGTTATATGGATTTGGGTGTAAATTCGGCAATGGAAATGTCAGGGTTTTTGCTTAACATCCAAGAAAAGGTTGATGGAATTCAAAATAAAATTGACGAATTTGATTTTGAAAAGGTTACTCAAGATGTTGAAAATAAGATTGATTTATCTAAAAATGAAATAGTGAAAGAGTTTGAAGTAATAAGCCAAAAACTTGATTTGTTGGCAATTGATTCGGATTCGGATGTTGAAGAAAATGTCAAAGAAATTAAACAAATTCTTAAGTTACAAAATAATTTTATTGTTAAATTAGACAAACTTGACAAATTGGAAAAATTACCTGCATTAAATGATTTAGAAGTGATTAAAAAAGAAATTAGGATTGGGATTAAAAATTTCGAAGAAAAATTGGACAATGGAAATGCCCAAGTAAATATTAAAGCTGAATTGGATGCTTTTAAAGAGGGTATTTTGGGAAACCTTATTGATATTTTTAGTCAAATTTCTTTTGTTGCTGAGGCTGAGGATATAAAGGACTTTATTGAAGAAACAGGAGAAAAAGTTAAAGAGGACGTTAAATTCTCATTGGATAATAATTTTAATGATATTCTGTCGAGTCTTGATGTATTACATGAAACAACAAATAGTGTTAAAAACCATCTTGGGGCATCAAGAAAAGCGGTTGAAAGTGATTCTGAGTATTCCTATACGCTTCAAGACATTGAATCTGACATTGCAAAAGTCAGGCTGATTTTAAAGGAAATTTCTCAATCGAAAGGTGGCGGCAATTTAGATAAACTTAATGAAGATATAATGAGTCTCAGCTTTAGAACTAATAAGATTTTATTAAATTCAGATGAATCTCATACGGCTCTAAAGTCTAATTTGGATAAATTAAGAAATGTTGTTTATCAATTTGAAGATAAAGTAAAACATTTAGACAATAGAGAACCTATGAGTAGAGTGGAGAAAAAACTAGAAAATATTAACAATCTTATGTTGTCAAGCGTAAAATCTGATCAAATATTTAACCAAACATTCACGTACTTGGCGGAATGGATTGATAGTACGAGCGAAAATCTGGGTAATATTGCAGAACAGGTTTCTGAAGTCGGGGGGATAAAACAATCAATTATCGAATTAAAAAAAGTTATGCCAAAGGCGATTAATATTGAGAATGTTTTGGACGAAATTTCTGAAAAATTTGATGAGCAGCAAGAAAAGATTAGTTCTTTGGAAGATAAAATAGAGCGGTTAATAAAAGAGAATAAAACCAAGAATGTTGATATCAAATCTGTAATAAAAGAAGTTTTAGCGCAGGTACAAATACCTGAAGTTATAACGGATGCTAAATTAACAAAAAAAGTTGATAATATTGATAAGCAGTTGGCTAAGTTAAGTAAGGGTATAGAAAAAATAACTTCGTATGTTGACTAAAATGGCGGCTTAATGAAAAAAATTATTGAACAACTTAAACAAATAGTTTCTTCTGAAAATGTTTTGAGTGAATTGGAAGAGCGTTATGTTTATGCGCTTGACGCTACTAACAAACAAAATATAGAAAATCTGCCCGATGCCGTTGTTTTTGTTGAAACGGTTGAACATGTTCAGCAAATTATGCGGCTTGCTTATGCGAATAATATCTCTGTAATCGCTCGCGGTGCCGGTACAAATTTGGTCGGGGCATGCATTGTAAAAGCGGGGGGAATTGTTTTGAATTTTTCTAAAATGAATAAGATTTTGGAAATTAATCAGGAGAATTTAACCGCAAGAGTCCAAAGCGGGGTTATCGTAGGGGATTTACAGTCAGAAGTCGAAAAATCAGGTCTTTTTTATCCACCTGACCCATCTAATTTGAAAGTTTCAACAATTGGGGGAAGTGTAGGACTTTCATCCGGTGGGCCCCGAACTTTTAAGTATGGTTCTACAAAAGACTACATAATCGATTTGAAAGTTGTGTTGGCGGACGGCAGGATTATTAACACAGGGTCTAATACCGCTAAAAATTCGACGGGATACCATTTGAGCCAGCTTTTTATAGGTTCTGAGGGGACATTGGGAATAGTGGTTGAAGCTTTGGTTAAACTAATCCCCAAACCTGAGGGTTCAAAGGTGATTTTAGCATATTTCGATAAAATTTCAGATGCTACGCATGCTGTTAATGTTATACTTGAAAATAAACTTATGCCTGCGACTTTGGACATTATGGATAAAAAAACATTACAAACGGTTGAAAAATTTTCTCCGGCGGGGCTTTTAACAGATAAGGATGCGGCGTTATTTTTGGAGGTTGACGGGTATTTGGCATCTTTGGATTATCAACAGAACAAGGTGGTTGAACTTTGTCAAAGATGCGGTGCCGTGGAGGTTAAATTTTCAAAAAATGAGGAAGATGCTCAAAAAATTTGGACGGCAAGACGTTCTGCGTTTGGGGCATGCGCAAAACTTAAGCCGAATGTTGTTGCAGAAGACATTGTTGTTCCTCGTGAAAAAATCGCCGAACTTGTTGAGGGAGTGAGAAAAATTTGTGAGAAAAATAACTTACTCGTTTGTATTATGGGGCACATTGGCGATGGGAATATTCATCCGAACATTCCGCTCGACTTGAATGATGAAAATGATGTTAAAAATTACGGACAGGCAAAAGATGAAATTCATCAATTGGCGATAGATTTAGGCGGGACTCTTTCCGGAGAACATGGGATCGGCTGTGAAAAATCGAAATACATGACAAATGCAATTGATGATGTAACGTTAGAATATATGAAAAAAATAAAAAAGGTTTTTGATGAGAAAAATATCTTAAATCCGCAAAAAATATTTTTTAGTGAGAGGTGAGCAGTGAGGGGAGCGAGTGAACAGTAAACAGTGAACAGTGAACGGCAGTTTAACAGTTGAATAGTCGAATAGTTTTTGGGTTGAAAGGTTGAAGTTGCGAAAGGTTTAAACGAAGTAAACGGTAAACCGTAGGGTGCGGATTCAACCGCACCGTCAACAAGTCTCGAAAAGTGAGAAGTTGTAATACACCCCGAAAAAGGAGTCAAAAACTGCAAAACTGTTCAACTATTCGACTATTAGACTATTAGACTATTCAACTTCCTCTCACTACTCACTTAAGAAAAGGAGGCAACAAACATGGAATTCATAGTAATATACTGCAGTGTTCCTAATAAAAAGGAAGGCAAAGAAATAGCAAAAATTCTTGTAGAAAGTCAGTTGGCGGCATGTGTCAATATAATTGACAAAATGGAATCAATTTTTTCTTGGGACGGTGAGTTTTGCGAAGAAAAAGAAGCTCTTTTGATTATTAAAACGAAAAAAGAACTGTTTGAGAACGTTAAACTTATGATACAAAAATTACATTCCTATACTGTTCCAGAGGTTATTGCTTTGCCGATAATAGAAGCTGACGATACTTATTTAAAATGGATAGCCCACGAAACAAAGTAACGAGTAACCGATGAACAGTAAACAGAAATGAGGATGCGGAAAAATTCAAAAAATGACAATTTTTTGCAATTTTTCAAATCCGACCTAAGAAGTGCTAAATCCATACCGGCTGCGGGATAGCCGGCGGTATGGATTTAAGCCGGACATAGGAGCTTGCGAGGAAAATTTT
>CAIPUE010000030.1 GCA_903868125.1 uncultured bacterium | reverse complement strand
GAGGCTGTGTAAAAACTTTAAAAACAAATCCTTTAAGGTCTCTCTCATTAAAATTAATAGAGTCAATGGCTTGACTATGCCATTGACTCTATTAATTTCTCTATTCCTATCTCTGTTATCGCCCTTTTCATGTTATACGCTAGTGCACTTAGTCCTATTTCTGTATTAACTTTTGGTATCCCTTTCATTAGCATATAACTGTGTCCCATACTTCGCTTTATTATCCCAAATACAGGCTCCACTGTACTCTGTCGCTTTTTGTATTTCTCTTTCTCTCTTAACATCCTGTTTTCCATTTCTTCTAATATCTCTTCTTTTTCCCAACGCTTTATTGTCCGCCCCTTTTCACTCTCTGTGCAAACTCCCTTGTTCTCACAATCGTAGCACTCTTCACATCTGTATTGTTTGTATTTTAAGTCGTTTTTTCCAGTAACAATTTGCTTAAATTCTAATTCTTTATTCTTTGGACATATATATAGGTCTTCTTTTTCATCATATCTAAATTTGTCTTTGCTGAATTTCTTTTCCTCTTTTGTTTTTTGTTTTGCTACATACGGCGTTATTCCATTCTCTATACATTTTTCTATTTCTACTGATGAAAAATACCCCGTATCCGCCAATACCTCTATTTCCTCTACGCCTAATGCTTCCTTTCCTTTTATCGCAATCTTGCTTAATTCTCTTTCGTCATTTTCATGGTTTGTTGTTTCATAGTCCGCTATCAGATTATGCTTGCTATCCACTGCCATTTGAACATTGTAGCAAACATCCCTGCCTCCGCCAAAAACTTTCATCATTCTGCTATCTGTATCCGTCGTACTTACTTGAGTTTCGCCTGTTTTTTCAAGTTGCTCTTGTTTCTCTTGATAATCACTTTTCAAATCAAGTAATGATTTAATTTTTTCTTTTAATTCATCGCCTGTTAAATCTTCAATCCCGGCTTCTTTTTCATCATTTCTATCTAATTCATCAAAATAGTTTTGGATATGTTTATCAATTGATTTGATTTTGTCTTCTATTTTCTTTTTTGTAAAGTTATTTTTATTGCCGTTGACGGCAGGGAACTTGCTACCGTCAACGGCAATAAGTTCGCACCCGAATAATCCTAAACTTTTACATTTTAAGGTAAATTCTTTAAACACTTGTTTTATGGCTTTGTTGTTATCTTTTCTAAAATTGGCGATAGTTTTATGGTCTGGGGTAAGTTTTTGCATAAGCCACATAGCTTCTACATTTCTATGGGTTTCTTTTTCAAGTTTTCGGCTTGAGCGGATACCGTTGAGATAGCCGTAGATGAATAGTTTTAGGATGTCTTTAGGGGAGTGAGGCGGTCTACCTGTAGATTTAGTTTGTGAATAAGTAAAGTCATTAACCTTTAAATCATTAACAAAAGCCTCAATAAACCTAACGTGATTGTTATCGTTAACGTAATCATCTAAAATTTCAGGAAACAAAGTAATTTGTTCTCTACATTCGCCTTTAATGTAACCCATTCAAAAACCCTCCAATGCCAATACCACTTACTAATTTTACCATATTAGTAAGTATTTATACATGGCTTTTTGAAAATTAGTTTTTACACAGCCTC
>CAIPUE010000029.1 GCA_903868125.1 uncultured bacterium | reverse complement strand
GAATAAATATAAACTAATCTTAATGTAATTAACAAAAAAATGCAAGCACTTTTTAAATTCTTTTTTTGCAAAAAAAGAAAAATATCTCGAAATGCTTGTCTATCCTGAATTTATTAAATCATAATTACTAATCATATTTAAACTCGTTGCATTTTTTAAATGAGAATATATGTCAAGCTTGTAATATTTTATAAATTCAATAGCTTCATTTCGAGCAATTTCCAAAATTTTCGCATCTTTTATTAAATCAGAAATAATCAAATCCGGTAATCCGCTTTGTCTTACGCCTAAAAATTCACCCGGTCCTCTAATTTGTAAATCTTTTTCAGCGATTACAAATCCATCGTTAGTTTGGGTCATAATATTAAGTCTGTCTCGGGTTTCTTGAGATTTTGTTGATGTTGAAATTATACAATAAGACTGCAAATCGCTTCTCCCAACACGTCCCCTAAGCTGATGTAATTGTGAAAGTCCAAATCTTTCCGCATTTTCTATAAGCATGACCGTAGCATTAGGAACATCTACCCCTACTTCAACAACGGTTGTCGAAACCAAAATATCATATTTTTTGTTCTTAAAATCAGACATTACACGTTCTTTTTCTTCATTTTTTAATTTTCCATGCAACAAACCTATTTTATACTGCGGAAAAATTTCATTCTGAAATTTTTCCGCCTCAATAGTTGCGGCTTTCGCGGAAAGTGTTTCACTTTCATCAATAAGGGGGTAAACTACATAGACTTGACGATTTTGTTCTATTTCATTTTGGATTATTTTATAAGCTTCTTTATGTTGTGATTGTGTGATTAAGCTTGTTTTAATAGGCTTTCTGCCTTTAGGGAGTTCATCTATTATCGTTAAATTCAAATCGCCATGGACAGTCAGCGCAAGAGTTCTTGGAATTGGGGTAGCTGTCATTGTAAGCATTTGAGGACTTTGAGCTTTATTTTTCAGTAAAGTTCTTTGTTTCACCCCAAATCGGTGTTGTTCGTCAATTACAATGGCACCAAGATTTTCAAATTGAATACTTTCTTGAATAAGTGCATGAGTTCCAACTGCAATATGCGTTTGCCCGTTTCTCAAATCAGTTTCAATTTTTGTTCGAAGCTTTTTAGTGTTACTCCCCAAAAACAGCCCGACACCTAGCCCCATAGGGGCTAACCATTGCACTAAATTATGGTAATGTTGTTGTGCCAAAATCTCGGTTGGCGCCATAATAGCTCCTTGATAGCCGTTTTCGACTGCAGCTAGGAGCATAATCGTTGCTACAACTGTTTTTCCGCTGCCAACATCCCCCTGCAACAACCTTTGCATTGGTTCCGTAGAATTTAAATCCTTCAAAATATCTTCTATCGCACGATTTTGGGCATCGGTCAAATCGAACGGCAGATTTTTGATGAATTTTTTGACTAGTCCTTTTTCTTTTATTTTTAAAGGGATTGCTGTATTATTTTTTCTGTTTTCGTCTCTCAGTCTTGCTAGTTTAAGCTGAATTATAAACAATTCTTCAAAAACAAGGCTAAATCGAGCCTTTTCAAGCATTTCCATTGATTGAGGAAAATGTATTTGTTCAACCGCCTCTTTTTTTTCAAGTAACTCATATTTTTTTATTAAATAGTCGGGTAAAACTGTCGGAATTATTTTTTTATATGTTGAAATCGCATTAAAAATGGCTTTTCTTAACGTTTTTATGCTCAAATTTTCATTTAACGGATAAATCGGAACAATTCGACCTAAATTTAAGTTTGAACTTGTACCATTTTCCAAAAAATCACCAGACATAATTGAATATTGAGGTTTATCAAATGTCAATTTACCGTCAAAGCTGTTAAATTTAACAGTCCCCGAAACCATTATTCCCGCACCCTGCGGAAATTGTGATTTGTAACGTTCCAGCAAGTGCCTGCTCGCTTTGGCGTAGAAAAAGCTTAATTCAAAGCTTCCGCTTTCGTCCGATATTTTGACTTTTAGGATGCTTAGTCCGTTTTTTGTCATAAATGCTTGGGTTGATTTTATGTATCCAAAAATCGTCGTATTTGTATCGATTTTAAGGTTTTTAATCAAAGTTCTGTTCGAGTAATCAATATGTTTTCGAGGGAAATAAAAAAGCAAGTCATTCGCTGTATAAATGCCTAATTTATTTAAAGCATAGCCGACCTTGGGACCAACCCCTTTAATGTAGATGACATCAAGTTCGCTTGGCGGTTTTAATTCGCCTTGAGCTTGTAGTGTTGGTGGATTGAGTTCAAAATTTATCACCGAAATCAACCTGTCGATAGCTTTTCTTCTCATCGGCATTGAATCAGTGGGATAAAGTTCAAAAGTTTCGAGCAAAATTTTCCATTTTGGATTTTTATTGGAGTTTTTATACGCGTTTAAAATTTCACCTTTAATAAACTGAGCAAAAGTTTGATTTTTACCTCGTATATTAATATATTGATGCTTCCGCTCAATTTCTATTGATTTTTTGATTTGCTCTAAATTTTTTAACATTTTTTATCTCATGTTGCCCAATGTTGTCGGGCTGGAAAGCCCGACCTACTGCACTACTTCATTTAAGCAAGTATAAACCATTCGCCCCAAGAACTCAAATATTAAGAACTGTAAATATGAATTTAAAATAGTTGCCCAATGTTGTCGGGCTGGAAAGCCCGACCTACTACTCATAATTCAATTCTTTTATTTTTTCAATATCTTTACCTACTCCCCAATCCGCTTCATAATTATTTGTTTTAACAAATTTATTAAAAGATGAGAACTCCCAATCTTTAACTTTTTGAACTAAGGCATGTTTTACAGGATTATAGTGGATATAATCCAAGTGCCGATGTAAATCGTTTTCATCTCTGATTGTATGTTCGTTATATCGTCTTTGCCATATACCCTTATTTCGGTCGTAGGTCGGGCTTTCCAGCCCGACAACAGTAATATTTTTGGAAAAATAGTATTTTATTGAAGTTATGATTTTGGGATAATCTTTAATGTTTTCTGGCTTAACTAAAAGATGAAAATGGTCAGGTAAAATAACTATTGCAATTGCTTCAAAATTAAAATATTTTTTAGCATTTTTAAAAGCAGCCCTCAATATTTCAATATTTTTTATCAAAATTTTTCTGCGATTATTTGTAACAACCGTAAGAAAAACATAACTATCGGGTATAAAAAGTCTTTTGTAATTCAATTCATTTGCCTTATGTCGTCGGGCTAGAAAGCCCGACCTACTGTATTTCATAGGGCTGGAAAGCCCGACCTACTGCCATGCTTTATTTAAATCCTAGGCTACTCAGTAAGCCTAAGCACTTCATAAATATTCAACTTCTTCGCTTTGCCCCTGATGGAGACTTCTGAGATTTTAATTACATCTGTAATATTTCTTACTTTTTCATAAGTAGTAGAGCTTATCAGAAAATTGGTTTTATATACTTTATTGTAACTTTCAATTCTGCTTGCAAGGTTTACCATATCGCCTATAACCGTATATTCCAAGCGTGTTACCGAGCCGATATTCCCGACAAAAGCTTCTCCGGTATTAATCCCGATACCGATTTCGATTTTGGGCTTGCCTTCTTCCAACCATTTTTGTTGAAGCTCTGCGACTTTTTGAAGCATTTTATTTGCACATTTTACAGCATTTTCAGCGTGGTTTTTATCCTGAATCGGTTCGCCAAAAATCGCCATAACCGCATCTCCGATAAATTTATTGATAACGCCGTTATATTTGCTGATAATAGGTTCAATTTCCGTGAAATAATCATTTAATATAACAGAAACTTCTTCTGCGCTCATGTTTTCGCTCATGGAGGTAAACCCTCTTATATCAGCAAAAAGCACGGTAACATTAGCACGTTTTCCGCCTAATTTAATAGCATCAATATTTTTTACAACATCCTGCATAACGTCTTTAGATATATATTGCCCCATTGCATGTTTAATTTTTTCTTTGTTCTGCCCCTCCAAAATAAACCTATAAGAATACGCAACAGTCATGGTAATTACCTGAAGCATAATTGGTGTAATAACACTTATTACAAGGTTAAATCTATAGCAAATGACGCAAAAGGCGATATATGCAATCATCATGGATGCAATTATTCCAAGTGACATAAAGAGTGAAAAGTATCTTATCACCAAAAAGGTAAGGGATAAAAGAACAATCAGGCTTAAAATGTCTTGGAGCGGAGTTGTTTGAACCAAAAACTCATTCCGTAACATATTGTCCAAATTAGTGGCTTGAATATCTACTCCCGGAAAATTATTAGAAATAGGAGTTCGTTTAACATCCTCCAGTCCAACAGCTATTGCTTTTGCATTTGCACCAAGGAATACTATTTTATCTTTAAAAACGTCAGGAGAAACCAAAGGTTTTTTGCCGTGTTTAATATTGTTCAAAGATTCAATAATATCTATAGCGGAGTAGGTTTTATGACAATATTCAGAATTTGGAAATGGTTTATAGTAATGGATATTATTAAAGACCCCGTTATATTTATCAAAAGTCGGTATTTTTAATTTTGTTTTGGTGTCAGTAATTTTATTTTTCCCGACAATAAAAGTATTATCAGGGTATAAATCATTATAAATTCTGAGCGAAAGTGAAGGGTATAATGTCCCTTTATAATCAATAAATTGGTCAATAGATCTTATGTAGCCGTCAAAATCCGGAGTAGTTATGACAGAGCCGACCTTTGTTACAGAGTTGAAATACTTAATCGGAAATTTTGATAAACTTTGATAAAAGGAACGGGATTTTTTACCTCTTTCGTCTTTTATGTGAATAGAAAATTTTTCCTTAAAATAATTATCATATTTTGCGCCGTCCACTCTGGAATCATAAGGGGAATTCAATGGCACAAAGCCGACCACAAGATTTTTCATATTTTTTATGGACGAATAAAATTTCAAATCCGAATCAAGATTCTCCTCATCAGGAGTTGCGATAATTGCGTCAAATCCTATTACTTTAGCTTTTGAATAATCATTTAAGTATTCAAATATTTTACCGTACAATTCACGTTTCCAAGGCCATCGTATTTTTTCCAGAGATTTATCGTCAATATTTATAATGATAATCTCATTTGAACCATGCTTATTCGCAGTAAAATTTTGAACCATTAAATTATATGCCTTGGGTTCAAAAAATGAAGTAGATATTACATACGAAATCAGCATAAATACCAAAATAGAAAAAACAATTATTATTGATTTGAGATTTTTTACAATTTTCATGTAACCATGATATAATAAATTTAAAAAAAGGGAATTATGCAAGAAAACTTAATTAAAAAAATATCCAAAGAAAAAATTTATCCTATAATTAGAAGCCAAAACGCTCAAAATGCAATAGATACAGCCAATGCTCTTATTGAAGGCGGAATTAAAGTGTTGGAAATAAATATTGAAAATGCATCGTTATATCAAGCTATTCATGAAGTATCAAAAAGCGCGGTTGTTTCTGCAGGCGGGATTATAACTGCACAACAGGCTATTAAAGCACTTGATGCCGGTGCGGAAATAATTTCTTCTCCAATCTTTCAAATGAATATGGTGAAAATTTCAAAAGACAAAGAAATACCATTGATTGCTTGTGCATCAACGGCAAACGAAGCTTATAACGCTTGGAAAACACGTGTTCCGTTAATAAAAATATTTCCGGCAAAAGCACTCGGAGGGGTTTTGTATATTGAGGATTTATTAAGACCAATGCCGTTTCTTAACGTTATGCCCTCAGGGAATATTTTACTTGAAGAGGTTACTGATTACATAAAAGCAGGCTGCGTAGCCGTTGGCGTTGGAAGAAGCTTTTATCAAAATTCAAGTTTCACCGAAATTACTCAAAAAGCAAAAAAAATTGTTGAACAATTAAAGGATTTGTAATTTTTATGGATGATAAATTAGATATTATAACCCTCGGGGAAGGATTAATAGAATTATCAAGCGGGATTAGCCTTAGTCTTGCAGGAGCGTTGGACAAATATTATGGCGGCGATACCCTTGCTACGGCAGTTGCAGCTAGAAGACTGGGCTCAAAGGTTGGGTACATAACCCGAGTTGGTTGTGATTATTTTAAAGAATATTTGATGGACAGTTGGCAGTCTGAGGGTTTGGATATTTCTCAAGTCAAGCTTTCTGAAGGCTTTAACGGACTTTACCTGCTTGCTAGACCCAAAGACGGAACAAAGGAGTTTTCTTATTATAGAAAAAAGACAGCTGCATCTAAGATTTCTATTGATGATATTTCTGAAAAATATATTGAAAGTGCAAAAATATTTTATACATCAGGAATTGCACAAACTCTTTCTCTATCTTGTAAAGAGGCTGTTAGCAAAGCTTATTCGCTGGCGAAAGAAAAAGGGCTTACAACAGCTTACGACCCAAATTACAGCCCTATAATTACAACTCCTGAAGAAGCAAAAGAAGCTTTTGATGAAGTTATTAACGATGTTGATGTTTTGTTTTTGAGCGATAAAAACGATATAGCCAAGCTTTTTGATATGTATTCAGCCGAAAAAATAATCAAACATTTTTGGGATATGGGAATTAATACTATTGTTATTAAATCAACGCAAAATGGTGGATATTATACCGGCTACGCGGGCGACATAATCTTTTGCAATTTTTTCTCGACCCAAACAGTTGACACAACATGCTCCGGAGATGTTTTTAACGGCGGATTTCTGCATGCCATATCTTCGGGATTTTCACCTTTTGAAGCGACAAGACTGGCTTCTGTCGTTGCAGGTTTGCAATCAATGAAAATCGGCGCAATTAAATCTATACCGACAAAAGAAGAAGTTTATAGTGAATATGAAAAAATCTAAAAATATTTTAATATCAGGATATTATGGATTTGATAACTTTGGTGATGAAGCGATTTTGGGCGTTTTAACAAAAAAACTTAAGGAGTTAAACGCAAATACTGTGGTTTTATCAAGTAATCCGACAAAAACCGCAGATTTGTACGGCGTTAGTTCAACTTACTTTTTCAATTTGCCGCAAGTGATATTAAAAATAATTAATTGTGATATTTTAATCTCAGGCGGCGGAAGTTTGCTTCAGGATGTAACGAGTATAAAAAGTCTTCTTTATTACCTTTGGGTTATTAATACGGCTTTATTTTTTAGGAAAAAAGTTGTAATTTTTGCTCAGGGCATCGGACCGATAAATAATAAATTCGGAGCGTTTTTGACAAAAAAAGTTCTTCGGAAATGTTCTTTGACTACGGTTAGAGACAGAAAAAGCAGGATGCTATTGCAAAAATGGGGCGTGAAAGCAGATTTGGTTTGTGACCCTTTGTTCGGACTTGATTTAGCGCCTAAAACGCAATCGGGTAAAGTTGGTGTCCAATTACGCGGCTTTAAGACAGTAACGGAAAAGCTTTTAATTAGATTGGCGGAGCAGCTTAACAAAGATTTTTCGGATAGAGAAATAGAGATTTTTTCGTTTCAGGATAGCCTTGATTTAACTGTTTGTAGGCGTTTTGAAGCAATTTTAAGATCAATTAATCCGCAAATAAAGACGGAATTGATTCATAACCAAACTTTTCAAGAGATTCTTGAAAAAATATCCGAGCTTGACTATATGATTGCTATGCGTTTTCATGCTGTTTTGGTGGCACTGAAATATGGAATAAAAACTCTTGCAGTCTGTTACGATGTAAAAGTGGAAAAATTGGCACAAGAAGCTCAAATTCCTTATGTTTCAATGTCTGCTGGAGAAGATTATGATAATTTGTTTTCGCAGCTCAAACAATTAGACGAAAGTCCACTTATAGAGTTTTCGACTTCAAAACAGTTTGATTGGACGAATATTGAAATATTATTTCAATAAGGAGGACACGGAATAATTCCAAAATATACAATTTGTTAAGATATGCGTGTCCGCATCCTCCATGTGCCAATCATACAAATAAAAAAGAGATAAAAAGTCACTTGACAAACTTATCGTATTGTGATAACATGATAATATGATTAAATCCTTCAAGTGCAAAGAAACAGAGAAGATTTTTAACGGTCAAAAGTCAAAAAAGATTCCGCCTGAAATATTAAAAGTTGCAAAACGAAAGTTGGATATTCTGCATTTTGCCTATGCCGAGATTGATTTAATTATTCCTCCGTCCAACAGGTTTGAACATTTAAAAGGCATTTTATACGGTTATTGTTCAATAAGAGTTAATGACCAATTTCGGATTGTTTTTAAATTTAAAGACGGAAACGCTGAAGATGTAAAGATTATGGATTATCACTAAAAACGGAGAAAAATCATGCAAAACAGACCTTATACTCATCCTTGCGAGATATTGCTTGAAGAATTTATCAAGCCGTATAATTTAACCCAAAAACAATTAAGCGAACGCCTTGGAGTCGGGATAAAAACTTTGAGTGAACTTTACAACAAAAAACGTGGCATAACTCCGATTATGGCACATAAGCTTGCAAATTTGTTCGGAACAACCCCCGAATTTTGGATGAACGCTCAAAGTGCTTACGAGCTTTACATCGCTTATGAAACTAAAAAAAATGAAATAGATAAAGTTAAAAAGATAGCTTAGTGATTAATTACGAAACCCTTGCAAAGTAACTAATGATTTAATTTCCCCACCAACTCAAAAGCTTTTGTTTTTAGGGTTTCGTAGTCGGAGTTGTTTTCGATAACAAAGTCCCAGCCAGTGATGTTATCCAACCCGATTTCTGTGATGTCGGCTTCGCCGACGAGTTCTCCACGTTTCGCCCTGACTTCACGAGTTGCCTCGACCCTAATCGCAACAGCACCAGCGGATTTAAAAATCTCGTATTCGTGCGGAACTCGAACATCTGTTACCATTATGTTGCCGTCTTGAGAAATAATTTTCTTGAGCCAGTAATCAGGGTCAATACTTCTGCCCCAATTGCCCAAATCTATCAAGTCCTGACGATAAATCGGTTTGTTTTTTTCGATTTCTTCGTAAGTTAACCCTTTTTGTTTACCGTATTCAAGCTTGATAACATCTCCCATCGCAAAACGTTTAAAATCAGGCATTTGTGCCAATAAAATTTTCGCAACGGTATCCTTGCCCGAATATTGTTTGCCTGAGAATATAATAATTTTGTTTGCCATTTTTCACACCTCAACACGTTTTTCTATTTTGCAAAACTGTTCAACTATTAAACTGTTCGACTAATAATAATCCAAATCTCAACCTTCTGTCAAATAAGTTAATATTTTTAACCTATTTTCTTGATTTATATTTTTGTTACTATTATAATACTAAAGCGGTAGTTAATAAGTGTAATAAGTACATTAGTTGGGATTGTAAATAATGTTATCTTTTCAAGAATTAATATTGAATTTGTCTAAATTTTGGTCGGATTACGGCTGTATTATTCAGCAACCTTACGATATAGAAAAAGGGGCTTCGACTATGAATCCCGCAACTTTTTTGCGTTCATTGGGACCTGAGCCTTGGAATACGGCGATGGTTGAACCTTGCAGGCGTCCTACAGACGCCAGATACGGTGAAAATCCAAACAGATTGGGGCATTATTTCCAGTATCAGGTTATTTTAAAACCATCACCAAAAGACGCTCAAGAGCTTTATCTTAGAAGCTTGGAGGCTATGGGCATAGATTTGTCAAAGCATGATGTGAGATTTGTTGAAGATAATTGGGAATCTCCGACATTAGGTGCGGCAGGCGTTGGTTGGGAAGTTTGGCTTGATGGGATGGAAATTACACAATTTACATATTTTCAACAAGTCGGCGGGCTTGAAATTCGTCCTGTTGCGTTAGAATTGACCTACGGGCTTGAGAGAATTGCGATGTATTTGCAGGATGTAGATTCTGTTTATGATGTTATGTGGAACAAAGAATTGAAATACGGTGAAATTTATTTGCAAAACGAAATTGAACAATCAAAATACAATTTTGAGGTTTCTTCAGCGGATTCTTTGTTTAAAATGTTTGACTTGTACCAAAAAGAGGTCGACAATTGTGTTAACGCAAAGTTAGTTTTGCCGGCTTATGATTATGTTTTAAAATGCTCGCATACCTTTAATTTGCTTGATGCAAGAGGGGTTATAAGCAAAGATGAAAGAATTAATTTTATAACCAGAGTTAGAACAATGGCTGCTGCCGTTGCCAGATTATATGTTGAACAGAGAGAATCGTTGGGATTTCCTCTCTGTAAGTTAGAGAAAGCCGGAATATAAACAAATGACAAAAAATGCATATAGAGCAAACTTATCAAAACAATTTTTAAGAAATATTATTAAAACAAAAAAACCTGATGACATGCTTAAGCAGGCAAAAGACGAAGGGCTTGAAAAAACTTTAGGTGTTTGGGATTTGATTATCCTTGGCATAGGAGCGATTATCGGTTCGGGGATTTTTGCAGTCGTCGGAATTGCCGCCGCAGGCGGCCCTGAAAGCGTTGGCGCAGGTCCTGCACTTGTTGCATCAATGATTGTGGCAGCTTTTGCGTGTGTTTTTTCGGCGCTTTGTTATTCTGAATTTGCAGCTATGATTCCTGTTGCGGGTGGGGCTTACACTTACACTTTTGCTACACTTGGCGAATTTGCGGCTTGGATGGTCGGTTGGATTTTAATGCTTGAGTACGCTATTGGCTATATTGCGGTTGCTTGTGCTTGGTCAAACCATTTGTTGCAACTGTTAAAAGGGTTTGAACATTTTCTTCCAAAATGGGTAGCTAATCCCCCTATTTGGTTGGTAAACGATTTAAGAACTGCGACAAAAACTTTAACAGATAACGGTTTAGATTCAAATGCCGTTATTCCGTCAATTCTTGGGATTCCGATTTCGGTTAATCTTCCTGCTATTTTTATCGTAATCGCGATTACAATGCTCTTAATCAAGGGAACAAAAGATTCCACTAAAATGGCTGGCGCGATGGTTGTTATAAAACTGTCAGTAATTGCGTTGTTCGTTATTGTCGGAGCTTTTTTCGTAAAACCGGTAAATTGGACACCTTTTGCTCCAAACGGAGTTGAGGGGATATTTATGGGCGCATTTATAATTTTCTTTGCATATATCGGGTTTGATGCTTTATCTACGACAGCCGAGGAATGTAAAAATCCGCAAAAAGATTTACCGATAGGGATTATCGGTTCATTGGTCGTTACCACAATTATTTACGTTTTAGTTGCATTGGTGCTTACGGGTATGCAGGCAACAAGTGGCGTTACTATTCCTGCCGGATTTTTAAAAGCCCCGATGGCTTATGCTATGACCGTTGCAGGGCAAGACTGGGCAGCAGGGCTTATTTCAATAGGTTCTTTGGCTGGATTAACCTCAGTCCTTTTGGTGTTGCAAATGGCGGCGACAAGAATCTTGTACGCAATGAGCAGAGATAATTTTTTACCGAAAAGACTTCAAAAACTTCATCCGAAATTTCACACTCCGCACGTTTTAACTTGGACTGTCGGAATTATTGCCATTATCGGGATACTTACGCTAGATTTGAACGTGGCGGCTGAATTATGCAACTTCGGAACCTTCACTTCGTTTATAATAGTTTGCGTTGCAGTGTTAATTCTTAGAAAGACCGACCCTGATAGACATAGACCGTTCAAAGTCCCTTTTTCACCATGGTTTCCAATATTGGGTATAATCTGCTGTGGAGGATTGATGATATATTCAATGCAATTTTTAACAACATCAGCTCTTTTATTCCCTATCTGGGTGGGACTTGGCGCTTTAATATATTTCCATTACGGTTACAAAAAGAATAGAAAAGCTGAAATTTTAGCAACTGAAAAAGAAAAAGAAGTAGAAATTAAAATTAATGAACAACAACCAATTGTTAACTAAATTTAAACATATTTTTAAAAACATGTTTAAAACGAAAAGCCCCGATGATTTAATTGCCGAAGGTAAAAAATCTGAGTTGAGCAAAACCCTGACCGTTTGGGATTTAATAATCCTTGGAATCGGTGCAGTTGTGGGAACCGGAATTTTTACAATAGTAGGAATAGCGGCACAAGGCGGGCCCGAAGGCGTCGGAGCAGGACCTGCACTTGTTATTTCAATGGTTTTGGCAGCTGTTGCGTGTGTATTTGCGGCACTTTGTTATTCTGAATTCGCGTCAATGATTCCTGTTGCGGGGAGTGCTTACACTTATACTTACGCAACAATGGGCGAATTTATGGCTTGGATGGTCGGTTGGATTTTAATGCTTGAATACGCTATTGGGAATATTACGGTTGCAAGTGCTTGGACTGGGTATCTTTTTCAATTATTGAAAGGATTTTCGCATGTTTTGCCTGCGTGGTTGGTCAATCCCCCGATTTGGCTTATTAATGACTATCGCTCGGCTACAATTATCTGCCAAAGAGATCATTTAGACCCAAATGTCGTAATTCCGCATATTTTAGGGATTCCAATTTCAATAAATATTCCTGCAATATTAATCGTTGCGCTGGTAACAGTTGTTTTAATCAGAGGGGTAAAAGAATCGACAAAAATAGCAGGGATTATGGTTGCGGTTAATCTTCTGGTTATAGCATCATTTGTTGTGGTGGGAATATTTTACGTCAAGCCCGAAAACTGGGTGCCTTTCGCGCCTAATGGATTTGAGGGAGTATTTATGGGCGCATTTTTAATTTTCTTTGCCTATATTGGATTTGATGCTATTTCTACAACAGCAGAGGAAACAAAGAATCCACAAAGAGATTTGCCGATAGGAATTATTGGTACTTTGGTTATTTGCACAATTTTATATATTGTTGTTGCGCTTATTTTAACAGGGATGATGCCTTATGACAAAATTGATTTTCAAGCTCCTATCGCACATGCTATGCGAATGGTTGGACAAGACAGGCTTGCAGGCTTTATTTCAGTTGGGGCTTTGGCCGGTTTAACCTCTGTTTTGCTAATTTATCAGCTTGGCACAACCAGAATTTTATATGCAATGAGTCGAGACGGTTTCTTGCCTAAATCAATGAGACAAATCAACAAAAAATACCGAACGCCGCATGTTTTAACTTGGGTTGCGGGACTCATTGTTATTATCGGAACATTATTTATGGATATAAATATTTCTGCAGAACTTTGTAATTTCGGAACTTTCACGTCATTTATAATTGTGTGTGCGGCGATTTTAATCCTCAGAAAAACCGACCCCGACAGACATAGACCGTTTAGAGTGCCTTTTTCACCATTGTTCCCGATACTTGGGATTTTAACCTGCGGAGGACTGATGGTTTATTCAATGGGAAGCCTGAAAACATCTTCAATGTTGTTTCCGCTTTGGTTGCTGATTGGATTTGTGATTTACATAACGTATAGTTATAAAAAGCAAAGGGAATTGGAAGCAAAAAAAGCGGAGTTACTCAACAGAGCAAAAGAAGTCAAGGATAAGGTTAAGATTTCTTGACGAAATATTTTATGTAAAATGCCGTGAAAAATCTGTTTATATAACCGTATAATTTCACTTCGTTCATTTTTAAAAGTTTGCCGTCTCCGCATAATACAGTCAGTGATTTGTGTTTGTGGTCTTTTTCGATAATTGTTCCGATATCAGTTTTATCAAGGGGTAATTTGGAGTTTTGAGCTGTTCCCTCCCGCCCTTGAGGGAAGGACTCCGCTTTTTTCGATTGAGTATCGAAAAAAGAAGGAGGGTGGTTAGGGTGGGGGGTTCGTATGGATTGTAACTGTGAATTATTTTCCAATATCTCTAATTCATAAGCGTTTGGGATAAAAAATCGTTTTTTATAAGTAAAATAACACTTAAACCATGGGTGAAACGACCTGATATGTGCAGAAATCTCCTCGGCAGATTTTGAGAAATCAAGCATCACATCATCTTCGCTGATGTGAGAAAAATAGCTTGCGTGTTTCTCGTCCTGCGCAATAGGGATTATTATTTCTGAATTTAAAGTTTTCAATAATTCACAAACACCTTCTCTTGAGGCTAAAACTATTTTCTCTCGCAATTCCGTACCGGTGTCTGTCGACTCAATTTGAACGATTTTTTGTAGCAAAATTGCTCCTGTATCAAAATTTTCATCCATTAAATGAAACGTAACCCCTGATTGAGTTTCTAAATGTTTTATTGCCTGTAGATACGGGTTTGGTCCTCGATATTTAGGCAAAAGTGCAGGATGAACGTTTATTGTAGCGAGTTTTGGGAGATTAATTATATTTTTCTTCAATTTTTCGCCCCAAGTCCCAACCAAAACGATATCGGCGTTGAGTTTTAGGATTTCTTTTTTGAATTCGGCTGAATTTGCACTCCTTGCGTTTATTTCGTATAATTTATGGCTTTTTATGTAGGTATATTCGCGTGAAGGATTAAATAAATCCACAAAAAATCTATCTACCAGAGGATATCTGACTTTTTCGTACCTGAACACCCCCACTATCTCACATCCCGAATCCATGCATCCGGCGATTAAGTTTGTGAGCATCTGCCCGCTGCCTAATATTACAACTTTCATCATTATCCTTTTGTATCGCTTGTAACAAACAAATTTTAGCAAGAAATTTACGGATTTTCAAATTAAAAGTATTCATTATTGAAATTAATATGAAGTGAATTTAACCCTTAATTTTTTCCGTTAAGTCGAAAATCAACTGATTTAAGTTGTTATCTGTTTTTATTTCTTCTTTAATTTTCTCGTACGAAAATAAAATAGTCGGGTGTTTTTTGTTGAAAAAATCCGCTATATTAACAAAGCTTAGTTGAGTTAATTCTCTTATCAAATAAACCGCAATCTGTCTGGTATGAGAAATTTTTTGGTGTCGTGCTGTACTTTTTAGATCGGTTTGCGAAATATCAAAATGCTTGCAAACAATTTTTACAATACTTTCAATATCAATGTTTTTGGCTTTTAGGCTACAGTTTAAAGCTTTTTTTGCAAGTTCTAAAGTAGGTTCAATGTTTTGGATACTCGCGTAAGCGCTTATTTTGTTGAACGCGCCCTCGAGTTCGCGCACATTCTTGTTAAAATTTTGTGCAACAAATTCCAAAACTTCGGTAGATATTTTCATCCCGATTTCGTCAGCCAAGTTCGCCAAAATTGCAACACGGGTTTCAAAATCAGGAGGAGTAATATCAACCATTAACCCCCATTCAAAACGAGTTCTGAGCCTTTCAGGTAAAGTCGGTATATCTTTTGGCGGTCTGTCAGAAGTTATGACAATCTGCTTTGAATTATTATGTAGGCTGTCAAAAGTGTGAAAAACCTCCTCCATAGTCCGTTCTTTGGATTCAATAAACTGAATATCATCAAGCAAAAGTACATCAACATTTCGGTATTTTTGGCGAAATTTGGACATTCTTTCGTTGATATCGCCGCCTCGTCTTATATTGTTAATAAGCTCGTTTGTAAAATCTTCCGTTTTAATGTAGCGGACTTTTAGCTTTGCATTATTGAACATAATATAATGCCCTATCGCTTGCATTAAGTGGGTTTTACCTAATCCTGATTCTCCGTAAATAAAAAGCGGGTTATATTTTTTTGCTGGATTTTTAGCAACCGCCATAGCCGCAGCCTGCGCAAAACGGCTGTTTTCACCCACAACAAAATTATCGAATTTGTATTTCAGATTTAGATTAGAAAACGATTGCATCTGCGCAAGGTTGTCAATTGGATTTTCTTTTTTTGCTTTTTCCGCAACCTGTTTTGATTTTTGGATTTGTTTTTTAAGTTTTGCAGACAGTTCCTCGTCAAAAACCATCTTAAATTCAATTTCGTGCCCTAAAACTTTTTGAAATGCATCAATAATTTGCTGATAATGATTTTTCCTGACAATTTGAAGGGCGAACGATTGCCCCGTTAAAACAGAAAACTGGTTATTCTCAAACCCGATAGGCTCAAGCGGCAAAATCCAAGGCTCAAAAGACGACGGCGAAATAGTCAACGCCAGTTCTTCTTTCACATCTTCCCAAATTTTCTTAATTTCAGTTATATCCATAAAAGAATATTACAACAAAGTTATTTAAAAGTGAAGAGAGGTGCGTGAGTAGTACAGAGCAGGTATACATGGCAAGTCCATTAATCCACTTGTATTTTTTTTTTTGCATGATAAGATTTGAAAGAAGTCTGCAGTCAATAAGGAGAGGTGCATGAGTTGTAAGTTATTAGATAAAAGTGCAACGCTAAAAACCATTCAAGAAGCTTTAAAAATTCTTGGTAAAAAAAATCTTGCGCTTATTATTCATTCAAATAGTTTTCCTTCTGAAATAGGTGAAGACACAGGATTTGGAACCGCAAATTCATCTGCAGGCAAAAAAGTTATTGATTTTTTGTCGGGAATTTTCAACGTAATTCAGTTGGGACCTGCAGGTAAAACAAAATGTTTCGATTCGTCGCCTTACACAGGCACAATTTTTTCAAATAATCCCCTTTTCATTGATTTAAAACAATTGACTACTGACAAATGGGGTAATATTTTATCGGGAGAAACTTTTGACGAAATCGTTGAAAATAATCCGAATAAAAATTTAGCTAAAACTTCTTATTCCTACATTTGCGATGCTCAGGACAACGCATTAAGAGAGGCTTTTAAAAGTTTTAAAAAACTAAAGTTAAATGGTTTAAAAAAGAGTTTTGAAAAATATAAACGCGAAAACAGTTTTTGGCTGGATAAAGATGCTCTTTATGAAGCACTTTCCATTGAACATAATAATGATTACTGGCCACTTTGGGGTACAAAGACAGATAAAAATCTTTTTAACCCCAAATCTATCGAAGAAAAAATGGAATTTGGAAAGCGAATTAATGAAATTGAAGCAAAATACTCCGATGAAATTAATTTTTATGCGTTTTGCCAATTTGTAGCACATACTCAAATTGAAGCTACAAAAGAATATGCGCTGTCTAAAGGGATTAAGATGATTGCAGATAGACAGGTTGCATTTTCAGACAGAGATTGTTGGGCTTATCAATCACTATTTTTAAAAGGCTGGTTTTTGGGTTGCCCGCCGGATTATTTTTCTGCCGACGGTCAAGCATGGGGATTTCCTGTGATTAATCCCGAAAAACTTTACAACGAAGACGGTTCGCTCGGCGAAGGCGGGGTCTTAATGAAAGCCCTATTTAAAAAAATGTTTAAAGAAAACCCCGGTGGCGTAAGAATTGACCATATTGTCGGACTTATTGATCCTTGGGTTTATAAAAAAGGACATAAGCCTACTGTGGAAGAAGGGGCAGGTCGACTATATTCATCTCCTGAAAATCCTGAATTATCAAAATTCGCTATCCCGACGATGGATGATTTAAATTTTGATGTTAGGGCTGATAAGGAAGCTAGGGTCAAAAATATTAGTGATGAACAAGTTAGGCTTTACGGACGATTAATTGAAAAAATAGTCATCGATGCTGCAAAAGAAGAGGGATTAAATAAAGACTCCATTGTATGCGAGGATTTGGGGACTTTGACAAATCCTGTTGCTGCTGTTATGGCTAAATATGATTTACAGGGTATGAAGCTGACACAATTTGTTGTACCTGAAATGTCTGAGCATCCTTATCGTTGCAAAAATATTCAAAATCGCAGTTGGGTAATGGTCGGTACTCATGACAACCGACCGATTTCAATGTGGGCGGAGGATTTGATTAATACTCACGAAGGCTATTTACACGCCAAAAATTTGGTTGAAGATTTATTTCCTGATGAAGAAAATAAAGATGATATTATCGTAAAATTAACTCATGATGCTGACTTTTTAGCACAAATAAAATTGGTTGAACTTTTTGCCTGCAAAGCGGAAAATATTCAAATTTTCTTTCCTGATTACTTTGGGATAAAAGATGTTTACAACCGTCCGGGGACTTCCGGCGATGAAAATTGGAGTCTTAGGTTGCCAAATAATTTTGAAGAAGTTTTTTGTAATAATTTAAAATCAAATAAAGCACTTAATTTACCTTTAATTTTGCGTCTGGCAATTGAAGCCCGCGGCAACGAATTTTCCAAAAATAACGGCGATGTAATTGAACAGTTAAGAGAAATTCAATAGCAATAAAATAAATGAGGAAAAACCCAATGAAAAAAATATTGATTTTACTCGCTATATTAATTCTATCAATAACAAATGTCAACGCAGCTGAGGTGAAAACGGACGCACGGTTGCAATACAATCTGGGGATTGATTATTACAAAATAGGGCAATACGACGAAGCCGTAACCTCATTTAGAAATGCTATAAGACTTGACCCCAATTATATTGACGCATATTATAATCTCGGCTCGGTTTTAGAATATTTACAACAATATGATGCGGCATTAGCTGTGTTTAAGCAAATTATTGTGAGAAAACCTGAGGATTACGATTCGGCTTACAAGGCGGCTTGGTTAAGCTATAAGCTGGGTGAAAATCAAAAAGCCAAAACTTATTTAACCATTATCCCCCCAACCTCAGCAAGGGCTCAAGATGCTCAAGCACTCGCAAATCAGCTGAATTTTGCATTATCACAGCAAAAAGCAAGTATTCCAGAACAAAAAAGTTTGATGAATCAATCGAACAGAATATATCAAAATATTTCGGCTCCAACAGGGATTACTACTGATGTGGACGGAAATGTTTATGTCGCAGAATTTAATAACAATAATATTATAAAAATTACTCCTGATGATAAAAAAATGGTTTATATAAAAGACCCTAAAATCAGCGGTCCGATAGGGCTGGCTGTTGATAAATCGAAAAATATGTATATAGCAAATTATAACAACAATAATGTTTTAAAAGTTTCAAATCTTGGTGTCATTTCTGTGTTAATCAGTAATCTCAAAAAACCTTACTATATTTATCTGAATGGAAACATGCTTTTTGTCTCTTGTCAGGGCTCTGATTCAGTATTGAGATATAAATTGCCTTGATATTTCTTTTAATCCATAATTTTAATAAATAAGCTTTTATTCGTGCTAAGATGTAATCTATGAGAGTAGCTGATGAAATTGAAGTCAATATCGAAAAATTATCCAATCTCGGGTTTGGGATAGCCAAACATGAGGGTTTGGTCGTTTTTGTTGAAAATGCTTGCCCTGGGGATAGGTTAAAAATAAAAATTACTAAACTGAATAAAACTTGGGCAAACGCTCAAATCGTGGAAATTCTCGAAAAATCACAACATAGAGTTGAGCCGTTTTGTGCTTTACAAAACGTTTGTGGGGGATGCCAACTTCAATTTATAGACTACGATTATCAGCTTCAATTGAAAGAAGAAATAATTAAAGATGCGCTAAAAAGTATTGCGAACGTTGATGTTGAGGTCCGAAAACCTATTCCAAGCCCAGAAAACGTGCATTACAGACATAAAGTTCAATACCCGATTGCGCAGACAAAGGTTTCTAAAAGAATTTTAGCGGGATATTACAAACCGAAATCACACGAAATTATCAATATAAAACACTGTCCGATTCAACCGGAGATTTGTGACAAAATTATTGAATTTATAAGAAACTCTGCCTACGATTACACGATTTCAGGCTACAATGAAAAAACAAACGGCGGGGACTTGCGCCATGTCGTAATCAGAATCTCAAAGGCAACGAACAAAGTACTCGTCGTTTTGGTCGTAAATTCTCCCAAAATTTTCGAAAAACTGCAAGATTTTGCCCAAAATCTGCACGAAAGTTTTAAAGAAATTGTCGGAGTTTGTGTTAACTTTAACCCTAAAAAAACAAACGTAATTATGGGTGAAACAACAGAGCTGCTTGTGGGAAAAGATTTTATAAAAGAACGGATTTTAGATAAAACATTCCGTATAGGAGCAAAAACATTTTTTCAAATTAATCCTCAAAGTGCTGAAAATATTTTCGCATTTGTAAAAGATTACATAAAAAATAATTTTGAAACTCCTACTGTTTTAGACGCCTATGCAGGGGTAACTGCTTTTGGGATAAGCGTTTCGGATATTTGCAGAAAAGTTGTAAGCGTTGAGGAAAACAAAGAATCGGTCGATTTGGCGGCAGAGACACTTGAACTGAACGAGATTAAAAATGTCGAACTTCACAATATGGATACGCAAAAATTCTTTGAAAAAGAACTTAAAACGAAAAAGAGAAAATTTGATGTCATAATTCTTGACCCGCCGAGAAAAGGTTGTTCAGAAAGTTGTTTAGAAAAAGCAATTCAGCTTTGCAAAGGTAAAATAATCTACATTAGCTGCAACCCTGCAACTCTCGCACGTGATTTGAAATATCTGGTTTCAAAAGGTGCAACTGTCGAATTTATACAGCCTTTTGATATGTTTTGCCATACTTATCACATTGAAAGTGTTGCGGTAATTAACATAATTTAATTAATTCTATGAAAAATGTCGACATTTTTTTATGTTTTTAGTACGATTAGAATAACTACGGAATATAAAGGAGACAAAAATGCAGGTAATATTAAAAAAAGACGTACAAAACCTTGGCGAAGCAGGGGATTTGATAAATGTTAAAGACGGTTATGCGAGAAATTTCTTGTTGCCTCAAAAAGTTGCAGAAGTTGCAACGGATGGCGCGTTGAAAAATCGTGAACAAAATTTGGTAAGAATTAAAGCAAAACAAGAAAAATTACACCAACAAGCTTTGGAAAAAGCAAAAGAAATAGAAAAACTGGCTACTCTTGAATTGAGCGCAAAAGCCGGTGAAAGTGGAAAATTGTTCGGAACAATAACTACCAAGAAATTGGCTGAAGAACTTTTGGCTAAAACAAATATTGAAGTCGATAGAAAAAATGTTTCGTTGAATGCTCCGATTAATAAAGTTGGCGAATATAAAATGCTTATAAAATTGACTTCTAAAGTTAAAACAGAGATTACTGTTGTTGTTAGCGCATCTGAAGTTCTTAAAGAAGAAATTAAAGAAACAGAAACAGCTGAATAAATTTAGAATAGAATTGTCGGACAAAAATGTCCGACTTTTTTACACTTTAAACCAATTGGGGATTATGAATAAAAACAGAGACTTAAAACTGAACTGCATGGCAATCGGCTCTTTGCCTCATAAAGATTTTAACAGTGCTATGCAAATAGTTAAAAGAAATTTTTCACTCATCCCGTTTTGGCCCCAATTAGCCAAATTGAATAAAAATGAAGATATGATTGTTCAATATTTGGAAAACATGCCGGGGCTTGTGGTTGATTTGGACGCGGAGAAAATTTATCTTGAGAACGAGACGGACGAGTTTTTTGAACAGTTGGAAAATTTATTTTTGGATTATGAAGAAATCACCCTAAATAAAGATGCTGGGGTTCTTGATAAGTATGCAATAACAGAGCAGTATTCCTCAACATTTAAGCCTTTTTTAGATATAGTCAAAGATACAAAACCAAAATACGCTAAAGGTCAGGTGGTGGGTCCTTTTACTCTTGCTACTACATTGACGAACAGGGAAAATAAATGTGCGTTTTATGACGAAACGCTAAGAGAAATTGTTGTAAAAACGCTTGCTTTAAAAGCACTTTGGCAAATTAAGGAAATTAAAAATGCGAACTCAAGCACAATCCCGATAATTTTCATTGACGAACCTTCGATTTCCCAACTTGGAACATCTGCGTTTATAACGGTTACGAAAGAAGATGTAATCGAGATTATCAAAGCGGTTTCTGATTTGATAAAGGAAAACGGTGCGTTGAGTGCAATTCATTGCTGCGGGAAGTGCGATTGGACTGTTCCTATTGAGTGTGGGGTTGATATCATAAATTTTGACGGCTATGCTTTCGCTCAAAACCTTAGCCTTTTTTCCGAAGAATTAAAACCTTTTTTGCAAAATGGCGGGCTAATCGCTTGGGGAATAGTTCCAACGCTTGATAAAGACGCTTTGGAGCAAGCTAATATAGATACAATGGTTGAAAAATTTGACGAAGCGATAGATTATTTGGTTAAAAAAGGAATTGATAAATCACTTTTAATTAATAATAGTATGGTGACACCTTCCTGCGGGGCAGGTTCGTTGACGGTGGAATTGTCTGAAAAAGCCATGAATTTGACGCGAGAATTATCTTTGAAATTGAAAGAAAAAATGGAGAGAAATAAGTGACAGCAAAACTTGCAATTATGGGAAAAAGCGGAAGTGGAAAAACGACAGTTACAAAGGCATTTTTGAGAATTTTTCAAGAACTTTATCCCGAAAAATCTGTTTTATTGTTTGATAATGACCTTTCAGGTGAGTTGGGACATAGCTTTGGGCTTGATATAAGAAACACGATTTATGGTATAAGAAGCGGCAAACATGAATATAAAACGGGCGTTCCTGAAAACATGAGTAAGCAGGAATATATTGAATGGGCGATTGAAGATATTATTGTCTCTTTGGACGAAAATACCGACATAATCGTTTCTTGGCTTGTTGCCTCAAAAGATTGCCGATGCCCGATTACAAAACAGATTAATGATGCACTTATTAAATTAATTGAACGCTATGACATTGTGATTTTTGATTGCGAATTTGATTTAAAATATCTAAATCAGCTTGTGGACGTTGATGTTGATACAGCCTTAATAGTTGCAAACCCGACGGATGAATCGGCAAATCTTGCAAAAAGAATTGAGGAGTTTTCCGAAAAATATTCTGCGGGCGGTCAAATCGGGGTAGTGTTGAATAAAGTTGAGAACAAGGAAATTGTTTCTATTTATGAACTGCTAAAAAAGTATGATTTGGATATTCTGGGCGTAATACCAATGGATATGGACCTTTTAGAAAATTCCATTGAAAAAGATTCTAAAATAGCACAAGAGGCAATCAAACAATTTTATTACAGATTAAATCTGCCTCAGGGGTAAAACGGTAAGGAGTAATTATGACAACAATTTTAGACGGAAAAAAACTATCCGCAAAAATATTAAATAAATTGAGCGAAGAAATAAATAAGCTCGATAAAAAACCGTCTCTGGCTGTAATTCTAATTGGAGATAATCCGGCAAGCGAACTTTATGTAAATCTAAAGAAAAAAGCCGCCGAAAAAATCGGAATAACTTCGACAGTCTTAATTTATCCACAAAATATTGACGAAAAAACTGTTTTAGATAAAATTTCTGAACTTAATAACGATAAAAATGTTGACGCTATTTTGGTTCAGCTTCCGCTTCCGCAACAAATAAATCCCAAAAACATTATACAAGCAATATCTCCGAAAAAAGATGTGGATGGATTTACGCCCGAAAATATTGGTAAAATGTCCATAGGTGTTGAGCCGTATGCCTACCCTTGCACGCCAAAAGGAATTTTGACACTTTTGGAGGAATATAAAATTAATCTGCAAGGACAACACGTTGTGATTGTGGGACGTTCAAATATTGTCGGGAAACCTCTTGCACAGATGTTTTTGAATAAAAATGCAACGGTGACAATTTGTCACAGCGCCACAACAAATCTATCCGACATAACTAAAACTGCCGATATACTAATATCAGCAGTCGGTAAACCTAAAATAATTAAAAAAGATATGATAAAAAATAATTCGGTTATCGTGGATGTGGGTACTTCTAAAGTTGATGGTAAAATTTTTGGTGACGTGGATTTTGAAAATCTATCTGAATTAACTTCTTATATAACGCCTGTTCCGGGGGGTGTAGGACCAATGACAATTGCCTCTCTTCTGGTCAATACTTACGAACTTTTTAAATTAAACAGACAGGCTTAATTTACATTCGCTTTTGATGTTTGTTGTTATGGCTTTATCATAACTTTCAATTTCAGCATTTATAGCCTTTAATTTACTTTCAATGGAACCCTTCTGGCTATCATATAATTGCTGTTGAGCCTGTAGTGATTGAGCGTAACAGTCGGCACCTGTATTTTCGTTATTAGTCTGAGTAGCCAAATAATCCGATAATTGTCCTGTTACAGTGTTAAGATGATTTGAAAGAACCATCTCTTGATATTCCAACATAGATTTCTCCATTGTTAGTGATTCTTTTTCAATGCTTAATGATAAAAATGTCATTTTCTCTTCTCCTTTTGTTGTATTGCTTATATATATAAAGTATATACCAGTGGAATTGTTGCCTTTTTTAACTTTTTTTGTTAATTTTTTGTAACATTAAGTGCGTAAATTAAGATAGGGCTTGCATTTAGAGTTATGTTTATTCTTATAATACGGTTATGAAGATTGTAGAAAAGACGTTAAAATCATTAGAATTTGATAAAATATTAGAGAGATTGGCAAGGTTTGCGAGGCTGGAACAAAGCAGGCAATTATGTATCGGCTTGAGTATATACTCTGACATATCACGTATCCAAGCGCAAATTAATTTTACCGGCGAAGCTAAAAAAATATTAGATATGGCTTTAGATTTACCATTGGAGCATGTGGCGCAGATTGATGAAATAACAAAATCGACAATAAACAGCTATTTGAAAGAAGTAGAAATTTTAAATGTTGCAAAAACGATTAGAACATCAAGACTTGTTAAAAATTTTATGAAAGAAAATTCGCCCCAAGACAGTCTTTTGAATTCTTTGGCAATCGGTCTTTTTGCAGACAAGGAGTTTGAAGATAAGGTTTTTGATACTTTTGATATCGAATTGAAGGTTAAACAAGATGCTTCTTCTGAATTAAAAAGTCTTTATAATTCATTAAAAGATACGGAAAAAAATTTAAAAACTCGGGTTAACGAACTTTTAAACAGTCCTGAATTTTCGAAACATTTGCAGGAGCAAATATATACAACCAGAGATGAACGAATAGTTTTTCAGGTTAGAGCCTCGTCAAAAAGTAAAGTTGATGGAATTATGCATGATGTGTCGGCGAGCAGTCAAACTTTTTATATTGAACCTAAGCAGCTTGTGCCTTTAAACAACAAAATCAGGGAACTGAAATCAAAAATTCAAGCCGAAATTATTCATATACTTACGGATTTGACAAAAATAATACGCAAGAATATAGACGAGATAAAAAATGCTGAAAATCTGCTTGCTCAAATTGATTTTCATTTTGCAAAAGCCAGATACGCAATAAAAATAAAGGCAATAGAGCCACAGCTTGTTAGTGAGAAATATCTAAAATTTGATAATATGCGCCATCCTTTGCTTTTGGATTACGTTGAAAAAGTTGTGGAAAATGATTTTGAGATAGGAAACGGATATAACTCAATCATAATAACTGGTTCAAATACAGGTGGAAAAACAGTCGCGATAAAGACAGTCGGGCTTTTTGTTTTAATGGCGAAAGCGGGATTGTTTTTACCTTGTAATGAAGCAAAAGTCCATCCGTTTGAGCATGTTTTTGCGGATATCGGTGATGAACAGAGCATTGCCCAAAGCTTATCGACATTTTCGTCTCACATGACTAATATCGTAGACATTTTGAATAATAGCAATAATAATACTTTTGTTACCATAGACGAAATTTGTGCAGGAACCGACCCGCAAGAGGGCGCTATCTTAGCTCAGGTGGTTTTGGAAAAACTTGCGGAAAAAGGTGTTACAAGTTGCATTACGACACATTATGGCGAGCTTAAGGCGTTGGAGTTTTCAAACAACTATTTCAAAAACGCCTGCGTTGAATTCGACACAAATTCACTTAGACCCACCTATAAATTAATAATAGGAATTCCCGGATTAAGTAATGCGATTTCAATTTCATCAAACCTCGGCTTAAACAAAGATTTGGTTGATAAAGCAAAAAATATTCTGGTTTCGCAAAAAGACCCGTCCATTATCATCGTAGAAAAGTTACAGGAAACTCAGCAAGAACTCGCACAAAATCTCAAAACTGCCGAAGAATTACGTGAAATTGCACTCGATTCAAAAAATAAATATGAAAAAATGCTTTCTGAATTAAAAAAAGATAAGAAAAACACCGTAAAAGTTCTTAAAAATAAATTGGAAAGTGAGCTTGAAATTACAAAAAGTGAGATAAAAGAAATTTTGAACGAATTAAGACAGGAAAAATCTGAAAAAATTGCAAGACGTTCATATTCAAGACTCGCAAAACTTGAAAAAAATGTCAGAGATGAATTAAATAAATCCGATGAAAGTGAGAAGTATGAAGAATTGAATTGGGAAAATGTTCAAATAGGAAACAAGGTACTTTTAAAAGAGCTTTATCAGGCGGTTACGGTACTTTCTTTACCTGATAAAAATGATAATATTTTTGTTCAGATGGGGCTTATTAAAACAAAAATTAAAAAAGATAAACTGGCGTTGTACAACGAAAAACTGGTTTCAAAACCTGTTTTGAGATTTCAGCAAAAACCGTCATTTGAATTGCAAAAACGTGACATGTCAAATACACTTGATCTAAGAGGTAATCGGGTAGAAGAAGCTTTGGACAGTTTAGAATTTTTTCTTGATAAAGCAAGTTTGGCTAATTTAACACCTGTTTATATTATTCACGGGCATGGAACCGGAGCTTTAAAGAATGCAATCCAAGATTTTTTATCTACTTCACCGTATGTTGCAAAATATCGTTTTGGAGAAGCCGCAGAAGGCGGCGACGGCGTAAGCGTTGTTGATATTAGGTGAGAGGTGGGAAGTGAGAGGTGAGAGGGTAAACAGTAAACAGTAAACGGTTTTGCAGTTCTTGATTATTACAAATTGTTAATATAAAATCATTATCGGCTAAAGAATTATATTTTTTAGCCGATAATGTCAATGTTAGTAAAGAAGTAATATTCAAATTAGAAAGGAGTGCTTCATGGGATTTAGCAATATGACTATTAAGAAATTAACTGCACAACTACAAAAGCCATTAACACGGCAGGAAAGAGAAGCAATACAGCTTCAAATAGAAGTGGCAAGAAAAGATGCTGAAGTTGCTAGGGCACAACAAGCTTTAGCGAAAGAGATTAAACCACAGCAACCTCGATATAAATAAAAGGAGTTTATTAATTATTAGGTCGGGCATAAATGCCCAACCTAATTTAATAAACTCCCTTTTTCGGGCTTGTTGTCGGCGGGATAGTAATCCCGCCTGCTTAGCGATTTTTTTCATGTTTTAATAAAAAGCGAAGGGTTGAAACTTAAATTCCGCCAGTCTTTAAGACTTCCGTAGAGATAGTTCTTCCCTTCGCTTTAATTCAATCAGACTTAAGAAATACTTTTACTTCGGTAATTGAAGCAGGATTGTCGATTGAATTTCTTACATTAACAAAAGGAGAATAACATGAACACGCAAAAATTGGTAGGTGTTGACACACACAAAGATACTATCGCTTGTTATTGTGATGGTAAATTCAAAGAGTTTAAAACTAATTCTAATGGTTTTAATCAAGCAATTAAATGGGCAGGAAAAGCTCATTGGGCTATTGAAGGAGCTTATTGCTTTGGAAGAGCTTTTACTGCCCATTTAATTAAAAACGGCTGCGAAGTATATGAAATCAACCCGCTTCTTACTAAAAACTGGAGAGGTGCTTTAAAAGTCGCTTCACCTAAAAATGACTATGGTGATGCAAAGGTTATTTGAGCTTGCGGAAAAATTGGGAATTTTTCTCGCAATCTCCCTTGTCCGGCTCGCACCCATACCACCGGCTATCCCGCAGCTGGTATGGGTGCGAGCACTTCCAAGGTCGGACTTGAAAAATCTCAAAAAACTGTCATTTTTTGGATTTTTCCGCATCCTCTTTCAATATTCGCAAATACTTCTAATTTAGAAAAAGTTTCCTTTGAAACCGTTAAATTGAAAGAAAAGTTATCTGCTAGAAAAGCATTGGTAAAACAAAAAACTAAAACAACAAATTTCATTAAAATGTTGTATTTTACTCGTGGTGAACAACTTCCATTTAAGAAATTAGATACTAAAAAAGCAGTAAATTACTTGAGTAACAGTGATGATATTATTATCAGAACTCAAGGAAAAATATTAAAAGAAGTACTGGATGGAATAAAATTAATAGAAAAAGAAATTGAAAAAGAAACACCCCAAAAAGCGAAGAAATTAATGCAATTAAAAGGAATATCATACATTACAGCCAGTACAATTTATACGGAAACCAAAGGTAAAATCACAACACCGGCAAAATTAGCAAGTTATTGCGGAGTTGCTCCAATAGATTGTTCAAGTGGGAAAACAACAAGGAAAAAGAATAATAGAGGTGGAAATCGAATATTAAACAGCGCCTTTTATTCTCTTAGCATTGCTCAAAAGCGGTACAATCCAATAGCAACTGCATATTACGAAAAGAAGCTACAAGAAGGAAAAACGCCAAGACACGCAAGAAAATGTTTAGCGAGACAGTTGGTAAATATTGTATTTAAGATATTAAAAGAAGATTAACAAAACACAGCAGGGGAAACCCTAAATATTTCCCCTGCTGTGTTTTTTGTTAATTTTTATTAAAAAGTGCTAGAAATATCTCTACTTTAACGACCTCGGGCTTGTTGCCATCCGTTCACCGTTCACCGTTCACCGCCTCTTCTCACTTCTCACCTCTCACAATATAGCCCAACTGGCTATAAATTATTAACATATGTGAACTTTTTGGATTTCTTTGTTATAAGTTTTAAAAATTTTGTTATAATTGGACAATAAGCATTAGGCTTTAAAAACTTAATGGAGAATAGCCATGATGACAAAAGAAAAATATTCCGATAGTGAATTTGAATCATTATTAAATAAATATGATTACAATTTCAAAAAGGGTGACCTAGTTAAGGGCATTGTTTGGTCGTATGATTCAGAGGGTGTTATCATTGATATTGGTTCAAAAACATCCGCGATTGTCCCGGTAAGAGAGGCAAAACTAGATTTTTTAGAGCCAATTGAAAAAGCATTAGAAAAAGGCAAAGAATACGAATTTCTGATTATCAAAGAAGAAGATGAGGATGGAAGATTTGTTCTCTCTCGTAAAAAAGTTGATTTAGCCTACAATTGGAAAGAATTAGAGAAAATCAAGGAAGCTGATGAAGTTATCCTTGGAACTGTTGCTTCTTGCGTTAAAGGAGGAGTTCTTGTTGATATACTTGGGATTAGAGGGTTTGTCCCGTCGAGCCATCTCCGTTGTAAAGAGTCAGAAATCAAAGTCGGCGATAAAATAGAATTAAAAATCTTAACTATAGATAGTCAACAAAATAATTTCATTTTATCAAATAAAAAGGTTTTCTCCGAAAGCGCAGAAGATATTAAAAAAACAGTGTTTTCTCAAATTGAAGTAGGGCAGGTTTTAAAAGGTGATATTGTTAGAATTGCTGATTTTGGGGCATTTATAGACATTGGCGGGGTCGATGGACTGTTGCCTCTTTCGCAAATTTCATGGAGATGGGTTGACCATCCGTCTGATATTCTAAAAGTAGGCGAGAAAATAGATGTTGAAGTTATTGGAGTAGACCATGAGAAACATAGAGTTAGCCTAAGCTTGAAAAATCTTGAGAATGATCCTTGGCTTGAGGCAGAAAAACAAATTTCTGAAGGTGAATTACGAGAAGGCACGATTACCAGAATTAAACATTTTGGAGCGTTTGTCGAAGTTTTTCCGGGGGTCGAAGCCCTTTTACCTCACCCTGAAATGCTTGAATATCAAAATACAAACAATTGTATCTTAAAATCAGGTGATAAAATCAATACCACTATATTGAAATTCAATCCGACAGATAAGAGAATTGCGCTTAGCGTGAAACCACTGAATGACGCTGATTAATATAATATCACAGAATGGGGTTTCATTAATTGATATTTGTGGTAAAATACCAATAAGATAAGATGTAGCTTTTATTTTTTAAATAATAGGAGTTTATTTGGATTTTGGAAATAAATAAAAAGGATTTATCATTATGGTTAAAAAAGGTTTTACTCTTTCGGAAATTTTAGTCAGTTTGGCTATTTTGGGCGTATTAGCAGCGGCTTTAGTTCCTGCATTAATGAGAACGGTTCCAAACAATAATATAGTTTTATTTAAAAAGGCTGATTATACGTTGCAACAAGCTGTTAGTGAAATAATTAATAATGATACAAATTATCCAACCAGTGAAATGGGGACAACAACTGACACTTCTGCATCTGTGTCAAGGGGCTTCAATTATACTACAATTACAGGGACTACTGTTCCTGCTTCGAACAATAAATTTTGTTACCTTTTGTCTGAGCAAATGAACACAGTTGGAGCCGTGAGTTGTCCAGCCCCTGGTGCAGGAGGTACGGGGACTTTTACAACTGCAGATGGAGTGTCTTGGAGACTAATAATTCCTGTTCCGGCTAGTGAATTCCCTTTAAATGCAACTGATTATACAACTAGAATCGTGGTTGATGTAAACGGAACTACTAAAAATCCTAATTGTGGGACTGTCACAACTACTAATATAACAACTGCTTGCGCCAGCGGAACCATCGGAGATATGTATGAAATGGGTGTAAGATATGATGGTAAATTGACAGTTCTAGGTACAGCCGGTCAAAATATTTTATTGGATCCTACAAAAAATACTCCATAAATGTATATAATATATCCTAAGCCATACTAATTTTTATAAAGTTTGTTAAATTAGACAGTTGACATTTTTTCTTGTTTCTTATTTAATATAAATACTAGACAAGAAAGTTAAAAATGAAAATTAAAAATAGCAAATCAAACAATATATGTTGTTGCTGTAAAATTCCTCAGGGATTTTACGGTTATTTGTGTTAAATATAGCATAAAATTTTAAGAAGCCCGTAATTTCTCGTTTGAACTTACGGGCTTCTTTTTAACGTGAATTTATATTAAAAAAGGGAAACAAATGAAAGTCGAAATTAGCAAAAAGCATTCAATGCAAAATAAAAATAGCACAAATAATACACAACCAAGTTTTGGAGGCCCGTTGGACGGAGCTTTAACGCAGGCGCTTATTACTATTGACACAAACTCTATGGTGAATGCGGCGTTGGTCGACGTATTCGCGATGGTGATTCCAAGAACTTACATCGATACAAAAGAGCGAAATAAATATGCAGGCGCAGAAACTTTATTCAGGGAATTGACAGGAACTTTTATTGCTTGTCTTTCAGCTGGATATATTGCAAAAGGAATTGCAAATTTATATAATCAATTTGTCGAGCCTGAAACAAAAATAAACCCTAAGTCTTGGCTAATAAACGACAGCCTAAATCTTTTAAAACATTCTTGGGATAAAAGCGGTAACAATGTTGAAAAATATGTTTCAAATGTTTTCTTCAATGCTTCGGGTATTGAAAATAAGAAGACTTTTGCTTGGCAAGATATAAATTGGAAAAATATCGAATGGGCAGATAGTCCTAAATGGGATAATATTAATTGGAAAAATACTGCTTATAAAAATATTCAGAATAATTTAAAAAGCGAAAAACAAATAATAACAACTTTGAGCAAAATCATTGAAGATAAAAATATCCATGCAGATGATGCGAAACAAATTTTGGGAATAATTGAACATAGAATTACAAACGCATTCAAAATTGACAATTCGGTTAATATAAAACTTGATGAAAAAACACTAAATTCGTCATTGAAGAATATAATCAGAGATGTTTATGATATGGGTAAAGATGTTTTCACAAATAATTCAATAAATATAGATTCGGCATTCAAAAAGCTTCAAAAAATGAACAAAGTGAAAACCTTGGGTGCTTTGGCTATTGCATCTACTCTCGGGCTTACAAATCAGTATATTAATAGAATAATTACAAAAAAACGAACCGGTACAAGCGCATTTGTAGGCGAGATTAACTATAATAAAATCAAAGATGAAAAACAGGAAACTTCCTTTAAATCTCAAAAGGAAAAAAATAACGGTGCTAAACTATTAGGTTTAAAATTACTTGCCAGTGCCGGGATTATTGCGTTGGCTGCAGGGGTTATGAAAATTAAAAGTCCAAAAGATTTCGTCAAAAAACTTGAATTTTCAGGTCCGATAACAAGCGGAAACGCTATAAAAACTGTTTATACATCACTTTTGGTCGGGCGCTTCCTAGCCTCACAAAATCAGACAGAACTTAGAGAATCTACGACAAGAGATTACTTGGGATTTATGAATTGGCTTGTACTCGGAGGTTTTGCGTCGAAAGGAGTTGCTCAATTATTGGACAAAAAACAAGACAGCCTTTTTAATGTAAATAAATCAGGCGCAGGCTTAAAACATTGGTTGAACGATATTTCATTGAAGTCCCATGCTGAAATTGCTTCGAAGGGAACAGAATTTGCTAAGAAAAATGTTTGGAAATTAAACTTGGCACATGCTGCAGGATTATTATACTCGACACTTGCACTAGGGTTTCTAATCCCATTGCTTAATATTGCGGTAACTAAATCTCAACATAAAAAAAACTCCTCTAAAATCGCAGATAAAAATTGATAGCCCAAAACCGCAAAATTTTGATTATACATCCTTGGAGGAAGCGGAAAAATCCAAAAAATGACAATTTTTCCGCAATTCATGAGCTATTTAACCTATTTTTAAAAAAATATGTGTTGAATTGTAAATGTTCAGTGATATAATAGCAAGTAAATATATCTTTTATTTTAAAATATATGTATAGATAAATTTAATATTACAATTCAGGAGCATATGATTAACAGTCTTCAAAAAGATTCACATATTACTCGATATAGTCGACACCGCAATTCGTACCGTTCACAGAGTAGTGTGTACAAAAATATGAGAAATATTGCGCCTGAAAATAACTCTGACATAATTACAAAAAAGCCCGCTGAAATAAATTTCAGCGGGCTTTTAAGTGCAAAAAAACCTTTTAATATTTATACCAGCCCAAGAGTCAAGAGATTTTTAGAACTGGCGCATGATGCTCCAGCGGTATTTAACGCTTTCTTTTCTTTGGGCTTAACTTGTGTATTAAGACCTGCTTCAATAATGGTTTTGCCGAGTGATAAAAAACACGCAGATGATAATAAATATGCATCGGCTCACTCAATAGCCTCCGGAATTATTGCTTATGGCTTATCTGTTGTTCTTTTATCGCCACTCTCCAAGGGAGTTGAAAAAGTTGGAAAAAATTTGAAGGAACTTATAAAAAATCCGAAATTAAGTTATTTAAAAGATGAAAAGGCATTTGCCGCTGCAGCAAAAATGATAAATATGATTCCTGAAACACTTATAGCAGCCCCAAGAGCAGCTATAACAATAGCTCTAATCCCACCTATATTAAAATATGTTTTCGGATGGGAGAAAAAGAAAAAAGATAATAGCATAAATTATTTCTCGAACAATTATATGGCTGTAAATTTCAAAGGAGATAATCATACAAAATCCGCAGCGTTTAAAGGTGTTATGGGAGGAGCGAAATAATGCAAATTATAGCTGTTTCTTCTAACATTAATAATTCTCAAAATGTAACTTTTAAGTCAGCGCCGATTAAGTCAAATTTCTTCAAGCCGTTTAAAGATACAATGTCTCCTGTAACCACAGGATATAATGGATTTATGGATAAAACAACAGATAAGATTGCCGAAAAACTTGTCAAAATTTTAGAAAAACCTTTTGCTGAAAGAATTATTAATAAAGCAAAAAATGTCAAGAATATAGTTACTCATCTTACGGTTTTAACCAGCGCGGTTCTTTCGGGGTTTTATATTAAAAAAACATTGGCAAATGAGAAACTGGATGACAAAAACAAAAAAACATTGGCGATTAATCAAGCTGCAGTTACCGTTTTGGCAACAGGATTAAGTTACGGATTTGATTTTAGAGCCAAAGAAAGAGTAAAGAAATTTACAGATAAATTTATTAAGTTGAATGAAAATGTCTCTCCCGCACAATTGGAAAAATATAGAGATGGAATAAAAACAGCTTCTTCAATAATGATATTTATGACAATATATCGATTTGTTGCACCGGTAATTATTACACCGATTGCAAATTATATCGGACACAAGCTACATGAAAACGAACAGAAAAATAAAATAAGTGAGGCAAAATGATTAACAATTTAACGAAAATTTCATACGATCCTCCGCATAGCCGACGAATGAAGCAATCTGCTGATTTTGAAATGACTGGAAGTGCGAAGAAAAACGCGCAAAAGAATGCGATTAAAAACATGATGAAAAACGAAAATAGAATAACGAGAGAGCCTGCGAATGTGAATTTTTGTGGGCTTTCTGCTACTAAAGCAAAAATTCCATTCTCAGGACCCAGAATTACTAAGTTAATGCAAAATGAAAAATTTAAAATTGCTATGGAAAAAGTAAACGATTATCACTTGGTGGCTGGACCGGCGTTTGCTTTGATTTTGACTGGTATATTTCGTCCAGCATCGATTATGATGCTCCCCGGCGACAAAAACAAAGATGATAAAAAATATGCATCGGCACATTCAATAGGGTCTGGCATTATCGGGTTTATAATTTCAAGCATATTGTTTGTACCATTGGGTGATGCGGCAAAAGCATTTAGTGCAAATCCTAAAAATTTTATTACAAAGGAAAACTCTTATCTGCTTAAAAACAAAGAAGCCTTTAATACAGCAAAAACAATCATAGGCAGATTGCCTGATATTATTGGGTCTGTTCCAAAGGGTATTTTAACAATCGCTCTAATCCCGCCAATTTTAAAGTATGTGTTTGGATGGGAAAAGAAAAAGCCTGAAGTTAAAGAAGAACCTTATGTTTTTAGAAGTTACTCATTTTTGAATTTTAACGGGTTAAAAAATGATGACAAAAAAATATTCCAAAACTTTATGGGGGGGACAAAATAATGAATATTCAAAGAATTTCTCCTAGAATTTATGATTCTAAAATCAGAACAAGTGGCAATTCAAAAAATCCCATCAGTATAAAACCTGAAGTTAGCTTTAAAGGTTCTATTGGGACTCAATATAAAAAACTTATGGGACCATCAATAACAAAAATGGCAGAATGGTTTGGGATGTTAGCTCAGAGTAAAGCGTTTGAAAAAATCGTAACTTGGGCAAACAAAAAAGATATAATTAAAAATAATTTATTTGCACATCTTTTTGTAGTTGGTAGTGCTGTACTCTCAAGCTTCTACATAGGAAAAACATTGAATAATGAGAAAATGGATAAAGACAAAAGAAGAACTTTGGCGATTAATCAAGGTGCTACTTTTATTATATCAACAATAATGGGGTATACATTTGATAAGAAAATGGATAAAACCGTTGAAAACTTCATTAAAAAATATAAAACCTTAAATAAAGGCGGAATTAATTTAGAAAAACAGGCAAAAGGTATTGATATAGCAAAAAAACTTATAATATTTGACACAATGTATCGATTTATCGCTCCTGTTTTGGTTACACCGGTTGCAAATGCTATCGGTAACTACATTCAAGAGAAAAAACATCCGACTGCGTAGGGAATAGACGAAAGTAAAAAATAAAAAGTGAAAAGTAAAGGCGAAAGTTTTTTACTTTTCACTTTTTACTTTCGTCCGCCTAATACTTGACTTTAGGTCATTTTTTGACGACAATGAGTCCATTGTAAAAAATTATGCAAATATTTAACGAAATAGATACTAATAAGAATTTGTCACTGGCGTTTGGTTTTTTCGACGGAGTGCACATTGGGCATCAAGCGGTTATAAAGAGTGCCGTAGATTTTGCACGTGAAAATAATACAAAATCTGCTATTATTACGTTTCAAGACCACCCGTGTTGTTATTTCTATCATGTACAACCAAAATATATAATAACAAAGAATGATAAAGTTAATTTTTTTGCAAATTTAGGGGTGGATTATCTTTATTTCCTTAAGTTTGATGAATATTTAGCTATGATGAGTGCGTCCGAGTATTTGAAAGATGTGATTATAAAAAACTTTGCTCCTGCGGCGATTTCCACGGGGTTCAATCATTATTTCGGTGCAAAAAAATCAGGCGATGTGAATCTGTTAAAGCGCATGCAGGAGGAATTGAATTATAAACACTTTGAAGTTTCGCCTGTTCTTTATAATTCCGAGATTGTTAGCAGTACAAGAATTAGAGAGGATTTGGCACTCGGGAACGTTGAATTTGTAAATGCGATGCTTGGATACAATTATTTTCTTGAAGAAACGGTAATTGAGGGGCAAAAACTCGGTCGGCAGTTGGGATTTAAAACGGCAAATTTAATCTACCCTGAAAATCTTGTCGAAATTGGTCGAGGAGTTTATAAGGTTTTGGTCGAATATGACGGCAAAATCTTTAATGGGGTGGCTAATTACGGTCTTCGCCCGACAATTTCCAAGAATGAAAAATCTGTGCTGGAAGTTCATCTTTTAGATTTTGATAAGGAAATTTACGGAGAAAAAATCAAGGTAACATTTTTAAGAAAAATTCGCGAAGAAAAAAAGTTTAATTCGTTGGATGAACTAAAAGCTCAAATTAAACAAGATATACTTTGATTGCAACTCGATATACTATACAAAAAATTCTCGGGATTGCTATCCCGCCGTCTTGGATTTAAAATCTGCTTTTTATTTCAGGAGGATTATAGGAGTATTTATTTGAACAGACATGAGAAAACTTTTTTAAAATCAATTTTAAAATAAGATAAAATTATTTCTAAAATAAACCTGTTTACCCCTCTTTTACCAAGAGTTGAGTTAAAGGATTTACGGTTCTTAAAAATAAAATTTAAGGTATCTTTTCTTATTTTTTTATTATTTTCGATATTAATTCGAGTTATTTCATCGTCATTGTAGCGTTTGCATCCGCAAACCTGTTTACTACACCCTGCATTTTGTTTATGTCTTCTATACCCAACCAAAGGTGCGTAAACAATAACAGAACCGCCGATTAGGTGAGCAAAATTCAGTAAAAATTTGTCAGGGCAGATTCTCCAATTTTCGGGGGTGTCATACTGTAAAAACAATTCCAATGCCGATTTTCGAAACATGTTTGCGCTCATCGCCGACCAGTGCCAACCTCCGAATGGAGCTTCTTTCAGGCTCAAAACCTTAAAATCAACATTATCAATGTCTATTTTAAGCAAATCGTCAAGCGACTTGAGTTCAAAACTTTTTTCTTTTTGAAAGGAAGATATTGAATAAGTAGTGTGAAGTTCATCTTTTTCGCCAATTTCAAGCAATTGCCCCGAGACAAATGCAACACTTGATGCCAAATGTACTCTGATTAAAGTTTTGGCATAATCCTTTACCAAAATATCATCAGAATCAATAAAACTAACAAATTGTCCGTTTGCATTCAAAAGCCCTGTTTGCATCGCTGCCATTTGCCCTTTGTTTTGAGTATGCTCGATTAATTTGATATTGATTTCTTGATTATCATTAATAAATCGCTTGATTTTTTCAACGGAATTATCGCTTGATTTATCATCAACAACTATTATCTCGACATTTTCGTAAGATTGATTTTTAATACTTTCAAGTGTTTTAATCACGTAATTTTCGTAATTGAACGAAGTTACAATAAAACTGATTAATGGTAATTTAATTAATTCTGTCAATTTTTTGCCTCGTGTTAACTAATTTTTTTATTATGAAGTAAAGATGAAATCAATGAAAAGATAATAAATATTAATCCAATGAGTCCTGTGATGACTTCCGGCACCTCATGAAAACTTGAAATCAACATTATAACAGCCAAGGCACCGATTGCCCAATGCGCGCCATGTTCAAGATAAAGATATTTATTTAGAGTTTTCTTCTCTACGAGCATAATAGTCAAGGAACGGACAAACATTGCACCGATTGAAAGCCCTATTGTTATAATTAAAATATCCCTGCTTAACGCGAACGCTCCCAAAACTCCATCAAGCGAAAAAGAAGCATCTATTAATTCAAGATATAAAAAGCCAACAAGTCCTGAACCTTTGACTACAGTCGCAAATTGTTTTACGCTTTCATCTTCCTTTTTTTCAAGCCAATGTGTTACACCGTCAACAAGCAGGTAAATTATCACCCCGCTAATACCTGCCAAAACTACAAATAATCGTTGTTCAATATTAACATAATGTTGAACAACAAACAAAGACAAAAGTACTATGATAGTTTCTGCACCGTTAATAGTCCCAAAAATTTGAAGATGTTTTTCCAAATCCTTAATCCAATGAACCTCTTTTTTGTCATCAAAAAAGTAGGATAAAAACAGCATCATTAAAAAAGCTCCGCCAAATGCTACAATTGGCGCATGCGTTTGATGAATATAATCAGCATATTTAATTGAATCGGTGAGCGCAATTTTTGTTACTTCAAGTAAGCTTATGTGTGCAAATACAGCCACAACAAGAACAGGGAATAAAAATCTCATCCCAAAAACGGCAATTGCAATCCCCCATGTTAAAAATCTGGCTCTCCATTTTTCATTCATTTTTTCTAATTTTATTGCGTTTATAACAGCATTATCGAACGATAAACTAACTTCCAATACACTCAGAACTAAAACAATAAAGATGTTTGTCAGTCCGCTTCCGGTATGAACATGTTCACCCCAAAAATAAGCTAATATAACTCCTAAAATTGTAACAATATATGAGCCTGTAAAATAATGCAACTCTCTATCCTTCTTTCTTTTAGTTCAATTATACATTAACGAAGCCGATAATGCAATTCGGTATAAGCATTGGCATAAAAAAATCCCGATTATTTTCAAATCGGGTCATAGCTGAATCGTGTTAAGTATAAAGTGTTGAAGAGGCTTTCCCCCTCTCAACTTTTCTAAAGTATACATTAACACCGTTGCTTTAGATATTAGACACGTGGGTATAAGATTAATCCCGAATCGATATGTTGTTTATTTTTAATTGTTGCTTCAAAGTCTTTATTGGCAATGTATTATAATGAAAAATTGATGCAGCTAATGCCGCATCAGCGTTAGCCAGCTCAAAAACATCCTTAAAATGTTCTACGCATGCCCCCGCACCTCCCGAAGCGATGACAGGTATATTTACATTTTCAACGACGAGTTTTGTCATATTTAGGTCAAACCCGTTTTGTGTCCCGTCAGCATCCATAGACGTCAATAAAATCTCCCCTGCACCGAGTTTTTCGACTTTTTTGACCCAATCAATAAGCTTTATGCCTGTATTTTTTTGCCCTGCATTTATAAATACATAAAAATCACCCTCGCTAAATTTTGCGTCAATTGCCACCACAACACACTGCGAACCAAAATAATCAGAAGATTGTTTTATCAAATCAGGATTTTTAACCGCCGCGGAATTTATTGCAATTTTGTCAGCGCCTGCTGAAAGCAGGCGCTTCATATCCTCAATCGAGGATATCCCGCCTCCGACAGTAAACGGTATAAATACCTGTTTTGCAACGTTTTCCACCATTTTTAAAGTGGTTTTACGCCCTTCATTCGTCGCCGTAATATCAAGAAAAACCAATTCATCCGCACCCGCATCAGAGTATTTTTTAGCTAATTCAATCGGATCGCCTGCGTATTGCAAATTCTCAAAGTTAATTCCTTTAACCGTTTCGCCATTTTTGACGTCTAAGCAAGGTATTATACGTTTAGCAAGCATTTTTATCCCCCATAAATATTTTTACAAACTTTCCAACGCTGCAATTTTCATCTTATCAACATCAGGAAATTTTCCAGTCCAAATTTCTTGAGCTTTTGCTGCCTGATTAATCAGCATGTCAAGCCCATTAATTGTTTCAAGCCCATATTCCTCGGCTTTTTTAAGCAAAACTGTCTTTGCAGGATTATAAATCACATCATAAATGACTGTATTTTTATCCAAATTTTTAACCGTTTCATAACCCAATGGCATTTGGTCGGCAGAATTTCCTTTCATTCCAATCGGAGTTGTATTAATTATCATAGCAGAATTGAACAACTCACCCGTACTTGAATTCTGATACAATTTAAACACTGTATCTGGAAAAGTTTGCCTCAAGTAATTCACCATGTTAGACGAATTAATTATATTTCGTGAAAAGAAATTGATTTGCTCAACACCCAGCTCAACAAGTCCAACAGCCGCAGCGCGAGAAGCCCCGCCTGTTCCTAAAATGCTTACATTTGATTTTTTTAATCGTTGTTGGATATTTAAAGGGATTGCTTTTTGAAATCCATAAATATCCGTATTAAAGCCATGGAAAGTTCTATCCGAACGAATTTTGACGGTGTTGACGCAACCTGAAACATCAGCGGATTTATCTATATGGTCTAAGAACAATGCTACAGGCACTTTTAGTGGTATTGTTACGTTGAATCCGTTATAATCATTCGATTTTAAAAATTTAATTCTATCAATTAAATCTTCGGGAGGAGTTTCTAAAATTTCGTAGTTTCCATCAATTCCTAAGCTTTTCAATCCTGCCTTGTGAATTATCGCAGAAAGCGAATGTGATAAATTATAACCTATTAATCCCAGTTTATACGGCATCTTCTTCAACCTCTCTTGAGTAATCGCAGGTTTTAACCGAACATTGGATTGTTGTTCCTTTTTTCAAAACTTTTTTCACTAAAAGCGCACTACATTTAGGGCAAAGCTCTCCTGTAGGCTCGTTCCAAAGTACAAAATCACAATCTGGATATTTATTACAGCCATAAAAGATTTTCCCGTATTTTGATTTTCTTTGTACAATTTCGCCTTCACAACCATCTTTAGCACATTTTACGCCTGTTGATTTAACGATGCGTTTTCGATTTTTACATTCTGCATTTGTACATTCCATATATTTTCCGTAAGGTCCGACTTTTATAATCATATCTGATTGGCATTTTTCGCATTTTTCGTCTGTTATTTCAGGCTCTTGAATTTCTCCGGTTTTATTTAGGGGCATCATAGTTTTACATTCGGGGTAGCCCGAACATCCCAAAAATTGAGTTCCGAACCGGCTGTTTCTTACGAGCATTTTTTTACCGCAATTTGGACAATCAACATCGCTTTCGATATTAATACGTTCCATATTTTGTTTTGCGTTATTAACCGTTTCGATAAACGGGTCATAAAAATCTTTTATCACCTTATTCCAAACAGTTTTTTGTTCCGCTACATCATCAAGTTGCGTTTCCATGCCAGCCGTAAATTTGTAGTTAATGATGTTAGAAAAATGTTCTGTCAATTGTTTTGAAACAGTTTTGCCCAAGAGTGTCGGCGTAAGTGCTTTTTCAATTTTTTCGACATATCCTTTTGTCTGAATTTTTGTGATAATCGGTGCGTAAGTCGAAGGTCTTCCAATCCCGTGTTCTTCAAGCGCTTTAACTAAGGAAGCCTCGCTAAACCTTGGTGGAGGCTGGGTAAAATGTTGCTTGGGATTGATTTTTTTACATTTTAAGACATCGCCCTTTTCAAAATCAGGAATGGTTTTTTTGTTCAAATCGTCGGAATCCTCAGAATAAACCTTCAAAAATCCGTCAAACATAATCTTGCTTGCACCGACTTTGAGGGTATAATCACCCGCTGTGATATCAACAGAAGTATTTGCGACATTGGCGTTTGACATTTGTGAGGATATAAATCTGTCCCAAATGAGTTTGTAAAGCCTGTATTGCTCGTTTGTCAAATATTGTTTAATACTTTCAGGTGTTTTTTCAGGATAAGAAGGTCGGATTGCTTCGTGAGCATCCTGCACGTTCTTTTTTCCACTTTTGACATAATTATTCGGTTCACTCGGATAATATTTTTCGCCGTAATTTTTCATGATGAAATCTCTGGACGCTTCCGTTGCGTCTTCTGAAATTCTAACCGAATCGGTTCTCATATAGGTAATAAGTCCGACTGCGCCGTCTGTACCCATTTCCATACCTTCATAAAGTTTTTGAGCAACCTGCATTGTTTTTGAAACACCATAACCCAGTTTTGAGCTTGCTTCTCGTTGCAAAGTTGAAGTTATAAAAGGAGCTGAGGGTTTTCTTTGGGTTTCTTTTTTTGTAATCTTAGAAACTTCATATTTTGTGGATTTTGCCTCCAAAAATTGAACAATATTTTGTGATTCTTCTTGATTTTTTATCTCTATTTTTTTGTCTTTGTATTTCGATAATTCTGCTTCAATTACTGCGCCTGATTTGTCAAGTTCCGCAGTGATTGACCAGTATTCAACCGGCACGAACGCTTCGATTTCTTCTTCACGTTCACAAATCATTTTAAGCGCAACAGATTGTACGCGTCCAGCCGAAAGTCTGTTATTTCTGAGTTTTTCCCACAAAACAGGGCTGATTTTATAACCTACAAGCCTGTCTAAAATTTGTCTTGTTTGTTGAGCGCGGACTTTGTCCATATCAATGTGCCTTGAATGTTCAACGGCATATTTAACGGCTTTTGGCGTAATTTCGTTAAATTCAATTCTGAAAATTTTTTCATCCGGCACCTCAAGGACTTGACGAACATGCCATGCTATCGCTTCACCTTCACGGTCAGGGTCGGAGGCGAGATAAATTTTGTCGCATTTTTTTGCAATTTCGTTTAATTTGGTTACGACCTTTTTTTTGTCAGGGATTACGACAAAACTGGGCTCAAAATCTTTTTGCACGTCAAAACCAAGCACACTTTTAGGAAAATCCCGAATATGTCCATAGCTTGCTTCAATCTGAAAATTATCACCTAAAATCTTCTTGATTGTTTTAGATTTTGCGGGTGACTCTACAATCACCAAAGCCTTTTCGCCCTTGGGTGTTTTTTTTGTAGTTTTCATCTTAATTTCTTTTGTTTCAGCCTTTTTTGTTGGTGTTTTTACCATTTTATACCGTCTTTTATTCTTCAAAATACAATTGCTTTACAATTATAACACGTATAATATTTTAAGCAATAAAGCTTTAGTGGATTAGTTTCTATTTTTGCTTAATAAAATCGGGCGTAGGGTTTTTTGCTGCTTTTAATTTTAAGTATTGTTGGGCGAGAACTTTCTTTTCTTCATCCGTAGCATCTTTGGCTTTATCATTCATCTGGTCGTAAAGCTCCACTTCAACCTTGTTTGATTTTCTATATAAATCCATATCTTTATTTTTGACAAATGCATTAATTTTTCCATTATACATGATATCAGGTGTTTTAAAAAGCGTATACAATGCCGCAACTGTTGCTATAAATCCTAGTGCCAAGGCTCCAAACGCGCCAATATAAAGAAGTTCTTTATTCTTGGCTCCTTGCTTGTTTTTATCAACAATTTTGCGTCCCCAATGCCAAAGATATTCAAATTCAAATCCATTTTCCCACAACACAAATAAAGCTCTGGCACCAAATCCAAGCCCTGCGACAGCGGTGGCTTTGAGCAAGGTTTCACGTTCCCCAAGCTGACTTATGGGGTTCTTGTCTTCCTTAGATATTTTTTGCGCAGCACTAAAGGGAATTATATGAAAAGGATTGTTGATAACTTTCATCTTAAAACTGTTCCTACGACTGTGAGGTAATATTAGCTATTCCTAGTGCATTACCGCGATTTGCCATTTGTAACTTTAGGTTATCATCGAGCTTTTTATCTAAAGAAACTTCAGAATTTTGAACTTCTTTATCAACTTCTTCTGTAAGATTTGTTTTTAAGCTTCTGTCACGACTGAAAACATCCATTTCTTTTTGTTTTACGTATGCGTTAACCTTTGTGTTGTATATTGCCGCGGGTAAGCTCATGATTAAAGTTGCAACAGCACCTGCTATAAATCCGATAGTAGTATATTTTTTCTCATTGGTAAGAAAGGCTGTCAGCCCTCCTGTAATAGCTCCTGCCACCGCTGAAAATCCTACAGATTTAAGTATTGCCAGATTGCGTTCCGTCTTTTTTGATACAGGATTTTCGTACTCGCTGTCTTTGGATTGGGGATTACTTTTGAAACTCATCGGATTAAAAGAACTAACTTTACTTACATTCATATGAGACCTCCTTTACACTTCATAATTATGGGTTCATTATAACTTATTTCTGTTAATTTTAAAACCCCTGAATATTTTTTTGCGGGTTATATTGATTTTCGTAACAAATATTAAAAGATTTTTTGCCTTTTTTGTTTTATAATTGTCTTATGCTAAGGAGAGATTATGAAAGAGATTTTAAAAAAATCGGCAAGTGAACAAAGAAAAGCTTTGTTAAATAAGGAAATTTCAGCAGTTGAATTATCGCAGGCTGCGTTTGATAGAATAGATGAAGTCGAGAGCAAGATTGAGGCTTTTAACTGTTTAACAAAAAATACCGCAATGGAGACGGCAAAAAAAGTTGACGAAAAAATTGCAAAAGGTGAAGAATTACCGCTTTTAGCAGGTATTCCACTTGCTTTAAAAGATAATATGAACTTAATCGGATATCCGACAACAGCATCAAGCAAAATTCTGGAAAATTTTGTTTCGCCTTATAACGCTACGATTACTGAAAAATTATTGAATAATTTGGTTCCGATAGTGGGTAAAGCGAATTTGGATGAATTTGCGATGGGAAGTTCTACAGAAAACTCTGCGTTTAAAAAAACCCGCAATCCTTGGGATTTAAATAAAGTTCCCGGAGGTTCTTCAGGCGGTTCTGCGGCAAGTGTTGCGGCATGTGAGGTGACTTTGTCTTTAGGTTCTGATACGGGCGGAAGTATTCGTTTGCCGGGTAGTTTTTGTGGAATTATCGGAATGAAACCGACTTATGGAAGGGTTTCTCGCTACGGACTTATTGCGTTTGCCTCGTCATTAGACCAAATCGGACCTTTTTCCCGTTGTGTGAAAGATGCTGCAATGCTTTTGGAAGTGATTTCCGGCGTTGACCTAAAAGATTCAACGTCATTGGATGTTCCTGTTGAAAAATATTCTACTCTACTTGAAAATAATATTAAAGGTATTAAAATCGGTGTAATAAAAGAGCTTATGGGAGAAGGTGTTTCTGTTGATGTTCAAAAAGCAATGCAAAACGCGATTGATACCTACAAAACTCTCGGAGCTGAAATTCAAGAAATTTCACTACCTTATTTAAAACATTCGATAGGAGTTTATTATATTATCGCTACCGCCGAAGCCAGCTCTAATCTTGCACGTTTTGACGGGGTTAAATACGGATATAGAACAAAAGATGCAAGAAGTTTAATTGACATGTACACAAAAACTCGCGCAGAAGGCTTTGGACCTGAAGTTAAACGTAGAATAATGCTTGGAACTTACGCTTTAAGTTCGGGATATTATGATGCATATTACAAAAAAGCACAACAACTAAGAGCCTTAATAAAATCCGATTTTGATAAAGCGTTTGAAAAAGTTGATTTACTTCTTTCCCCGACTTGTCCAAATACGGCGTTTGAATTTGGTTCAAAGACGGAAGACCCATTGGCAATGTATTTAACCGATATTGCTACCATTAGTGCCAATTTGGTGGGAATCCCGGGAATTAGTGTTCCTGCAGGGTTTGATACATCAGGTATGCCAATCGGCTTGCAAATTCTTGCGCCTCAACTTCAAGAAGCAAAATTATTTAATGCTTCATATAAGTTTGAACAGGCAAACGATTTTTGTTACAAACTTGCAAATTTGTAACAAAAATGTTACCATAAGTCAAAGTGTTCAAGTTTTTTGAAACTTTGTCGATTATACGATTAGGTTAATATTCTATTTTTGAAGGAGATTTTTAGATGTTATTATTTACTAAGTTTATAAAATTATGGCTCAAGAAAGAAAGAGTTTTTATTTTAACAGAAGAACATGAAATTACAGGTTGGCTGTATAATCCTGGTTTATCAAGAGAAAATCGGTTTTTGAGTGATCTTTTAAATGGGGCAAACAAAAATTTTATTGCAATTACTGATTGTACCGTTGTCCACAAAAATAAGCAGGGTGAAATTGAGAATTTAGATTTTCTACAACTTAATATGAAATATGTAATCTTAATAAAGCCTGCTGTTTCGAGTCGAAAAGAATTTTAATATTCAAGCATAGAAAAAATTTGAATGCCCTTTGGCAGTTTGTCTCTACCTTTTAGGTCGTTTAATTCAATTACAAAAGCACAGCCGATAATATCAGCTCCGGTTTTTGCTACTAAGTTACAAGCTGCTACGGCAGTTCCACCTGTAGCTAGTAAATCATCAATAATAAGTACCTTATCCCCATTGCTTAAAGCGTCTTCGTGTATCTCAAGGGTGTCTGTCCCATACTCAAGAACATAGGATTCTTTTATCGTTTTTGCGGGCAATTTATTAGGTTTTCTGACAGGAATAAATCCAGCATTCAATTTGTATGCGACAGGCATGCCAAAGATAAATCCTCTCGATTCCAATCCAACGACATAATCAATCTTTTCGTCTTTAAACTTTTCACAAAGAAAATCAATCATTTTAACAAGGGTTTGAGCATCTTTAAGCGCAGTTGTAATGTCTCTAAAAACTATTCCTTGTTTTGGAAAATCTTTTATATTCCTAATCTTTTCTTTAACTTCATTCGCTGTTTGTGGCATTTTATTATTCCTTTATCTATGTTTTTACTATGTTTGTTGTAATTCTTTTTGTCCTTGTATATGCAATTCTTCTTCTAATATTAGTCCGTGAGTTGTTTTCCCCCAGTTCATGTCTTTTTTACAGAATAAAATCTTGAAACATATAAACATAACAACAGGAAACCAGATTATAAAAATGTATACTGAGGTTTCTATAGCTTGTTTAAGGGCTTGGTGTCTATCTAAATCGTCATATCTTCTAAGACTATATCTTGCAGCTAGAGTAAAACAAACGGCGATAGCACAGCCAACTATTAGTGAGGATAAAATACAATTTGTGGGTGCTGATTTTGTTGCTACCCTGAAAATTTGAAAACATACTTCCATAATTAACCAGATAGGCATGATAAACTCAGAAATATAGGCAGTCATATCAAGGCTGGCTCTTAAAGATATTTCCTTTGACTTCAATGCCTCTCCAAAATGTTCTAAATAGCGCCTTATGCTACCTTCTAACCACCTTCTACGCTGTCTGAACAGTGGCACAAGATAGATTATCCCCTCTTCGTAAACAACCGCCTCAGGGCAGAATCTGACATCCCATCCTTTTATGTGTAATTGCGTTGACATGTCTAAATCATCCGTAATAGTTTCTTCATTCCAGCCATTTATATCGTGAAGCGCTTTTCTTTTTATTAATTCACCATTACCTCTGAGTTCAACTGCTCCTTTCACAGCATCTCTGCCGATTTGGAAGTGAGTATCTAAAGTATATTCATTATTTTGGCATCTTGTTAAAAAATTATAGTCTTTATTGATAATAACTTTGCGGGCTTGTACGGCACCAACGTCTTCAGGTTCGAGATTTGGAATTAATTTTGATAAAAAATCAGGCGTAACTCTTGCATCTGCATCAAAAACTAAAATAGCGTCACCTTTTGCAAGAACAAGAGCTTCGTTGAGTACTGCGGATTTCCCTGGGAAAGAATTTTTATCTCTTATTAAAGCAGTTACCTTTTCATATTTATCTTCCAAACCTTTAATGACAATAGCTGTATTGTCCTCACTTCTGTCATCAATTACAATAATTTCAAACTTTTCATAATCTATTTTTAAAATATTTTGAACTGTTTGAGTTATGACGCCCTCTTCATTGTGAGCAGGAACCATAATTGTTATAAAAGGCTTGAATTCTTCATTAATAATTTGTGGATTTTTTTTGAGTTTACGTTTTTTATGTATAGTTGCAAGGTGCATGTAAATGGCATAAGTAATCATTGCAACACATAAGAACACTAATCCCCACAGGGTATTGAAATAATTTTGAAAGAAGTACAAAAAGACTCCCAAGCTTAAAATTATGGCGAATAAAACAATTCTTTCTTTCATTAATACCTATGTAACCTCATCGCATATTCACTTAGAATATCGGCAACTCTCTTCTTTGCGTTCATTTCTTTAGACATTGTAGCAAAAAATTCGGCATTTTTCTTGTATTTTTCATTTTTCATTACTTTTTGTATACAATCAAACATTTTATGAACTGTTAATTCGTCATGGGTAATAACTTCTGAAACCTCTAATTCAGCCATTCTACCTGCATTATTTTCTTGCTCTATTTGATTTAAGTCGGGAACAATAATCGAAGGTTTACCGAATGACAATATTTCCATCGCCGTCGAATGTCCGGCTTGAGCGATAATTATATCAGCAGTTTTAAGGTAGGAAGAAATATCAGGCAGCATGCCTTGTAAATTAACATTTTGCGGTTTTTCATCTGTTTCAAAAAATGTAAATATATCAAAATCAATGTTCGGTAACTTTTTTGCGACTTCTAAAATACAATCAAACAAGGGTTTTCGGTAGGCATGCCCCCCCAAAGAGACTACAATATAAGGATTTGTGCTTTCTCTAGTTATAAGAGGAACTTTGTCACAATCGAAACTAACAAGTGGGCCCACAAATCTGGTACGTTTCATAATCTTTCTATTATGGCTTAAATTCGGCAAGCAAATTGTATAAGGTGGCTCAAAATCAGGGATAAGGATTTCTTCTGTGGAGCTTAAATACATTCTCATCCAAGAGTCAAAAGATACTCCCAAAAGCTTTACAAGCCAGTTATCCTGTTGGAAAAACGGATAAAAAGCACTCTGATTTGTAATGGTAACACAAGGTAATTTTAATTTTTCGGCAGCGATTACAGGATTCATTCTTCCGTCTGCAACAACGCATGACGCCCCTGATTTTTTAATTATATCAACTTCTTCATCAACCATTTTGTTAAATTTCATTACCCAGCCTTGGTTTTGAACAATAGTTTTGCCCACATCAAAAGCGCCGTCATGCCCGACGAATTTTAATTCCTGAGAAACTTTGTGGCATGGGATTCCCTTCGCCTTTAGTCTTTCCAGCGCATATCCGTAGGTTGCGATAAGATAATTCTTCTTGTCTAATTCCTGCGAAATAGCTATGGCTCTTGATGAATGACCATAGCCTTCAGAGCTTATCGAAAAATATATTTTATTCGCTAAATGCTCTCTTTTTTTAAAAAGCCTCTTAATTTGTGTAATTCTCTCTTTAAACTTCATGGTTAAAAACTCCCTTAACTATTAATATTATAGTCTGAATATATGTTTTTTGCGTTAATTTATATTAATTTTCGTTAAAATACTTGCGTTTTATTTTAGTTTCAATATAATATTCTATGTACACATTAAGAAAGGGGTTTATAACCATGAACAAGGAAGAATTAGTACAAGAAATAGCAAAAAAAGCTAAAGTTACTCAAAAAGATGCAAGCGAAGTGCTTGGAGCGTTAGTTGACACTATCCAAAAAACTGTAGCTAAAGGTAAAAAAGTTACCTTAGTTGGTTTTGGGACATTTGAACCACGCAAGAGAGCTGCTAGAAACGGCAGAAACCCTCAAACAGGTAAAGAAATCAAAATTGCTGCTAAAACAGTACCTGCTTTCTCTGCTGGTAAAAAATTCAAGACTATCGTTAACGGTAAATAGTTTTTGGAACTAATTTTAAAGAGCTTACGAATTATTTCGTAAGCTCTTTTTTTGTAACAACTCATATAAAAAAATGAATAACTTACCGTCTTTGCGAGACTTAATGCCTCGTAATTGTACAAGTCAAACAATTAGTTACATGATCGCAGATTCTTCCGTCTCTTATCCAAAATCTCAGAAAAAGAAATAATCGGAATCATTTTATATCCGCAATCTTTTGTTAATTCGCCGCCCATAATAAAAAGCTCTTCCTGAGGGTATCTACGACAAATGCTCGGGCGATGTTTATGGATTTTACATAAATTGGTTGTTTCATCTAAATTTGAACAGGAGAAGACCAAGCCCGTTTCGTCTTTGTCTACAACCGTTAAATAAGTATAAAATCGGTGCAGAAATTTTAGTTTTTCAAACTCTTTTTCCTCTTGAATCACATGCCTGCTTGTTTTTACATATATTTTTTTACAACACTTTCCACAGCCCAGACAATTACCCATTCTATAATATTTTCTTCTCAAAATTTTTACATGTATATATTTTTTTATCGCTTTAAGCATTCAAGCCAGCTTCTGACTTTTCGCATTGAGAATATTTAGCCTTCGCCTTTGAAAATTCAAGATATTGTGGCGCCGATAATTTCATTATTCTGGAAAAATAAGCTTTTGCTTCAAAAAATGCCCCCTCGTTAATTAGTTTGTTTCCTATTTCAAAACAGTTGGAAATAATACTCGTTTCAGGAGTTAGATAAGATTCTAATTTTGCAATAATATCTTTATATAATTGCTTTTCTTCGGGTTTCAAAATGGCATAGTTCTTAAATTCGTCTATTGCCTCATTATATTCACTTTTTGCAATATGCTTTTGTGCTAAATCGAGGTGTTTAGAAATTAATTCGGGATGGTCTTGCAAGAATGATTTTATCTTCAACAATCGCCTATTTACTTTGTAATATTCTTCCTTATCGCCAATGATGTAGTTCATGTATCTGTAGTAATAACAATACGCGTAGTCAAATTCTTCCATTAAGTCGTATGAAATAGCTAAATTTGAATATAATTTATCATAATTGGGGTCAAGATGAGAGGCTGTTTTCCAATATTTGATTGCAAGTTCTAAATTCTTATCCGAAAAAAATATACTGCCCAAATTAAGGTTCGTTTTGGATAAATTCGGATAATTTGCGAGTGATTTAAAATAGCAAGCGGCAGCTTTTTTATCCTGATTTTCTGCCTGAAATTGTACGCCGAGAGTTAAATACTCTTGGGCAACGTTAAAACAATGCTGAATTTTATTTTTAATTTGAATATATTTTTCCGAAGATTTTTCTTCCGCATATTTGATGTATTTTTCAAAGTACTTAATCGATTCAAATCTCATCATTTTTTGATTAAAAGCAATAGCCAGATTAAGCGAAGTATTGGCATCTTCAGGTCTTGAGATAAGCGCAACCAGCCAATATGATATTGCCAGTTCAACATGTCCGTTCTTAAAATACAAATTACCTATATTAGCATATGGTTTGAAATTTTTTGGGTCCAAACTAATAGCCTTGTTCCAATAATCAAGTGCTTCTTGGGGATCATTTAACATATAATAACAGCTTCCGATATCCACATAAAGATCCGAATCGACACTGTTATGCATTGAACTTAGGAGAAGATTTAATGCTTCTCTGTAGTTTCCCTTTGCATATTGCCTCAGAGCTACAAATACTGTATCTCCTTGAATATCTTCATTATTAGCTTGATGCCCTGATATGTTTTTTTCTTCTTCTTCTGCCATGTTTTTCTCTATCACATTTCATAATTACGTAAAATTATAAAGATAAATCGTTTAATAATTTTTGATTGTTGGACAACTCACTAATTGATTCATTTGAGAACAAATCTGAAACGCCCTTCTCAAATAGGTTAGCAATTATTTGTTCATGTGATAAATCTTCCGGATTAGACATTGCAAGAGCACTAAACTGTTTGACATCCTGCTCTTTTTGATAAAGATTGACCGCTTCATTTGAAATAGCCGTTTCATCAATCAAAAGATTTCTGTCAATTTTTTCATATGGATTTTTTATAGGATTGGTGACAATACCATTAACCCCAATTTGGTTTTTTAATTGGGCGTTATTTAGTTCATCACCAAGATTAACTCCATTTAACATATTTCCCCAGTCGAATATTCTTCATTCACATATATATTATGCAATATTTCAGGCATAATGATATCAACTACTCGGTCTAAATTTATAGACCACCTGATTAATATTATAAACTTATTTTTGAAAAATTCAAGTAATGCCCCTCAAGTACATTAAAATGGTATTGACAGCAAAAATTTATGTTGTATACTCAAAGAGTATCAAAAAAAGGAAAAATTGATGTTAGTAAGAAACTTATTACGACGTACACGAGGATTTATAAGAAAGGACTTGTTTTAGCGGCCCAAAGTTTTTTATTGAAAATTTTGAAATAATTAATACAAACAAGACCTTTTGAATAAAAAAGAGGTCTTTTTTGTTACGAAATATAAAAAAAAAGGAAAAAAATAGCATTATTTTTTTTCAGGGTACTTAGAAAAATAGGGTCGGGTTAATTAATCCGATAGCGAAAGGTAAAAAATGATAAAAAATATTCGACGAAAATCAATCATAAAGGCGAATGCTCCCATCGTCAAATTAATGAATTTAGCTTGGGGCTTGTGATTTAGATTGTAATAAGCATAAAGAATGCTTTTAAAAGGAAAGAAATGATTGACCCGATAACAACAGTAAAAATATTTTCAAGCTTAGGAAATAATAATTCACTTTTACCAATTATGGTTAAGGATATTGCCCACATTGGAGGCATGACAACCAGTTCTTATATCGCCGGAAAAGAAGTAGAAGGAAAAGATAGATTTATTGATGAATTTGGAAGTACCGCAATATGGCTTGGCGGAATTCCGTTTTACAAAAAAGTAATCGATTTAACTCTTTATAAATTAGCAAAATACAGCCCTCACATAGATGTTAGAGTTTTAAATGATAAAAATATCTTAAAAAAAGCTATTCAACACGCCCCAACACCTGAAATAAAAGAAAGTATTAAAAAAGCAGCAGATAATATCAAGATGGTCAAAGGCTTAAATTTAGCGAAATTTCTTGTTTCTACCGCCTTGACACTAATTTCCTATTCTGCATTAACAACTTTTAGACATAAACATACGGAAAAGAATATAATCAAAGAAATCCATAAAGAAGAAACAGAAAAGAAACTAAAAGAAGAATATTTCAAGGGGAAAATGTCTCCTGCCTTTAAGTCGATAAAATCAGATACTAAAAATCAGAACCCGAGTTTTGGTATGAATTTACACGCGCTTCAGGATTTTATGTTTAATCCGGTTAAAAATATGATGATTGTCGATGGTGGGATTACGGCGTCAAGATTGGGAGAATCAAGAAACCCTCAGGATTTTATGGGCTATGTAATAAAAGAAGGAAGTTTCTGGGCATTTATATATTTTGCGGGCAAAAAAATTCAGGAACATTTTGAGACAAAATCAGAGCAAAAATATAACAAATCAATTGATTTAGATATTAGAGCACTTCAAGTAAAAGAATTAAAAGAAAAGTTTAAGACGGGCTTGGTTAAAGCAAATATCGAAGAATTTAACAACGTGCACAAAACAGAAGAAATATACGAATTTTTATGCACAAAAGGAGATAATTTAATTGTCAAAATGGCTAAAGAATCAGGTATTATTAAACTCGACAAAAACACAGGCAAAGTAGATACTCAGCACTATATTGACTTAGATGAAGTTAAAAGTATTAGCGGGAAATTAGAAAAATTATATAAACAATATTCGACTTCAGGCGAGGGAATAGAGGTATTTTTGAATAAAACTATTAAATTGAAAAAAGGCTCTATAATCAAAAATATAGGTGTTTGCATGGGCGTTTTGGGGCTTGTTGTTCCGGGAATAATGCTTGCCATGAGATTTATGAACAAGGACAATAAGGACTTTATGGTGAAAAAAGAAATTCATAAAAAATTAAAACAGGGTAATGTTGTGGCTTAATACTTTTTTCATCAGCAAAGAAGAGGCTTGACACCTGTAACGTTATAGGTTATAATAGAAACAACATGATAAAATCTTTTAAACATAAAGGTCTTGAATTTTTTTTTAAAACAGGTAATACAAAAGGTATTAACCCTGAACATCAAAAAAAGCTTAGGCGTATTCTTGCAATTTTAGATGAAATAACTGATATATCTGAAATTAATTTTAACAGTACTTATCTCCATCAGCTCAAAGGTGATTTGCAGGGATTATGGTCAATGAGGGTTAATGGAAATTGGCGGATAACATTTGAACTTAAAGAAGAAAATGTTTATATTGTAGATTATCACTGAAAGGAAAAATTTATGGAAATGTTTAATCCCCCTCATCCGGGTGAAATTTTATTAGAAGAATATATTAGACCTTTGGGCTTTAGTGTTTCTGGTTTTGCTTTAAAGATTGGAACGAGTCGTAAAAATTTATCAAAAATTGTTAATGAGAGAGTTGGCATAAGCCCTGAAATGGCTTTAAAGTTGGCAAAGGCTCTCGGGACTTCGCCTGAAATATGGCTTAGGTTGCAATTGAAATATGATTTGTGGCAAGCAAAACAACGTACAAACTTCGATGATATTGAGGTTATTTGCCCCAAAAGGGAGATTGCGTAATTTTTCTTGAAGTGATTATGTGGATATAAATATGGAAAAATGTTCTAAAACTCCCCAAAGAATAAAAAAAATGTTTAACCAAATAGCAAACAATTACGACAAATTGAATACTATTATGACTTTTGGGTTGCATAAACGTATAAAAAAAGATGTGATAAAATATTTAAACCTTAACAATGATTCTGAAATTCTTGATTTATGTACAGGAACAGGCGATTTGGCGGGAATTTTAAAGGAAAAATATCCATACGCAAAAATTATAGGTGTTGATTTTTCGCAAGAGATGCTTAAAGTTGCGAGAATTAAATACCCTGAAATTGAGTTTTTGGATGCAGATTGTACACAATTACCGTTTAAAAATGAACAATTAGACTTGTGTATAATTTCTTTTGGGCTTAGAAACACGGAAGATATTAAAAAAATGTTGAGTGAAATTTACAGGGTTTTGAAAAAAGAAGGGACTTTTATTAACCTTGACCTTGGCAAACCAAATAAATTTTTAAATATTTTTTTTAAACCATACATGTATTTCTGGGTAGCTTTTTTGGGCAAAATTTTCCATGGTGACGAAACTCCTTACAAATATCTTGCTGTTTCAAACGAAGATTTTCCTTCTCAATATCAACTCGTAGAACTGTTTAAGGAAATTGGTTTTTCTGATGTGAAAAATAAAAATTATTTATTTGGGCAAATCGCTTCACAAATTTCTAAAAAATAATTATTGAGGCTGCGGAAAAATTCTCAAAATTGTATATTTTGGAATTATTCCTTGTCCTCATCCTATAAATAAAAGAATAGCGGTCATTTTTGTAAACTTTTATTAAGATGTAAAGATTGCAAATAGCAACTTTTTTTCTTATATAAACTTTATATATATAAGAAACAGATAAAGCACTACGAGGAGAGCTTATGACTGCGAGTATAACATTAAACGAGTATCTGACACTGGAATTTAAAAATACAGAAGATGCGAACACAATTAAAAATACAATAAGTGCTATTGAAAAAGAATTTGTGAATTGCTATCCAAAACCCAAAGAAGATAAAGAACAAGAGATTAAGGCAGATTATGAAAAACTTCTCAATTCATTAGTCTTATCGGTAAAAATATGCGCAGATGCATCTTACAAAACTTCTGCTTCTTTAGAAACAAAAGAAATAGAACAAATTAAGAATTCTCTAAACAATTACGCTGGTCGTCATGACAAAATAAAAGAGTTTAAAAAAGAACTTATAGAAGACCTAACACAATTTCAAAAACAAATCAGAACTAACTATACTCAAAAACTTGCGGGATTAGAAAAACAAAAACGTTTTTGTGAAAAACAAGTCAGAGTATTTGAATTCGAAAAAAATAAACTTATAATGAACAGATTAGCAAAAATTATTTGGCCTTACGATAAACAAACAAAAGAATATGATAATAAAATTGCAAAACTACAAATTCAATTGCAAAAATATGGGCAAAAAATAGAACAATTGCAAAAAATGCAACCGGCGGCAAATGAAAAAGATGTTTTAATTTATCAAATGCATTTAAAGGAAAAATATTCTAAAAAATAATCTTTGCCTAATAATTTAATGAAAAAATATTGCATTTAATATGCTGTTTTATAGTCCGGCATCGCTTATTTTAGCTCTATCGTAATATTTTTGGGCAAGTTCCTTGTTAGTCAGTTCAAGGATTTTTGCAATCCCGATGCAAGATTGTTTGCTGTAAGGATTTATTTTCAAAGCTTCTATATAATTTTTCATCGCATTTTCAAAATCATTCTGTTGTGAATACAATTCTCCCTTGATATAAAACGCATAGGCGTTGTAAGGTTCTTTTTCAATCACATCGTCCAACAAATCAAGTGCTAAGTTGTAATTAGAAATATTTTTTGAATTTTTCAATATAATTACTACTTCAAGTTTTTTTTCGGGTTCGGTTTCAGGATTTTTTGCCTGCTCATACTTGGAAATTAATTTAATATCCGGTTTATTATTTTTTGCAACAATATTTGTAGGCTTGTCTTCTTTCCTTGATGGTGGTGGACTTGAGACAAGAGAAATTTTTTTTACGGAAGATGTCTTTAGTGAAATATTATAAACTGATGGGGTTATAATCCGTTGCATAACACTAATATCTTCCTTGGGCAATAAATCATAAAGCTCCTTATTTGAGAGCATAAACAAAGGGCGATATTTATTAAAATAAAAAAGATTTTTCTCCCAATATTTTTCGGTTGTGAGAGCTTTATTCGGGATAATTTCGCTCATAATAGTATTATCCGTGCCATAAAAATTATTTTTAGAAATTCCGCCATCAATCTTCGCAAAAGATGGCAGAACTACCAAATTTAGACCTAAAGCCAAAGTTATTAAAAATACAGTTGTGTTTTTAGCCTTCATAACGAATGTTTGCCTTTTTTAACCTTTCGATTGCTTCTTTTAATCTTTTTTCTTTTTGAACTATTGAAACTCTGAAATAATTATCAGACATTTTGCCAAAGGCAACGCCCGGCGTAAATACTACTCCGGTTTTATCCATAACCATTTTGCAAAATTCTTTAGAAGTTCTTCCTGATGGAACTTTTAGCCACAAATACATTGTAGCATTGGATTTTTTAACATCCCATCCTAGCTCCTGCAAAGCTTTAACCATGTAATTTCTGCGTTGTTCATATTCATCCATTGTAACCTTAATATACTTATGCGGCATTTTCATAGCTGCAATTGCGGCATCTTGCATTATTGTGGAAGTTCCATAGTCAAAATTTATTTTTATAGCGGACACCACGTCAACAAATTCTTTTTTCCCGATTACAAATCCAACTCGCCAACCAGCCATGTTGAATGTTTTTGAACAAGTGTGAACTTCAAGTGCAACATCTTCTGCGCCCTTGATTGAGAAAATACTCAAAGGTCTGTAATTTTCGTAGCAAACTTCGCCGTAAGCTAAATCCGAAAGCAACAAAATATTATTTTCAATACAAAAATTCACTGCTTTTTCCAGAAATTCTCTTGGGGCAACCGCACCCGTCGGATTATTCGGATAGTTTATGATTAAGAGTTTTGCTTTTTGGGCGATTTCTTTTGGGATTGAATCTAAATCAGGTAAAAAATCATTTTCTTCGGTTAAAGGCAAATGATAAACTTCGCCGCTTGCAACCCAAGTCCCTCTTGATAAGACAGGATAATAAGGGTCAGGAACAATGTTCAAATCCCCCGGATTTGTAAACGCCAAAGAAATTTGAGCTATACCTTCTTTCCCCCCATTCACAGCCTGAGCCGTGAAATCAGAACCAAGTTCAACATTATATCGTTTTTTCATCCATTCTTTGATTGTTGCCTGAAAGTTCGCTTTTCCTTTAAAATCAGGATAACCATGACTTTTAGAGTCTTTCATTGATTTAATTGCCGCTTTAATTATTGGTTTTGGCGTAGGTCTATCAGGATTGCCTATCCCTAAATCTATTAAATCCATACCTTCATTACGTGCTTTTTCTTTTTGTTCGTCCAACTCAACAAATATATACTTCTCTAAATTTAGTACTTTATCAGCAGGTGTTATCTTCGTTTTTTTAATTGTGTCCATTGTTTATTCTCCATTCTCACATTCTAATATTATAACAGTATTTTCAATAAGGGCATTATCTTTACCATTCTTAAAAATCGGGTTCCCTTTATAAAAAAATATTTTTAAGAATAATTCTGGCTCGCGCGCCAAAAGTATGATTTTCTGTTACTTCAAATTTTCCAAGTTGCGCCATTTTTTGCGCTATATTTAAATTATTTAAATAAAAATTTATTTTATCAATCAAATCATCAGTGTTTTTGTATGTTTCCAAATGCTTTGAAATTTCAAAATACTTGCCCAAATCTGCTCTTTCATCAGTGAGTAAAAATCCACCTGACGCCAAAACTTCAAAAACGCGGTAATTTATCGAAGATTTTCCTTGTAAAGTTATATTCAAGTTTATCTTAGAAGAGTTATAAATTTTTGCCAACTCCTCCTCTTTTTCAATGAATTCATGCCTGCAGTTTGAATAAATTTCCAAATCGCCCTCATCCAATAATCCTTTTGTTTTAATTTCTTTCAGGCTTTGTAAAAATATTTTTTCATCTGCAAAAATATTCAGTTTGTTTTTAAAAACTGTCACCAATTCACATAGAATTTTCTGGCAAATATCACCCAGAGGGCTTCCGACAAAACTGATAGAATATTTGTAGCCCGAAAAATCATTCATGTATTTTTTAGAATTCACCGCAAGCGGTAGATAAATACTGTTTTTAAATTCATTACTAAAATCTTTGTCCCAAATGAAAACTCTCGGCTTGATTTTTTTTAACTCATTATAAAGATTAGTTTTATTACCAAGTAGGTATTCCCTTTCAGGTTCATCTGCAAAATAGCAAACAAGATTTTTGCAATCAGAGGTTTTAATTATTTGGGTGCAATTTTCGTCTGCCAAAAAGGAATAATCATACCCCAAAATCATGTCGGGTTTAAATTTCTCAAGTTCTTCCGATGTTAATTCGTCCACCATTTTTCGAATTACCCTGCATTTATTCAGCTCAAAACCATTGGCAAACCCTTCCATAATAAGTTTGTCTTCCCCGCTTTTGGGCAATATCACAAGAATTTTTTTCATACACCCAGTTTATAATAATTATATACAAAATGCAATTGATTTAAAGGTTTTCACCCATTTAGACAATTCTTTTATTCAAGTTGAGCGAACGATTTTCGCTTAAGATGTTTTTCAGTTTCATAATCGCCTGAGCATGAAGCTGGCAAACTCTTGATTCGGAGATTTCGATAGTTTCGCCGATTTCTTTAAGCGTCATGTTCTCATGGTAATAAAGTACCATTATCATACGCTCTCGTTCGGGTAGCCTCTTGAGTGCATGTTCCAATTCTTTCTTAACATCTTTTTCTTCCATCTCTTCTTGCGGAGTAAGGCGGTTATCTTGAATGGTATCAATGATTTCAATACTTTCATCAGAGGAACCTTTTTTGTCATAAAGAGAGGTTATTGTTGTATCTTCGGCTAATATTTGATCAACTTTTTCTTTCTCTAACCCAAGCAACTCACCGATTTCAGAAGAAGTCGGCTGTCTGCCTAATTTTTGTTTAAGATGTTCTTGTGCTTCTTTTACATCTTTAATCTTTTTTCTTGCACTTCTTGGTAAAAAATCCTGAGAGCGGATTTTATCAATAATATTCCCTCTAATGCGCATAAGTGCATAAGTTTCAAACCTTGCACCTTTGTCCGGTGAATATTTTTCTATCGCATCAATTAGTCCTTCAACGCCGTAGCTTGAAATGTCCTCAATGGAAAAAGTAGGCGGCAACGCCACTTTCACTCTACCTACAACATATCGTGTCAAGTAAATGTACTGAACTATAAGCAAATCACGAATTTTTTTATTGGATTTATCTTTAAAATATTCACTCCATAAAGAAGCCAACTCAACGTCCGCGAGTCTTTTTATTTTGCTATAGGAATTGTATTCTAAATTCTGATGCATTAATCATCCCAGTTAGTACTAAACGCCTACTATAATTGTATAAAATAAGGGGGATCTTACATCATGTAAATAGATGACTTTGGCTGGTTTGGGCTTAAGTATTAGGTTTATTTCCGTAAACCATTTCTTGCAAATCCTTAATTTCATATTTCAACCGATTTAATTCACAGGTAATCGGGTCTGGAATTCTGTTGTGCATCAGAACCCCGTTATCTTTAAATATTTTTTGAACAACAATTCGCCCCGGAACACCCACAACTGTTGAATGTTCAGGAACATCATTAACCACCACTGAACCTGCACCGATTTTAGCATAATTACCCAAAGTAATATTACCCAAAACCTTTGCTCCTGCGCCTACAACAACACCTCGTCCCAATGTTGGGTGACGTTTCTCAGACTTAGAGCTTGTTCCACCCAGCGTTACTCCCTGATATAGCAGGACGTCATCACCTATTTCTGCAGTTTCACCTATCACAACCCCCATGCCGTGATCTATAAAAAATCTTCTACCTATTTTCGCACCGGGATGAATATCAATTCCCGTCAAAAACCTTGCAAAAGTTGAAATCATTCTTGGGATTACAGGGATTTGCGAAACCCAAAGCTTGTGGGCAAATCTGTATAACAAAAGCGCATGAAACCCCGGATAGCAAAAAACAACCTCGATTAAATTCCTCGCAGCAGGGTCTTTTCTGTAAATTGTTCCTATATCTTCTTTTAGGGTTTGAAATATTTTTATTAACATTGAGCTCCTTTGTTAGTTTATAAGTTTATAAGTCGATGAGTTGATAAGTTATTTATTGGTTATAAGTTTATAAGTTTATAAGTCGATGAGTTGATAAGTTATTTATTGGTTATAAGTTTATAAGTTTATAAGTCGATGAGTTGATAAGTTATTTATTGGTTATAAGTTTATAAGTTTATAAGTCGATGAGTTGATAAG
>CAIPUE010000028.1 GCA_903868125.1 uncultured bacterium | reverse complement strand
TGATTTTAACCCCTGATTTTTTCAAAGCGGCAGCAGTTTTATCCATTTGTTCGTAACTTTCAACCGTACAAGGTCCTGCGATAAGTCCTAAATTATTTCCCCCGAATTTTACACCATTAACCGTTATAACGGTATCTTCAGATTGAAAAACTCTGCTGACAAGTTTATAACTGGAGGTAATCCTGATAACTTCGCTTACGCCATCTAGTAGTTCAATATCTCTCGGATCAATTACTTTGCCGCCAACGGCACCGATTACGGTTTGTAATTCCCCAATAGAAATATGGGCATCAAAACCTTTTTTTTCGATAAATAACTTTACTTTTTCTATTTCATTTTTATTTGCGCCTTGGCGCATTATAATTAGCATTTCCCACTTCCTTTCGCACTTTTCAGTTAGTCAATTGTATAATAAATAAAAAGAATTTACAAATTCAAATTTTCATTGTATAATTGCTTTATATTTTGGGAGCTTTATATATGAGAAATAAAACAGAAGTTATAGTCGTAGGGGGTGGTCCGGCAGGTATTTCGGCGGCGATTACTGTTGCTAGGGCGGGTAAAAAGGTTGTTCTGATTGAACGAGGAAGCTATTCAGGCAGTAAAAATGTTTTTGGCGGCGCTATTTACGTTCAACCGACAAAAGAAATTTTTCCGAATTTTGAAGAATCTGCTCCGCTTGAAAGAAAAACGGTCTCTCATAAATATATCTTGAGAACCGAAACTAAAACAGTTTCAGTCGATTATATGGCAAGAGAGGACGCCTCAAACAGTTATTCTGTAATTCGCTCCAAATTTGATAGGTGGATGGCTCAAGAAGCACAAAAAGAGGGCGTTGTTCTTGTAACGGAAACATTTGTTAAAGAATTATTGGTAAAAGAAAATAAAGTTGTCGGAGTTAAAACCGAATTGGAAGAATATTTTGCTGATATTGTTATTTTGGCGGATGGCGTAAACTCTCTACTCGCTAAACAGATTGGCTTAAGAAAAGAAATTAAACCAAAAGATGTTGCACTTGGCGTAAAAGAAGTTATTAAACTTGGGAAAGATAAAATTGAGGAGAGATTTAACCTTAAAGATGGCGAAGGGGCTGTTTACGAAATCTTCGGCGATCCAATGCTCGGGATGCTTGGATTAGGATATGTTTATACGAATAAAGAAACAATTTCTATCGGAATCGGGATTAGTTTAGACGAACTTGCAAAAAGAAAACTCAAGCCATATGAAATTTTGGATGGGATAAAATCTCACCCGTCTTTTTCACCATTGGTTAAAGATGGGGAGTTGGTGGAATATTCGGCGCATTTAATTCCCGAAGGCGGATATAAAAAATTACCGAAACTTTATTCCCATGGCGTTTTGGTTGTCGGCGACAGTGCAATGCTCGTAAATAATATTCATTGGGAAGGAACAAATCTCGCAATGATTAGCGGAAAACTCGCCGGAGAAACCGCAATTATAGCTTTGGATAAAAATGATTTCAGTGCGAACACTCTTGCGCTTTATCAAAAAAAGCTTGAGAAATCTTTTATTATAAAGGATTTAAAAACTTACAAAAATGTCATGGATATTGTTCATGACCGTGCAAAATCATTTTTGGGGTATTATCCTAATAAAATTGCTGATTTTTTTCATATGTTTACCGCAGTTGACAGTATTCCCAAGCGTGAAAAATATCATAGATTTATTGCGAGTATTTTTACAGACAGAAGTATTTCTGAACTGGTCAAAGATGGGTTTGCTTTTTTGAAAATTGTATTAGGAGTTTTAAAATAATGACCGATAAAGAAAAAAAACAATCAAGCATTGATGATAAATTGTTTAAAGTTAAATACGTTTCTGATGAGGAATCGCACTTAAAGCCTGATGCAGTTCAATGCTTGGTGTGTAAGTCTAAAGTTTGCACGTACATTTGTCCTGCAAATGTTTATGAATGGGACGAGGAAAATAAAAGATTGATTATCGGGTATGAAAATTGTTTGGAGTGTGGTGCGTGTAGGATTGCATGTGAAAAAAAATGTATAGAGTGGGCTTATCCAAAAGGAACAAAAGGTGTAACGTTTAAGCATGGGTAAATCGAAAAGTTAGTATGGGTTTCAGCCCATTAGCATTAAAATAAAAAAGTAAAAAAGGAGAGTAGTATGAAAGAAGAGTATAGCCCGAGTTCAAGACGTTGGTATGATAAGGATCCTGTTTTATCGTCTGCAATGAGAACCTTAGAACAGTCAGATGATGACTCTCAAATTAAAATTTCGTTGAATTTGATTAAAATAATTATTGAACATAATATTGAAAACTCCGAATTTGAAGATGTGGAAGACATTGTTTCTGCTGTGGAAGCCGGAGTTGAGGAAAACAGAAATAATCGTTGGTATGACATAGATTCGACAGTAAAAACCGCAATGAACATGTTGCAAAATTGCCCTGAATCAACCCAACATATTATTGCAAAAGAAATGGCAAAAATGGTTGTCAGCAAAATTAAGGAAGAAGAAGCTTAAATTAAACTTTAACTTATGTAACAAAATTAAAAATATAAAAAGCTTAAAAATCCATAGACTGTGGTATCATTTAGAAGAACATAGTTACCAAAAAACAGGAGAAAAGTCATAGCACACGAGGAAAAAAACAAAGTGATTATGAACGATAAAATTCGTTCAAGAGAAGTTAGATTAATTGATGAAAACGGTGAAAATCATGGTGTTGTAGCAACATTAACCGCATTAAAGATGGCACAAACTGCCGATTTAGATTTGGTTATTATCAGCCCGAATCAAGATCCGCCGGTTGCTAAAATTTTAAATTACGGTAAATATAAATATGAATTAGAAAAAAAAGCTAAAGAAACAAAGAAAAAACAACATACCGTAGAAATAAAAGAAATAAAAATAAGATACAAAATAGATACCCACGATTATCAGGTTAGGGTAAAAAATATAAAAAAATTTATTGCCCAAGGTAATAAGGTTAAAGTAGTCGTAATGCTTAGAGGACGAGAAATGCAGCATGCTAATTTGGCTTTTGATTTAATAAACAGATTTTTGGTTGATTTGGAAGGTGACTTGATGGTAATTGAAAAAAGAGCTCAGCTAGAAGGTCGCAACGTTACTTTATTTCTTGCACCGCAACCCGTTCAGTAAATATCCTTGACGATATAAATTTTTTTGGTAGAATATAGAAACGGGCTAAGACTTTTTGAGCTGAGAGGCTTAATGTAAGGGCTTGGTTTTATACAAATTATTTTGTAAAAGCCTCGGTGAGGTGAAAACGAAACCGAAGTTAAATTGAAAGAGCTTGCTCTACCAACTGACTTCAAGAAAATAAATAGAATATGCCGCAATAGCCTCGGTGAGGTGAAAACGAAACCGAAGTTAAATTGAAAGAGCTTGCTCTACCAACTGACTTCAAGAAAATAAATAGAATATGCCGCAATAGCCTCGGTGAGGTGAAGACGAAACCGAAGTTAAATTGAAAGAGCTTGCTCTACCAACTGACTTCAAGAAAATAAATAGAATATGCCGCAATAGCTCAGTTGGTAGAGCAAGGGACTGAAAATCCCTGTGTCCTTGGTTCAATTCCGAGTTGCGGCACCACTTAAAAGACAGTCATAGACTGTCTTTTAAGCTATCCGTTAAAAATTAAAATTATTACGTTTTAAAATTCGGGGACAATATGGGGACAATCACAATAAAAGTCGCCCATTTTTTCAAAAATTATTCTCTGATTTTTTGTGCAAAAATTCAATTTTTCCATGCCGATAAACCAATTATTTTTATGATAGTATTTAATAAAAGTTGGAGGGTTTAAAAATGGTGCATGAATTAATCGTTTTTGAGGGGAATAATATTAGACGTACGCTATATAATAATGAGTGGTATTTTTCAGTTATTGATATAGTGCAAACTTTATCAGAGAGTAAAAATGCTCGCCGATATTGGAGTGATTTAAAGATACAACTCAAGGAGCAAGAGGGTTTTATCGAACTGTACGAAAAAATCGTATAGTTGAAATTAAAAGCCCCTGACGGCAAAATGAGGGAAACCGATTGTGCAAGTGCAGAAACTCTTTTCCGTATAATTCAATCAATCCCGAGCAAAAAAGCGGAGCCGTTTAAAAGGTGGCTTGCCAAAGTCGGTTATGAGAGAGTACAAGAGATTTAAAACCCTGAGCTTGCGCAACAAAGAATGAGAGAATTATACAAGGCAAAGGGCTATTCTGATACATGGATTGAAAAGCGCATCAGAGGCATTGCCATATGCTTGTGTAAATTTAATCTGTGGATCTACTCTCGTAAATCTACGCAAAAAGTGCGTAGATAATAGTTAGTTTTTTTACTTAATTTTCTTTACTAATTTAGAGGCTGCGGAAAAATTAGAAATTTTTCCGCAGCCTCTAAATTAGTAAAAGCCAACCTGCCCTGTCACCAAGGCCATGCTTGACTTTTACCTCCTTCGCATCGGACACGGAAAATTCTCAAAATTGTATATTTTGGAATTATTCCGTGTCCTCTTAGGCAATTTTTCCTCACGAAAATACTTTATATTAATATGTGTTGGTGATTAAAGGAATTGTTGTGGAATTAAAAAGTGTAGACAGACGACAAAATAATGTTTCAGTTGATACTGATAAACGT
>CAIPUE010000027.1 GCA_903868125.1 uncultured bacterium | reverse complement strand
AACTCATACTCTTGAACAGTATTTAGCATTTTAATAGCCAATGTTTTTGAAATTAGTTCTTTGTTTGTCATTTTCTTACTCCTTTTTATTTATTTAAAAACAAAAAGTGTAAGCGAATTACTTGACCTCTACAATTGCGAGACATCAAGTGCCGAATGCGACAAAAAGCGTCCACCGAAGCAATCTCCCTGTGTTATTGCAAGGGGCGAACAAGATTGCTTCGGACCCTCAAAGATTTTCTGACTAAAAAATCTTCGCCTCGCAATGACGTAAAGGGGGGATTATACCTGAGTTTTTACTCAAGTTGCCCTCCATCTGTTTTTTCTAAGCGAAAGAGCCAGTGTTCTTAAAGTTTTTTTGCCTTCTTTTTTTACAAAAAAAGAAGGTTGACAATGCAGTGGGAAACGGTTAAAATCGGGTGATGAAGAAGAAACTGGCACTTATTATAATTTCTCTTGACGAATGTTTTGCCACGAAAGGGTTTTCAGGCGGCGGACATAAAGTTACAAAGAATCTTATTTTGGGTCTGATTGAGTCGGGGTTGTTTGAAATAGATATTTTTTGTAAAAAATCGACCGTGGCGGTGCCGGATGGGATAAAATCAGTTACGGTTTTGAGTAACAAGAAAAAATTCGTCAACGATTTGAAAGCTAAATTAAGGGCAAAGAATTACGATTATGTTCTTGCGAGCGATATTTTGTTAGCGTTTGGGAATATTTTATTACACTCAAATTCGGCAAAACACAAAAGCAAGAACGGTAAAAATATATTTTTACAGCAAGTTTTAAAAATATATAACGCAAAGAAAATAGGGGTACAAGAAAAATGCTTTAGAGAAAACGACAAAGCTATTTTCGCGGTTTCTGAGAGTTTAAAAAAAGATTATGCCGAAAATTTTGGACTGGACGAGAAAAAAGTTTTCGCTTGCCATCCTGCGGTGGACGATTGTTTTGATTTTGTGCCGTCAACTTTGAAAGATGAATTTGTAATCGGGAGCATCGCTGGCGGGGGGCTTAATAAAGGCGGGTATTTGCTGTTGTTTGCGTTAAAAAAATTACCGAAAACCTGTAAATTAAAAGCTAGAATTATTTTTCCCAAATTCCACAAATCTTTTTTCTTTCAATCGGCAGTTAAATTTTTAGGGCTTAAAGATAGGATAGAGCTTTTACCAAAACAGTCAGATATGCAGGAGTATTACAAATCAATTGACTGTTATGTTTTGCCCTCGTTGAACGAGGCTTTCGGGCTTGTTGTTACCGAGGCTGCCTGCAATTTTAAACCAAGCCTTGTAAGCTCAACAACCGGAGTTCGAGAACTTATTGAGGACGGGATTAACGGCTTTGTGTTTGACAGAGAAAAACAACCTGTCAAAAATTTAGCGAAAAAGTTAGTTGAAATTACCGATATTTATTTTAATGACAACCCAAAATTTATAGAAATTTCAAAAAATGCCAACGAAATATCAAAAAAACTAAGCTGGAAAAAATTTACTGATACCATAATCAATAATATGATAGGAGAAAATCGGATTTGATAAAGAAAAAATTATTTCAACAGATGACTTATAAATTCAGCAAACTGACGGCGGCGATAAATTTAAAGCCCAAAGAGCTGAATATTAGCGAAAATCAAAGATGCTTGTGTCTTTCGCCGCATGCAGACGATGAGAGTATCGGAATGGGCGGTGTACTTTCTCTTTTTGCCAGAAATTTTAAAGTGATTTTATTGACCGATGGGAGAAAAGGGATTAAGGATAAAAGCGCTGAGAACGTTATCAAAATAAGAGAAGAAGAATTCCAAAATGCGATGAAAGTCGCAGGGGTAGAAGAATATAATTTTTTACGCGCAGAGGATAAAAAACTTCTGGACAGTTTTGATTTGTTTGAAACTTATTTAAACCGAAATACCCCCCGCCCGAACCCTACCCCCTCAAGGGGGGAGGGAGTAACTCAAAAATCAACGTCAGTATTAGAAAAATACGATTATATTTTTATTCCTAATATTATAGACCAACACCCTGACCATAAGGCTGTAAGCCTTTTGCTAAAAAACCTTTTGGATAAAAATGCAAAGGTAAAACCCGATTTGCAAATATGTTTTTATGAGGTCTGGTCAACGTTGGGGCTTGTTAATTCATTTGTGGATATTTCAAACGTAATTCAGAAGAAAACATCCATGATAAATTGTTATAAATCCCAAACGGCACAAAAAGATTATGAATATTATGCACTTGGGTTGAATCAATATAGAGGAATGTTTAAAGATAAAAAATATGTCGAAGCATTTTGTGTTTTGAACGTTGAAGAATTCAAAAAAATCTGCGAATTATATTAATTGGCTGAAGTTTGAGATTTCACCCCTTGTTTTTTTTCATATTGCTTTACGACTCCCGTTTCTTCTTTGGTCATTTCTTTTAATTTATTGTGCAAATCTTTTTTCTTCGTCTTGAGTGCTTGTTGGTTAACTTTTTTTTCTGACTTACGTTCTTGTTTTGCAATTTTATCCTGCATTTTTTCATCAACATAAAGTTTCGCAGGGTCTACAACTCCATCTTTCACAAGCTTGAAACCATTGATGCTCACAGGCGTAACGGATTCAAACAGGGAAACCAAAAGAGTTCTTTCCCCATTGCAGTCAATACTCCAATTACCTAAAAATGTTGGAGTTTTACCGGTGTAGCCATAGGCAGAAACAATAATTCTCTCAGGAGAATTCACATCAAATCCAAGCGGATAAATATCCCATCGCCTTTCGTCAAGAGCCAGCCCTTCTTGATTTTTCCAATAAAATTTTATTGCATCGCGAATTTCGGATAAATTTTTTGATTGTTTAGTGTTAAAATCATACACCCATAAATTTGTCTGCCAAATCCCGTCATTGATATTTCCGATTTTTTCTTTCGCAACCAATTTTGAACCATCTGACGAAAAGTCAATAGGAGTCATTGTTCTGAATATAAACTTTTCACTAATATTTTTTTCTGTCGATAAAATAGGTTCTTCAATTCTTTTGATAATATTTGCCCTCAAAATTCTATCCTTATCGGAAAGCGTTTTATCCAAAGGAATTACAAACAAATCGCCCGCAACACACTGGTTGTTTGCATAGTAATAAACCACAGGAGAAACTAAAATATCTCTATTTGGGGAAGTAATCGCTCCGGCGTTTATTTGTCTATCAAATTTAAAACGTCTTTCTATATGTAATTCAGGCGAACCGGGCGGGTCATTGTAGCGAACCATTTTATAAGTCGGTTGCGGAATATACTTCATTTTAATATCTTTTGGGAGCTTATATTCGGGAATTACTCTATCTTCATTCGAAACATCTTTAGACAAATTTTCATATTCTTCTCTCGTCATGTAACCCGATTGAGGCAAAAGACCTCTTTCATATTTTTCTATTTCTTCTTGTCTTAAAAGTTTTTGTTGGTATTTATATTCGCTCTGGGGAGTAATAATTTTTGCCTTTTTAGCAAACGCAAAACTCGGGGGAAATGTTTGGCACAATCCTATTATCAAAGTAATAAGAAGGATTTTTCTTCGCATTTAAACAAGTCCCTCTTTCATAGCCATAATAGCCGCTTTTGTTCTGTCATCAACATATAATTTTTGCAAAATACTATGCACATGAGCTTTTGCCGTTGCTCTTGTTATAAAAAGTTTTTCGGCAATTTGCGGGTTGGAAAGTCCTTCGACAATCAAACCCAAAACTTCCATCTCTCTTTCTGTAAGTCCATAGATATTTCTGCCTGTTTTATAATTCATTTCACCTGATGGCTTAGGAGTTACGTCATTTTTTTGGATACTTGACAGAACTAATCTTGCGATTGTAGGGTCAATCCATGCCGTACCCTCGCTCACAGCCTTAATCGCATTGGTTGTCTGTATTGGGCTTGAACCTTTCATGATATAACCGTCAGCGCCAGCTTTGAAACTTGAAAAAACATCATCTTCATTATCGCGAGAAGTGAAAATTAACACTTTTGAATTAGAACCGCTTTCCTTAATTCGTTTTGTAGCTTCAATTCCGTCAATATTGGGAAGTCCTATGTCCATTAAAATAACATCAGGAGATAATTCGCAGGCCTTTTCGACCCCCGTAAGCCCGTCTTCTGCCTCTGCTATGAGTTTAATCCCCTCTGCCTGCTCAAGAACCAAAGAAAGCCCCATCCTTGTCATTGTGTGGTCTTCTACCAGTAATACGGTTATATTGTTATCCATTGTTGCTCCTTGCTTAATTTGGTTATTTCATGTTATTGGATTAGAAAACCCAACTTACTTTTTAATGCTTATCGCTTCTTTTTGCCCTATTTTTACATTCGTAAGCAGAAACGAAAATTCGCTTCCCTTGTTTAATCTGCTTTCAAGCCAAATTTTGCCGCCATGTGCCTCTATTATTTGCCTTGAAAGGTATAATCCCAATCCCGTTCCTGTTGAACGTTTTTTGCTGGTACCTTGAGAAAAGCGTTTAAATAATTCTGGAATATCTTCTGCCGGAATACCGTTTCCGTTGTCGGCAACGGAAAAAATCACATCGCCTTCTTGTTCCCTGACATCAATGTCTATTTTGCCGTTAAGGTTTGTGTAATTAATCGCATTCCCGCACAAATTTGTCATAACCCGCCGAATTTCGCCCCTATCCGCATTAATTGTTAAACCATCTTCAGCATTAAATTTCAAGTTAAACTCAATATTTTTATTCTTTGCCAATGTTTCCAATTCTTCAAAACATTGAGTAACCAAATCTTTTAATAAAAAATTTGTCCTGCATAAATCAAGCTTGCCTGCTTCGTATTTATAAACTTCCAAAAGGGCATTGACTAAGCCGAGCAAATCCTCGTTACTCTTTCTCATTGTGGATAAAAGTACTTTTTGCTTATCTTCAAGCGAGCCCAAGGAGCCGTCTAAAAAGAATTTTAGAGTTTGGATTGCAGCAAGCAAGGGCGTGCGCAAATCATGGGTCAAAGTCGCAACAAAATCGTCACGAAGCCGTTCCATCTCTTTTTGAACCCTAATATCTCTAATGACCCCGACAAATTTTTTGATTTCTTCATCCGTTTCTGGAGTTATTGCCGCAAAATTTATCTCAACAGGGATTTTTTTATCCCGAATCGAATTAAGGATATAACAATCTCTTAAAAATATATCATTATCTTCTTTCAAAGCGGCTTTAAAATCCTTTTTCTTCTCATAATGAGTAATATTAGAAAAATTCATTTTTACCAAATTTTCTTCAGAAATACCAATCATATTTTCACAAGCAGGATTTGCCTGTTCTATATGCCCATTTTCGTCAATAATTATAATCCCATCGGCACAGTAGTTAATAATCCCTGATAATTTTGAATTAGTTTTGACCAAATCCGTTGTTTTTTGAGCAACAATTTCCTCCAACCCGTAAGAATATTTTTCTAACTGAGATTTGGCTATTTCAAGCTCCTCAATTTTTTCTCTCAACTGACTTAAAAGATAACTTCTTTCAATCCCGTTTTTGATATTCATAACCAAATCATCATTATCCCAAGGTTTTTCGATATATTTATAAAGACCAATTTCGTTAATCGCTCTTATTGCATTTTCCTTGTCCGCATAACCCGTAAGCAAAATCATGCTGATCTCCGGATAAATTTCTTTAGCAACCGAAAGAAACTCAAACCCGTTCATCTCAGGCATTAAAAAATCGGAGAGAATAATATCGGGTTTTTCCGATTTCAAAAATTCGATAGCTTCTTTAGGGTCGTTAAAATAATGTGTGTCTGAAAATCCCTCCAACTTCAAAAGAGTTTTCAAAGTGGAAGTTACCATTTTATCATCATCTACGATAAGAATTTTGTTAGATTTCATATTAATAGATTAACGCACTTTATAAGATAGGACAAGTTTTTAACAATTCCGCAATAAAAGTTAAAACAAAAACCGAGACTGGAATTTTACAATTCACAAATCTCGGTTTCTTAATCTTTTATTTAGTCTTAATAATCCAAATTTATTTGAGAGAATTGGATTATTTTATTCTTACCGCGTTTTTTCGCATTATATAGGGCATGTTCTGCATATCTGATAATTGTATTAACGTCTTCATCAGCATTTTCAAGACAAGGGAAAGTTGAAATTCCACCCGAAATCGTTATCGGATGTTTTTCCTCCTCACCTGCAGGAATAAATTCCATTTTTTCTATATCACGTCTGAAACGTTCCGCAAAAAGAAAAGCGTTGTCTTCGGAAGTGTTTGGAAGCATTAATAAAAACTCCTCATCGCCGTATCTTGTTAACACGTCTTCTTTTCTGATTAAAGACTTCAATTTATCCGCCAGTGATTTTAACAACACATCACCCCAGTCGTAGCCGTACATATCATTGACGACCTTGAAGAAATCAATATCAAATAATAAACACGAAATTTTCGATTTATAACGTTTTGCACGAGACATTTCTGAACCCAAACGATCATGCAAGTATTTTCTGTTATACAAGCCTGTCAGCGCATCAGTTGTAGTTGCTATCAACAATGTATCTTTTAATTCTTTTATTTTAAGCAAAGTTCTTACTCTAATAAGCAATTCATCGTTATTTATAGGAGTATTTATAAAATCATACGCTTCTGCTCTTATTGGAACGTTTGTAATAATCGGACCGACAAACAAAACCGGACAAGAAAATTTTGTAGTCATTAAAATATCTTTTAAACTTGAATTCTGCTCTATAATCAACAAACTCGGATTTAATAAAGTATAATCTTTTAATTGAGTTTCTGCTTCGACTCTAATATGAACATCTTCAATTGAATATAACATTTCAGGTAAAACAGATTTTGCTTGAGCCGAATAAATAACTATATTTTGCATAATATTTTCTCCTATATTTCCTCTTTATTTCTTCTCTATTGTAACAGAATTAAATAAAAATACAATAATGTTAAGAAAAAATTATTCTGTCATTTCAAGTTTGTTGTAAACCTGCGAGTTGATTTCCCCCCCGATTAACAGCAAAATGGAAGTATAATAAAGCCAAACCATCAACATCGCAAAAGCACCGATTGTGCCGTATACTCTGTTATAAGTTTGAAGATTGTTGACATAAATCGAAAACCCCCAAGAACCTACTAACCAAAAAATGCAGAAAAAAAGTGTTCCGGGAAGTGCGCTTTTGCGCTTTAAACTTTCATCACCTTTTAAATTCGGTAAAATATAATAGTTTATGAACGCCATAAAATAAAGAGCAAAAAATGAAACGGGCCATCTTAAAGTTAAAAGTGTAACTTCAAAAATGTGTGAAATCCCCATATAATGCGTAAGTAAAATAACGATAAATTTACCGAAAATAATTAAGTTAATGCTCAAAAAAAGCATGAAAGTATTTACAAAAACCATAAGAACGGATAAAATCCTCGTATATATAAAAGAACGGGTTTCCTCAACCTTGTAAGCTCTGTTAAGTCCTTTCAAAACAACAGCGACAGCATTTGAAGTTAAAAACAAGGTAACGATAATCCCGATAGCGGCTACCAAACCACCATTAGAAAAAATCATAACCTCTTTTAAAACTGTACGAATTAAGTTCATAGAATCCCCCGGCATGACATTTGAAAGGAAAAGCAAAACAGGATTCATATAAGATTTATTTCCCATCCACCCAAAAATTGCCATCAAAAAAAGCATCGCAGGAAAAATACCAAGCATAAGCATAAACCCCATTTCAGCAGCCATGCCTGAAAAATCGTTATCAATCACCGCTTTAATAACATGTTTAGGATACTTTAAGACTTTACGCATTGAATATCCTTATTAATTTCTGCCAAAAGTTTTTTTACCGAATCATCACAAGATGATTTTATAGTACATCCTGCGGCAAATTTATGCCCGCCGCCACCAAATTTTGAACAAATTTTTGCAATATCGATATTTTTACTTCTCATAGAAATTTTACAAATTTTTGTATCAACTTCTTTAACCACAAAAGAAACATCCGTTGAATTTATTGCCCTGAGAGTTTCTGCAATCCCATCGGTTGCATCGTCTCCCACTGCAAATTTTTCTATATCTCTTTTATAAACTATTGTATAGGCAATCTTATCATCACTTGAAAAAATCGCCTTATTAATGCAGTAACCCTGAAAAAGCACCGTGGCTTTAGATTTTGATTCATAACATTTTTTGTAAAGACATCGTGGACTAATCCCGATTTCTGTAAGCTCTGCCGCAATTTTAAAAACTTCTGCTCTTGTATTTTCAAATCTGAATCCGCCGGTATCGGTCAAAATAGCTGTATAAATACACGTTGCCGTGTTTAAATCAATTTCCCAATTTAGTTCTTTTAATATTTTATAAAGCACTTCTCCGCTTGAGCTCGCGCGAGGTTCTATAATCGCCAAAGAACCGTAATGATTGTTTGTTCTGTGATGGTCAATATTTATACTGAATTTTGCTCTTTCAAAAAGAATTTGTGCATCAATAAGTCTATCCAAAGACGCCACATCCACAGCAATTACAACATCATACTCTCTGGATTTATCAAATTGACTAAGAACTTTAGCCTCAGAAATATTCGGTAAAAATTCATAAACCTTGGGTAATTTTGACAAAATAAGCATTTCTGCTTTTTTCTTGTATTGCTTATAAATTGCACACTGCAAGGCGCACATTGTTCCCAACGTATCTCCATCAGGATTTACGTGAGAGACGATTAGTATGTTTTTGGATTTTTTAACATTTTTTTCAAATTCTTGATATAAATTTTTCATTGTCCCCAGCTTTTTAGTCTTAATGTATTTAAATCTAACACAAAAAAGCCTCAATGCAAAATATTATCCATTATTAATGTAACAAGAAAGAACATCTTGTCCAAATGCACAAGAACGCATTTTTTTTAGTGCTCTTAACTCTGTCTGGCGGATACATTCTTTTGTCACACCATAAAGATTACCTATTTCTTCAAGAGTATTTTTTGCAAAATCGCCCAGCCCATAACGCATTTTGACAACTTCTTGCTCTCTGTCTTTTAACGTCGAAACAACAGTTTCAATATCCTTGCGTAAATGCTCAAACTCCACAATTGAGTACACACAAGATTTTTCGTCTTCCAATATATCATCTATATTTATTTCTTTACTATTATCCCCATCAAAGCCGCTTTCTATTGAAATTGTTTTGGAATATGCAGAAAGATAAGAATCTATTTTTTCAGCTGAAATATCCATTCTTTTTGCAACATCATCGGTTTTTATCTGACAATTATACTGACGCTCCATTTCTGATTTTACTTTAGAAAACTTGGATAATGTTTCTTGTATATAAACCGGTATTTTCATACAGTGAGACTGTTCTGAAATAGCTTTAAACATTGATTGTTTTATCCACCAGCTTGCATAGGTAGAAAATTTATATCCCAATTTCCAATTAAATTTTTCAACAGCAATCATTAGTCCTAAATTACCTTCTTGAATTAAATCAATCATTGGAATTCTTGACATATGAATTGCTTTTCTGGCTATTGTTATAACCAATTTTAAATTAGCCTTAATAAGCTGTTTTTTCGCATTAATGTCTCCCTCTTTTGCGAGTTTTGCAACTTCTTTTTCTTCAAAAGCCGTCAAAGTCGGATAATTGGAAATTTTTCTTAAATAATAATTGAGTAGAGAATCTTCCTCACACTGTAAAACTTTGTTTTTCGCAGGATTTGTCAAACGAGATGTTTTTCTCATTTTAATTCTTTCATTTTTCATAATTAAACTCCTATTTTCACATTCACACAAATTTTTCTATCACAATTGAAGACCACCTTACATAAGTGTCTTAAACCACCGCCTTTGAAAAAGAACCTCCTTATGCGCACGAAAAATGGCGCCTAAGATGTTATTAACAAGGCTGCGGGGATTTATACTTCACTATAAAATTTCAAAGCAAGGAATTATTCCCAAATATCTTATATACTAAATATATCATAAAGATATCAAAATTACAAGTGTAATGTTAAGAATTATGAATATGAGTTTAAATTTTCGGCAGTTTTTGTAATATTTTGTAATAAAAATCATCGTATAAATTCTGGCTTAAAGTCAGTGCAGGATGGATATCCCGCCATCAGCCGAGCAAACGTTTATTTTTGGGGTTATTTGGAAAGCAAATCTCTTGTTTCTAAAGACGTAGCAATAGTACAAGCCTTTTCATAAGCATTTAAATCCCCATCTGCCTGAAGTTGCTTGAATGCTATATCAAACAGCCTGTCTGCACTTGAAATCGCTTTAGTGTGTGCCATTCCAAAAGCAACATCTTGTTTTAAATTGTCACTTTTGCTCACTTGAGAACGACCCAATACTTCAGTTGGATTAGAAAAATCTTTCAGACTTGTTTCTTCTAAATCGCCGGAATGTTGAAGTTCCTGTTTTTCAATTTTCTCTGTCTTTAATTCGGATTTTTTGAGTTTTCCGATTCCCATGTTGTTGTTAACATCTCTCATTTTTGTTACCTATTTTCTTATACTCGTTTTTGTTTCTTTCATGTTATAAAACATGCCCAAAATTTTTTTTGCTAGTTTATCCAAAAATTATATAATATTTTTTTATTTTTTTAGATTAAGAATGTTTATACACCACTCCCAATAAGCATTTTACATCATTTTAAAAAATATATATTCGTCTTAATAAAACTTAATGTAGGTTACATATATGTAACTAATCACCATGAATTAAGTTGGCGTAAAGTGTAATAAAACAGGCGTAGACCCCTCTCCCGCAAGGAGGCTGTGTAAAAACTTTAAAAACAAATCCTTTAAGGTCTCTCTCATTAAAATTAATAGAGTCAATGGCTTGACTATGCCATTGACTCTATTAATTTCTCTATTCCTATCTCTGTTATCGCCCTTTT
>CAIPUE010000026.1 GCA_903868125.1 uncultured bacterium | reverse complement strand
TTGGGCTTGTGGCACGCGAGTGAAAAATGATTGAATATCATTTTGAACGAGTTAGGTAGTGAAACTACCGCCGCCACAACTAAACATTGAAAACTAAATATCAACTTGGGCTTGTGGCGCAGCGGTAGCGCAGAGGACTCATAATCCTTTGGTCGCTGGTTCGAATCCAGCCGGGCCCAAATTTTAAAGACAATTATAGCAAGTGTTTTAGGCACTTGTTATTTTTTATATTTTCATCAAAATTTCAAAATGCCGTAATTATAACGGAATGAATTAAAAATTATACATTTTTTCAAAAATTATTCTCTGATTTTTTGTGCAAAAATTCAATTTTTCCATGCCGATAAACCAATTATTTTTATGATAGTATTTAATAAAAGTTGGAGGATTTAAAAATGGTGCATGAATTAATCGTTTTTGAGGGAAATAATATTAGACGTACGCTATATAATAATGAGTGGTATTTTTCAGTTATTGATATAGTGCAAACTTTATCAGAGAGTAAAAATGCTCGCCGATATTGGAGTGATTTAAAGATACAACTCAAGGAGCAAGAGGGTTTTGAGCAGTTGTACGAAAAAATCGTACAACTGAAATTAACATCATCTGACGGTAAAAAATATGAAACCGATTGTGCAAATGCAGAAACTCTTTTCCGTATAATTCAATCAATCCCAAGCAAAAAAGCGGAGCCGTTTAAAAGGTGGCTTGCCAAAGTCGGTTATGAGAGAGTACAAGAGATTGAAAACCCTGAACTTGCGCAACAAAGAATGAGAGAATTATACAAGGCAAAGGGCTATTCTGATACATGGATTGAAAAGCGCATCAGAGGCATTGCCATAAGGGATGAATTGACGGATGAATGGAAAAACAGAGGAGTAAAAGACGGTCGGGAATACTCTATTTTAACGGCTGAAATATCAAAAGCTACTTTTGGCTTAACCCCCTCGGAATATAAAGATTTAAAGGGCTTGAAAAGAGAGAATCTAAGAGACCACATGTCCGACCTCGAGCTTATTTTTACAATGTTGGGCGAAGCCTCCACAAAGGAAATTGCGCAAAATACCAATGCGCAAGGCTTTAACAAAAATAAAATTGCGGCTAAAGAGGGCGGTAAAATTGCAGGAGATGCAAGAAAACAGCTTGAAATAAAAAGCGGTCAAAAAGTTGTTACAGAGGGGAATTACTTAACGCATAAGCAAGCCAAACAGATAAAAGCTAAGGGGGAATAAACCTTAGCAAATAAAAACCCGACTGTATCGGGCTTAGGAGTTGTTATATATCCGTTTTTAAAGTTTTATTTTTATGAGTTAATCCCAAAAACTTCTATATGAAGTTCCAAAATTTCTAATATTTCACCCGCATTATAAAGTGCTTCCGATTTGTCTTTAAATATTCGACCTAAAAAGGAAAGGTTCGCCCCTGTTAAAAACTCGTTTTCTTTTTCTTTTTCGTTATCTTTCCTCATTTCCTTTCTTAGACGTTCCATTTCAACATGTAAGCTAAAGCCCTCAACAAAATTATACAAAACTTCAAAATCGTAAGAAATATTTTTAATTTTTTCTTCAACATCTGAAATTTGTTTTTGTATATGTTCGGGTGTTAATTTTTCCCTTTCAGGTTTTTCCCTCTCGCATTCTTCCCATAATCCGCTTTCGGCGTTGTAAGCCTCTGTAATATTAATGGTTCTTAGCTTGCTTTTTTCTTTTGTTACGTTCATTGTTGTTCCTCCTACTTCTTTTGTAAATCAATCCCGCTCTTTCTCGGGTGTCGCTTTGGGTTTTTCGGATAACCTTTGTTCTAACCGGCTCAAGCTGATACAAGCCCCAAACTTCTATTTTTTAACATGTTCTTGAAAATTGGGAAACCGCACGTTTTAAACTTAATTAACGCTCATTGAAACTCTGCAGATATGTTGAAAAACAATTTTTCCGCTTGCATATCTAAGTTGCTTTTTTGCAAACTCAATACAGCCAAATAAATAAGCTTGGCATTCGTCCAAAACCTTTTCAAACTCATCAACATTAAGGTTTTTATCAGAGTTATAAACATATTCGGTTACGTTGTCTGAATAAAATCTATGATGTTTTGTATAGTTTTTGATTTCGAGTGATAGCATTTTGTCCGTCCTTTTTATTAATGATTACATTATTATTATAAACGAAAACGTTAATAATGTCAATGGTATTTTATTTGTATTCGTTACATTTATTAACTTAATAGTTGATATAATTAACTAAATAATTTATAATGTAATTATACTAAATGGAGGTTTTATGGATAAAATAAATAAATTATCAAATACAACAAAAGAAAGAATTAAAAACGAATTAAAGGGCTTTATTATTTCTCAAGGACATAGTATTGACAGTATTTCTAAATTGATTTCAGAAACTTATAACCGTTCAGAAAGTTTGCAAAATTTGTCGCAAAAACTGTCAAGAGGTTCTATTAAATATTCGGAAGTAATAGAACTTGTAGAAGTTCTAGGGCATAAAATCGAGTTTAAAAAAGTTTAGTTGATATAATTCCCCCCTGACAGTGTAACGCTCGGCTTTAAACCGCCTTGATGATGCATACAGTACATAGCAAGCGTTGAGAAAACTAAAAAGGTACTGTGGAGCCTTTAATCACATTTGGGGGTTGTTGTACGAGGTGCGCCTCTCATACAATGCCCGATTTTTTTTAAATCCCCCTGTTTTTTAATTCCGCATCAGCACGTTATAAACATTGAGTTTTCAGGATTTTATATCCTAAAAATGCAATAAAACCAGTAATTTTCGCTTTGCGCAAAAGCGTTAAGATGTTGAAAATAGGGTGTCTATGGCAGTATGATAATTTTCTGCTTGCTTCGAGGTCGTTTATAAATTCGCCTTGAAACTTAATAAAATCAGTAATTACGGCTTGATTTAAAAATTTTGCATTTGTGCGTTGTAAACCCTGTGCTTATGGGTTTTTATTGCGTTTTAGGTGGTTTGTATCGTAAAAATTTTTAAAAAATGTAATCCGGCTTGATTTATAAATTCGCCTTGAAACTTAATAAAATCAATAATTGTAGCTGAATTTTTTATTTCATTTCGGGGGTAGATTGACTGCTTGCTCGCACATTAAACGTCAGAATTTTTTTTTATTTTCATAAACAAAAATTTTATAATTATAACTAATATCCTTATTATTACTGAATATACAGGGATAATAGTGTTTTACTAAAATGGAAAAATTAAAAAACGCTAAAACTCAATTATATTAAAGTTTTATATAGGATAAAATTTAAAGAAAAAACGTTACTCAAAAAACGTTACTTAGAATAGAAAATATAAAATGGCTAAAACTCAATTATATTGATATTTTATAATCAAAAAAAATTAAGAAAAAACATTACCTAAAAAACATTACTTAAAAAACTTTTTAAAACAGCCTGTAAGTTAATATCTACCGCTAATAAATGCTATTTTTAAAACATTACTACTTTATTTTTTTATTCATTCTGCGCCAGATAGATTTAAAATATGTTTCAATTTTTGTAATTCGAATTCGGCAAGGCGTTGTTTTAAACATACATCTATTTCAGGTTGATATTTAGCATTAAAATGATTAATATTTTTCCCAGTGTCATCATAATTAATATTGAAATGTTCTTTTATTGTGTCAACAAAAGGGGCTTTCTTTTTGTCAATGGTTCTATCGGACAATCCGACAATTTCCCCTATTTCTATTGCAGAATAACCTAATGCTATTAACCTAATAACCACTAAATCATCCGTCTTTCTTTTGTTAGGTGGAAAATGTACATTAATTTTTATAACCGCATTTTGGCTATGGTTTATCTGTGTTATAGCACCAAAGGCATTAGGTAATATCATATGACTATAATTTTTTGTTTGTATTATTTCTCGCTTTGGGATTCCTGTTGAAGTTTGCCGGATTTAAAAGAAAGTTTATCGGCGATAATTTTAATTTCTTTTTCGCCTGATTTTGGAGAATTGTATAAAAAAGTAATTTGATTTTTATTTTTGCAGTGGATTAAAAGATTATTCAAAATGTTTTTGTTGATATATTTTAAGATGGAAATATTTTGCAGAATTTCTTCTGTATTTTCGTCTTTTACCAACTCGGAAATTTTCTTAAAAAAGTTTTCAATTATTATAACGTCTTGTACATCAACTTTATCATATAAATTTTTATATAATTTTGTTAGTGCTTTAAGTTGTGATTTTGGAATATCGTAAGTAAACGGGTGTGAGATTAATTCATATTTTTTATCGTTAGACTTATTTGCTCTTGTTATTTCGCATCCTATAGCCCTAAGCGAATTTATGTATATTCTTAAGGTATCACTGGAAAAATTTTCGTTAATATATTGATTGCTAAGGAGGCAGTTATTGATTTCGTCGTTAGTTTTGGGTGATTCCATTAATGCACGCAAAATCACAAGTGTTCGATATCCCGTGAGAGACATTAAATTACAATTGACTGTATTGTTTGTTAAAAATTCTTGCATCGGCATCTCCCTTAATTTCATTTTAATTTAAACTAAGTAAACTTAAAAGTAATTATAAAGAAAAATTTCTACTTTTTTAGATTATACCCTGTTGTCGAATTTCTTTTATCCTTTGAATCACTAGAATGAATTTATACGAAAGCAATTTTTTCAATTTCTTTTGAGCACAATATTAATGGAGATTTAATCATGGCAAATATATTTAGCGCACCGGTTGTTGAATTAGTGGAACTTAACAACCTTTTTATAGAACTTACTGCAAAAAATTGTAATCAACGATGTAAACATTGTTATATAGACTTTCCTATTTCTAAAAATATTAAGGATTTTATTTCTATAGATAAAATTAAGTCCGCATTAAGTGATACGATTAATAGTAGAATTCAGATTATTTATTTAACAGGTGCGGAGCCTATGACACATCCTGAATTTAACGCTATTTTAAGATTATGTCTAAAGCGGGCAAGTGTTTGTATTTGTACAAATTCAACATTTATTAACGAAAAAAAGGCAAGATTTTTGAAAAAAGTTGAAGAAGAAAGCTCAAATGAAATCATATTTAAACTAAGTATAGATCATTATAATGAGGTTAAAAATGATGACATAAGAACCCGAGGAGCTTACCGACAAACTGTTAATGCGATTAAAAGTCTGATTAAATATAATTTTAATCCAATTCTCAACATTGTAAATTATTACAATGAGGATGAGGAGGTTTTAATCGACGAGTTTAGTAAACTTTGTAAAAAGATAGGATTTGAGACTACAGATTTTAATTTCCAAATAAATAAATATCATAACAAGTACAAACCTGCGTCGGAGAATTTCGAATTAAATGACGGTGATTTTGATTGCAAAACGGGAAGGATTTTAACTGACAGAGGAGTATATGTTTGTCCTTTTTTGGCTAATGATCATCGTGGACGAATGGGCAATGATTTTAAAGATTTTTCTCAAAAAATGCATATGGAAACAAACTTTTGCTCCGCTTGTTCTAATAATAAAAGTAAAATATTCAGTTTGAATTTTTAACTGTAACTAATCATTTGGATGAATAGAGTTTAAGTTGTAAAATCGACATAAGAATTTTTTTATTTTTAGGATAAGGCGTTAACTCAATCTTATTAATATTTATTAAATACGGATATTTGTAAAGTTCTTTTAAAAAGCTTTCTAAATCAGAATAATCAGCTATTATTTGCATGTTTAGCGAACAAACATTAAATTTATCTGCAGCACTTTTAATAAATTCATCTTCCGGTGGATTATAGACATATTCAATAGAATAAATTTTAATTCCGTTATATTTTGCCATATTTATAACATCATCAAAAACAACCGTAAAGGAAGATTCCGCGTCTGCACCTGAAGCTTCGGATTTATAAATATTTTTTACCTGATCCGAAAAAGTGTTTTTTTCCATGTCGGCGGCCTTCAAGGTTTCCATTTTTCTTTCCAAATCGGCAATCTGAACTGATTTTTCTCTTATGCCTTTTTCAATATCAATAACTTTGATTAGTTCAGGACGAATCGTCATTATCGAATATGCAAAGCCAATAATGATAAAAATTATATATAGAATTGCTTCTTTGTACTTATGCATTAATTCTCCTTAGAATTTTTCTATTTTTTGCAAATTACTAGGTAATCCTCCGGAAGGCGGTGGCGTAGGGTTTGCAGGCGGTGTGGGCTCTGTTTTTGAACCAAATAAAGGTTTACCCAGTTGAAATGGTGATTTTTTCTCCTCTTGGATAGGTTGGCTTCCATCAGCTTTAGAATTAGCATCAACAGGTTTTGGATTAAGTTCTTCTTCTGACATATTAGTTACTTCAAATGCGTATACTTTTGAAGATTCAGAAACATCTGCAATAACATCGTCTATTGATTCAGAGGAAATTTCCAGTTTATATAATTTTATGTCCGAGTTATTAACCAATTGTTTTAGATTTTTATAAAAAGTGTAAATACTCTCCACATCATTAGATTTTCCTTTTAGGTAAATTTTCCCTGCATCATTTAACACATAATATGTAATCCATAACTTATTGGGGATACTTATACCAAGAGCCTCATAATACGCCAATTTAGTTTTATTTTGCATGAGTATTTTATCAACAACTGTTTTTAAGTCAAAAGTATTACCTTTTTCTGCATCACTGTATTTTGATACTTCCTTAGTTAGTGTATCCATTTTAGTACTAATACCATCTAATTTAACCTGCTCTTTCGGTGAGATAACTTTACTCAAAAGCAAGTTTAAAATAACGATTGGAATTATTATTATTCCACCTAAAATTAGAGCAATTCTTTTAATAAAAGCAGGGGTTAATTCGATTTCAAGATTTCCTACATTTACCGTCATATATCCTGACATGTCATCTGAAGATGCAGTACTAGCATCTTTGTCTTGCACCATATTTAGCTTCAAAGGGAAATCGCTAAAATGATAGACCCCTGCACCAATAGCTTCAGGGGAGATTTGTAAAGCCAGTTTTGGTAAAATATTAAGGTTGACCGGTAGCAATTCGTTTTGAACAAATTTGTTACATTCTAAAAAATGTACAGCACTTTCAACAATTACTTTCATTGAAAGCACTTCTGCGCTTACTAAATCTGTTTCAGAAACAACAAATAAATGATTTGCCGGCAATTCGACTAATGTTAGTTGTGCGGATGTTGTTATTGCATTATAAATTTCGTCATCAACAAAAGATTTTAGAGCCAAAGGTTCTTCGTAGTATTCCATCATTTTTTTCCCAAGCATGGAAATAATTGAATAACTATTTTGCCCTATTATCATCAAATTCCAAGTAACATGGTCGCCCATTTGTTCTTTGACTAAATCCGAGAAATGTAAAGCTTTGAGTAATGAAGCGTAAGAGTTTTCTACTCCAATTAACGTACAACCGATATTATTACACGCCGCCGTAATTTTTTCTAATGCAGTTTTTTGGATTGCGGTATATGCTAAAGCTCTATTTTCCGTGTCAATATTAGAGTAAATTTCTGTCCAACTTACAACAGGTTCTTGACGTTTAAAAATATAAGATTGTTCAACTTCCGATATTATAGCATTTGTAATCGCTTCATCTGTTAGCAAAATCGGGAGATTTATCATTCCAAAATGCACATTCGGCATACTTAGGATTATATTACTTTTTGTGGGGATATGTAATTCATTAAACAATGAAACCAAGGATTCTTCAAACTGAGTATAGTCATTAATTTCTCTTGATGAATGATTATATTCAAGCGGTTCGTGGGCATATTTGCTGACAGTTCCGGTAAGCCTGTCAATCTCAATCATTTCCAGCCCAACATTTGGTGATATTGAGACCCCAACAGTTACTTTTGTGCTAGCACCTAATTTTGATAAAAAATTTTCTAACATTTTTTCTTAAATACTTATTAACTACTCCATTTTTATTATACAATAGATTTTGTTATAAATACATTCGTAATAAAATTTAACATTAAAAATTACTCACAACAATTTGAGAAGGCATATAAATTTATGATAGAAGAAATTTTAAGACTAAAAAAAGAAAAAAATGCGGTAATTTTAGCGCATAGTTATCAGAATATTGAAATAGACGAGGTCGCCGATTTTGTTGGTGATTCTCTTTATTTAAGCCAAATGGCGGCGAAGACAAGTGCTGATATTATAGTATTTGCCGGTGTTTATTTTATGGCGGAAACAGCAAAAATCCTTTCCCCGACAAAGAAAGTGCTCCTTCCTCGCCTTGAATCAGGTTGTTTAATGGCAGATATGATAAATCTTGAGCAGCTAAGGGAATTCAAATCAAAACATCCTAATATTCCGACAGTTTGTTACATAAATTCGACAGCTGAAGTCAAATCCGAGTGTGACATTTGTTGCACGAGTTCAAACGCTGTTAAAATCGTCGAAAGCTTGGGCGAGAGAGAAGTATTATTTGCTCCCGATACTTATTTAGGTAAATGGGTGGAAAGTCAATTGTCAGGCATTAAAGTCATTACATATCCGGGGTATTGCCCGACGCATTTAAGAATAAAACCTGAGGATATAATAAACCAAAAGAAAAAATATCCGCATGCACTTGTACTCGCCCATCCTGAGTGTCATCAAGAAGTTATCAAGCTCGCTGATTATGTTGGCAGTACGACAGGGATTATGAATTTTGCCGAAAAAAGTGATAATAAACAATTTATTATCGCGACAGAATTGGGCGTTATTGAACGATTGGAAAGAGATTTCAAGGATAAGGAATTTATTTTGGTTAGTCCTAATGCGGTTTGTCCGAACATGAAATGGAATCATTTGGAAGATCTTTTAAACGCACTTAAATATGAACAGTATGAAATAAACGTTGACCCTGAAATAGCAAAAAAGGCTATTCATTCTATCGAACGCATGCTTAAAGTAAGTGGGTGAAAAGTGAAAAGTAGGGCGGAATTGCCATCCAGCCATCACAAATTCAACGAAAAACCAGCCTTTCAGAAATCTTTTAGTGTATAATTATGAAATGGAAAATGAACAGTTAGAAATAATCTACGGAAAAAATGCCGTTATAGAAGCACTTACTGCCGGTAAAAGAGAGATTAACAAAATTTTAATCTCCAAAAACCTCCATTCCGACGCAAAATTGAACCAAATAAAAGAACTTGCGCAAAAAAACGGGGTTATTTTCCAATTTGTGCCCGCAGAAAAATTTCAGCAATTGGGGCTAGGTGGAGCAGAATGTTCGCATCAGGGTGTAGTTGCTCAAATTTCTCCGATAAAATATACTGAATTAGAAGATTTTCTCGAGCAAGAACATAAGCATGCCTCGCTTGTAATTCTTGACGGGGTCGAGGATTCGCATAATCTTGGGGCAATTATCAGAACATGCGTTTGCGCCGGTGTTTCTGCCATTATAATCCCGTCTCGTCGTAATGTCCAAATTAATTCGATTGTCGAAAAAACCTCGGCAGGGGCGATTAACCATATACCCATTATAAAAGTCAATAGCCTTGTTAGTGCAGTTCAAAAGTTAAAAAATAGCGACTGGTGGGTAATTGCCACGGAAGCTTCCGCTAAAGATAATTATTATAGTATAAATTACTGTGATATGAATTTTGCTTTAATTTTAGGTGCGGAACACGCAGGCGTTTCCAAATCTTTGATAAAAGAATCCGATTTTTTAGTTAAAATTCCAATGTTAAGCGATTTTAATTCTTTAAATGTTTCAAACGCACTCAGTGCAATAATTTTTGAAACAGTCAGGCAAAAGAATTTTAAGCTTTAGCCCATATTTCACAAAAACAAACAAATGTAGTATAATATAATAAATGAGAAAAGTGAGCAAGGTGAGCATGACAAAAAATAGAGAAATATTAGACACGGAATCAGATAGTCTTGAAAATGAATCTATGGATTTGGTAAAAATGGAAGAAGACGAAGAAGAAGATATTCTTGTATCGGTACAAGAACCTAAAATTCAAGAAAATTTGACTTCAATTAATACCGATGACTCGGTTAGAATTTATCTTCAACAGATAGGTAAAATTCCACTTCTGTCAACTCCTGAAGAATTGCGTATCGCCCAAAAAATTCAAGAAGAACATTGTGAAATGTCTAAGAACATTCTTGTCAACGCAAATTTAAGACTTGTTGTAAGTATCGCAAAAAAATATATCGGACGAGGACTTTCTTTTCTGGATTTAATCCAAGAGGGCAATATGGGGCTTATGAAGGCGGCTGAAAGGTTTGATTATACAAAGGGCTATAAGTTCTCGACTTATGCGACTTGGTGGGTTCAGCAGGCAATCACTCGTGCTATTGCAGACAAGGCAAGAATAATAAGATTACCGATTCATATGATCGAATCTTTAAGTAAAATTCGTAAAACGACAATTGATTTAACGACAGAATTAGGTCGCGCACCGACAAAGCAAGAAATAGCTTATAGGTTGGGACTGTCTGTTAATAAATTAACGTCTTTGGTTAAATCGGCACAATCGACTATAAGCATTGAATCTCCTGCCAATCAAAAAGAAGATTCAACCAAGATTGCCGATTATATAGTGGATGAAAGTACAATAACTCCTGACAGCAGGGTATCTCAGGAGAATTTGTTTGAAGATATAAGAAAAATGCTCAGTCAGTTAAGTCCGAAAGAAAGAGATGTTTTGATTTTACGCTATGGACTTGATAATAACGGAACTAAAAAAACATTGGACGAAATCGGAACTCAATACGGGGTTTCAAGGGAAAGAATCAGACAGATTGAAAATAGAGCTATTTCTAAGCTTAAAAAACTTTGTAAAAATACAAACCTAAACAAAGGTTTGAAAAATTACTTCGGTGCTTAATAAATATAAATTTTTGTTAATATTTTTCATCTCTCTAGCATTTTTTATTTTTACGAGTTTTAAAATAATTGTGAAGATTATATAATCAAGGTGTGAAAATAAAAATGGGTTTAGTAGGAAAATTATGTGAAACTTTAGGAAAAGCCAATGAGCCGGTTTATACGGTTGTCGCAGTTGCTTGTTTTAAAGGCATTCTTCGTCCTATTTTTACGATGATGGACAAACATCAGGATCCTGAAACAAAAAAATATGCCGCAATAAGAGAGGGTTCAACCGAATTAATAGCTATTCCCACTTATTTATCTTTATCTTGGGCGGTTCAAAAATTTGCACCCGCGTTTGCTGTTGATAAAACGATTGGGCGGACTTTAGAACATTCTCGGAGAACATTAGGGTTTTTAGGAGTTTGTGTTGCTGCACTTTATGTTATTCCAAAATTATGTAATGTGGCAATGCCTCATGTTATGAAAGCTTTAAAAATGAATAAAAAGGAAGAAGCCTTAACAGTAAAAACACCGGTTTTTGACGGACTTACAAAAAATGGCAATCTGCTAAGTAATGCTCAATACCCTTACAATAAGACTCAAATCAATACAGGCGGAGGGTTACGTATATGAAGATAATTCCGATGCCTGTAAAAAGATTTATGAGCAATACAAAAACGGCTGAATTTGTTGAAAATACGATTTATGCCGTAAGTATTGAGACGGCTCTCAAAATGGTCGGAAGACCAACTTTTATTATGATGGACAAAGAGGCCGATTCTCCCGAGAAAAAGAAATATGCTGCTGTAAAAGAAATGCTATATCAGGCACTTTGCCTAGGTTTATATCTTTCGTTAATGAAGCCTGTTAAACAATTTTTCTATAATATAATTTCAAAAGGTTTGAGTAAAAACCCTGAAAATAAGATTCATATTGATCACTTTAATAGAATGCAGGATAATTTGCATGAATTAGAAGAAGAAAATAAATTAATGATAAAATCTGCCAGAGATAAATTCCACAAAAAGGAATTGAAAAAAGAAGCATATGATAAAATATTAAAATTAAAAGAAAGCTTTGAATCCAGAGTCTTAAAAATAGCAGACTCTACACACAGTCCAAAGTATGATTTGCGCTTGGGCAAGGGTGCCAAGGAATTAAGTGCGATTATCGGTTCAATTTTAATGCTTACGATTGTTGCTCCTCAGGTTAGCCATGTATTAATTCATCCAATTATGAACGCATTGGGTTTTGAGAAAAAACCTGACAAGGCTAAACATTAACAACTCAGGTAGATTTTAATTAACTTGCGTAGTTGTTTTGGGTCATTGCTGTAGAGGTCAAGTAATTCGCTTACACTTTTTGTTTTTAAATAAATAAAAAGGAGTAAGAAAATGACAAACAAAGAACTAATTTCAAAAACATTGGCTATTAAAATGCTAAATACTGTTCAAGAGTATGAGTT
>CAIPUE010000025.1 GCA_903868125.1 uncultured bacterium | reverse complement strand
TTTTAACCTTTATATTAACCTTTCTTTAACCGTCGGCAACACGTCGCCGCCTCAAAAAAACTGAAGCAGCAGACATTTATATATCCGCGATTTACCCGATTAAACTGATTGTTTATGTCTTTTTTTTTACTGCGAAAAAAAACTCATTGTTTCTGCAATTTGTTGTTTTGCGTCATACAGTATCTGTAGAGACATTTCCGACGTTAACGGCTGATTATGCAATTTTTGAAAGGCAGGCATGGCAGTTATAAGGGGTAGTTCAATATGGCCGTTAGAAGCGACAAAATGAGGGTTTTTTGCCAACAATCCGGTGTCATTCAGGATAGACGCTTCAGAAGTGTTGGTAAACCAGTTGATATGGCCGGGAGCAGCGAGAAAATGATGGTATTTTGCCAACAATATGATGTCGTTCAACGTAAACGCTTCAGAGGTATTGGTAAACCAGTTGATGGACTGTAAAGGAATGACTTTTAAATTATCCGGAAAATCCCATTTTTCCAAAATAACAGCCCCGACCTGTCCGCTAATAGATCCGATTTGCCCGTGTATTTCGTTTAGTAAAAGATCAACATCAGCGGCTTGATAAGTGCCTTCCGGCAGGTTGTCAGCAAAAGCCAAAAGGGGTAATGCGCCAATATTATGCAAAAGTCCCGCCAATAGCGCGTCATCAGGATCTGTTTTTTTAAGCAGCCGGGCCAAAGTATAGCTAATACTGGAAACCATAATACTTTGTAACCAGTTATAATGTATCAGCTTTTTTATTAAAGGATTTTTACTCTGAATCAGGTTTTTCATACTGAAAGCAATCACCATATTGCAGGTGGTTTTCCGTCCCAGCCGATTGATGGCATTAAAACAATTGCTGATCGGATTTTGCGCCCTGTAAAGCGGACTGTTGACAACCTGAATCAATTTGGCGGAAATAACCGGATCCATATTAACAATTTTGACAACATCGGCAATCTCGCAATCCTGCTGAAGAGCTTTACGTAACTTTAATGCAACATCGGGAAAACAAGGAATTTTAAGTTCTCCTTCAGTAAAATGCTCGCAAAACTGATTTAAAAAAAGATTGTCTTTAAGGTGCTCCGAGATATTTAATTCGGTATTTAGAACGTCAGTTGTATTCATTTTTTTTATTGGCTATCAAATTAAAGCGGGACAAAATTAGAATATATTAAGATCGTATTAATGCTTGCCGGTTTGATCAGTTTTGTTGATTTTGTCCACCGATTAATGCGGCTGGGTCTTTATCAATATTGACGACAAAACCAAAAACATTGGGTTAGGACTTACATTGAGCGGGGTACTGTTTCAAATTTTATAATTAAATTTTATTTTTATAATCAATTAGTTATTAATATCCCACTTTTCGATATCAACTATAACTAATTGTTATTAAAGGAGAATATTTTACTTTTAGCAAGATTGTTCAAAGTCAAACTCCTTAAAATTCAATAAAGTACGTTCCCAAAGAGCGAATAATGGGTAATATATCTCATTAATTGGTATATCTGATAGACTTTCAGAAATTAAATTTCCAAAATACCTCAAAAATTCACAAAAATCGTAACAAAACATGTTTAAAAATACACTCATTTACAACAATACCTTCGCCAAACGTAAATCCTAATTCGACAAAATAAAGTTCCAAACAGCCCCGACGCATGAAATAAAAAAAACATTAAAAAGCAATCCACTGCATCGT
>CAIPUE010000024.1 GCA_903868125.1 uncultured bacterium | reverse complement strand
CAGCTGTATAGAGCTATTTAACTTTTATTGTACTTTTGCTTTCGCAAAAGATGCAACAGGCCAGCTGAGCTACCAAGGCATAACTTTGAGTTTCTGTTTACTATTCAATTATCATTCTGTATTTGTCTTAGCTTTCTTCAGTGGTATAAAACTTCCTATTTTACTTTTATTGAATGTTTACACTCTGTAAAAGTACAACAGACCAGCTAAGCCTCCAAGACGTAAATTTATGTTACTACTTATTTTTTTCTTAGATTGAAAAAGACCAACCTACATGAAATCTTACCATATAAATTTTAACATACAAGCTGTTTTTTTTAGATTAAAAGGGCGGTATTTCTCTCACCCTTTTATCTAAAACATTTATTTACAGTTTACGTCCTCTTTCTTGACAGACCATAACTGTTTCTTGTTTGTTCATTTTTTCTGCTCGGTCATGCGCCAATGGAGCATCCCAAATTATAGAAAAGGCCAAGTTACAAGATCTGCAACACCCAGCCAAGTTTGCCCAGTATAAAACGAACCGCCGCCTAAAAGAAAACCAAGAGCAGTTGCCGTAGCAGGATCTTTCACTTGGATATATTCACAACCCACATTCATCGCTTTTCTGTATTTTGATTCTAGTCTTCTGTCAGCGTATGCATCCGCAAATGCTAAATTCGCCGTCATACAAAAAACCATTGCTAAAATGAAAAATGTTCTTTTCATATACTCCCCTATCAATTTATGTACACCTACAAGAATACTATAAAAACTCTATTTTTATTGCTTATGTAAAATAATTTTTACATAAAAATGATATTAAATCACACGTTTTTAATGTATAATTAGCATACGAAGATACTAAACAAATAGAAAATTGAGGACAAAATGCTAACAGGTAATCAAATCAGAGAATTATTTCTCAACTATTTTAAAGAAAAACATAACCATAAATTAATCGAAAGTTCAAGTCTTGTGCCTGATAATCCGACAGTGCTTTTAACTACTGCGGGCATGCTCCAATTTGTACCCTATTTTTTGGGTATGGAAACACCTAAATTTTCTCCCGCGCGTGCAACCACATGTCAAAAATGCGCGAGAGCAGGCGGTAAAGATTCCGATATAGAAAATGTTGGCAGAACACCCCGCCACCATACTTTTTTTGAAATGTTAGGTAACTTTAGTTTCGGTGATTATTTTAAAAAGGAAATTATCCCTTGGAGTTGGGATTTTGTAACAAATTATTTGAAATTAGATAAAAATAAACTCTGGATAACAATTTACAACAATGACGATGAAGCATTCGAAATCTGGAAACAAACAGGCATCGCTCCTGAACGCATTTTGAGAAAAGGCAAAAAAGATAACTTTTGGGGTCCCCCCGGTGCCGACGGCCCCTGCGGTCCATGCTCCGAAATTCATTATGACCTTGGCGAACACCTAAAATGTTCTGATGATTGTGGAATCGACACATGTGAATGTGATCGTTGGGTCGAGATTTGGAATTTGGTTTTCATGCAGTTTTTCCAAGATGCAGAAGGTAACCAAACTCCATTGCAAAAGAAAAACGTCGATACAGGCATGGGGCTTGAAAGAATTACCATGGTCGTTCAGGGTAAAACCTCAACGTTTGAAACCGATTTGTTAAAACCGATTTTAGACGAAGTCTCAAAAATGACAAATGTTCAATATAAGCAAAGCCCAAAAACGGACGTCTCGCTAAGAATAATCACAGACCATGCCCGCTGCGTAACTTTTCTGATAAATGATGGCGTAATCCCCGGTAACGAAGGGCGAAACTACGTTCTTAGAATGATTTTGCGCAGAGCCCTTAGGCACGGTAAAATGCTCGGACTTGAACTTCCGTTTTTGCACAATTTGGTTGATGTAGTGGTAAAAAATTATGCTGGAAATTATTCTGATTTAGAAAAAAATAAAATCAGAATTAAAGACATTATAAGAGATGAGGAAGAACGATTTAAACTAACTCTCGATAGAGGTTATAAACTGCTTGAAGACTTGATTTCCGACAAAAAAGATATAACAGGGGAGAACGCTTTTAAATTGTATGATACGTTTGGGTTTCCGCTTGAATTAACAGTAGAAATAGCTCAAGAAAGCGGTTTAAAAGTGGATGTTGACGGCTTTAACAAAGAAATGCAGGAGCAAAAAACCCGTGCAAAGGCGGCGGCGCAAAAAATAAGTTTAACCGATGATTTGGTTTATGTTGAGATTGAAAAACAATTCGGCTCAACTGAATTCGTTGGATATGAAAAAACCGAAACAAATGCAAAAATTATAGCAACTGTCGAGGGCGACGGATTTGTAGATATAATCTTGGATAAAACCCCTTTCTACGCAGAATGTGGCGGACAGGTCGGAGACAGTGGGGTTTTGGAAAATGACACATTTAAAGCAGAAGTTATTACAACTTTCAAGGTTAATAAACTTTTTGTGCATCGTTGCAATTTGATTAATGGTGAAGCCATTCGAAATAATGCTTTAGATGCGAAAATTGACACGGCAAGGCGAGAAGATATAAAAATTCACCACACAAACGCTCACTTGCTCCAATCTGCTTTGATAAAAGTTCTTGGTGATGGCGTAAAACAGGCAGGGTCGCAGGTTGAAGAAAACAGAACACGTTTCGATTTTTCTTTTTCTCGGGCTATGACTTATGAGGAAATTAAAAAAGTAGAACAAATTATCAACGATTGGATTGGCGAAAAGCTTGAAGTTACAACTAAAATAATGAATATTGAAGAAGCTCAAAAAACCGGTGCTACCGCCCTTTTTGGTGAAAAATACGAGGACGAGGTTCGGGTTGTAAGTATTGCTGATATTTCAAAAGAATTTTGTGCGGGAACTCATGCCAAAAATATTGCTGATTTACGTTTGATGAAAATAGTTTCAGAAAGTGCAATTGCGGCTGGTACTCGTAGAATTGAAGCGGTTGTTGGCGCTACAGCCTTGGAATATTTGAACAAAAAAGAAATTGAAATCGATAAACTTTCAACACATTTCAAGGCACCTTATGATGAGGTTGTAGGGCGCGTGGAAAAACTTCAGGAAGAAAACAAATCAATTCAAAAAGAGTTGGCGAATGTGCAGTATGTATTAGCGAAGCAAAAATTTAATGCGCTTGTTGAGAAAGCCGAGCAGATAGAAAGCGGTAAATTATTCGTTTCAAAGCTTGACGCTATGGACGCAAACACATTAAAAGACGGAGCCGAAATCCTGTCTCAAAGACTTGGTAATTCTATTATTGTTTTGGTTTCACCAAAACTTGACGGGAACGGTGCTACGATTATTGCAAAAGTCAGCGACAATTTTGTTGAAAAAGGAATTCAGGCAGGAAAAATTGTTGCTGAAATAGCATCGAAATGCGGTGGCAAAGGCGGAGGTCGTCCACAATTTGCACAAGGTGGGTTAAGTGATTTGATGATGGTAGATGAAACTTTAGAAAATATTAAATGCAGTATAAAGAATACCTAAACTTATTTTGAAAAAATTTTGAAAGAACTTATGGAAAAATTACTTAAAAAAGCCGAAGAAACTCATGAACTTACAAAAGAAGAAATTGTAAGCCTACTTGAATTCCCTTTCACTTTTAATTCCTCACTCTTCATACATTCAGACAGAGTGCGTAAAAAATATGTCGGTGACGAAGTTCATCTGCGCGGGCTTATTGAATTTTCTAACTACTGCAAGCAAAACTGTCTTTACTGCGGATTTAGACGTGACAACAAAAACGCCACCAGATACAGACTGACAGAAGAACAGATTATCGGCTTTGCAAAAGACGCCGCCGAGCAAGGCTATAAAACAGTAGTACTTCAATCAGGCGAAGACCCTTACTATACAATTGATAAAATGAAACACATAATTTCAGAGATAAAAAAGTTCGATTTGGCAATAACTTTAAGCATCGGGGAAAAAACATTTGAGGAGTATGAGGCTTACAAAGATGCGGGAGCTAACAGGTTTTTAATCCGAATTGAAACAACAGACAAACATTTGTACACAAAACTCGATCCCGATATGGATTGGCAAAATCGTTTAAAATGTCTTGACAATTTAAGGGAGTTGGGTTACGAAGTCGGAACAGGCTGTCTTGTCGGGCTTCCCGAGCAGACCTTGGATTCATTGGCTGAGGATATTTTATTTTTTAAGAAAATTAACGCCGATATGATTGGCATCGGACCGTTTATTCCTAACGCAAATACTCCATTAAAAGACGCTCTGGGCGGAACTTTCGAGCTTGCACTAAAAGTTATGGCAATTACCAGACTTTTGTTGCCAGATATAAATATTCCAGCGACAACAGCCATGGAAACGCTTAATCCTAACGGTAGATTGATTGCACTTCAAAGCGGAGCGAATGTTGTTATGCCAAATGTTACGCAGGGCGATTATCGAAAATTTTATGAGATTTATCCCGGAAAAATATGCGTAAACGATACCCCGACAAAATGCAGAGGATGTATTACAAACAAAATAAAAAGCATAAACCGTAGCATTTCAACCGATTATGGCTTTAGGAGAAAAATCTCGAAAAACTGTTTTTAACACTTTCCATTTTTGCCGTCAAATCTCCCTTGGTAATTTGTCCGTCACGATTATTACTGCGATCTAAACCGCTATTTTGCCTATAGGCTTTGCTTCCCGCGAAACACATTACTTCCTGCTTCGCTTTTGCAGGCATGAATACAAGTGCGTATAATTCGCCTGATGTAAGCTTATGGTCAGGTGCAAATCTTGCTTGGCTTTTCGCTCTTTGAAGATATTTTTCGACATAGCCAAGTTGTGTCTCGGCACTCATTTGAGCAATTGCCCCTGTTGATGTTCCCAAATCTCTCGCCGTGGAAGGCATAAACTGTATTAATCCTGTAGCCCCGCTGGTTTTATTTACCGTTTTTGGGTCACCACCCGATTCTGAATAGATAACGGCTTTTAAGTCATCAGGATTACAATTTAATCTTTGAGATATAGCATCAATTCTCTTATCACATTCTGGAGAAAGTTTTGTTAAATTAGCTCTGTGGGGAGAAGGTGCACCGACATGCATGCTTTCTCCAGGTCCAAGATTTTTCATTGCATTTGCAAAAGCTACCTGAATGGCCTGCATTTGCATCATCCACATCATAAAATTCATATTAAATGTCGTGCTAAACCCAATATCATAAGGGGACATAGAAGTAGAACACGGCATCGGGAAAATCGTGTTCGATGCCCCTGTTTCTACAGGATTAAACAGCCCTCTTTGGATTTGTTTAGAAATATCCGCATTTCTCATTGATATACTAAAATCATTAGTCATAATTATAAAAATCCCCTTAATTTATCCCCATACATTAATAAAGTTTTTTTCGTTAAAAAAATTGCCTTAAGTGTTACAAATTATTTACAAAAAAATTGCCAGAATTTTGAAACTCTGACAATTTTTAGAATTATTTTTAAAAAAAGAACTATTTGCGTCCGCCGTAAGCACCCTGTTCCGAACGTTGATGAAGTTGGTCTTGGAGTTCACCTTGCCTATGGTCCTGACGCATTTCTTGTCTGCGTTCCATGCCTTGTCCTTGTCCATAACTTTGGTGAACTTCCTGTTTGCGGTCTTGGCGTCCTTGTAATTGTTCATGTCTTCTTTCTAAAGCTTGCTCACGATTTTCTAAACGCTGCTCTTTAGCCTGAATCAAATCTTTTTTAGCCTGATAAACTTCATTACCTTTACCCTGAAAACTACCCTCTGCAAATGCTGCAGAAGTAAGTACTACCGATAAAAAGCAAGATGCTACTAAAATCTTTTTCATAATAATTATCCTCATATCAAATATTACAATAGAATTTTAACTCCAAAAAAAATAAAAGCAAATTTCGATAAAAAGCTTTACGAAAGGGATTTATTTAGGTATAATAATTACTATGGAGATGAAAAAAGTTAAACTTTTAGGATTTAATATTGATACTTTTGATTTTGAAAGTGCGATTAATTATGCAAAAGATTTGATTAAAACCCAAAAAGGCGGGCAAATTATTACGATTAATCCCGAAATGATTGAGGCAGGGCTGAAAAACTCTGATTTTGCGCAAATTCTAAATAATGCCGATTTAGTTATTCCGGATGGTGTTGGAGTAAAAATAGGGCTGAAGATTAAAGGGATTAATACAAAAAGGATTGCGGGGATTGAATTCAGCCATAAACTAATCGAAGAATGTGCCAAAAATAATATTTCAATCGGTTTAATCGGCGCAAAACCGCATATAATCCAAAAAACTTCGGAAAATTTGAAAGCTGAGTTTAAGAACTTAAATATTATTTATCAGCAAGACGGCTACTTTCAAGACAGCAAAAAAGTTTTATTTGAATTGAAAGAAAAATCGCCCCAATTTGTGCTTGTTGCACTTGGTTCTCCAAAGCAGGAAGAATTTATAATCCAAGCAAGAAAACTTCTACCAGAATCGCTAATGATAGGAGTCGGAGGAAGTTTTGATGTTTGGTCGTGTGAGGTTCAAAGAGCACCTGTGATTTATCAAAAACTAGGGCTTGAATGGCTTTACAGAACAATAAAAGAGCCACAAAGGTTTAAGCGCATTTTCCCAACTTTACCTCGATTTATTTTGAGAGTAATATTGAGTGATGAGAGGTAGGGTGGGTTCCCTAACCCACCGAACAAAAAGCAACAAATAAAAAAGTTAATAAAGGCGCGAAAACAAAAAAAATCGTGTGGAGGTGAAATAAATGGACAGAGATGAAATAAAACGATTAGAAAATATATGTAAACAAAACAGATGCGAAATAATTAAAATGATACACTGTGCGCAGTCGGGGCATCCGGGTGGTGGGCTTTCAGCGACGGATATATTGACTGTTTTGTACGAAAAAAGTATGAAGAATTTTCCCGAATGGGACAAATCACCTTCCCATAACGAGCGTGACCGATTTGTCTTATCGAAAGGACATGCTTCTGCGACATTATATGCGGTTTTGGCTCAAAGAGGTTATTTCTCGAAAGACGAACTCATGAGTTTTAGACGATTAGGTTCAAGACTGCAAGGTCATCCTAATACACATATTCCCGGTGTTGAAGTCCCTACGGGGTCTTTGGGGCAAGGATTGTCAATGGCTTGCGGGATTGCGATGGCTTTGAAGTTAGATAAAAATCCGGCAAATGTGTTTGTGCTTTTAGGTGATGGCGAACTGCAAGAGGGAAGTTGTTGGGAAGCGTTCATGCATGCCCCTCATAGACGATTAAATAATTTAACGGCAATAATTGACAGAAACCATCTTCAAATTGACGGAACGGTTGAGCAGATAAAGGATATTAACCCGCTTGATGCTAAACTTAAAGCGTTTAACTGGAATGTAATTGAGATTGATGGGCATGATGTTGTGGCAATTTATGAAGCCTGCGAAAATGCTAAAAAATCAGATAAACCGACTGCGATTATAGCGAATACGGTCAAAGGCAAAGGCGTAAGTTTTATGGAAAACCAATGCGGCTGGCATGGCAAAGCTCCTTGCGATGCGGATTGCCAACTGGCTTTGGCAGAATTGGCTTAACAATAACGATTTGCTACCAAAAATTTGATTATTTACAAAACGTAATATTTGTTTTTGCATTTTTGTAAATTTGAAAAATGCGCGGGTTTCTGATATGATATTTTCATTATTTGGGGAGAAGAAATGAACATAGACAGAACAAAAACAAAATCAATACGAGCAGCTTACGGCAAAGCTTTGGTTGAACTGGGTAAAATAAATGAAAACATAGTTGTACTGGACGCGGATTTGGCTTGTTCCACTCAAACGGCCATATTTGGCAAAGAATTCCCCGAAAGATTTTTTAATATGGGAATAGCTGAGCAGGATATGATGACAACCGCAGCAGGGCTTGCAAGCCAAGGCAAAATCCCTTTTGCATCGACTTTTGCGATGTTTGCAACCGGCAGAACTTACGACCAGATAAGAAATTCGATTTGTTATCCGCAATTTAATGTAAAAATAGTTGCCACACACGGTGGAATCACTGTGGGAGAAGATGGTGCAAGTCATCAGGCGCTTGAAGATGTTGCACTTATGCGAAATCTTCCCAACATGACCGTAATCGTGCCTGCTGACTGTAAGGAATGTGAAGAAGCTATAAAATATGCCGCCAGCCATCAAGGACCTATGTATATCAGAATTGCAAGAACAAATGTTCCGGATATTTTTGACGAAAGTTATAAATTCGACCTAAAGGCAAAAGTCTTGCGACAAGGTAAAGATGTTACAATTGTAACCAACGGCGAAACACTTGCGGAAGTGATTGAATGTGCCAATATTCTTGAGAACTCGGGAATCGAGGCGCAAATACTTCATATACCTGTTGTAAAACCATTAGATAATGATACAATATTAGAACAGACTAAAAAAACAAACTTTGTTGTAACAGTCGAAAACCACTCAATAATAGGTGGGTTGGGAAGTGCTCTTAGCGAGATTTTAAGTGAAAATATGCCTACTTTTGTATACAGAATAGGTATTAACGACGAATTTGGGCAAAGCGGGGAACAAAGGCAACTAATGGAGTTTTACGGGCTTACTGCAGAAAAACTAGCACAGAAAATTGAGAAGAAATTAAGAGAAATAAAATGATTCAACTACGTTCAGTAACAAAAAAATATAAAAATACTTATGCACTAAAAAATGTCAATTTGGACATTTTATCAGGAGAATTCGTATTTATAGTAGGAGCCTCAGGCGCAGGGAAATCAACGCTTATGAAACTTTTATATAAAGAAGAAACTCCATCTTCCGGAACGGTCATGATTGGCGGAATAAATATTGCCAATCTACCAAGCCACAAAGTTCCTAATCTTAGATGTTGTATGGGGATTGTTTTTCAGGATTACAAATTGCTCCAAAATCAGTCCGTGTACGATAACGTTGCATATGTGATAAGAACTCTAGGCATAAGCACCAAAGAAATTAACGCTAGAGTGTTAGGAGCGCTTAAGGTCGTAGGACTTTCGGATAAAATCAAGGCAAAACCCTCTGAACTTTCAGGCGGGGAACAGCAAAGAGTCAGTATAGCAAGAGCAATTGTTAACGGTCCCCCACTTTTGATTGCAGATGAACCTACCGGAAATTTGGATCCTAAGAATTCAATGGAAGTCATGCAAATTTTAGACCAAATTAATCAAAGAGGAATTACAGTAATCGTTTCAACTCACGATTCAGCGATGGTCGATTATTTCAGAAAAAGGGTCGTCACTCTTGAAAATGGAGAAGTTGTAAGAGATATTCAAGCAGGTACTTATGAGCAGCAGTAAACAAAATATAAAGAAAAAAGTTAAAAAACATATTCCCAAAGATTGGCTGACAGAGCTCAGAATTGTTTATCGGATTATGATGGAAACTTTTAATGACATAAAAAGAACAGGAATAGTTAATCTTGTAATAGTTACAACGATAGCGGCAATATTAACAATTTTTGGTGCATTGTTCAGAACTACCCTTTCCGTCTCAGCGTTTGCCCATGAACTTGGAAATGTTCTTGAAATTTCCGTTTATCTAAAGCCGAATGCTGATGCTGTTGCTGTGAGCCGAAGGATGAAAAAAATTGAGCATGTGCAAAAAGTAAAAGTAATACCAAGAGAGAAGTCTTGGAACGAGTTGAAACGAGAAATAGACATTCCTGATATAGATAATCCGCTTCCTGACACGCTTCATGTCAAGGTAGATAAACCTGAAAACATTAATTATGTTTTTGGCAAAATTAAGACCCTTTCAGTTGTTTCTGATATGAGTTATGCTCAAGAACTTGCAAAGAAAATCCAATTTTTAAATCAAATTGTAAACACAACAACAATATTTGTCGTAATAATTGTTGCAATTTTGACAATTACAATAATAAATAATACAATTCAACTTGTAATACAATCAAGGAAAGATGAAATTGAAATTATGAGGCTTATGGGCGTAAGTAATTGGTATATTAAAATTCCTTTGATAATGCAAGGAGCCTTGTATGGGTTTTTAGGTGCGGCGTTTGCTCTAATACCTTTAAATATTGTTCAAAATATGCTTAATAATGTTCATAAATTTTTTCTTATTCCAACTCCTCTGTTTGCAGGAAACATTGTAATAATTACAATGTTTTTCTTAGGAATTTTATTTGGTGCCGGCGGTAGCTTTTTATCAATTAAGAAACATCTGCAGGTATGAATTATGTTCAATTTAAATGAATTAATTAATAGTTTACAAGAATTTCCAGCTATGCCGAATGTGATTATGCACGCCTTGAACGTGATGAAAGATCCAGATTCAAACACTAAAGAACTGGCAAAAATTATTAGCTACGATCAATCATTGAGTACAACAGTTTTGACGTTAGTTAATTCTGCTTATTATGGTTTTTCGCAACAAATAACGTCAATAAGTAGAGCGATTTCTCTTATTGGGATGTCTAAAACTAAAAATTTAATCCTAACCATTGCGATGCGACCAATGTTAGTTAATCAGGGGGATAAAGAACTTTGGGAACATTCTATGGTGACGGCCGTCGGTTGTGAATATGTTGCAAAAAATTATAAAATTATGGACTCTGATGAAGCTTTTGTAATAGGATTTTTGCACGATTTGGGGAAAGTGGTTTTGAATTTAAAAAATCCCGTACTTTATGAAAAAGTCAAAGACATCGCTGAAAGAAGTGGGAATATTCTTGAAGCGGAACTTATTTATTTTGGGGTAGATCATTGTCAAATTGGTAGTCTTTTATCTAAAAGATGGCAATTACCTCTTTTAATAAATAACATAATAAAATATCACCACACTCCAAATTTATCATCAATGCCTACAGCCTGTTCTCTGGTTTATTTTGTGGATACGCTTATTAAAGATACTTTTGAAGTGGCTAATGTGAATCAGGATATACTCAATAATTTGAATATTCAAATTATTCAACCTCAAATTTTGAAGGAAAATATCATTGCCAAAGCGCAATTACTATTGGATGAACTATCAACATAAATAGAAAGGATTTTATGTCTGCAGAAAGTAACATAATTTTAATATCTAATGACGACAAAGTTATAAATATTTTAAAACCGAAGTTGGTTTTATTGAGAGAAATAGATGATATTCTAACGACTACGTATGCAGAAGCAATGAAAAATGTTAAAAACATTGCTCCTGAAACAATTTTGATTTATTGTTCAAATGAAAAAAAAGAATGTTTAAATATTATAAACTCTATAAAAACGGATGAAAAAACAAAGAAAACTTCTATTTTACTAATAATAGATAAGTATGACCAAGATTTTATATTAAATGCCTATGATGAAAATATAACTGATTATTTGACTTTAAATGCTGATGATGCGGAAATTTTAATACGGACAATTTGGTGTTTAAAGAAAAATGCCAATATGGCAACGATTGACAAACAACATCGCCTGCTTGAAGAATTAGGCGTTATTGATAAAGTTTCAGGTTTTTATGCGAATGAATATTGTGACAAGTTTTTCAAAACTGAATTTACAAGATTAAAAGAAATTAATTCTAACGCTATATTAATGTTAATTTCTGCAAGTGAGGAAAGTAAAACCAAATTAGATGCATTTCAACTTGCAAAAGCAATAAAAGGTTCAATAAGAAACTCTGATGTCGTAGTCCATGGCAGTGCTAATAGATTTTATGTCTTACTTGAGGGAACACAGTTAAAGGGTGCTTTTTGCGTTTGGGAGAAAATAAAGCGAGCAGTGGGAGAGCAATATACAATCAACGCAGGAATAAGTGCTATTGATGAAAAGAAATTTGAAGAAATTAAAGATGACCTGTTGGGTGCGTTGCTTGAGTCAACCTCCACCAATCAGGATTTAGTTATTGTAAATAAAGAGGAGAAAAAATCATCTGGCGATTGGCTTGAAAAAATCAACTCTACTCAAAAGAATTTTAAATTGTTTAAACAAGCTTTTAACAAAAAACTTGAAAAAGTAATAACTCCTGTATTTTTCCAAATACAAAAATTATATGAAGAGAAATTATTCCAAACGCAAGTAGAACAATACTCTAATTCGACATTAAGCTCTTTTGTACTAAGAAAAGGAAATCAAGTTAGCGAGTTAAAAATAACTTATCCGGGATTTTCAAAAATAAATATCGACATAATTCATCAGGGGCTTGATAGTCCGGAAAATAAACGTATCGGTCTGGATTTGACAGAGCTTGATGAATCAAGATTAACCAAAATTCTTGAGGATTTTATACAAGAATTTAAAATGGGTGAAATATGATAAATATGCTGGACAGAAAAGATAGTATTTTACTTGTAATAGATGTACAGGAAAAGCTTGTAAAGGCTTTGGATAAAGATGTCGTTGTGAATAGGACATTAACCCTTGTCAAAGCTGCAAAAATTCTTGAAATTCCGACAATTGCCACTCAACAATATTCAAAAGGATTGGGACAAATTGTTGAACCTGTGAAGCAAAGCTTTGCCCCAAATACTCAGATAATTGAAAAATCAGCTTTTTCTGCCGTAAAAGAAACTGAATTTATGGAAATTCTAAAATCGTTCAATAGAAATCAGATAGTACTATGCGGCATCGAAACACACGTTTGCGTACATCAAACCGCTGCGGATTTAATCAATGCCGGTTTTGACGTTTATGTCGCAAAAGATGCTTGTGCCAGCAGAAATAAATATGAATTTAAGCAGGGAATTGACAGAATGCAAGCAAACGGAATAAAAATTTCTTGCGTTGAAATCATTTTGTTTGAATGGCTAAAAAGTGCCAAAAACCTTTATTTTAAAGAAGTTCAAGCGTTGATAAAGTGAGAGGTGAGTGGTGTTTGGGCTGAAAGGCTGTTTTTAGTTGAAAAGTCGAATAGTCGAACAGTTTTGCACTTCTTGCTCCCCGTTAACCGTTCACCGTTTACCGTTTACCACTCACCATTCACCCTTTAACGGCGCCTTCATTTTCGCCTGAAATAAAATATTTTTGCATAGCAAGAAAGAAAATTACAATTGGAATGGTTGCTAAAATGGAACCTGCGGCTATAAAACGCCAATTTGAACTAAACATCCCTTGCAAATTATTTACCCCCACAGGGAGCGTGTACATGGCTTCCTTTGTGAGCACAATACTCGGCCAGAGAAATTCACCCCAAGAACCAATAAACGTGAATATTGCCAAAACAGCCAAAGACGGTTTTACCATAGGCAAAAGCACCCTGAAAAAGACTTGAAAAACACTACAACCATCAACAATTGCCGCCTCTTCCATTTCTTTCGGGATTGCCAAAAAAGCTTGACGCATAAGAAAAATTCCAAACGCACTGACCGCAAAAGGCATTATCAGTCCCAAATATCCCATTAAATTATTAACGCTATCAACCATATTCAACTTTAACGTAATCAAATAGACAGGAAGCATAATTGCCTGAAACGGCACCATAATTGTTGCAAGCACCGCAAAAAAAGCGAATTTTTTCCCTGCAAATTGCATCCTTGCCAAAGGATACGCAGCAAGTGCGGATAAAAGCAAATTTAAAAACACGGTAGCTCCTGCCACAATCATGCTGTTTATAAAATAAGCAACGAAATTTACCCTTTTCCACACCCCGATATAATTTTGCAATGTGAAATCAGAGGGGATTATTTGAGGAGGATACGCAAAAATATTTTCGGCGTTTCCTTTTAAGGAAGTAGAAATTAACCATATAAAAGGAAATATAGACAAAAGCGATACGAATATCAATATAGCGTGTATGCCTATTTTTTCAAAAAATCTTTTCATTTTTACTTTCTTTCTCCGTTGAGCTTCTAACGAAACGTGAGGTCTGTATTGTAATAATACACGCATTTATCTATTTTGTCTATTTTGTCTTTTAAATATCTTTACAACTTTTGCCATGTAATTGATTTTTTAGTTTTCACCAAAATCATCCCCTTGAAATAGAATACAAATGAGTTATAATATAATTATGGGGACGAGCAGACTGAACTGAGCGGAGCCGTTATAAGAACATTGAAAAAAGAATATGGGGACGCTCTGGATTTGACAGAATGTTCGGTGAAAGTAAGTTGCGAGTCTCGGCGCTGTTCCGAGTTATCAACGAGCAAAACAAGTTAAATGCTAAAGCAAATAACAAACTTGATGCTAGAGTTGCATTCGCTAGAAATAGCGAATTAGCAACTGCTGTTTAATTAATTAGGCAGTCATCCTCTCTATTAATCTAACTTGCCGATTTATAGGGACAACAACGCAAGTTGCAGTACGTGGATGAGAATCAAACGTATCAAGACTTTTCTCGAAGTGCGTATCACTTAAAACTGCTTTGATAGTTCTAACAGGACTGATTTTACCTGGGGATTATCGAGAGTCAATGAAATCTACACTCGTAGAGGTTTGCTTTAATCCATTTTGGACGTGGGTTCGACTCCCACCGTCTCCACCATTTTTTCTTTTATACTACTGTGTTTACAGGTGTTTCACTTTTTAACGTGTCCACCCTGTGCCCACTAAATCGTCTGAAATAAACCCTAATTGAATGAATTAAGAACCAACATAGCTTCTTTCATTTGACTTGAAGCTGTGTGTACATATCTCATTGTTGTTTTGATATCAGAATGTGCTAATAATTCTTTTATAACTGGTACGGGGATATTTGATTGAGCTAACCTAGTTCCAACCGTATGCCTTAAATCGTGAAATCTAAAATCGTTTATACAGGCATCAGCCTTAGCTTTATTCCAAGCTCTTTTAATATACGAATCATTATAAGGTTCGTTATTCTTTGGATTAGGGAATATGTAATCAGTTTCTGCAACTTTAGGTAGCATTCAAGGTTATTATAGATGAAGCCATTGAAATGCTAAAGAAAAAAGCAAAAGAAGTAGGAATTAACCTGTAGCTGTTTGTAACTGATTAGATAGCTTACTTCCTGCAACTGCACCTATTCCCATTCCAACTATTGAGCCTGTAGCTCCAAGATATTTTGCTCCGAGAGCTCCACCGATTGCTATACCTGCTGTAGTTAATGCAACATTGCCTGCGGAATTTATAACTTGTTTTGCTCCGTTTCCAACATGCTCAAAGAAATTATCGCCCTTCATGATTTCTTTTACAATTTTTGGTAACTCAAAAAGTCCTATTACTGCAATACCTGCAACCGTAGTCCTTTTCATTCCTCTTGCAACTATTTCTCCACCGACGACGGAACTTTTGAATTTATAGGCTTTCAACATATAATTACACAACCTTCATATAAATAAAGGTTTTTTTAATGAAAAAATTGACCTGAAACCATATCATTAAAGCTAATTTTTAATGTTTTGTAACATAAAGCAAATTTATATTGATAAAAATTTAAAAATTAAATAAAACCATAGTGAATTTCAAGAGTTCGCTCCAAAAACATTTCAAAATCTTGGCTATATCGCTCGCCGGTTATAATAATGACGTATTCATTCGGCTCTAATTTGTTCAATTCTTGCAGTTTTACTTGAAGATTATCGATAATTAAAGAAAATCTATCGTCCGCAACAGAATATTTATTGGAATATTCTTTATCCTTATAACCAATGTGAATGTCACTAAAATGAATGATTTTCATGATGTTCTCCTTTAAATATATTATAGTTAGCTTTCACAAAATATCGAAAAAAATCTAGCCCCAAAAGAGTACTTGATGAATCCAAGATTTAACCGTTTTGGCTATTTTGTAAAATTTTCTTCCGATATATAGTCAATTGACTATAAAGAGAAAAAGGAGACAAACATGAAAGATTTTTCAGATAAAAAAATATTATAGAAACGATTAATTATCGTTTCGAATGGAGATGCGAGGAATACGAGCACAACCCATGAGAATAGACACAAACCTACGGGAAAAACATACTGGTTCGAATCCCGATACAATACATGATAAATAAGCACAAAAAAATTAAGTAACCCACAAGCAAGTATTTTTAGTCCATTTAGAACGTGTTAAGAGACAGTTACTTTAAATCAACGGCTAATATATCTATAAATAATTTTTTTATGTATAATTGCCGTATGAAAAAGTATTTAATCATTTTATTATTGTTTCATATATTTTTGGGAGTGTCGCCTTGCAGTGCCACAGATATGACTGCCCAATATTATATAAATAGTGGTGGGGCTAAATTTGCCAAAGGTAATTATATAGGCTCTATTAATGATTTAACAAATGCAATTCTTAAAGACCCTCGAAACATGCATGCTTACGCCTGTAGAGGTGAAGCAAAAGGTAGGCTTAATGATTACAATGGTGCAATCGCTGATTTCTCTCTAGCCATAATGATTAAACCTGATTTTGCAAGATTATATTATGATAGAGCATTATTAAAAAGTAAGATTGAAGATAATTCAGGAGCACTCTCTGACTATTCAAAAGCAATTGACTTAGATCCTAAGTTCTCTGATGCATACTGTAACAGAGGGAATATTAAATTAAAAATGAACGATTATATGGGGGCAATAAATGATTCTACAAAAGCTTTAGAATTAAACCCTAGTGATCAAATTGCCTATAATAATAGAGGTTATGCATACTCTAGCTTGCATAAATATAAAGAAGCCATTGCAGACCTTGATAAAGCAATAGAGTTGGGTTCAAATGATGCTGAAATTTTCTACAAAAGAGGCGAGTGCAACGCAGTATCAAAAAATTACAAAAAAGCTTTTTCAGATTTTACTAAAACATTAGAGCTGAATCCAAACGATATTTTTGCATACAAGAACCGAGGACGGATTGAATTTGAATTTAAAGACTACAAGAATGCTATTGCTGATTTTACCAAAGCTATTGAGCTAAATCCTAATGACCTAGATTCATATTCTTATAGAGCATATTGCAAATTTCAATTAAAAGATGCTAAAGGTGCAGTTGAAGACATAACAAAAATTATAGAATTAGATTCAAATAATGCCAATGCTTATTACAATCGTGGAACTGCATATGCAAATTTATTAGATTTTAAAAATGCAATTAATGATTTGTCCAAATATATAGCGTTAAATCCGAATAATGCTGATGCATATTATAATAGAGGGATATCAAAATACGAAATGGGCGACTATAAGTCCGCAATTGAAGACCATAAAAAATCAATTAATTTGGGATTTAAAAGCGTTTATAGCTACGTCAATATTGGAAACTGTAAAAACAAACTTGGTGATTATAGTGGAGCCATCGAATATTTTAATTATGCGATAAAATTAAACTCTAAATATACAAATGCGTACATTGACAGAGGCTTTAGCAATAGAATGTTAAAAAATTACAAAAATGCTCTTTCGGATTTTTCAAAAGCTATAGAAGTAGATCCAAAGAGTGCAAGTGCATATTATAATCGAGGACTTTGCAGATTATCCTGCGGGGACAAGATTGGTTATGAAGCCGACATTAAGCAAGCAAAAAAACTGCTTTTAATTAATAACAGCAGTAAAGATCTTAAGACGCCTTATGAAGCCAAAAATCTTCAAGTTTTATCAAATTATTTGTTTTAATTGAACAATTTTATTAATTAAGGAGTTATAGTATGAAAAATAATAAATATTACATTTGTCTCTTAGTCAGTATAGTAATAGCTTTTACCACAATTACTGTATGTTTTGCATCAAATAAAAATGATAAATATGTCAAGCAGGTAGCTTCTCTGATTAAACATGGGCAAACGACAGAAGCACTAAAAATGATAAAAACTGTACCTAATGAATCAAAACAAAATCTTGGTGATTGGATTATTAAAAATGAACCGAATCTTGAACCACTATATTTAATTGTTTTTGCAGAGAGTATATTTTATAACAATAAAAATGATGCTTCATTCCTATTTTTGCTAGGTAAATATCGTACATACTATGATGCTGCAAGATGCAAAGATACCTCATCATGTTCTGGAATTTCTTTTATTGCCATGATTGCACCTAAAACGGCACAATATATAGCTTCAAATCAAGATATACTAATTACTTATACACCAAAAGTTATTGACTTTGAAAAGAAACATCCGGCAAAGACTTCTCCAAAGTGGATTTGTGCTCATGGAATAAATAATTTTATAAAAGGGGCTGACGCTGGGATTGTTGAAGAATCAAAATGGCCATCAATTAAAGAGTCTATTTCGAAATCTTTAATTGATGGAGTTGAAACCTTAAAAAAAGAACAAGAACAAACCAAAAAGTTTGCAGATGCAAAGATTATTCAAGAATACGGAAATTTAAATTCAAACTATTATAAAGGAAAAGCTTTTTTAGTCTTAGATAATAAAGTTCTATACACAGATCGTCCCTCTAGGCTAGAGTTGTTCGATATTGAAACTAAAAAAGCGGAAAAACTTTCAATACCTTTCAGTTACAATAAAGATTATGAATCACTGACTGTACTCTCGAAAAAATTAATATTAATAGCTGGTGGTATGGCACATAAAGATTATAGTAAAGAGACCTTTTTTATAAATTTAGAAAATAAAGAAATTAATCCTGCTGGAAAATTAAATCATCATAGGTCTTGGCATACAGCTACACTTTTAAAAGATGGTTCTATTCTTTTGGCAGGTGGACGAACAGGACTATTCACTCCAGAAAGCAAGCAAGCAGGAGAATATGAAGAAAGAACTGCACAAGCAGAAGTCTATAACCCAAATACAAAAAAGTCTATTGATGTTGGAAAAATGAACTTCCCTAGATTTAATCATTCAGCCCTTTTATTACAATCTGGAAAGGTCTTAATAGTTGGTGGGGAAAAAGCAACAACCGAAATAGTTGATACGAAAAATATAGAAATATATGACCCGCAGAAGAAAACGTTTAGTGTTATTGGTAAAATGCACAATGATATGCAAAAAACACCTCGTTTGACGCTTTTAAAAGATGGGAAAGTACTTGCAATCGGCGGAAATGCAAAAGCAGAATTGATTGACCCTATATCTGGAATAGTTGAACAATTGCCAGATACTAAAAACGCAATAAGGTCAGAAGGCGATTCTTCAGTTTTATTATCAGATGGAAAAGTATTCATAGTAGGACCTGAAGGATATGGCAAAGGCAAAACCTGTCTTGAATTGTATAATCCTGAAACAAAAATATTTGAATTAATTGCTGAAATAGCCCCTCAAAGATTAACAACAAATTCAATATTGCTAGAAAATGATTCTGTTTTAATTGTTGGTGGGGATGATCTTAAAAAATCAATCTTAATTTTTAATTATTCGAATTATAAAAAAGTGTTTAATTAAAAATACTAAAGATTTAGTCTCATGAAAATAGACCTGTAGAAGTTATTGGTTCATACAGGCGGTATTTTGTTTAAATGAGAAATTACCCACAATTTACACACGAAAAAATCGAATAGACACAAAAAATAGCAAGAGTCGGGATCTCTTGCATCGTAGGCGAGTGGCACGAGCCTTACGAGGCAGGATATCGGCATGTCGATTAACCGCGTATGTTTTGACCTACGGGAAAAACATACTGGTTCGAATCCCGATACAATACATGATAAATAGACACAAAAAAATAGCAAGAGTCGGGATCGAACCGACGACCTCACGGGTATGAGCCGTGCGCTCTCACCAGCTGAGCTACCTTGCCATCATCATTTGTATATTAAGTTTTCATTTGGGGCTCAGCTGGTGTTAATTGGACTTCGTTTCGCCAAGTCTCACCGAGTGAGCTACCTTGCCATCATCATTTGTATATTAAGTTTTCATTTGGGGCTCAGCTGGTGTTAATTGGACTTCGTTTCGCCAAGTCTCACCGAGTGAGCTACCTTGCCATCCTTTTTATTCTTACATAACCAAAATAAAATATCAAGTAAAATCTATTATAATTTATTAACTCTGGTAAATGGCCAAAATAAGAATACGGCACGTCCTACAAATCTTTCTTTAGGCAAAAACCCCCAAAAACGACTATCTTGAGAATTCCCACGGTTATCGCCGAGCATAAAATAATTATTTGTCGGGACGGTAAGAGGTCCGCAATACATTTTTTCTGAGCATGGTATGTAATCATAATCATCTAAAATATATTTTTCTTCAAGTCTTTTTCCGTTAACATAAACGGCGTATTTACCGTCAAAATCAGGTTTTATTAATATTTTGTCGCCAGGTAGTCCTATTACACGCTTAATGTAAGCTATATCCTTACAAAAGAAGCCCGTCAAACGTTCAAATATTGCTAACGGATTTTGAGCAAGCGGTTCAAACGGCGGGTAAAAAACCATAACATCGCCGCGTTTTGGAGTTTCAAAAAATCTTGATACTCGTTCAACAAATATTCTATCCCCCTCTATTAAGGTAGGTTTCATTGAACCTGAAGGAATCCAACGGATTTCGCCGACAAAAAATCTTATCAATATTACCATAATGATTACAAATACGGCTGTTTCTAACGCTTCTTTAATACCCGCTTTTATTTTTGCTTTTATTTCTTCTATTTGCATTTTTCTCTTCTATACACTTATTTTTAATAACTCTATCAATTCTAATATTGCTTTTTTATAAATATTACCCTCTAATTTTTTTATTGCTAAAATAGCTCTATCAAAATAATTGTCCATCAAATCTTTTGTTTTTGCAATCCCATTGGTAGTTTTTATTATTTCTATTATATTTGCTTCGTGCAAAATATTTTCATTTTCTTGATATGCAAATATCACCGGTGCAGTATAAATCCCAGAACTTACATCATGGCTTGAAAGCTTGTCAAGGCTTAGTACATTTTTCAAATCATCTCTGATTTGGAAAGCTATTCCGAAATTTTGAGAAAATTCGGTTGCTATTTGTTTTAAATTGTTATCAATAGGCCTTTCATTTAAAAAAAGCCCGCTTAAGACGCTTATTTCAAACAAGAGAGCTGTTTTTTCTTTTGATTTTTGAATATATTCATCAATTGAAGTTATTTTAAATTTGCTGAAATATTGATTAATTTCGCCTAAGCAAGTTGATTTAAGTGCAGAAGTACAGAGTTTAATGACCTCAACTGAGCCTATATCAATAATTTTCTCCATGGCAACAGAAAGTATATAATCTCCTGCGACCACTGCCAAATTATCATCAAATTTCACATTCAAGGTTTCTTGCGTTCTTCGTTTTTTAGCTTTATCAATAACATCATCGTGAATTAAGGTCGCATTATGAATAAGTTCAATCGAAAGCAAAATATCGTGCTGTTTTGAGTTTATTTCTCCGAACACGCATCTTAAGAACAAAGCACCTAGCAGCGGGCGTAATCTCTTTGCAGGAGCCGTCAAAAATGCCGATAAATCTTTATCCAAAGGGTTTTTGTTAGTAAACAGTTTTTTTAACCCTTGTTCAAGATAGTCCAAATCCTCTTTGATTATACTTTTTATATCGTTAAATTTTTCATCAAATAACATTTAAAACTCCTCTGAATAATTTTATCACAAATAAGACAGACGCAGGAAAATTCAAAAATTTACAATTTTCTAATTTTTCTACATCCCCAAGTTTTATAATGTTTGTGGTAAAATCATCTAAAATATGTAATATTTATTAATAATTTTGGTTAAAAGCTTTTAAAATGTGGAATAAGAATATAAATTGGAATTAGAAATAGGAGTTTGGCATGATTAATAGAAAAAGACATTCGGCAGGTGTTACCATGGAAGTGGCAATTGGTGTAGCACTGGCTGTAGCGGTATTATTTGTAATCTTGGGCTTGTTTAACAATAATTTGAAAAACATGATTGTTAATACTAATTTAAGTAATATATTCAAAAACAATGATGTAAAAACAGCATTTTCAGCTTTTAACAAAGATTATTCCAGTTCTCAAATAAACGTGCAGATAATGGGTGAGCAAGGATTAGCAAGATTAAGAAAAAAGGCAAACAACCTTGCATTGACATTAATAGAATCTCCGTTTAACGACACGAACGCCAATGCAAATACTATAGAATACTTGAGTTTGGCAATTGAAGCAATCGTGGGTCGAGGAGACATCTGTGTTTATATGAAAAACGATTCCGATAAATTCTGTAATGAAGACGGAATAGGCGGATATGCTTATTTAATTAATCCAAGCGATCCTTCTGTTCTTACTATGAAAAAAGTCGACTCAAGCGGTGCAAGTGTTTCAGCAACAGTAGACTTGCCTCTTAATACGACATTAGGCAGTGCTATCAGTAGTTCTGATGTTCCCAAAGATAGTAGCGGCAGAAGTACATTGAGTAAAAATGAAAAATATAGCTTTATAAAAGACATGACAAATAAGTTCCAATCTCATATTACAAGCGGGTCTTCCTTGGTAAGAATGTTAAACAATTTTGTAAGCACCACTGGTTCTTCAGGAGGCGGAGGTGGCATTGGGACTTTTGTAACCGCGGTTACAACTACTGTAGCTAGCGTAGGCAGTTCGCTGACCGCTCTGGTAACTGGCACTCCTCCTGATCCTGTTGTTGCTGATACTACTAGTGTCATTGGTACCTTTGTAGATAGTGTAGGTGATTCTCTGACCACTCTGATAACTGGTACTGGTACTCCTGATACTACTACTCCTGATACTACTACTCCTGATACTACTACTCCTGATACTACTACTCCTGCTACTACTACTCCTGATACTACTACTCCTGATACTACTCCTGTCACTACTACTCCTATCACTACTACTCCTATCACTACTACTCCTATCACTACTACTCCTGGTCCTGTTTACACAGTACAGGAGTTAATCGATGATTGTATTGCGCTGTTAGATAACGTAAAAACGAAAGCAAATACGGCATATAACAATCGTAGCGGTCGTAGTCCACATGTGGATTCCAGTGATAAAGGTCACATTTACGACTGGGCAAATCAATTAATATCCACTATTAATGAGGCAACCACTAAACAAGCTGTTGCAAGTGCCGTTTTCAGTAGCTTTGATACAAGTAGAAATTGGTATGATGAGGAAGATGATGTAATGGTCTTTAGACTAGCTTATGATCAGCACGAGACTCCTTCTGCCTGCCAAACTTTGGTGCAAGGCTTAGTTGACATCGCCCAAAAGCATGATTTAAATAAAAGTAATTTTGGAATAAGCGAAGTTACAACTCCTTCTTTCAAGGGTCCCGTTACTTATTACACTGTTCCGTCAGGAAAATATATTTGTGGAGTAAAGAAGTAAAGACTATAAAAACCAAGCTCTCGATTGATATGCTTCAAACAGGTCAGCGTGCTTTCGTCCACGTTTTCGCCGAAAAGCCGTTCGATTAAATCCTTATCATAATCAATCAGTATCGACCCGTGTTGCAATATGTAGCCCTCCTTGCGAAACTGTGCCGAGCCGATGAATTTTTTCCCCTCAAAACATAAATCAGCACCAGTCGATATTGACATACAATAATCAAATTTCGTGTGAGGTTTTTTATTATTGGGGAATTCAAGTTTTATACCCAACCGCTCAAACCCGTCAATCAGAAATTGAGAAATTTCTTTGTAAGACTTAACAACGTTTTCACCGTCTTTTAGGCTTGAAGTAGAACAAACATAGCAATATGTCAGTTCTTTATCATGAAGAATAGCTCTACCACCGGTTAAACGCCTTACAATATCAATGTTTTTTGAGTTTAAAAATGTCTTATCTAAAAATTCATCGTTTTGATTTCGTCCCAACGAAACGCACGCAGGAGACCAGCCATAGAACCTTAATATCGGTTCTTGAATTTTATTTTTTATAGCAAAATCCAGCAAATCACTGTCGATTTGCATGTTTTTTTCGCCTGTATTAACCTCAAATTCAATATACTTCACAATGGTATTATATAATAAAAGTAGTAACAACTCAGGTAGATTTTGCTTAACTTGTGCAGTGATTTTGCGTCATTGCGAGATGTTAAGTGCCAAATGTGACAAAAAGTGTCCACTGAAGCAATCTCCCTGTATTATTGCAAAGGGCGAACGAGATTGCTTCGTTCCCTCATTGGTTTTCTGACTAAAAAATCTTCGCCTCGCAATGACTTAAAGGGGTTTATACCTGAGAGTTAATAAAAGTATAAATTAAATCTCTTCAGGCAAATACATACAAGCTTTAGATAAAACCATGCGAATCCCCTCATAAGTTTTAGGGTTTTGCACAACACGCTGATATTCCCTTACTACACTTATAATATCATCCACCGACATTTTAACCATTCTACGACCTTGTTCATTTTCAATAATTTTTGCCATAAACTGCTATTCCCCATAAAAATATTAACAGTAATGTAGTCGGCAACAATAAAGGTAAACTTTAAAAAATACATCTTATTGTTTAGAAAAGTTAATAAAGATTTCAATCATTAAGCGAAACGCATAAACCTTCCATTATATTGAGAAAATCTTCTCTGGGCAGTGTGGAAATAGTTCTTATTGCAGTATCCAAATCACGTTGTTTATCGTACCAACGTCTTGAATTAGAGCTTTGATACAGTCCCAAAACCCTCTCTAAGCCTATGCTTAAAAGCGGCTCATCCTCTTCTCTATGAATAGATTTTATCTGATTTGCTATGTCAATTATATCGCCGGATAATCTTACTTTGGAGTCCTTGTCCATTTTTTTTAAAATATCCAACGTATTCAGTGTTTCTCTGTGATCGTCATACCATCTGTTTTTCATTAATATTCCCCAATAAAATACTATAAAACCATTATACTCCTTTTTCATACAAATTCAACAAGAGTTAAAAAAATTTACATTTTTGGTCTAAAAAAAAGTTAAGGGTATAATGTGAATAGATTGTAAAAATATTATGAAAAAACTTTTAATTACTATATTTTCTTTAATAATTTCCACACATGCCGCACTCGCTCAGGATATTTTCAGAGTTACTTCGGTAAATTTTGATACATCAAATTCTTTGATTTTTTTAACCTCTCCTGACAACACGACAGAGGCAATTATGAAAAATGTTAAAGTGATAAATCTTCAAAAACCCAAACGGGTTTACTTTGATATTAATTCAGCGGTTTTAACTGCCGCACCTCAAAATTGGTTCTTAAATTCGGGTGGGGTAACTCAGGTCAAAATTAGTCAATTTTCAACTGCACCTGCTAAAATTAGGGTTGTATTCTATCTCGACGAGGATTTTGAGCAATCCAAAATTAGTTTTTTAAAAGTAAACAATAATATCGTAATCAAATTTAAAGACACAATAGGTAAAGAAGAATATTTTCAAAATACTTACAGGGACGAAAAATCATCAAGCAGTGATTTTTACGAAAATTTATCGATTTCATCTGAGGAGATTGATAAATTAAAAACAACCTTAAATTCACCCGCTAAAGATGAAGTTTTAAATCAAATTCAACAATCTTTCAACTCAAATACCGCAACCATTTCCGATATAAAACCTGTCTCATCACGAACAACAGAAGTAATAAAAAAAGAATTGAAATTAAAATCTAAATATTACTTGAATTCGATTTGTCCAAACTCAAATGGGTTTTTAATAAGCGGTTTTGGAGTGGTCGGGGTTGAAAAGCCTATGTACCTTACAAATCCTGCCAGAGTGGTTTTTGACCTCCCCAATACAATCCTTGGCTCTGAAATAAAGGACAAAGAATTTAAATTTAATGAAGATACAATCAAGGTAGGTCAGTTTGAATCCAACAAAACACGAGTTGTAATAACTTCCAATCAATTAGAAAAATATTTCCCTATATTTTCCGCTGACGGTCAATCAGTTTTGTTTGTAAAGTCTGAAGAAGTAGACAATTCTTCACTTTTTACAAAAACAACAGACGCTATATCCTATGAGATTAAGAAAACAAACCCGTTGACAGACGAATTTATTATCGCATTTAATTCTCCGGTAATACATAGTATTAAACGAGATAATTCTAAGCTGACAATAAATTTATACAATGCGCTTCGATATAATGACGATACATTCAAAAATACGATTAAAGATTCAAGTTTAAATGGAATGACAATAGATTTGCTCCCTCAAGTCGGGTTAAAATTATCACTCCCGCTAGAAAAAGATAATCTAATCAACTGTTATTTGGGTGCCGATGGCAAGTCAATAAAGATTGTTGCAAAAGGAACCAAGCCCAGAAAAACTGAATGTACCATTGGCGAAAAAAATATAATTTTACCGAAATGTAAAGGGAAAAAAGTTGTTGTAATAGACGCCGGTCATGGCGGCTCGGATTATGGCGCAATAAGAGCAGGGATTAACGAAAAAGATATTAATTTAGATCTCGCAAGAAGGATACAGGCACTTCTTATGAATAACGGCGTAGTTGTTTATATGGAAAGAGATAAAGATGAGTTTGTTTCATTACAAGACAGAACCACATTTTCTGCTAACAAATCACCGGATATTTTTGTCAGTATGCATGTTAATTCAAGTGTAAGACCTGAAATAATTGGAGTTGAAACACATTATTATCACCAAGAAAGTCTGGAATTGGCGCAAACCGTCCATGCCAGCTTGGTTAGTTCAATAAAAAGCAAAGATAGAGGCTTGTTTAAATCGAAATTTTATGTTATTAATCATACTGATGTCCCCGCAATTTTGGTCGAAATAGGTTTTATTTCAAACGATGCGGAAAGAGCCGAATTAGTTAGCGAACAAAGAAAACAACAAACAGCAAAAGCGGTTGCCGAAGGCATCTTGAAATATCTGAATAAGAAGTAGGAAATTATGGACAAACGACCGATAGCATTTTTTGACTCAGGAGTCGGCGGATTAACCGTCTTTAAAAAAGTAAAAGAAAAATTACCAAACGAAGATTATTTATACTTCGGTGATTTGAAAAATAGCCCTTACGGGGCAAAATCTCGAGAAGAATTAATTGAAATTGCGGATGAAATTTTTAAGTTTTTTGAAAAAAAAGACGCAAAAGCTGTAATTATGGCTTGTAATACAACTTCTGCAAATACTTATGAAGTGTTGAAAGATAAATATAAATTTAAAATTTATCCAATAATCCAATCTTGTGCGGAAATAATTGCGCAATTGCCGGTCGAAAAAATCGGGGTTTTCGCAACTGAAGCGACAATTAAATCAGGAGTTTATGAACGGGAATTAAAAAAATACAACCCGAATTTGGAAGTTTTTGAGATGAGCTGTCCTCCTTGGGTTAAAATTGTGGAACAAAAACTTCAAGCTGACCCCTCAAGTATTGCTTGCATAAGTGAATACTTAGATAAAATGTTGAAAAACAGTCCAGAAAAAATAATTTTAGGCTGCACACATTACCCTTATTTACTTGATATTTTGGAAAACTTTACATCCAGGGACATATTTATCGACCCTGCTGAATATTTTGCCGAATTAATTAAAGAAGATTTGAATCTGAACAATTTACTCAATGATAAAACGACCGGTTCAGAGCAATTCTTTGTAAGTGCAAACCGGAAAGAATTTAAACAAGCCTCTTCGATATTTTATCCGATGAATGAATTGCCGATTTTAGTCTAAATCATTTTTTTATCGCATATATTGAAGTCTTTGCATACTCGTTTCACAACCGCAGTAATTTTGCCTATGCAAATTTAATTCTTTAGATATTTGATTTGTTTTGAAAAAACCATTTTGCTCCCTAAAATCTATATCAATAAACTCAGCTTGAAAATAACCCGCAAAAAACTTGGCAAGGTCCTTTATAACCGTAAAGCTTTTATGAGGGCTTATTGAAATTGAGGTTGTGTATTTATCAATTTCGAGTTCCTTTGCCTTTTGGATTGTCCTGAGTAGTCTTAATTCGGAACACCTTTTACATCTTGCGCTACCTTCTTCATAACCATCAAACTCTTGCATAATTCCCATGTACATATTAGGCGTATAATCTTCCACTATAAGCTCACATTTTAACTCTTCACAAAGACGTTTTTGTGATTCCAGCCGTTTTTGGTATTCAGTATCCGGATAAATATTCGGATTGAAAAAATATGCAATCGGTTCGTATTCGAGTTCTTGTAATTTTCGTATAGGATATCCTGAGCATATTGCACAACAGGTATGTAGCAGTACTTTATTATTATTTTTTTTCAATTGCACCAGCCTTTATTAAAATATCTCTTAATTCATAATAAGGCTTTATCCCCGCATGAATTTTACCGTTTATTACAATTGTTGGAGTTCCGTCTATTTTTAGTTCTGTGGAATCATTGATGTCTTTATTTAATCTTTCAAGCGTCGGAACAGAATTTGCATCCCGCCTTAATCTAATCGTATCAAACCCCAATGATTTAGCTAATTTTAGCACTTCATATTCACTTTTGGGTTGTTTTTCAAAAAATTCCGAATTTAATTCCCAAAGCCGTCCTTGTTGTTCTGCTGCAATTGAATATTTTGCCAACATGCAAGACCCCTGATGAAATTGGCTCCTTAGATTTTTATTACAATCCATATCAAGAGGCAAGTTTTTGTGAATAATTCTAAATCCTTTTAACTCATTGGCGGCTCTATATAAAATTACATTATAAATCCGACAGATTGGACAACGATAATCTGTATAAACATATACGGCAAGATTACCTTTGGGATCGCCTAAGATATTTCCACTAATTTTATAGGGATTTGTTTTCATATCTGCATATTTAGAGATTGCCTTGTAGCGTTTAACTTGAGGCGTAAAACAACAACTTACTGTGGTGTAAGCCAAAAAGCCGCTTGCCAAAATAGTCAGAAGAAGAAAACTTATTAAATATTTTTTTATTTTTAAAGCATCAATAAAATCTTTTATACTAACCTTAAAACTTTCAATAACCCCTATTTTAAAATCAGTCGCAATTATCGCTATCAATAAATTTAAAAAGTAGGTAAATACGCATAAGATACAAACCTTCTTAATCTCAAAGATGCTAACTCCAGCCAAAATCATAGAAATTATGAATGAAATAAATCCTAGAGCAGATATGTAACATAAAGGGTTTTTGAATACCTCTAAAAAACCTAAGAATTTATTTTTTTTGAGCTCATCTACAAAAACAAGAAAAGTTATAAATCCATATAAGAACATGCCCCAATACGCAAGCGGTATTCCGAAAAATTGGGAATGAACAGTTTGTGCAATCCCGTCACAGTCAATAAATTCATTAACTGAACAAAAACTGGGTAAGGCATAAGGGTCAAAATTCGACTCAAAATAAATCATCGCAAGTTTTATTGTTGTCAGAAACCCAATAAATGATAAAATAGTTATAAATACTTTTTTGAATAATGTCTTGCTTATTTCTATTCTTTTCATAACTCACCATTCCTTTGCATACATATTACTCTTTAAAAAAAATTTTTCAATACTTTTTTAGTACAATTGTTACTTTTGTGATTTAATTAATATATAATAATGACAAATGCGAGGTTTTTATGGATAAAATTAAAATCGGAATGATAGGCTTAGGAACAGTAGGTACAGGCGTTTTGAAAACCTTGTCAGCTTTTAAGCAAATTGAAATTGTAAAAATCGCAGTAAAAAACCTTAATAAGAAAAGGGATATTAATTTAAGCAAATCTGTTTTGACCGATAATCCTTATGAAGTCGTGGACAATCCCGATATACAGATTGTTATTGAGGTTGTAGGGGGTGTTGAACCTGCTTTTGACCTGATACAAACCGCTATAAAAAACGGAAAACATATTGTAACTGCGAATAAAGAACTTTTGGCAAAGCATGGCGAAGAATTGTTCTCTTTTGCTGAAAAACACAATAAGGTTATTCTATATGAAGCGGCGATTGCTGGCGGAATTCCAATAATAATGCCAATAAAAACGATTTTGACAGGGAATAAGATTACAAAAATAGCGGCTATTCTAAACGGAACAACAAACTATATTTTAACAAAAATGGATGTTGACGGAGCGTCCTATCAAAATGTTTTAAGCGAGGCGCAGGAACTTGGCTATGCCGAGACTGACCCTACCGGTGATGTCGAGGGGTTTGATGCTGCATATAAAATCGCAACGCTTTCCACGATTGCTTTTAATAAACGGATTAACATAAAAAATATTTATAGAGAAGGCATAACTAAAATTCAAGCTGAAGATATGAAGTATGCAAGCGAATTCGGGTTTAAGATTAAGCTTATTGCACTTGCTCAACTTGATGAAAATGACAATGCAGATGTAAGAGTTCATCCGATGTTGGTAAAAAAGACAAAGAGCCTTGCGCACATTGATTATGTAACCAATGCTATTATGTTGGATGGTCATCCGATGGGCGAAATCATGTTTTCAGGAGCCGGCGCGGGAGAATTTCCGACGGCAAGTTCGATTGTGGGTGATGTTTTGGCGATTGCAACTGAGCTTAAAACGACAGATTATCCTCTGCCTATGATGAGGTGCCACCATGGCGAAGCCGCAAAAATGATTGATATTTCCCAAACATACAACAGATATTATCTTTCAATAAATGTTAAAAATAATGTTGGAGTAATTGCATCTTTGGGCAAAAGTTTTGCAGAAAACGAGATTAGTGTTTCAAGTTTGCTGCAAAAGGGTCTTATGTCTGACAACACTGCTAACATTATTGTTATTACGGAGAGTTGTAACGAACAAAACTTGCAAAATGCTATAAAAATTCTTAAAAACGACAGTTGTATCAATAAGATTAATAGTTTAATAAGAGTTATGGAGTGAGGCGAGGAAACACTAAAGCATAAAATGGAGAAAACAAATGACACAAATGACAAACCATTATCAAGGATTAATTAACAAATATAAAGAATATTTACCTGTTTCGGATAAAACGCCGATAATTACGCTTAATGAAGGTAATACGCCTTTGATTAAAGCCGATAATTTGGCGAAAAAAATCGGGCTTGATGCAGAAATTTATTTAAAATTTGAAGGTGCAAACCCGACAGGAAGTTTTAAAGACAGAGGAATGACCATGGCTGTCTCTAAAGCTGCAGAAGCTGGTGCAAGCGCCATAATATGTGCTTCAACAGGAAATACTTCTGCTGCTGCAGCTGCTTATGGGGCTAAAGCAGGCATGAGAACTTTTGTTCTTATCCCTGATGGATACATTGCGCTCGGAAAACTTTCTCAGGCGATGATGTACGGGGCGGAAATTATCGCAATCCAAGGAAATTTCGATCAAGCACTTGAAGTTGTAAGAACTGTTTCTGAAAAATATCCTGTGACACTGGTGAATTCCGTCAATCCTTATCGTATAGATGGTCAAAAAACCGGTGCGTTTGAGGTTTGTGATGCGATTGGCGTGCCTGATTATCATTTTATCCCTGTGGGGAATGCGGGTAATATTACAGCCTACTGGAAAGGTTACAAGGAATATCTGTCGTTGGGGAAAATCTCCAAACTGCCTAAAATGATGGGATTTGAGGCAACAGGTTCTGCGGCGATTGTTAGAGGTGAAAGAATTTTAAATCCTGAAACAATTGCAACTGCGATAAGAATAGGTAATCCGGCAAGTTGGGAACAAGCAGAATCGGCGCGTGATGAGAGTAAAGGTTGCATTGATTGCGTTAGTGATGAGGAAATCGTGGAAGCTTACAAACTTATCGCTTCAAATGAAGGAATTCTTGCCGAACCTGCGAGCGCGGCGTCTGTTGCGGGACTTATCAAGGCGCATAAGGCAAACTTGGTTACGGCAGGTTCAAAAATAGTTTGCGTTTTGACAGGAAACGGGCTTAAAGACCCTGATTCCGCTATTAAGTATTCGGGTACAGAGGTTAAAAAGACATCTTCGGATATAAATGATATACTTAGGGTAATGGATATATAGCCACAAAAGAGGGGCGAATGTTAAATTTTTTGTTTAAAAAAAAAGAAGAAGTTAAAAAAAATATCGAAATCAACCAAATTTATTCAAAATTGAAAGAAATTTATAAATTTGATGAAATTTCAGAAAATAGAAAAACTTACTTAAAGCACTTGGTTGAAAAATATCAATATCTTCCATATCCACACATAAAAACACTTGAGGAGCTTACGCCTGCTGAAGTTTTGTTTTCGCTTGAGATAAAATGGAAGATTAATAATGTCTTTGACGGTGAAAAGTTTATTTTTGACAACCATAAAATAAGCGTTCTAGCCAGAAACAATATTCAAAATTCAAACTGGATTAAAAAAGAAGGGCATGACATAAAGCTCATAAACCTCGCCGCACTCGGAAACGGTAATATTACTAAAGATACAGGGAAATTTATTGATTGGTTAAGGCAGCTTTTGATTTTGCCCTCCGGAAATTTAGAGAGAGGGATTTTTTCAACGACAATATATCTAGTCCCTTTTCAGGAGCGTGAATTCGGTTGTGCATATTTACCCAAAAGCACGGATGTAAGTACTTATCTTCAAGATACTTTATTAAAAGAAAACTTGGGACTTGATGCCAAGGCTCAGGTTCAAACTTTTATAACTTTTGCCCAATTGGCGGGGCATCCTGTGATTTATGACATCTTGCCTCAAACAGGGCGGTTTGCAAAAATTGTGCTGACAAACCCGCATATTGCAAGATGGTTTAATATAAAAGAACTTCTCGTAAAACTCGAAAATGGAATTGATTTAATCGCTGAAAAATTAGAAAAAGATTTTGATAAAGAAGATGTCGAGATTATCAAAGATATTTACAAGCAAACTCTCAAAAGCGGAGCGGGGGATTTGAGCGAGGATTATCAAAAAATTTATAATGAATTTGAAAAAGAGATGAAAGAGTTGAAAAAAAATTACTCAAACGAAATGTTAAAAAAAGATAACCAAATAAAAATTCAAAAACAAATTAAAGAAATCGTATCTCAAATACAGGGCGAAAAGTCTAACAAGCAATTTAAGGAAGAAGAAATTACAAAACAGGAAGATATTATCCAAAAACTTATAGCAAAAGGGTTTTGGTCGGCTCCGGGTGGAGCTTGGTGTTCGGCAGGCAATCCGATTTTTGATAAAATGAGTGATTGCGGGAGTTATCCTGTTTTTAAACATTATGATTTTAAAGGCGAAGATGTCACAAATTTCGCAAACCTTGACTGTCAAACCCCGTTTTATTTCGTGTTCTTGGAAAACGGACAGCATAATAAACCTGTAATAGACTTTTTTGTCGATTACATAGACAAAATTCAGGACGATTATAATTTTGACGGATTTAGAATAGACCATCTTGACCATGTAATTGATGAAATTTCCGAAAACAAAGGGGTTTCAATAAGCTATCGTGCACCAAGAGAGGTTTTGGCTAAATTAAATTCGTCCATGAATTTAAAAATTCCTTATTTTGCATCATTGGCTGAATATATGATTGGTGGCGGATATTTGAAAGAATACCACGAGGATATGAAATTTGATGTCTTATGGGGAAACGATATTATTGCTCAATCTGAAAAAACTCCCGAAATCATTGTTGAAGATAATCAGGATTTGGCGAATTATAATACGAAGAATTTTAAAATCGAAAATCTTTCTGTTTTAAAAACATACAACAACCAAGATGGTGAATTTAAAGTTATCGACCAATATCCGGGGCAACTAGGCGAGGACGGAGCTTTGTTCAAATGGTTTAAATATAAGTTTTTATCGGGTGGAAAGTACGCGCAAAGACCTGTTTTATATGTGGATGGTGATGAATCATTCACCAAAACAGGAATCGAAAAAACAATCGGAAACGAGATTTCAATGATAAGGGCAAAAAATTATGAATTTTTTGCAAAATTTGATGCAATAAATCGTTTTGCCAAGTCACAAGAATTGGTTACCGAGGGCGAAGCACAAATTATTGAACAGGAAGAAGACGGATTTGTCAGTTGGCTGATTTCCAAAGAACCACTCAAATCAGCACTGCTTGTCGTGGCGAATTATCAATCCCCGACTGAAAAAATTATGATTGAAGACGATGACGGTTCCTTTGTTCCCGAGATAAAAGAGGGTGAAGAAGTAGTTAACAAATCAATAAATTTGCCGGGTGATTATAGAATTGTTTCGGAGTTTATTTTTGACGGCGAAAACTTTGTCGAAAAAGAATTTACACAAGAGTGTAAAAATTCGCTTTCGTTTGAAAAACTTAAACCGAGTGAGTTTAAGGTGTTTTTATTAGCAAAATAGGCAGGGGTTTTGATGAGCGAGAAAAAGATTTTGATAGTAGATGATTCAAGAGGCTGGCTCGATTATCATCAATCCGCATTGAAAGAGATTTACGGGGCGGAATTTGCCCTTGAGTTGGCAAATTCCGCCCGAGAAGGCTACAATATGATTTATAACAATTTAAAAAGTCCCTATTCGCTAATTATTTCGGACTTACAGATGGAATTGGATTTTGAACCCAAACATGCAGGTGAGTGGTTTATTGAGCAGGTTAAAAAGATGAAGGAATATCAAAATGTGCCGATAATAGTTATTTCAGCATCATATAATGTCAGAAGTATCGCCAAAAAACTGGATGTAAATTGTTTACCTAAATCAATCGCAGCGAGGGATTTGACTGTTTATAAACTTGCGATTGAGGAAGCTTTAAAAAGTGAAGAATGAGGGGTAAAGTATGAAGCAAAATGGGCAACCAGAAAACCTTTAACCCAAAATTAATACTTGACATGAACTTTTTAAGAAATATAATATTCTTATTCACTTGCCGGTGTAGCTCAACGGTAGAGCAACGGTTTTGTAAACCGTAGGTTGTAGGTTCGATTCCTATCACCGGCTTGTTTTATGACAAATAATAGAACAACAACAGCCTTGCCTCTGTAGCAGGGCACCCGCAAAACCATTAAGTATGGTTTTGGAGGGGGGAGGGTAGCAACACTCCCTTGGTTCTAAAAAGTAAATAAGATAACATAGCCTTGCCTCTGTAGCGCAGGGGTAGCGCACTCCCTTGGTAAGGGAGAGGCCATGGGTTCAAATCCCGTCAGAGGCAAATTTTCACCCACGACGGATTAAAATTGACAACTGAATACTATAATTATGGGTAGGTGCCCGAGTAAGCCTGAAAGCAAGAAGACCGAAGAAAAAAGATTAAATATCTTTTTTTGAGGATGAGTCTTGAAAGAGTCCGCCAGTCGGAGCACCTAGACAATAAAACTAAACAACAAATTGACAACCGAATACTATAATTATGGGTAGGTGCCCGAGTGGCTAAAGGGAGCAGACTGTAAATCTGCCGTCGCGAGACTACGGTGGTTCGAATCCACCCCTGCCCACCATAAAAACCAAGATAACTTTTGTTATCTTGGTTTTTATTTTGCAATTATTGGATGAGAACCACAAAGCAAAGCTTTGTTTTGTTCGAGCGCGAACGAGCGGAGTGCGAAGGTCTTTTCTTTGGAAGTGGTAAAACCACTGAGAAGAAAAACCACCGTAGACACGTTTAACGCGAGAGAGCAAGACAATCCCCCCCTGCCCACTTCTTTTTTTTTGTAAAAAAAAAGGAAAAAAACTTTAAGAATATTAGTTTATTCACTGAAGAAAAACAGATTTATGTTATAATAAACCAATGAAAAAAATAAATCTTATTGAAAAACTAAATTTATGGCGAGCAATCTCAAGAGATTATACTTTACCGCAAACAGCTATTGCTTATGCCTTTGCGGTTGTTTTGGCGTCTAAAAATTATCAGGTAGATTATTTCTTGAGCTTTTTAGGGCTGATTGGAGTTCTATTAGCTCATATGAGCGTTAATATTCTTGATGATTATTTTGATTGGAAAAGCGGTGCCGTCGAGGAGTACAAAAAATTAATTCTCGCTGGCGAACAGATAAAAACGCATAAATGTTTTTATCTTGAGCAAGGATTAACTTCGCATAGAAGTTTGCTGATTGTTGCACTATCGATGGATTTTATTGCCGTACTATTAGGTCTATATATTTTATCAAAAGTAGGGGTTGGTATAATTGTTATAGTGATGATTACGGGCTTAATCGGGTTTTTCTATTCGGCACCTCCATTTAAGCTAAGCTATCACGGCTTAAGCGAGCTTGCCATCGGAATAGTTTTCGGTCCATTGTTGCTTTCGGGAGCTTATATCACGGCGGGAGGTTCAATTGATACTACAATTCTGTTTTCTTCAATAATTATAGGGATTTTTATTGCAAATATCTCTTTCGTACATTGCATTATGGATTTTAAATCGGATAAAAATGTTGGTAAAACTTCTCTTGCAACCTTGCTTAAATCCCCTCAAAATGCAATTGTTACACTTGCGGTATTTTATACGATTGCTTATGCATTAGTTTTCATCGGAATTTGCCTGAAAATTTTTCCTTTTGCATCAATCCTGACATTTATTATTATTCCGATAAATTATGCATTGATTAAACTAATGAAAAATGATAAAAAGGCTAAACAATTTTGGATGGGGCCTTTGGAAAATTGGGATTATGTTATAAAAGAAGGGTCAGACTGGTTTATGCTTAGACTATGCCTTTCTCGAAATATCGCGGTAGAATTTATTATACTTTTGGGTGTAACCTATTATATTTTTAAATAAAAGAACCACGTTGGACTTTTCGTTTGTGTTAAAATTGAGTGGAGAAAATGTTACGAATAATGGTTAAAAATGAAAAGTTTTATTAAATTAATAGACGAAAATTTAGACAAATTTTTAGAAGTGAAATATCCTGAGGATATTTTCAGTTCCATGCGCTACAGCGTTTTGGCGAAAGGTAAAAGACTTCGCCCCGTAATGTGTCTTGAAGCATGCAGGATTTTTGGCGGAAATGTTCAGGATGCAATCCCCACTGCTTGTGCCATTGAGATGCTTCATGCGCAAAGCCTAATCCATGACGACTTACCTTGTATGGACAACGACGACTTCAGACGCGGAAACCCAACAAACCATAAAGTTTTTGGTGAGGCAATAGCGGTTTTGGCAGGCGATGCGCTGTTGAGTTTAGCTCCGCAATTGATTTTACAAAAATCAAAAAACCTCGGCGAAAAAATTGTTCTGAGGCTGCTTGAAGAATATTGTATTGCCGCAGGTGCTTATGGGCTAATCGCAGGGCAGGTTGTGGATATTGAGTCTGAGGGCAAAGAGATTTCATCAGAAACGCTTGAATTTATCCATACGCATAAAACTGCTGATTTATTTAAGCTGGCGCTCAAATCAGGTGCAATTATTGCAGGAGCAAACGAAGAACAAATTACTGCAATGAATAGCTTGGGGCAAAAGTTAGGGTTTGCGTTTCAGATTTGTGACGACATTTTGGATGAGATATCAACTTTTGAAGAACTCGGAAAAACTTTAGGAAAAGATAAAGAAGCTCAAAAATCTACATATACGGCAATTTTCGGGCTGGAAAAAGCGCGCGCGCAAGTTATTTGCCTTTTAGAGGGTGCTTGTGATATAATTACTAAAAATGGTATTGAGTCTGAAATTTTTAGTGAAATAATCGAAGGCATAATAGAAAGGACAAAGGGCAAGCTGTGTTAGAAAAAGCTGATATTTTAAATACAGGATATGAAGTTTTATTTACAGGTCTATCAGGAGCATTTATCGCTCAAGTTTTGAAATTTTTGTTACATTTGATTTTTAAAAAGAAAATTGATTTCAAACAATTTACGACGACAGGTGGCATGCCTAGTTCTCATTCGGCAGGTGTGGTCGGGATTGCAACTGCGGTTGGAATTATTTTAGGATTTAGCTCGATAGATTTTTCGATTGCAATGGGGTATGCGCTTGTTGTTATGTATGATGCGGCAGGTTTAAGACGCGCTTCGGGTAAGATGGCGGCTTGTCTTAACAGGATGATGGATGATTTTTACAAGCACGATGTGCAATCCGTTGGCGGAAAGCTCAAAGAACTCTTAGGGCATACGCCTATAGAAGTTTTTGCGGGTGCAGCATTGGGTGTTTTGTATGCTTATTACGTGCATTTTTACCTTTTACGGTAAACTTTATTTACAATTATCTCCCATTTTGTCCGATTAATGCTAAAATAATATTAAATAAGGGCAAGTTAGAAGTTTTAAAACAGAGGTTTTTAATTGATGAAGGGTATTCGTATAAATAGATTTTTTTATTTCGTACTTTGTATTATCCTGCTTGGGGTGCAAAGTATTGGTGCGAGTGAATCGTTTCAGAATAATTTACTTAAAGTAGATGTTAATGAAAATTCTTTAGGTGAAATTAAAATGACTTTGTATACAAATAAACCCTATAATGATTCTGTTGTTGTAAATAAAAAAAATGATTTTGAATATGTTATTCTATTGCCGGAGACTGCAAATTCCCTAACTGCAAAACCCTCTTTGAACTCAACTTCAAATGCGGTTAAAGATGTTAATATCAAAACACAGCAATATAATAATCAAGTCAAAGGCTACACCAAAATAACAGTTTTGACCACAAAACCTGTTCAAATAATTCCGCAAGTTCAAACTTTCAATAATTCCGATTATCAATTAAGCGAAAATGATTACAATGAATTAATCGCTCAATCAATGAAAAATGCGATAACACAAACAACTTCAGCCCCAAGAAGCTCTAAAAAATCAATTCAAAAACAACAATGGATTACACCTGAACCCATAAGAAGTACGCAAAAAAGTAAATCCAAATTGATAGTCAAGGAATATACGAAAAAGCAAACTCCAATATTAGTCCAAAAAACAATTCAATCCAAAAAGATTGAACAAAAGCCAATTCCTGTCAAAAAAGTTGAAACGCCTGCAACTAAGATGGAAATCCCGACTGAAACAATTGTAACGCCTGAAAAAACGCCTGAAGTAACACCAGAAGTAATGCAAACTACAGCGCCTACGGTAGTTGAACCACCTAGTGAAGAACGTCAAACAAATACTTCTGTTCCTGTGAGCAGTATGCCAAATACTTACAAAAAGATAATAAAAGATAATTTTTATACTATTTTAGGACTAATTTCATCCTTTTTAATTTTATTGCTTTTAGTCGTAAAAAAACTCAATCGGAATCATGTTGAACAAAAAAATGTTTTCACCAACCACTTAGACGAAAAACCATTATCATTTACCGATTATACGAAAAATATTAATGAGGATATGTCTTGGAAAGAAAAATTTCAAACATACGTTGATACAGTAGATGCCCAACCTTTGAATCAGAGTTCTATTCCACCTGCCGAAACTCCATTACCAAGTCAGGAATTAGACGAATTATTTATTGATGAATCTTTGTTGAATAATATTGAGGAAAGAGATATTGAAGAACTTTTTGACGAGAATGAAACATTCGAAATCGAAGAACCTTTGGAAAATTTTATGCAAGATGAATTAGATGATAATATTCTCGAAGAATATGAAGAAGAATTCAACGACGAACAATTGGCAATAAAAGAAGAACCGGAAATTGAAGAACAGGATGAATTTGTTAAATCAGAGTTCGTTATTGATGAAGAAAAAGGGTTTTATCTTGTTGATTTTGAGGACGCTACTTCACTTGTCGGGCATATTGAGGAAGAAATTTTTGTGTTGAAACGTTTTGATGAAAAAATCAAAGCCCCAATTCAAGCCAGATTAAATGAACATAAAGGGAATAGCGTCAATTATATGACAAAAATCGGAAATTACAGGGCTCTTGTTGAGGTTACTCCTAAAGATATGAATTTATTAATTGAACTGTGAAATAGTTATGAATTTTAAAAAATTATTTATTTTGGTTCTCCTTGTTTTGATTTTGGTGCTTGCCGGTAAAAATGCAAAACACGAAAAACCTGATAAAATCAACTTGCAATTCGCAAGCTGGGGGTCAAAATCAGAAATTGACATTCTAAAACCTATTTTAAGGGAATTTGAACTCGAAAATCCTGATATAAAGGTCGAATTTATCCATATTCCACAAAATTATTTTCAAAAAATACATCTGCTTTTTGCATCAAATTTAGCACCCGATGTAATTTTTATGAATAATTTGTATCTGCCGATTTACGCAAATGCAGGGATTCTTGAGGAAATTAAGGAGCAAGAAGGAAAAAGGGAAAAGGAAAAAGGAAAAAGAAAGCGAGAACTGCAAAACCATTCACCCATTCACCCATTCAACCTTTCAACCTTTTACGACAAATCCCTAAAAGCCATGTCCTACAATAATAAACTTTATGCAGTTCCTCGCGATATTTCGACTCTGGTGATTTATTACAACAAAGATATTTTTAACAGATATAATGTTCCTTGTCCAAATAAATATTGGTCTTTTAATGATTTTTTAATTCTCGCTCAAAAACTAACCAAGGATACAAATAAAGACGGGAAAACCGATATTTGGGGAATAAGTTTTGAAGAAGATTTGCTTTTCTATCTGCCATATTTGATGAGCGAAGGCGGCGGCGTGTTGTCTGATGATTTAAAAACTATGATAATAAATACTCCTGAAAGTAAAAAAGGACTTCAATTTTATTCAGATTTACGCAATAAATATAATGTCGCTCCAAAAAAATCCGAAAGCGCGAGTGCAACCATGGCTCAACTGTTTTTACAGGAAAAACTTGCAATGCATCTTTCAGGTCGTTGGCTTGTACCAAAATACAGAACAGATGCAAAATTTGATTGGAACGTGATTAATTTTCCAACAGGCGATAAAGGAAGCGTTGTTCCGCTTGATGCTTCAGGTTGGTCCATTGCCAAAAGTTCAAAGCACAAAACAGAGGCAATGCGCCTGATAGAATATTTATCTTCAAAAGGAAGTATCGAAAAATTCAGCCAAAGCGGTTTGATTGTTCCTGCTAGGATTGATGTTGCGGAGGGCGATTTTTTGTCCTGCAAAAAATCGCCCCGAAACAACAGGGTATTTACAGAGATTATAAAAACCGCTAAAAATACTCCCGTTTCCACCAATTACAGCGAAATTCAAGATGATTTAAAAGAAAAAATGAATTACTTGTTTAATGCAGCAGGCGAATTATAAAAAAGTATCTATATTACATCTCGAAGGCTTGTCTGTGATTCAAAAGCCGAAAGATCTATTTTTATCTTTCCTTCTGATAACTCTTCTAATGTTTTAGCCAAATTTCTAATATTATTTTCGCCATCATGTATCTTATCTACATTGTCAATAAGATATTGCATGTGGAATTTAATATTTTCGATAACATGAGGTCTTTTAATAAATTGCTTAAATTTTATCTTTCCTTTAAGTTCATTGTTGCAATGGGCACAAGCTCCCACTGCATTATGAAGGCTATTTTCTCCCCCCAAGCCCAAAGCTAATAAATGATCTAAAGTGAACTGTGCAGAACATATTAAATTATGTGCGATTCCTTGTGATGATTTGTATTGAAAAGTCCCATCAGGAGCCGAAACTTTTCCTGAATATTTAACGATAAAAGCACTTTTACTGGTCCGAGAAGTCGGAAGCTTTTCGGCTAGTTTCCTTATATCCCCAAATAATGCCCTATTATAACCCTGCTTAGTTAGATTATTAAGATTCCTGATAAAAACTTTTCTTCTAAATCCCTCATCACTTGAAGAATGTTTCATAATATTTTTAGTGTCAGTAATAAGTATTTTTATTTCTAAGGCGATTATTTTGTCTTTTCTATCACCCCGCGTTTCAGTTGTTGTTCTAGTGTGCAAAGGTTTTAATATCTGCTCAATTCGGTTCAATATTTCAAGTTGTTCATTTTCTAAGGTTTTTAAATTTGGTTCTCTAAGCATACTAAGGAGTTGTTGAAATGTTCTTTGTGGAAATTGAGAATGTAATTTTTTAATCAATTCGAATGCAGAGCTTTCCACGCTATGCATATAAAACTTAAAAGGTTCTAAAGTTTCTATCAACTGTTTATTATAAATTTCAGGCGCAACCTTATAAAAATCGTTGATATCGGGAAAATAGTTACTCGGATTATTTGTTTTTTTAATTAAATCTCTGAATGGCAGTTTAAATTCATTCTTATGCAAAGTCGCAATGTGTCCTAATAATCTTTTTTGGGCTAGAGTTAACTTTTGCTGTTTTCTTATTAAATCTGCAATAATTACTTTTGAGGATATGTCAACAAATTCTTTGGGCCATTTTATTGAACGAAATATTTTTCGACCTATCATTGGCTCCCTACAGTAAAAACATGGAAGCTCAGTAAGAGCCTCACAAGGTAGTTCCAATCGAGCAATGTACTTAGATGCCCTAGAGCCTAAAGACATAAAAGGAATATTCGCCAAAGATGTTTTATCGGGAGATATTTTTATACCTCCTGTTTTATTCTCCTTCACTTGAATATTATTTAACCGCCCACTATTCAAATTATAACTAACTATTGAATTAACTTTCATAATTATTAATAACTTGTAAATATTTTTTGTTGCTAGGCAAGACCAAAATATTTACAAAACGTATTACCCAATTGGGGAATATGTATTAAAAATAATTTAAAAAAACCGTGCCACTACCTATCGACAAGCATAAATAAAGCTTCAGGGAATATTATCTCTCTTTCAAAGTTATAACACCCGTAAGAGATGCCTTAGTGCTGCTATGTTTCCATCCTGACACGGTTCGACAGCTTACGCCGCTATAATTTAAAATGTCAACAATAATATATCCGTCCACCAAACTCATACAAGCCTCACAGCAGGCTCTGCACCTCGCGTAAAGCGTTCGAGTCGAGGGATCCGCAACCTCCCCGTGGAGCACGGCTATACACAGTTTAGCACGATAAACCCCAAATTACAATCCTAAGAGCAATATATAAATATTTATGCAGGAGGGATTGTAATTAATATCTTTTTTGCAATAATAAATAATATTATAAAACCTGAAAAGGAGACTAATTATAAAAATAACTCCAATATTTTTTTATACTCCGCAGAAGAAAAATCAAAAAAACTATGTGAGTTTTTCATCAAACCTACATAGTTCTCAAAGTATAACTTCTAAAATATTCCCCAATACTTCAACGCAAAAACAAAAACTTTCGGAATTACCTTGGATTAAAGACAAAACGATATTGCAATCAATTAATTATTTACACAATTTAGAGTTTAATGTGAATGACGTTAAGTACATTCAATCTCTTAATATAATTTTGCCTGTTTTAAGCGGAGAAGAAGCAATAAATTTTGTTAAAAATTCGCAAATAAATATAAAATTTGCTCGATTGCCCTCCTCGAATATCCATGCTCAATACGATTTTGGAAATAATTGTATAATAATTAATGAAATATACAAAAACACTAAAAATCCTGCAGAAATTTTAGCAATTTCAGAGGCAATTCTTCACGAAATAGGGCATGCCAAAGATAAGGATGAAACAAATTCAATACAAGAAGAAATTGAATGTCTTGCACTAAACACACTCGCACATCGAATATTTAACAAAAAATTCCCAAATATTTTTACTAACACTAATTCTCCAATAGTAAAAAATGGCGTTTGTATTTATTCAGACCTGTTCTTTGATGAAAACCCTTTAAAATCGGCTCTAATAGTTCGTTTAAAACAAAAATACGGAGATTTGCCGGCGGGAGATTTTAAGCACTCGCCTAATAAAATAGCACTAAAAGTTAAAGACCGATAACATTAAAAAAACAAAAAACTTTCATAATAATTTACATATTTTTTGCCTATTACTAGCAATTTTTGACATTCACATGTTTTATATAGACTAGCATTAGTAAGTTATTTATGTTATAATGCATACGGATAAGATAATATTTTTTTTATATATATAGTAACAAAAGTAAGGAGAATGTAATGGTTAGTCTGGCAAAATCTACAAAAACTAAAGAACAAAACGTTAAACCAAGGTTTAATGATGAGTTTGACAATTATTTAAAGAAACAATGTTTACAAACAACGTTCAACGGCTTAGAAATCGAAACATTTTCTTGGTACAAAAAAGTACTTGGTCTTTTATAGACAAAATTAATTATCGGTTATATTATAGAAAAACTCGACAGCTCAAAAGGCAGTCGGGTTTTTTATATAGAGTATCCGTATAGACAGTAGGTGGGGGCAAAATTTAAGATATTTAATAAAAAGCCAACCTTAATGGTTGGCTTATGTGAAGAAGTAGAGTAGATTAATTATAATATTTTATTTTTCACTGCTTGCCGTTAACTGCTCATTATTAATTCTGTTTAATGTTAAAGCATTTGAAAGAGCTATTCCGCCTTGTATTTGAGGGTGATTGACAACCTTACCGTTAACGTAAAGAACCGTAGAACCGCCGCCGTCTAAGTTCATTGCATTTACACATCCAATTGATTTCATAAAACTTGCGAGTTCAAATAGGGTCATTCCTATCGAACTTTTTTCGCGTCCATCCACAGTTACTATAATTAAATGATTATTGGCAGTGTAACCTACTGCTGTTCTTGGGTTTCTGCCACCTATTGAGCCCAGCTTTTGCTCTGTAACATCAACGTAGACATTACTATTTTTGACCAAATACGGGCCGCCGCTGATAATATGATTAACCTCTTTCCATTCAGGAGTAGTTAAAACTTCCAATTGAATATTTTTTTCATCTGTAAATGCGTTTAAACTTTGAGCCGGACCGACAACAACAAATCCGTCTTCAGGAATTTCCAATGCTGAAGTGGAAACCGCAATAACCTTGTTATCCTTAACGGCTATTTGTTTTCCGTATTTTGGACTTGATGGAGCCATTTTTCCCCACTCGGGCGTGTAGACGATTATGTATGTGGATAACATTCTCGGTTGGTTAATATTGTCTATTTTTAATATTTTGTCGTGAGTTTTTAAACTCGCATTCAATTGAATTCGAGCCATATCATATCCATTATCAAAAATGCCCATAGCCACGCGGTTATAGATAGGTCCTGTGTACATCTTTTTGTTAATCATTAAAGTTCCGAGTGGAACACCTGTAGAAGGTTTGAAGAATGTACCGTTAATTGCGACAATTGAATTATTCTTTTTTGCGATTGTTGTAATTGTTGATTTTTTTCCTAGAGTTTCTGATGCCAATGCCGGAGTCAATTGTAAATCGGGATTAATTTTGGAGTTCACTTCTATTACGTTAATCCGTATAGGACTGCCTTGGAAATATTTGGTTAGTTTAACATGCTTAACCCCTTTATCAACATCGATAATGACTCCTGTTTTATACTTTCGCCTTATTTCTTGGTTGAAATTTTGAGTTTGTTCTTCAAGGGAAAGTTCTTTTGTAATATTTTTTTCCAAAGTTGTAGCGTTTAAAAGTGGAGAAACAATTGCGCTGTTTGCAATTATAAACTCCTTAGCCAAAATTGGCGGACCCTCAAAAATGTGTTGAGAAAATAACAGTCCGACAACAATCGAAATGTTTAAGGCATTCGCGATTGCTTTTGAAAAAATTTTAGGTTGCAGAAGTAGGGTATCCATGTCAGTCACCAAATTAAGTAGTAACCAGATACCTTTTTTTTATGGAGTGGGGGTAGGGGGAGGGTTAAAAGGGAAAGAATTTTTTCGATTTTTACCAACTTTTTTCTTTTTGCCTTTTACGTTTTCCTTTTCCGCAATACTTGAGGTAACACTCCGAAGATTTTTCGTAAACTATTATCTGAAATCTCCTACTATCATTGTAACATAAATTCATATTTTCTACAAGTGGCTGTATCCCTTTTATAGTAAGAATTTTACAAAACGAAATAGTGTAAAACTGACAATATAATGGAGTTTATAGGATTGGCTTTTTCCGATATATTAATTTATTGTAATTCTTTGATTTAAAACGTGTTTAATGATATTATACTTTTATGAATAAGGAAGAAAAAATACTTGAATATTTGAATTTGCACATGAACCGTTTATGGACAGGTATAATAGTTTTGTCTGGAGGTCTTGTAGGTTTATCAATTACTTTTTCGTTTACTTTTTCTTTCACAAATATTATTAAATCAATTTTATTAATTTTGGGAGTATTTTTACTAATATCAATGTTAATAGGATTGTCCAATACGGGTTTAGAAATTAAAGAAAGATTGAAATGAGGTTTATTATGAATGGTGTCGTTTTCGCACAAATTGCGGTAGCTATTTTAACAGTTATATTTGGAGTGTCGCTTATTTGGGGAGTACACCAAATTACAAGACCGTTTCCGAAAGAAGCGAAAAAATAATGCAAGAATTTAAATTAAAAAACAATATAACAGCTGTTTATAAGCAGAACAAAAATACGCCCAGAATAGGTTTGAGCTTTAATTTTTCAATAAACGAAGCCGAACAATTGCCGGGGATATATTGCCTGATGAGCAGATTACTTTTGCAAGGTACCAAAACGCGTACCTCTGAGCAGCTTGCAATGGAATTGGATGAAAATGCAATCGAGTTTTCTTGTGATATGAAACAGGATTATTTAAGGTTTCGCTTCGTTTGCCTTAACGAAGATTTCGCCCTTGCGACCGAGATTATGTCTGATGTTATTAAAAATTCTACGTTTGAGGAATTTGAGAAAGAAAAAGTAAAACTTCAGGGTGAAATAACTGCCGAACTCGATTCTGCAAAAACAAAAGCACTCGATAATTATTACAAAAATCTCTTTAAAGGACATTTTTACGGGCATACTTACACAACTATTCTTGAAAATCTGGATAAAATAACAAAAGAAGATGTCATTCAAGCTTATGGGCAAATAGTTTCAACAAGCAAAAAGGTTTTGTCGATTGTCGGTGATATTGAGTTTGAAAACGTACAAGCTTTATTAAACCAACAGTTGAGCGATATTAAAAACGATTATCAGAAAGCAAAAAATATTCAGACCCCAACCTTAAATGAGGCAAAAACTGTTGAAATAATAAAAAATGACGCACAACAAGCGCAAATTATTCAAGGATGGATTTTGCCTACGTTTGATTCTGTTGATTATCCTGCGCTGATTCTTTTAAATGTAATTTTAGGCTCTGCGGGTCTTTCTTCAAGATTATTCCTTGAATTGAGAGAGAAAAAAGGACTTGCTTATACTGTCAGAAGCTCTTATGAAACAAATGAAAAATGTGCAAATTTCAGTATCTACATCGCAACTGAACCTAAAAATATTCAAATTTGTCTTGATGGGTTTAAAACAGAATTGGAAAAATTAAAAGAAATTCCAGTTAGTGATGATGAACTTAGCAGTGCAAAAAACAATGTAATCGGCAAACAGCAATTTGTGACGGAAACCAATGCTCAACAGGTAAACTTGCTTGCGTATTACGGGATAATGGGGCTTGGCTTCGATTTTCAAGCTCAAGTAATTGCAAAGATTAAGCAAGTTACTCCCGAACAAATCCAAGAATGTGCGAAGAAATATTTTGGTGGTGAGCACGGGGAACACTTTGTAATCTCGGTTTTAAGGCCGGAAGTTTGATTTTTTAATCTATTGAATGAATTAATAGACCGATAATCGACAATAACATTGCCCCGAAGAATGCCGCCCAAAAGCCTGAGACATAAAATCCGCCGACTAATTTTGACGCAAGCCAAAACAGTAAGCCGTTGATGACGAATGTAAACAGTCCAAGGGTTAAAAGATTTATTGGAAAGGTCAAAATTATCAGAAGCGGTTTTATGAATATATTGATTAATCCAATCACAATGCTTGCCCATAATGCGACGACAAAGCTTGAAACGCTAATCCCCGGAACAACCCAAGCTACAAAAAGCAACCCTAATGCAAAAAGTATCCATTGGATTAAAAGTTCTAACATATCAGTTCTCCTTTTTACAATATATATAAAACAATTAGCTGAATATTTCATCACCCCTTAGCGGTAGTTATTCAAAATGCGTAAAAACTCAGGTAAATTTTAATTAACTTGTGTAGTGCTTTTACGTCATTGCTGTAGAGGTCAAGTAATTCGCTTACACTTTTTGTTTTTAAATAAATAAAAAGGAGTAAGAAAATGACAAACAAAGAACTAATTTCAAAAACATTGGCTATTAAAATGCTAAATACTGTTCAAGAGTATGAGTT
>CAIPUE010000023.1 GCA_903868125.1 uncultured bacterium | reverse complement strand
ATCCAATCAAAGGATAAGAGATTTGATATGGAGTTACAAACTATCAATACAGAACATTCAGCGATACAAACTGAAATAGATTCTGTTAAGAAAGTTATCGACAAAAACATCCAAAGATCATTCAAATCATTCGATGCATAACAATCAATTTGCTTTTAATATTTTGTCCAAATATTTTTTTATAAAGAAAAAGGGATTTAACAAACAGATTTTAATTATTCCCATAATTTCGTAATGTTGAATACGCCGATCTGACAGTCGGCGTTTTTTATTGCTGACGCCAAATCGACGACAATTGTTACAAATTGTAATTAATTACGATATTACTGAAATATATTTTAAAAGATAGTTATATAATTGTTCTTAGGATACCAATATACAAAGGAATAAAATGAAAATTGCTATATATCCGGGAAGTTTTGACCCCATTACCAAAGGGCACCTAGACGTTTTAAAAACAGGTTCCGAAATTTTTGACAAGGTTATTATTGCTGTTTCTCAAAATAGCGAAAAAAAAAGTTTTTTAACTGCTGAAGAACGTGTAAATCTGATTAAATTAAGTATTGGTGGCTTAGAAAACGTTGAAGTCGATTCTTTTGAGGGACTTACGGTTGAATATGCAAAATTAAAGGGTGCAAAAGTTATCTTGAGGGGACTCAGAGCAGTTTCGGATTTTGAATATGAAATGCAGCTTTCTCAAACAAATTCTGCGCTTTCAGAAAATATTAAAACGGTCTTTCTGATAACAAAACCTAAGTATAATTTTATTTCATCAAGTACTGTAAAAGATATCGCTTCTTTCGGAGGTGATATTTCAAAATTCGTTCCGGAATCGGTTGATGATTATTTAAAAAAACAATTTGCCAAATAAATCTTCTTGTTATAGAATATAATTAACGAAAGGTAATAACATTATGAATATGCAACAGAGCGGTATATATGAACTTTTAAAACTTCTGGAAATTGTATTGGAAAAAAGTTTTCCTCTTTTGCCAAATTATTTGGTAGCGATTAAAGTTAAAGAAGTTGAATCGTTAATTGATAGAATTTATGCGTCTTTACCGAGTGAGGTTCAAGAGGCTCGGGCTTTTTTAAGACGTAGAGAAGAGTTACAAATAGAAGCTCAACAAAAAGCTGAGAAAATTATTGTTGACGCCCAAAATGAGGCTAGCCGACTTTTAAGCGAATCTGATGTTCTTCGTGCTGTTCAAAAAGAAGCCGAGAAGATTAAAGAACAGGTTATTGCCGATTGTGAAGAAATAAAAAGAAAAGCGCTTACGGATGCTGAAAATGTTCGTATTCAAGCAGCTGATGAAGCTATAAGAATTAGAGAAGGCGCAGAAGTTTACGCAGAACAAGTTTTGATTAATATTGAACGTGATTTGACTCAATTACAGCAAGTTGTTAAAAATGGTCAAGTTTATATGGAAAAACTTCGTTCTGAAACGGGCGCAAGCTATGATAAAGCTTATAATCAACAACAGATAAATGATTTTAGATTAGATTGATTTTGGTTGAGCCGTTGAAAGAGTTTGAGAAAATTTGTAAAACGCTTGAAGAAACCAAAGAATTAGCTGAAAAATTTGCACGATTGGTTGCCGTAAATGGTTCTTTTGTGAGCCTTTATGGTGAAATAGGTGCGGGAAAAACTGCGTTTGTAAGACTCGTGGCTGACGCGCTTGGGGTTCAGGAAAGAGTTACGAGCCCTAGTTTTGTAATTCTCAACGAATATCATAGTGCCAAAATTCCGATTTATCATTTTGATTTATACAGACTGGAAAATGAAGGAATAAAAACAATTTTAGATGAGTTAAGAGAATATTCCCAAGGGAAAATACTTACTTTTGTTGAGTGGGCGGAGTTTTCGCAAGATGAAATCCCGTTTAATCATATTCAAATAAACGTAACTTATGAAGATGAAGATGCTAGAAAATATTCGTTTAAAGCTTTTGGTGAGGAAAATATTTCGTTGGTAGAGGGCTTAAAATAATGAAAATACTTGCATTTGACACCTGTCTTGATAAAATGTATGTAGCGATTGGCGAAGATAATAAGCTTTTGGCGTCAAAAATTGTTGAAACAACTCAAAGCCACTACCATTCGGCATTTTTAATTTCGACTATAAAAGATATTTTGAAAGAAAATGACTTAACTCCACAGGATATTGATATTATTGCAACGAATATCGGACCCGGAAGTTTTACGGGGATTAGGGCTTGCACGACTGTTGCAAGAGTTTTTGCGCAAGGCGGAGAAAACATTAAAACTGTTGGGATTTCTTCACTTGAAATTTTATCGAGAATAAATAAACTGAAAAAACCTTCGCTTGTCGCACTTGATGCCCGCAAGGAAATGGCTTATGTTGCAATATTTGAAGATGGGGAAGAAATTCTTGCACCTAGGACAATTTTGGTCGAGGAATTAAAAGAAATAATCGTAAAAGGGGATTATTTTATTATTACCGATGACAGGTTGGAACCTATTTTGGGTGGGATTTCTTACCAACAGCAGAGCGATGATTTAGGCAAATATTTAATTCAAATTGCCACCAAAAAAATTAATGCTAACCTCGAAATTGACTGGCGTCAATTGATTCCTTTGTATATACAACCACCGGCTTTGAATTTAAAAAAGTAAAGAAAACGTTAAAAAATATATATTTACGCGCCTGTCGAGACTAATGCACAAGCAAGAACCCGCATAGGGACATTTCTCTCGAAATCAAAGATTTCGGAGAAAGCAGTCAAAACAAATGTTCTATACTTGTGCAGTGGTCTCCTGTCTGTTATAATAAAAATATGAGTAACGAAGACAAACAACAAGAAGATTTTATTTCGACGGTTTCGCATGAATTAAGAACGCCTTTGACCAGTATTCGTGGGTTTGCGCAGACGATGCTCAGTTCTTGGGATGTGCTTGATGATGAAAATAAAAAGAAATTCATCCGGATTATCGAACAGCAGTCAAACCGATTGATTAATCTTGTCGAAAATATGCTATCAGTGAACAAACTCCAATCATTCAAAGATAAACTTGTCTACAAAACGGCAAATGCAAATGCACTGATAGACCCGATTGTACAAATAATTAAACATCAATATCCGAATCATCTGATTGAAGAGACTTTTAATGAAAAAATTCCTCAAATACTTGTAGATGTGGATAAATTTCAACAAATTATGACAAATCTAATTGAGAATGCGGCAAAATATTCAAATGATGGGACAAAAATTATTGTAAAGACTGATTTTTCTACCAGTCCCGATTACATTTCTATAAAGATTATTGATGAGGGTATCGGAATCAAAGAAGAAGATTTTGACAAAATTTTTACCAAATTTTCACGGCTGGACAATCCCCTGACAAGAAAAGTTCAAGGAAGTGGGCTTGGGCTTTATATCAGTAGAATTCTGATTGAAAAAATGAACGGTGAAATCTCCGTCAAAAGTAACGAAAACGGAACTATTTTTGAGGTTTTTCTTCCTGTTGAAAACGTTGAAAATCAGGCAATAAAACCTTTCAAAAGCACAAAATAGGAGTAAAATGAGAAAGCACACTCTAATCATTGATAAACGCAAGGAACTTTCGACAAAATACAAGAAACTTATCGAGAGCAGCGACAATTTTGTCCTAATTTCTCACAGCTTGAACTCCGCAATAAAAATTATTCAAGAAAATGAACCCGATTTAATAATAGTTTCTGACAGTATTGACGAAAAATTGTCGGATTTTTGCAAAAAATTGCGGATATTAACATTCAATACACGACCTGTTATTATTGCCGTTTCAAAATCGGCAGAAATTGATGATAAAATTCAAGCACTAGAAAACGGGGCAGATGATTTTTTGAGCGAACCGATAAATGCTTCCGAATTTAAAATGCGGATTATGGCGCATTTACGCAGAGAACACGAAGCTAATATAAACATAAAAACAATGCTCCCAAATAAAAATTATTCGCTAAAAACTCTTAAAAGAACTGTTGCCAAGCAAAATAGTTGGGCATGTTTATATATAAGTATACAGAATTTTGAGAATTATAAAGAAATTTACACAGAACTGGCATCGGACAAGCTTGTTCAAACTTATTGCGCGATTATAAATTCCGCGTTGGATGATGACGATTATTTCGGACATCTTGAAAACAATAAATTTTTAATCATTACGAATCCTTTGCGTTCTGAGAAGATTGCTTCATTTTTAACATTTGCTTTTGATGCTATTTCTTCAAAATTTTATTCTTCGGAAGACGCAAAACGTGGATACACGATTTCGCAAGGGGATGAAATGGCGGGAAGGCGTTCCGAATTTGTGTTTACAACGATTGGAGTTGTAACAAATGAGTTTAAAAAATATACAAAATCTCAAGATGTATTAAATGCACTAATTCAGACCCATAATCTTGCTAAAAAGCCGTCAGGTTCAAGTTACGCTATTGAATTACCTAAAATAAGCGCGAAAGATTCGGTTTTTAAAAAAGATTTCAATAACAAAATCTGGGTATTGGAAGAAGATGAGGCACTTTCACTGTTGCTTACAACGACCATTGAGCTACAAGGCTATGATGTAGAAACCCTCGGTAATACTCAAACCATAGGGACTTTAGCATCTTCTGACATTTCATTTTCGATTGCACCTGCGGTGATAATAATTGATGCTGGTAACGCCGAAACAATGCTCGGACTTGATATTTGTAAAGCCTTAAAAGAGGATAAAAAATTTATAAATTCAAAAATAATAGTTACATCCGTTTTGCATGATAAAGAATTGGTGCTAAATTCAAGGGCGGATTTGTACTTACCGAAACCTTACGAACTTTTGACCCTTTTGCGATGGGTAAAAACGTTTTTAAAAGAAGCAAACAAATAAATATGACGGTTGTTTATGGTGTGTCATTTATTTGCAAGATTCCTTTCAGTCGCGTAACAATAGGTGTAAATTTCGTTTCTAATTTATAGTCCCCCGTTGTTTCTGCTTTTTTATAAGCATCAATAACCGTTTCAAGCGGTAAAAACGTTTTGATATATTCGCCATTATTCATAGCTATAAACGCACCATTGTTAAGCTCGACACCTAATATGGACTTTTCGCTTTTATCAAGATAACCTCTAGTAACAATAGTTGAAATATTGTCGGTATTGATAACAACATCATTGTTATTATGTACAATGTCTTTATTTGGACCTGATATTGTTAATAGTCCTTTGAAACTTGTATTCATTTTATTAATAGGCATAATATTCATTTTTTATTCTCCCTTTTTATTTATAATATATAACATCTATGAGTATTTTAAACCCCCTCAATAAAAAATTTGCTACGAAAAATCATATATTGTTATACTTTGCAATATTTTAATTTTTAAATTGACAAAAACATCCAAATCAGGGCACCCAAAACCATTGCAGGACCGAAAGGTAAATAAGTCATGCCTGATTTGTCTTTTAATCCGCCCAAAATTCTTTTACAGGCATAAAGTCCGGTTACGCATAAAAATATTGTAAGTATGCCAAAAACAACAAAATTAGTTGAAAAGTTTGAATAATCAAGCCATTTTAATACAATAACAATTAATGAAAATGCTAAAAATGAACCAAGTGTTTTGTAGTCTTGATTTGTGACAAGTTTTTTTTATAAAAACCGGTATTGTCACAACAATTTGGATGATAAAAGCATACAATAAAACCGTTATTAAATACTTCCAACCCAAAACTGCTCCCAAACCTGCCGCTATATAAGTGTCGCCTTCTCCAAAAGCCCTTGTTCCTGCCACAAGATAGCCAAATCTTGCAAATATTTCCATTATGACAATTCCGAGTAAAACCCCAAAAATCGACGCAATAAAGGAATTATTAATCCCCAATGAAAACTGCCCGAGGTGTATAACTTTATCACCAATATATAAATGTCCAAAGTTGAACAAATTATAAATTAAGCCCGCACCAATAAGAATGTAGGTATGAAAATCAAAAACAACTTTTTCCTTAATATCGGTTGCAGCAATGACGACAAAAAGTGAAACAAAAATCAACATAAAAAGAGCGTTAAATCCAAGTCCAAACTTAAAAAAAACAGCAACAAATAAAAGTCCTGTAATCAACTCTATTATCGGGTATTGAAGACTTATTGTTTCTTTGCAAAATGCGCATTCCCCTTTCAAAATCAAATAAGATAAAATCGGAATATTATGATACCACTTCAAAGGGGTTTCGCACGAGGGACATTTTGAACTTGGAAAGACTATTGATTCGTTGCTAAATGCTCTTAATACTACTACATTTAAAAAGCTTCCTATGCAAATGCCGATTAAGAACACGAACAGTACAATCATTATTAATAATGTAATCAAAGTCATTTTACCCTACTTTCTCTGGTAATTATTTTGTACATATCATTTAATGCCTGCTTTAATCTTCTTGACACTTGCATTTGCGAAATATTAAGCTGTTCTGAGATTTCTCTTTGGTTTAAATCTTGGTAATAACTTAGTTCTATCACTTCTTTCATTTTGGGTTTAAGCTGAGAAATAGCCTTAGACAGCATAATTTTTTCTTCATAAGCATCCAAAAATTCTTGATAGTCACCTGAAGGGATTTTGTCCGCCAAGGACATTGTATCGTCGTCATCAAATGTAAATGTCTGATCAAGTGAAATAGTACTTTTACGTCTATCGACTTCAATAATATCATTTACTTTATTAACCGGAAGTGACATAAATTCAGCGACTTGCTCAGAAGTGGGTTCACGACCTTCTTCCGTTAATTGTCTTATTACGCAATTAATTCTATACGCCAATTCCTGAATTTCTCTCGGCGCTTTAATCATCGAGGCTTTGTCCCTCAAGTAATGTCTTATTTCGCCGGTGATTAAGTACGTTGCATAAGTTTTAAATTTGGTACCTATTTCAGGATTGTAGAGGTCTATTGATTTAATTAACCCTACAGAGCCGACTTGGATTAAGTCATCGACAGGGTCAGTCGAACGCCTTGCCAATCCACAGGCAATTCTTTTGACAAAAGGCATAGCTGCAACTACAATCAAGTTTTGCAGTTGTTTTTTTAGTTTAGTATCACCGGAATTTTTATAAGTTATTAGCCAATCATGAATTTGGGCAAAATTTTCATCTTGATTAAGCAATCTTCTCTCCAATACATCTTCTAATTATATTTATTATAGCATAGGTTTTTGAAAAAGGGAAAGGGAAGTTTAGGGGCATAAGATATACTCCTCCTGAAATAAAAAGCAGATTTTAAATCCAAGACTGCGGGATAGCAATCCCGCCCTACGAGAGAATTTAAAGTAGGTCGGTGGGTTAGGGAACCCACCCTACTTTATTACTTTTTGTTGTCGGGCTGGAAAGCCCGACCTACTTGTTGCCACCGTTTACCGTTCACCCGTAATCCGCCACTCACCCTAAAACCACGTTCCCCAAAGATTTCAAATAATCCATATTATTATCGGTTGTGTTTTTGGTCGCAACAATCGAAACTGTCGGAGTTGTTTTGAAGATATAATTTGCCGCCGCTTTAATATCCTCAACCGTTATTTTGTCGATTAAGTCCAAAGCTTGATTGTCTTGTGAAACACCATAAGGAGACTTTAGACCGAGTAGAAGCGAAACATTTTTATCTGCGGTCAGTTCAGAATAATTTAAAATTTTGTTTTTTAAAGTGAGTTTTGCACTTTCCAATTCTGCCTCTGAAACCGTTTCGTTCATAAGCTTTTGAATATGGTGATTGAACCCGTCTAAAGATTTTTGGACATTTTCATAGCTTGTCGTTTTTGTCTGAGGATCATCGGTTGTTGTTTTGATATACAAAGACATAAACCCTGAATTATCAAAATAGCCTATTTTAGAATTTACTTGATAGGCAAGTTTTTGTTGTTCTCGTAAATCAGAGAACAATCTTGAAGAAAAAGTTCCGCCCAATATGGTATTTAAAAGGTCAAATGTTATGGAATCTTTTAAGTTATCATTAGTCTTAAACTTATATCCCATCTGGATTTCAGCTTGTGATTTATTATGTTCCTGTATCACGATATTTTTGTCTTTAACCGAAACGTAGCCATTAAACAAATTTGGTTTTGAAGGTTTTAGACTCGGAAAATCTGTGGATAATTCTTTGAATAAGTCATTTTTTAAATTTGGATTTTTTTCAAAAGGCGCAGAAATTGCAATCTGTCCTTGTGCATTATTTATAATGTATTGATAAAGACCTTGAATATCGCTTAATTGGATATCATCAAGATTTTTAAGAATATCATCGGTAGTTGACCCATAGAATTGCCCTTTAAACATTTCTGCTAAAAGTTTGTCTTGTGAATTTTTAGGAATATTCTGAAGTTTTTCTCTCAAAAAGGTTTTAGCAAAATCCAAATCGTCTTCCGTTAATCTTGGATTTAACAATACTTCTTTTGTGCTTTGAATTGCATTAACTCCATCACATGGGAGAAACATGGAATTTACCATGATTGCTCTTCTATTTGCATCAAATGATGTTTGAATTCCTTGATCTTCAAGGTTTGTGAAGAATTTTTTTTCATCTTTAAATTTTGAACCACGATTAAGCATTATTGATAAAATATTAGCTACGCCGGGTTTTACGTTGGCAGGCGCATCTGCGGACAAGCTTAAATCAAAAGTTGCGATATTTTTATCACTTTCGTTCGTAACAACAGAAAAATTATTTGTAGTTACAAATTTTTCAATTTTATCGACATTTATAGCCTCTTTATGATTTATTTGGTCACTATTTCCGGTAAAAGAAAGATGATGAACCCTCTGATAATTTTGATTAATAGATTGCATATCAGCCGAATCAGGATGAACAACAGTGATTGCGACCTTATTTAAATCAAAATATTTTTTCGCAAAATTTACAATATCCTGTGCAGATAAATTATCAATTACGTTCTCAAATTCGCTTACACTTTTTAAATCATTATCAAGCATGCTTGTTCCGACAACCGTATTAATAATGTTTGAACTTTCAAAAACTTGAGCCAGATTGAGTTTTAATTTCTTTTTAACGATATTAAGCTCTTTATCTGTAGGCGGATTTGTTTCAAGGTCGGCAATTTCTTTAAATACTGTTTTAATTGCGTTTTCTACATTACCCTCCGATGTTTGGGTCGAAAATAAAACAACCATATTGTCTTGAGGTCTTGTACTGATTCTGTCAGAGGATATAAATGCGTTGGTCTGAATTTCTTGCAAAGACTTGTTCAACCTTGCAACACTTGACCCTACGAGGAAAAACTGGAACGCATCTAAAAGAATTTTGTCTTTTGTATTGTTATTTTGAGGCCCATTGAAACCTATGCTTACGATTGCTCCTGTTGTTTTATCAGAAATAAAATCATTTCTTGTTGTTTCTTGAATTGGCACTAATTTTTCAAAGTTTCTCGGTTTCGGGTTTGTATTGGTTGAATGAAAATATTTTGAGATTAAGGGCATTGTCTTTTCAGGTTCAACTTCGCCTGTGATTACGGTAACCATATTTGCGGGATAGTAATTTCTTTTGTAATAATCTATGACATCTTCTTTTGTTAAATTATTAATATTCTCTACTGTTCCGCCGATTATATCTTTGGAAGTGGAATCTATATTGTAAAGTAATTTCAGAGTATTGTTTATCGCGATATTTTCAGGGTCATCCAAAATCATGTTTATCTCTGATGTAACAGGCCCTTTTTCTTTTTCGAGCATATTTTCAGCGAATTTGGGCGTTTCAATCATATTGGCATGGATTTTAATCTCTGTTTCAAGGTCATTTTTCTTTAATAAATTAGATGCTATATAATAATCAGTTGCCGCAAATCCCGTTGAAGCGTTAGTATTTGCGCCCATCTTATTTACAGTTGCAAAAAATTCACCCGCCTCAAGCCCCTCTGAACCGTTAAACAAATTGTGTTCAATAAAGTGACTAATTCCTCTAACCCTGTCAGGTTCGTTCATAGAGCCTACATTGACATAGGTTTTAACAATGGTAGGTCCTTTTTTAGGTATAATGACTACCCTTTGTCCGTTTTCAAGCTTGTAAAGATGAGCCGTTGTTGACTCCGGAAGCTCCTGTTTTCCTAATGAAACATATTTGAGAGGTACTTTAACATTATAATCAGGCGTAGGGTTTTGCAAATCTTGTGATGATTTTTGCATCGGATTAGTCGTAACAGACCCGCTTTGAGGTACTTTTGTCACTTCCGAATTAGCCTTAAAACTTATTGGAATTGGTATTGAATTTATTTTCACTTGAAAACCTTACACACTGTCTATATAATATTTAAAACACAAGAGAAACTTTTTTTGTTAGTTTTTTGAATTATCTTAATATTTTTTAAACAAATCGGTAAAAACAGACTTTTTTTGTAATACAATAAACTTTATGAACAGTTTGAATAAATATATTGAACATACCCTTTTGAAGCAGGATGCAACACAAGAAGAATTTGTAAAACTTTTTGATGAAGCGATTGAATACAAATTTTTAGGAGTTTGCATAAATCCGGTAAATGTTAAATTTGCAAAAGAATATTTAAAAAAATCTGATGTAAAAATAGTTACTGTGGTTGGCTTTCCACTTGGGGCAACAAAATCGGAAGTCAAAGCCTACGAAACAAAATCGGCAGTCGAAGACGGCGCAGATGAGATTGATATGGTAATTAATGTTTCAATGCTTAAAGACAAGGATTATCAAGCGGTTCAAAAAGATATCGCAACAGTTAGAGAAGCTTGTCGAGGTAAAATACTAAAAGTAATCCTTGAAACCGATTTGTTGACCAAAGAGGAAATTAAAAAAGCTTGTGAATTGTGCATAAATGCAAAAGCTGATTTTGTCAAAACCTCAACAGGGTTTGTCAAAAACGGAGTTGGTGCAAAAGTCGAAGACGTTGAGCTTATGTATAAAATTGTTTCGCCCTACGGGCTTCAGGTAAAAGCTTCAGGCGGAATTCGTGATAAGCAAAAAGCGTTGGAAATGATAAAAGCGGGGGCGTCAAGATTAGGAACGAGCTCGGGCGTTGTGATTGTTCAAGAGTAATTGTGGTAAAATGGTGAGTAGCGGATTACGAGTAAACGGTGAATGGTGAACGGTAAACGGTAAACGGTAAACGGTGGACGGTGGACGGTGAATGGTGAACGGTGGCAACAAGTAGGTCGGGCTTTCCAGCCCGACAACAAAAAGTAATAAGGTAGGGTGCGGATTCAACCGCACCGACAATAAGGCAAAGCGTTAAAGTTAAAGTAGGGTGGGTTCCCTAACCCACAGACAAAAAAGCAAAGACATAGAGGAAAAAGCAAAAGGGAAAAGTAAGCAAGAACAGCAAAACCGTTTACCGTTTACTGTTTACTGTTTACCCATGCCGGCTCCCTCTCACTAAAACCAAAAGGCGTAAAAAATGGGTGATGAAGATAAGCAGTTTGATGCCACGCCTCGAAAACTCGAGCAGGCAAAAAAAGAAGGTCAGGTTGTTAAATCAAAGGATTTTTCAACAGCCCTTTCGTTGCTTATTTTGTTTTCTGCGATTTATGCACTTGCGCCGTTTATTTGGGATCAGATAACAAAGCTTTTTGTGCTGTGTTATGAACAGATTCCGAACCAGCATTTAAACGATATTGGGCTTCCTTACATTTTTACGATAACGATTGTTTCGTTAGTTTTGATTATTGCACCTGTATTGTTTGTTGCGTGGTTTATTGCTATTTTGGCAGACTTTATACAGGTGGGACCTTTGGTTTCAACTGCACCGCTTGTTCCCAAGCTTGATAAACTTAATCCGACAAAATACTTTAAAAATATAATGTCGGTGAAAACATTATTTGAATTATTGAAAAATATTATGAAAGTACTAATTTTAGGCTGGATTGGTTGGAGTGTTTATTCGGCGCATATCGAAAGTATTTTGAGACTGGCTTCTATTGACAATAATTTTGCGGTTATGATTGAATTTGGAAAACTGATAGTAGAATTTGTGTTTAAAGCCTGTATTGCATTTTTGGTTATTGCGGGCGCTGATTACATGGTTACTCGTTGGAAATTTATGAAGGATCAGAAAATGTCCTTTAAGGAAATCAAAGACGAATACAAAAACACTGAAGGTGACCCGAATGTAAAGGCTGCACTTCGTCAACGACGGATGCAAATGTTACAACGAAGCATGATGGATGCTACAGCTACAGCAGATTTTGTAGTGCGCAACCCGACTCACGTTGCCTGCGCATTAAAATATGTTGCACAAGAGATGGAATCGCCCATGCTTATTGCAAAAGGGACAGAACTTATAGCGAAAAAAATCATAAAAATAGCACAGGAAAATGGGATTCCGATAATAGACAATCCGCCTGTTGCAAGGGCTTTGTTTCGAATGGTGGAACTGAACCAATTAATCCCTCCCGATTTATATAAAGCGGTTGCTGAAATTTTACTTTTTGTATATAACTTGAAAAATAATCAAAATCAAGGTAGAATAGAAAACAAGGCAGAGCAAGATAGAGAGAACTAAATAAACACGACAATGCAAGAAAAATCAAAAATTAAAGAATACTTAGATATAATACAAAAAGTTGCCAAGGTTGAGCATCATCGTATTCCGTCTCATATGATTGAGTATGAAGAACTGGTAAGCATAGGCATTATTGCAGTGCAATCAATGGTTAAAAACAAAACGCCGGAACAACTTGAAAAATATAATTCGGCTTATATTGGTACCGCGGTGAGATGGGCGATTCGAAATGAGTTAAGAAATCGTTACAAATGGTACTCGCTTAAGCACACAAAATCCGAAGAAAGTTCCGCAGGAAACATTGAAGATGCTGAAGGATTGGATATTTCACCCGGCAAAGTCAGGGAGGCTATTTATGAAACAATTCTTTCCATTGATAGCTTAGCAGCGGCTTCTTCAGACAACGATTCACCGTTTGACTTTCTTAAAGACATGTCGGCGATGCCTGATGAAAAGGCAGAAATCACTGAAATGGGCAGAATGATTAGAGAGGCAATTTCTACTTTACCTCAAAAAGATAGAACAATAGTTGAGTATAGATTTTACAGAAATATGCAGGTAAAAGATATCGCAAGACAGGTTGGGCTTTCCTCCTCAAGGATTACCAGAATTGTCCAATCCTCCTTGAATAGTATCAGGGAATATTTACAAACGAAAGAACAGTACGATTATTGAAGAAGTTTTACAATCACAGTTCGAACGTCTCGGCTTTGTCTAAAATTCTGTCCGTTCTGTAATAGCTGCGGTAAATCCTAATGTTTTTAATTATCTGATACCAGAGTTTATATGTTTTTATGTAATCTTCTACATTTTTGTTTATGTAATGCATAGAAATAAGCCCCTCAAAAGACTTTGAAACTCTGTAAATCTCACATTGAGCGGGGATTAAAGAATTTTTATCTATACATCTTACTGCAATCGAATCCATTTCATCGTATTTTGTATATTTATAAAGTTGGGAAGAATTTTTTGACTCCATTTGCATGGTGTTTCTATCCAGAAACTTGGCGGCACTTTTTTTTGAATTTTTATATGAATGAAATATTAATGCTCTAGTCCAGTTTTCGGCTGTTTGATTAAGCGGAACGTATTGTAAAATAGCTTCTCGATTTTGCTCGCTATAATAAACGGCATGCCAGCCCTGATAAGGTGGAAAATCAATAAGTACCGTTTCATAAGCAAAAGTTGCCTGTGCTAAAAACAAACTAATAAATAATAAAAGGACTTTTTTCATCCGCAATCAACACCTCTAAATTTAATGGTTGTAATAACTTTTCAATTTTTACTAAAACAGGATATTCGCTTTCGAAATGCCCTATATCTATTATTATAACATCACTATCTAATGCGCAATGATACTTTACATCTCCCGTTACAATTATGTCGGCATGGTTTTTTTTTGCTTCATTTAAAAAATCTGAGCCACTGCCGGCACAAAAGGCAATTTTTTTAATTTTCTGTCTATCAAAATTGTTTACAACACGAATATGTTGAAGGTTAAGTTTTTCTTTTAAAAGTTGAATAAAACTGTTTAATGTTATTTCTTCCTGTAAGTCTGTAAGGCGCAAAAAATCTCCGATTTTTTGCGCCTTACTAAAACCAAGTAACTCAATTAATGTGTCAGTTGTTCCACCGTCAGCTTTATCTAAATTAGTGTGAGCAGAATAAACGGGAATACCTTTATTAAATGTTAAAGGCATTGCAAACAAAGGATGATGGGCAATTATCATATCACAATTATTTTCCATTGCCTGATTAACAATATTTTCTGTAATGCTAAGGCAAAGAAGAACTTTGTTTACATTTTTTTTACCCAAATCTATTTGAAAACCTGAACAGTCCCAAACCTCTTGAAGTTCAAGCGGTGCAAAATTTTCTATTATGTTGATAATTTCATTTATTCTCATTTTTTACAATTTCATTTGACCATATAGCTTGAAGAATTTTTTTTGCGATTATTGTTTTTGGTGCACGCTCTATTTTTTCAACGTTTAATTTCTTATCTATTATATAAATTTCGTTATAATCACTTGAAAACCCGATATCTGGACGAGAGACATCATTTGCGATTAAAAAATCACAGCCTTTTTTTTGAATTTTTTCTTTCGCAAATTCCAAAACATTTTCACTTTCTGCACAAAATCCGACTAACAGTTGTTCTTGAACTCTGTTGGAGGAAATTTCTTTTAGAATATCAGGATTTTTAATCAAATTGATGGATATTTCGTCTGCAGAAGTTTTTTTTATTTTGATATCGGCAATTTCTTTTGCTCGGTAATCGGCTACGGCAGCAGCCATGATTAAACAATCGGCGGTTTTGAATTCTTCTTCGACAATTTTTTTCATTTCAAGTGCTGATTGAACATATTCAATTCTGTAGGGCTTTTTAACTTCAATCGTTGAAATCAGAACAACCTCCGCACCTTGATTGTGAGCCTCGTCAGCGAGTGCTATCCCCATTTTTCCGGAGGAAAAATTAGAAATAAATCTTACTGTATCGATTTTTTCTTTTGTTCCGCCTGCAGTTATAACTATTTTTTTATTTAAAAGTTTTTTTTTAGTATTTAAGATTTCAACAGAGTCATTAAAAATCTTTTCGATTGAGCATAAACGCCCGCTTCCGTTGTATCCGCAGGCTAAAAATCCTTCTTCCGGCTCAAGAACGTAATAGTTCAATTCTTTTAATTTCTCCAAATTGTTTTGAATAATTTTATTCTCCCACATATTGCAATTCATTGCAGGGGCAAGGATTATCGGATTTTTAAAAGCACAAGCAACGGAAGTTAACAAATTATCACAAATGCCTGTTGCCAGTTTTGAAATTGTATTTGCGCCTATGGGTGCGATAACAAAAATATCAGCTTCATCCGCCAGAGAAATATGTTCGGGCTTAAACGCCTCAATATCAAACTGTTCAATAGCTACAGGATTTTGGCTCAGGGTTTGCAAAGTCAATTTTGTCACAAAATTAAGCGAATTTTCGGTGGCAATAACCTTTACATTCGCTCCGTTACGTTTGTACAAGCGAATTAAATCACAGACTTTATAGGCGGCAATTCCTGCGGTTATACCGATTAATACATTTTTCCCATTGAGCATTAATAAGCCCTTTCGGTCTTTATAATTCTTTCCAGTTCAAATATAGTACTTTCAACTTTGTCATTGACAATTCTATAATCGAAACGTTCAGAATTTCTTATCTCAAATTTCACAAAATCAAGCCGTTTGGTAATAGCCTCCTCGCTTTCGGTTTTGCGGTTTCTAAGCCTAAATTCTAAATCCTGATAAGAAGGCGGGGCTATAAAAATCAAAACGGATTCAGACATTTTATCCTTGACTTGCAAAGCGCCTTGAGTCTCTATTTCCAAAATCAAATCGCCATGCTCTTGTAAGCACTTTTGAACAAACTCCCTTTTTGTCCCGTAATAATGTCCTGAAAATTCTGCCCACTCAAGAAATTCATTATTTTGTATACTTTTTAAAAATTCTTCTTTTGAAACATAAAAATAATTTAAACCCTCAATTTCACCCCCTCTTTTTTCCCTCGTGGTATAAGAAATCGAAAGACTAAATTCAGGGTTTCTTTTCAGAAATCCCCCAATAACAGTGCCTTTTCCGACCCCTGATGAGCCTGAAATCACAATCAATTTTTTCTGTTCAGCCATATTTTGCATAAATAAATTATACACCAAATTTTACAAAAACAAGAGTCTACTGCGATTTTATGTTAAAATAATACCAAGTTGCAACTATTGAATATAATAAAAGGAATAACAATTATGAAAATGTCAAAACTTTTTGTGCAAACTCTGAGAGAGTTTCCGTCTGACGCGGAGGTAATTTCACATAAAATGCTTGCAAGAGCCGGATATATAAGAAAACTAGCGAGCGGCGTGTACAATTATTTACCGTTAATGTGGAAAGTTTTGAGAAAAGTTGAAAATATTGTCCGAGATGAAATGGATAAGGCAGGCGCTCAGGAGCTTTTAATGCCTTTTGTTCAACCTCAGGAACTTTGGGAAGAATCCGGGCGTTGGGAAGTTTACGGACGTGAGCTTATGCGATTAAAAGACCGTCACGACAGAGGAATGTGCCTCGGGCCTACACATGAAGAAGTTATTACGGCAATTGCACGTGACGGAATAAAATCTTACAAGCAAATGCCCGTTAATTTATACCAAATACAGTCAAAATTCAGAGATGAAATCAGACCTCGTTTCGGACTTTTGAGAGGTCGTGAATTTATCATGAAAGATGCGTACAGCTTTGATGTTGATGAGGCAGGACTTGACAAAGAGTATGCGAATATGGCGCAAGCCTACAAAAATATTTTTAACCGCTGTGGATTGGAAACAAAAATGGTGCAGTCGGATTCAGGCGCAATCGGTGGAAGTGTAAGTCATGAATTTATGGTTATAATCGATACTGACGCCGGTGAAAATGATGTTTTTTATTGTGAAAAATGCGATTATGCAGCAAACTCTGACCACGCCGCTTCTAATCCGCTTCAATTACCTACCGATGGCAGATTTAAAAGTCCTGAAATTATCGATACCCCGAACACAAAAACAATCGACAATCTCGTTGAATTTTTGAAAGTGCCACCGTCGGTAATCTTAAAGACTTTGCTTTATATTGCCGATAAAAAGCCTGTCTTGGTACTTATCAGAGCAGATAAAACAGTTGAAGAAACAAAACTAAAAAACGCACTGAAAGCAAAAGAGGTTAGAATTGCAACTTCGGGTGAAATTCAGGAATTAATGCTGGAAAAAGGATTTGAAACTCAAGCAGGTTTCATCGGTCCTGTAGGAATTCAGGGTGTGAGAATGGTTGCTGATGAGACAGTGAAAGATTTAAAAAACTTTGTTGTTGGTTGTAATCAAACGGATAAACACCTTGTGGGAGCAAATTTCGGGGTTGATATTCCCGAACGCAAAGAATTTTTTGATATAAGACTCGTTGAACAGGGCGATTTTTGTACAGTTTGCGGTGAACCTTTAAAGGTTACACAAGGAATTGAAGTCGGAAATATTTTTAAGCTTGGAACGAAGTATTCTAAGCCAATGAACGCTTTATTTACGGATGTTGATGGTAAGGCAAAGCCTTACGTAATGGGTTGTTATGGGATTGGTATTTCAAGAACGGCAGCCGCTGCTGTTGAAAAATTTCACGACGAAAACGGAATTATTTGGCCCGTATCAATCGCACCTTATCAAGTAATCATTATCCCCGCTAATGTTAAAGATGAGCTTCAACTGAAAGTCGCAAACGAGCTTTATGCAGAGCTTTTGGCGAAAGGTGTTGAGGTTGTGATTGATGACAGAGACGAACGTGCCGGAGTAAAATTCAAAGATGCGGATTTAATCGGATTTCCTTATAGAATTACCGTCGGAAAAACTATTCAGGATGGTTTAGTTGAATTTAAAACCCGTAAAACAGGTGAAATGGTAACATTAACACCTGACGAAGTAGTTAAGCAAACGGTTGACCTAACATGTTGAATTTTTTAATAGTAATAATTATCGCAATTGTGATTTGGATGATTAACCCACTCGCTCATTTTAATCCAAAATCTCCAACCGGTGTTGATAAAAAGACAATAAATGAAGTCAATCAAGTTCAAAACGAGGCAATCAGGCAGGTAAATCAGGCACGCCAAATGCAACAAGAGCAACAAGAATCTTTAGATAAATAAGTTTTAAATATTCAAGTAAAAATCTTTTATTAATTTACAATCTGCCTCAATGTTTGGACTTTCGCACACCAATGCGCCTTTTACATCAAATTCTTTCAAAGCCTTGAGTAAATCCTTATAATTCATATCCGAGTTTTCAAGTTCCAGATGATTTTTTTCACCTTTGTCGGAATAAGCAATCCCTGCTAAATGCCCGTGAAAATTATCAAGTGCATATTGTCCGATTTGCGAACCTATCTTGTCTAAAATATTACAAAAATCATCATAAGTATTAAATCCTCCTCCACTTCTGGCATGTAGATGCGAGAAATCCACGCAAGGTAAGACTTGTTTAAATTCTTTTGAAAGAGCAATTATTTCGTCTAAATCACCCCATTGAGTAACTTTACCCGTTGTCTCAGGACGTATCCAGACTTTTAAACTTTCTTTTTCAACAATATTAATTATCCGTTCGGTTTGTTTGCTTACTCGATCAAATACGATTTTTTTGTCGTTCCCCATGTAAAATGCCGCATGGTACGTTATGCTATAAGCCCCGACTTTATCCGCCATAAGCGCAGTATCAATAATTCTTACCACACTTGCGTCAATTTTTTCCTGTTCTTTTGAATTTAAATTGATGTAATATGGTCCATGAGCTGTAACAACCATATTTTTTTCTTTAGAAATTGTCTTAACAACTTCTTGAGAATTTTCAGACATTCGAACCCCATGGACAAATTCCAACTCAATGCCGTCAAGTTTCATTTCCTCTAAAACCCTAAACGCATTTTTGTAATCCTTGGGTTCCGTTCTTAAAGGAATTCCGGCAGTTAAAAAATTAAGTTTATCCATCATACAAATTTTTCTCCTATTTTGGGGTTTAAAATATTTATAAAATCTTTTGAAGTTCCCACAAAAAAGCTTCCGAACTGTAAAACAGTCGGAGCCAGCAGTCCGTCTTTTGTCGTGATGTAAAATTTATCGTTATCAATTTTTACAATTGTTCCTGTGTCTTCTTTTGATTTTTCATTGGTTGTTTCTGCCGCAAAAATTTTCACAATATTACCTCTAAACTCAGTTGTGGCAATAAAAAACGGGTTTAAAGCTCGAATAAAACGCTCTATTTCCTTTGCCGTTTTTTCGTAATCAATAAGCGATAAATCTTCGTTAATCACTTTCCCTTTTATAAATATTCCTTCAGGTTGTTTCTTTCCTTTCAGTTCGCTTGCTTCATATTGTTTTAATGTTTCTAAAAGCATGTTAAAAGCAAGCATGTTTAACCGATTGAATAAAGTCCCCATGGTTTCGATTTTAGATATGGCTATTTTTTTTTGAGAAATTATATCTCCCGTATCAAAGTTTTCGTCCATAAAATGTAAAGTAACACCGGTTTCTTTTTCATCGTTAATAATCACCGCAGAATAAGGATTTGCGCCCCTGTATTTTGGCAAAAGCGAGGGGTGAACATTTATAAACCCGTCTTTAACCGAATCAAGAAAAATTTGCGGAATTTTATGGTTAAAAGAACAAACAACAGCAATATCAGCCTGCAAATTCCTAATTTTATTTATAAAAAAAGTGTCGTCTAACGTCTCATAATCAATAAAATTAAGCTTCCGTAATTGAACGAATTGCTTGAAAGAATCGTAGGTCGGATGTTCTTTTTTTGCCCCCAATACCCCAACAATATTGACCCCCGACATATGCAATCCATCAAGACAAACATACGCCATATCAGGAACCCCGACAAATAAAACTCTTTTTTTAAACGATTGTTTATACATATTTTGACAAAAATGCTCCTAAACTTATCGCTAACAAACAAACAATAACGCTTATAACAGCATAAAGAAAGGCTAACAAAAATTCTCCATTTTTGATTAAGTCGAATGTTTCCCACGAAAAAGTGCTAAAAGTCGTAAGCCCACCGCAAAAACCAACCGTAATTGCAAGTTTTAAAGTGTCATGCATTGGTGCTTTATTCCAAAATAAAGCCACCGCAAACCCTAAAATTAAGCTTCCTATAATATTTACGCTGAGTGTTGCAAGCGGAAAATCAATGCTGTAAGCCTTTAGCAAAACAGCAATTCCGTAACGGCTCAACGAGCCAAGCCCACCGCCTATAAATATTGCAAGAATATTCAACATTAATTTTTCCCAACGAGATCTTCTAAAATTTCGCTACATTCTTCAACCAATAAAGCACAATTTTGTTTTCTTTCTGCACTCTGAAAATCATAGCCTGCTGATAAAACCTTGCAACATGTGGCTTTGCGTTTCATTTTAAACCCCTCAACAAATTCTTTTGCTTTTGCACGTGCTGTTTCTTCGTTTGAACAATCATTATTTTTGCCGAAATTTGCACCTAAAACCATTTGTGCCCCTGCAACCGCTCCGCAGATACAACCTGATGACATCCCGCCAGAAAACACTGTTGCCACTGCGAGTAAACTCTTGTCGCACAAATTTTTGTCTATTGCTGCCTGTACAACGCTCTCCGAACATGAATATCCCTGTTTATAATAATTAACCGCTTTTTCTTTCATAACTTCCTCCATTTCTTTTTTAAGATTATAGCATAAATTGAGTAAACGTAAAAAAGAATATTTATGATTAAATCATTCAGAGAAAACAGAAATACTAAATGCTGTACTTCAGAACTCTATTTTAAAAGGTAAAGAATTAATTTCTACCTATATTTCACCCTATAATTTGTTTGGAATTATGGTTGCTGTATAAAAAAACTCCCTTTGTTGCACGCTATTCACAACTTTGCGGTACACGGAGACTTGGCTTGTACAATAATAGAAATAACCCAAAGTTTAATTAATAAACCTTGTATAAGTATATAGCATCCCGACCTCCCCTCTTTGTTCTGAAAGTAAACCACAAATTGCAAAAAGGGAGGAGGGGTAAAAAATTTGTATTATTTTTAAAGAAATGACATAGATCTATCTACTTTAGATGACCGATTTTTATCCTTAAACAATAAACTTTCAGCTATTTTCTTTCGTTATTCCTAACAGTACAAAAATTTGATTACTAAAAACGAAAGACTTATGGAGATAAATTATAGTGGCTTTTATATATAAAAAAACAAGTGAGGAATTATGTTGCGGAGGATTTGATTTCCAAATACATGATGATTACCATTATATAAAAATTGGTGCAACTAATGTTTCGCAACTAAAAAAAGCTGGGATATTACCTGATAAAACATACACTAATTTATCTCAAAATAAACCCGATGGGATATTATTAAAAGGTAAAAATACAGTTAAAGTCCTCATTGAATATAAAAAAGATGGAAAAATTAGCAACGAAAAGGAAGCTTTGGCTGTAATAACCGATTGGTATTTTAAATTGGCAAAATTATTAGGATGCAATGTTATATGTGCTTGTGATGGCATAAACACTTATTGGTTTAATGCAAACAAAGATATAATCCAAGATGAATCGGGAAATGTTTTAAGATATAATTTGCAAGTTCCCCAAATAACTGAAAATAGTTTAACACAAGAGAGCCAAAGGGAATTAGCAAGCTTAATACAAAAATTTGATAATATAGATGATAATGCCCAATTAAAACCAGAAGTAATTTTAAACCCACAAAATCTTGCAAATAATGTTTGGCAAAAAATATGGATAAGCACGGGGAAAGAACCTGAAAAATGTTTATACAATGTTGTAGAAATTTTTATTTTTAAATTTCTATCAGATTTAGGAATATTACAGGATACATTGTCTTTTTCCCATATATATGAATTAAGCCAAAAAGATAAGAATTTAGCATTAGAAACTTATGCAAACAACATCAGAGATAGAATTCGTAAAATGTTTCCGAAAGGGAGTGATGGTACTACTGTAATAAATGGTACAATTTTTGTTAATGAAAGAGGAGAGCCTAATTTAGCTCAAGCTAACTTATTTCAGATAGTTTTATCCGAATTTGCCACATATGATAAAAAATACGGTTCATTTAAAAACATTGATAAGCAGTTTAAAACAAGGCTATATGAGAGTTTCTTAAGGCAATCTGCTGGTATATCAGCGTTAGGTCAATATTTTACACCAAGAAATGTTGTTATTTCAATTATCAATATGATTAATCCTGAAAGTATTTCTGAAAATGCTAAAATTTGTGATCCTTTTTGTGGCGTTGGCGGATTTTTACTTGAATTAATAAATCAAATCCCAAAAATTAAAGAACAATTTAAGCCCATAAATGAAATTATTGCTCCTAAAGTTGAATTAGTAGGATATGATAAAGGCTCAGATGAAAAAGATGATGAAAGGACAATCATCTTAGCTAAGGCTAATATGTTAATATATTTCTCAGATTTGCTAGTTAAAAATACTAATTGTATGAAAGAATTTTCCGAGAAAGCATTTAATAAAGTGTTTCACCTATTAAAAACAAATTTAGGAACATTTGGGCTCGATAGCCATAAAGAATATTTTGACCTTATTATCACAAATCCTCCTTATGTTACAAGTGGAACTGATACTGTAAAAAAAGAGATTAATGATAAAGGACTATCCCACATGTATCCATCTAATGCTCAAGGATTAGAAGGATTAGCTTTAGAGTGGATAATAAATGCATTAAAGCCAAATGGTCAAACATTCGTAATAATCCCCGATGGATTATTGCATAAGCAAGCAAATAAAAAATTAAGAGATACTATTATAGATAAATGTTACATTAATGCCATTATTTCTTTGCCTTCAAGAACTTTTTTCGCTACACCTAAAAAGACATATATTTTGGCTTTAAAGAAAAAAAATAAGCCAACGAAGCAAACAACGCCAGTTTTTACCTATCTTATATCAGAAATAGGTGAAACAAAAGACGCAAAACGCTTTGAAATAGAAGAAAATAATTTAACATCAATGTCAAAATTATATAGGCAATTTATGGCTATTCCAAATGATTTTAATACTGAGGATTTGAGATGTAAAATTCAAGATATCTCTAAATTTGAGCAACAACATTGGTTAATAGATCGAGATTGGTCAGATGAAGAAAAGAAAAACTTAGGAATAACAGATAGTATTTCAGAGATAACGGAAGATGATTTTAGTGGTTTGTTAAAAGAAATTGGGAATTCTATCCTCGATTTTTCCAAACAAAAGACAAATAGTTTAAAGGAACTTAACACCGAAATTAAATTTAAAACTGTAGAATTAGCAGATGAAAATTTATTTAGCGTAGAAATTGGGGAACGAATTACAAAAAAAGAGCTACATAATAAAGAAAAAGGGCTATATCCTGCATATAGTGCCAATGTATTTGAACCTTTTGGGTGGGTTAGCAATCTATCTATCAAAACATTTGAAGTAGATTCCGTTATATGGGGCATTGATGGAAATTGGGTTACTCGTCATATCCCTTTAAACACAACATTCGTTCCAACCGATCATTGTGGCATTTTGCGATGTAAGAATCCTCTAATCGATATGAAATTTATTTCTTATATGTTATATATAGAGGGAGAAAAAATGGGCTTTTCGCGTTCTTACAGAGCCTCCATCGGGAATATAAAAAAAATAACAATTTCGATCCCTGTAAAAAATGACGGTTCTTTTGATTTGGACAAACAAAAAGAAATTTCAAAAAAATATCAAGACATTGAGAAGAAGAAAAAACAAGCAATAGATATGCTAAAGCGACTTCAAGAAACACAAGTGAAAATTGTATTTTAATCAGTTTAAAATATACCATTAAGCCCTATTACTCTTTGAGGTTAAATACTTCGCAAGCGTCTTTGTTTATAAATTAAGGGGCACAAACGCTATTTACTAAAAGATAATTTTTCTATTGGTGTTATTTACCCAACAAAACATTAAAAGGTTGGCATTAAGCCGAGAAATCGCCTCCTTAAATAAAAAGATTATATAACAAAAATACTCATTGGACTGGGTGTTCTACACAACTTTTCGTTGGATGAGGAGTTTAGTTATAACATTAAATTATATTATCAAAAATAATTATTCTAAGATAAGTTTCTTGATAGCTAATGCGACACCAGATTTATTAAAATTATCTACTATATAATGGGCAAAAGGTTTAATATCATTAATGTAACTACTCCCTTCAATCAACACAGATGTTCCTGATTTCGTAAACATACTAATATCTTCTACATCGTTGCCAATAGCCATAATATTCTCTTTTTTAATCCCCCAAATATTCGCAATATATTCTAAAGAGTCGCCTTTCAAATCTACTTGATTGCTTGGATTTTCATAAATTAACTTACGATTATGCTTAATATATTTTCCGTAATTACAAATAATTGGGGTATCTACATTAAGCTCTTTTGCAATGATTAATGCTTCATCGTAGTCTCTTCCTGTATTTAAAATTACTTTGATACCTTTATTAATAACAGATTGTATAGCAGCCTTAATTTCAGGATTTATAGCATTTGTAGCTCTATCAGAAATAGTGCCGTCTATGTCTAGAACTATCAACTTTATTAACTTTTTAGGGTATTGCTTGTTTGGTAGCAATCTTTCAGCACCAGTAAAACAAATATTTTTTGAAATATTTGTTTTTATATCATGCTTATATAAATTTAAATTAATCATAAGAATCAAAAAAACCATACATAAAATAAATTGCTTAAATGTGAATAAAAATTAACAATAGGATCCATCAGGCTCGAGCTCTAAAAGATAGATATAACTTGAAAGTTAAAATGAAACCTAAATTTTACTAAAAAATTAGAACTCTGAGAACAAAGACTAATAAATAACTTCAACCATATTAAAAAAGGCATAAAAAAACTCCCCAGGTTGGACTCGAACCAACAGCCTACCGGTTAACAGCCGGTTGCTCCGCCATTGAGCTACTGAGGATTATATCCTTATTCTATCAAAAAAATTTCTCTTGTAAAGTCTTTTTTTTTAATTCCTACATTCTTAATCAGTAGGAACACGCAAGCTTGACAAGTTTACCATTTTTTCAAACTCCGCTTGCCTTGTTAACAACTCTTCAAACGTACCCGAATCCTCAAGCTTACCCGCTTTTAAGTAAATTAATCTATCACAACTTTTCAAAGTCGAAAGCCTATGCGCTATAGCGATAATCGTTTTTTCTCCCCTTAGAGAGTCCAACATTTTAGTTATCAAATGCTCCGTTTCAACATCCAATGACGAAGTAGCCTCATCAAAAATTAAGATTGCAGGGTCTCTGTATAATGCTCTAGCTATTGCTAATCGTTGTTTTTGACCTTGAGAAATACCCGTATAACCAACGATTGCTTTTGAATTTATTCCATTTTCGAATCCATTTACAAAATCGTATAATTGAGCTCTTTTTAAAACCTCAATAACTTTTTCTTCATCAATGTCTTTTTCATCGATACCCCATGCTACATTTCGCTTAAATGATCCGTCCAAAATATTTATTTGTTGTGGAACATAGCCTATCAGTTTTCTTAAAGCACTAAAATTTTTATAATTAAGCTCAATATCATCCACAACTACTTCACCGCTATCCACTGGTAAAAGCCCCATTATAATATCAGCAAGAGTGCTTTTGCCTGCTCCTGAAAGTCCTATTACGCCAACAAATTCACCTTTTTTTATCTCCAAGCTCAAATCCTTGACAACCGGTTCTTTTCTGTAAGAAAAATAAATATTTTTCAACTTTATACTGTCTTTAAACTCAATATTAAAATCAACTTTTTCTTCAATAAAATCTAAATCCTTATTTTTATATTCCATTATCATTGTTTTTACAAAATCACGTGACGTATTAATCGCATTTATTGAAGATTGAATTCTATTCATAGCCGGTGCAATTCTGAAAACTGCCGCCACAACAATTGCATAAGAAGCAATCATCCATGATGTGTTGTCAATATTTTGAAAAGAAATAAGCCAAGCCAGTAAAAATAATGATAAAACTGCCAACGTTTCAATCATATAAGGCGGAATTGCACCGTAAAAATTGTTCTCAAAAAGAATTTGAGTAAACTCCTTTTGTGTGATGTTATATTCATTATAAAAATAATTTTCAGCTGACAATATTTTTATTTCTTTTAAATTATTAATGCTTTCCATCGTTTTTTCATTATTTAAAGATGATAGCTTAAAAAGTTTTTGAGAAATTTCTTTTATTTTTGCCTTAAATATTTTACTCTGAAAAAGCATACTAAAAAAGACAAAAATACACGTTACAAATGCTGCAAAAGCAAATTTCATAAACAATAATCCCAAAATCATTACTACAATTACGATATTCGTAACAAAAGTCATTAAACGGAATATAAATCCGTCTAGTGTTTGATTTACTAAAAAAGTCAGATTGTAAATTTTTTCAGACGGTGAAGTGTTTAGAGAATTTTTATAGGGTGAAAATAGGTAATAATACATAAATTTCTTACTTATTGCAAGTTTCCAATTGTTTATGAATTTATTTTGTACATACAAACAATAAATCATAAACAAATTCTTTATAATAAACAAACACATAACAATAAAACCTAATATAAAGGCATTTATCAACACATTATGCACATGAAAACAATTAGCGAAATCAGAATAATATTTTGTATGAATGACGCTTTCGGGCTTAATTATCAACAAAATAAACGGATATATTAAAGCAATCCCCAAAAACTCTAACGCACCTGCGATTAAAGAAAATATAAAAAAGCCGAAAAGTTTAAGTTTACGACCTTTACCATAACATTTTATAAATTTAATAAAATTTTCAACATACATAAGATTAATTTATCACAAAAAATATAATTGTTGTATAATGAAATTGTAAATAAATAAGGAGGAAATCATGCCGAACCCTGTGTTTAATCAAAATGTAGTCGAAAGAGAAACAATATTAGATTCTGAACCAATGACGGTTAATGGTGCAATTAACAAAACTTTTATTTTATTCGCCCTTTTATTGGTATCAAGTTTCGCCGTTTGGGATTTGTTCTTCAAAGGTTACACAGATAAAGCCATGATGCTTGGTGCAGTTGGGTTTGTCACGAGTATAATCTCATTTATAGTAATTATGTTTAATAGAAAAGTTATAAACATCGCTGCACCTATTTATGCAGCGTCCGAGGGGCTTTTATTGGGTGGAATTTCGGCTATGTTTGAGAAAGCTTATCCCGGAATTGCAATTCAGGCAATAGGTTGCACTTTTGCGGCTTTATTTTCACTGCTTTTTCTCTATAGAATAGGTGCAATAAAATGCACGGATAAGTTCAGAAGTGTTTTATTTATCTCAACATTATCTATCGCGGGAATTTATTTAATCAACTTAATCGGGTCATTTTTCGGATTACAAATACCTCAAATATTCACCTCAAGCTCAATTGGTATAGGATTTAGTATTGTTGTTGTGGGTATTGCTGCTTTAAATTTAATAATCGATTTTGATTTTATCGAACGCGGAGCACAAAACATGCTTGGCAAAAGTTACGAGTGGTATGGCGCTTTCGGGCTGATGGTAACTCTCGTGTGGCTTTATATCGAAATTTTAAACCTTTTGGCTAAGTTGAGAGACAGATAGAGTTTACTGCTCACTCGTAATTCACCTCTCACCTCTCACCCTTTGCCGTTCACTCTTTTTGTAGTAGAATAATATTTGTAGAAGATATTGAGGTACAGGTGTTTCCCGCAAATTATAAAATAGCTTTATTGATGACTTTATTCGCCGGTTTGGCAACTGTTGTGGGCGGATGTTTCACCTTTTTTATAAAACGAACCAATATTAAAGGACTATCGATTGGCTTGGGATTTTCTGCGGGGGTAATGATATTTTTATCATTCACTGAAATTTTGACAGGTGCAAATGGTTTACTAATCAAATATTTCCCTAATAATGCTGATTGGATGGTATTTATAGGTTTTGCCATCGGAATAATCACAGCGATTTTAATCGACTATTTTATACCTGATCATATAGCGGAAGATTTATTCTGCCCACAGGAACAGTGTACCATTCAACATTCAAAAATAAAAAGAGCAGGATTACTGACGGCGATTGCGATTTGTATTCATAATTTTCCCGAAGGCATGGTAACTTTTTTTGTAACCACCCAAAATGTAACTTTAGGATTGTCGGTTGCTGTTGCGATTGCGTTACATAATATTCCAGAAGGGATTGCCGTTGCGCTTCCAATATACCATGCGACGGGAAAAAAACGTTTGGCAATTTGGTATTCTTTCTTATCTGGAATTTCAGAACCGATTGGTGCGCTAATTGGTTTATTTGTACTGCAAACATTTTTACCTCAACTTGCGGTAGGCTTTTTGTTCGCTTCGGTTGCGGGGATTATGGTTTATATTTCGTTTGATACGATTTTACCGCTTTCAAGAGAATACGGGAATGGTCATTACTCTGTTTTTGGAATAATATCGGGGATTTTCTTTATCTGGGGAAGTCTTTTGTTGATGAAATAATTTTTTTTATGTAGAATATTTATATCTGTTACATAAAAAAAGGAAATAGTATGAAAGAATTATCACCGCTTCAAATAGAAAGATTAAAATATCAGCCCAAACTTCCCAGCTCATTGAGCGAAGGAGTTAATAAACTTAAATTTATTCAAGGCGAAAACACAAAGGCAATAAGAGATGAGGAGCAAATTCAAAAACTGTTTCAAAATACTTACGGCAAGCCCATTATTACTTTTGAATTAACAGGCGAGGAAAACGTTTCCGCTGTAAAGAATGTCGGAGTAATTCTTTCGGGCGGACAAGCCCCAGGGGGACATAACGTTATTGCAGGGCTTTATGATGCATTAAAACAGGCAAATCCAAATAACAAATTATACGGATTTTTAGGTGGGCCTGCGGGAATTATTGACGGAAAATATATCGAATTCAGCGGTGAATTGATTGATGAATACAGAAATACCGGCGGTTTTGACATAATCGGCTCGGGAAGAACAAAACTTGAAACCCAAGAGCAGTTTGAAAAATCACTTGAAATTTGTAAAAAGCTTGATATTTCGGCGGTTATTATAATCGGTGGTGATGATTCCAACACAAATGCGGCTCTTTTGGCTGAATGGCTTGTTGAAAACGACACAGGAATTCAAGTTATCGGCTGTCCAAAGACAATCGACGGCGATTTAAAAAACGACCAGATTGAAATCTCTTTCGGTTTCGATACGGCGACTAAAACTTACGCTGAATTAATTGGAAATATTCAAAGGGATGCAAATTCCGCTAAAAAATACTGGCATTTTATTAAAATCATGGGTAGAAGTGCCTCTCACGTTGCGCTTGAGGCTGCTTTGCAAACTCAACCCAACATAACGCTTATTTCTGAAGAGGTTGAAGAAAGGCAAATGTCTTTAAGCGATATTATAAATTATATGTCCGACATTATTTCCCAACGCGCGGCTAAAGGTAAAAATTTTGGTATTGCCATTGTTCCTGAGGGCTTAATCGAGTTTATTCCTGAAATGAAATCCATGATTGCGAACTTGAATGATTTGATGGGCGAATTGGAACAGGATATTGATTTTAACAATGCGACTTCTAGCCATGAAAAATTTGAAATTGTTCAAAATAGATTAAAAGAAGTCAATTCCAAAGTGTTTGAATCCTTGCCAGCGCTTATCAAAGCACAATTGTTAATGGACAGAGACCCTCACGGAAACGTTCAGGTTTCGAGGATTGATACTGAAAAACTTTTGATTGAAATGATTAAAACGAGACTTAAAGAAATGAAATCTCAAGGTGAATATGTCGGTAAATTCTCTGAATTAGCACACTTTTTCGGATATGAGGGCAGATGTGCTTTCCCTTCAAATTTTGATGCGGATTATTGCTACTCACTTGGCTATAACGCTTTTGCACTTATTAACTTTGGCTTGACCGGATATTTATCTTCGATAAGAAATCTTACCCAAAGCGCCGATAAATGGATTGCGGGCGGCACTCCGTTAACCATGATGATGAATATGGAAAAACGCCATGGTGAATTCAAGCCTGTTATTCAAAAAGCACTTGTGAAGCTGGACGATTCTGTGTTTAAAAAGCTTGAAAACAACAGAGAAGACTGGGCGCTTAATGATAAATATAAATTCCCCGGAGCTATTCAATATTTCGGGCCAAGTTCGGTTTGCGACCTTACAACAGTAACTTTGCAACTTGAAAGCGTAAAAGAATCACCTCAATAAATTGGCTCTGCACCATTTGTTACATCAATCAAATTTAATCTTGAAAGTATTTAGTATAAAATTCCGGAAACTGTCTTTTTCTAAATAGTACGGCAATTCGTTCAAAAAGTGGTTTTGGGGAGAAAGGTACTAATCTTCTTTTAGGAAGTTGAATACTAACAAAAGAGAGCTTTTTCTTTCCTTGCGCTATCGCAGTAGTAGCTTGAACGAAAGGTGAATCGACCTTTGGAGCAGCTATTTTTTCTATAGTAGGCTTGGCGAAGTGTTCCAAGAAAGACAAAAATCTTTCAGGGTTTAACATGCTACGTCTCTCTCTGGCGTAGAATAGAGCCTCTTCATTTGTCCATGGAGACTGAAATGATATTGGTTGCGATTTTTGAATTTGCATGATTTCGCCTTTTTATTTTGTATGACTTCTTATTCAATTAAACGCCCCTCAAAAAATAAATTGAACAGTTATTTTGACAACCGTTACAAAAATAAATATCAAAAGAAACTTATTGAAACAAAATACGTCTAAATAATAAGAATATATGGAGGATTGAGGATTATGCAGGTATTTTATCATTTGATATATGAATATCAAAAAGGTTTGAGGGATTTATGTTTATTTACATGCCCGAATGAATTTGAAGAGAAAATCAAAAATGCCCTAGATAATCAAGACATAAAATACATGATTTGTGATATCGAAGGTGGCAAGATTAACATTTTTTTTGGAATGCAAGAGTGTCTTGAAATTATGAAACAATTTTCTTGTGAGGAGTTGAATAAATTATCTGTGGAAGAGGATTTTATTCTGGGTATGATGTTGGGGTATGGCAAAGCCCAACAATATAAAAGGTTTCTTACACGAAAAAAAATCTGTGCATGAATTATATTACAAAAGCGGGCAAAATTTGCCCGCTTTTGTAAAACTAAATACAAAATAAGTTTTATTTAACTTTCTTTTGTATATTCAGCATCAATTACGTCGTCATCTGATGAAGATGTTGAACTTTCAGCACTTTCAGAAGCTGTGCTTTCAGCCCCGGAACTTGCTGTTTCACCCTCTTTTTGAACCTGTTCGTAAGCCTTTTGAGAAATACCAAACATTGTTTGTTGTAATTCTTCAGAAAGTTTTTTGATTTCTTCAACCGACTTATTTTCATCAAGCGCTTTTTGTAGCGTTGCTTTTTGTTCATCAAGTTTTGATTGTTCAGCTTCATCGATTTTACCTTCAAAATCTTTGACAATTCTCTCTGCCGAACCGATTAAGCTTGAAGCGTTGTTTCTAGTTTCCGCTTCTTCTTTTTTCGCTTTATCTTCAGAGGAGTGTGCTTCCGCTTCTTTAACCATTTTTTCAATATCAGTATCAGAAAGATTACTTGAATTTGTAATGGTAATTTTTTGTTCCTTATTTGTCGCTTTATCTTTAGCCGAAACGTTTACAATACCGTTTGCGTCGATGTCAAAAGTAACTTCAATTTGAGGCAAACCTCTCATCGCAGGAGGAATCCCATCAAGTCTAAACATACCAAGTGATTTGTTATCCTTTGCCATCGGTCTTTCACCTTGCAAAACGCTTATGTCTACAGCTGTTTGATTGTTTTCAGCCGTTGAGAACACTTGCGATTTAGAAACAGGAATTGTAGTATTTCTTGGAACAAGCGCAGTCAAAACGCCACCAAGTGTTTCAATACCCAAAGTCAAAGGAGTTACATCCAAAAGCACTATATCTTTAACTTCGCCTGCCAAAACCCCAGCCTGAATTGCAGCACCAACAGCAACAACTTCATCAGGATTAACCGATTGGTTAGGGTCTTTGCCTGTGTAATCTTTAACTAGTGCCTGTACCGAAGGGATACGAGTCGAACCACCAACCAAAACGACTTCATCAATTTCGCCTTTAGAAAGATTTGCATCTTTAATCGCCTGTTCAACCGGTTTTTTACATCTATCCAACAAATCGTGACATAAATCTTCAAATTTAGCTCTTGTTAAAGAAATATCCAAGTGTTTAGGTCCATTTGCATCAGCAGTTATGAACGGTAAATTAACATTTGTTTCAATGACGGTTGAAAGTTCGCATTTTGCTTTTTCAGCCGCTTCTTTAATACGTTGCATAGCCTGTTTGTCGTTTCTTAAATCAATTCCTTCGGATTTTTTGAACTCGTCACAAAGCCAGTTCATGACTTTTTCATCAAAATCATCCCCACCGAGGTGAGTATCACCTGATGTTGAAAGAACTTCGTGAACACCATCGCCGATTTCAAGGATTGAAACGTCAAAAGTACCTCCACCAAGGTCAAACACCAAAACTTTTTCTGGTTTTTGTTTTTCAAGACCATAAGCCAAAGCCGCAGCTGTCGGCTCGTTGACTATACGAAGAACATCAAGTCCAGCGATTTTACCCGCGTCTTTTGTAGCCTGTCTTTGAGCATCGTTGAAGTAAGCAGGTACCGTTATTACAGCCGAAGTTACTTTTTCGCCCAAATAAGAACTCGCATCATCCGCCAATTTTCTTAAAATCATTGCAGAAATTTCTTGCGGAGTATAAGTTTTATCATCGATTTTTGTTTTATGATCTTCGCCCATGTATCTTTTTATAGACGCTATGGTTTTGTCTGCGTTAAGTATCGCCTGACGTTTTGCAAGCTGTCCGACCAATCTTTCTCCTGTTTTTGAAAACCCAACGATAGAAGGTGTTGTTCTTGAACCTTCTGCATTTGCGATAACTGTGGGCTTCCCACCTTCCATGACTGCGACTACAGAGTTTGTAGTTCCTAAGTCAATACCAATTGTTTTTGCCATTTCTGTAAGCTCCTTTTAATTAATCTTCTAAACCTCTATTCTAATTTAACATTAATTTTTTAAATCTAAGAAAAAATAAACAAAAAATTAATCTTTTGTTTTGGTTGAAAAGTTAAAAAGTCGAAAAGTTTAATAGTTTTGCAGTTCTCGCTTGCTTTTTCCTTTTTACTTTTTTTCAGGCTTATTGACGGTGCGGTTAAATCCGCACCCTACCGCTTTTAAGCTTTTTGGGGAAATAAACAAAAAATTAATCTTTTGAGGATGAAATATAAATAAGATAATCATTTGATTGCTCAGGATGAAACATTTGAATTATCTTTGCATTTTTATCAACCCAATCCAAAATCGGTTTTGAATTTCCAAAAGTAAGGTAAAACCAATAATTCCGTCCTTTTTTAAGAGAATTAAGCACAGCAGTTCGATTACTGTGCTGTGGTTCTTGAATTACCTGATTTTTAATATTATAAAACGAAGAATAATAAGCAAACTCAGTATTAGCAGAATCCTCCACGAAAATAATGTCTCCATCTTTAAGACCCTTAACCAATATTTCCATCATTTCTCGAGGATATTCGCCTTTTGAAATACTTTTTGTCAAAATAAAATCTTTTGTTTGAATCATTTGCGGGCACAGTGTAAAAAACGTAAGCGCAATAATAATGAATGATTTGAATTTTTTATCAAAAGTTATTAAATCAAGAGGTTTTAATATTAACAGTAAGAATATCGGAACCAGAAACAATACCAAGCGGCTTGCAAAAGGGTAAAAATGCAAAAAAGACGCGATAATTAGCAAAATAAAACCTATACCGGATATATTAATAAACGAGGCTTTTTCTCTGTAAAAAATCACCGCCCCCCAAGTAAGCAAAATCAGCACAAATAATGCATATTGACTCGGGGAAAAAAAATATTTTATATTTTCAACCAAAAGATGTAGAAAAAAGAACGGATTAGCGTTAACAAAACTATTTTGCCAATAATTTACCATGTGCGTTCCCGTGTAATTATTCATCAAATATATTTTTAAATAACTCAGCCCGCTAATCATTATCGGAAGTGTTAAAATCAGTTTCTTTCTCCAAGCAAATTTGATATTCTTAAGAAATAAATTCAAAAACCCACCCGCGATTGTAAAAACAGAAACAAAAGAAAACCACGGAACTATTGCAAGCAATAAGCCGTAGAAAACGGCTTTGTTCGCGCTTAATTTTTCAATCTTCAAATTGATGAAAAACAGCAGGCAAATTATTGTAACCAAAACATCAATATTATAAGGCTTGAATTCAAAAGAATAATTGATTAACTGCTGATTAATCGCAAAGAAGAAAACCGCGCAAAGAACGGCAAATTTAGACTTTAGGTTGCTTGAGGAAAGCAAATAAAAAGCTATAATCGAACCTATTCCAGCCAAAAACGGTAATATCCGCAAAGAAATATCATAAAATCCGAATATTTTTGTAATCAATTTTGTTAAAACCATAAAAAACGGCGGAGCCATTTGCATGAAACGAAGTATCCCAAAAAAATCAGAATAATTTTTGAACCTGACATTCCATCCAAGCGCACATTCGTCGTGCCACATTGAAGGATTAATCAGCAATCCTTTCAACCTTAATAAAACTCCAAATAAAATAATCAGCAACAGTAAAAAACTATACCAATATTTTTTTAAAATTTTCAACAAATTGCCTCTAAATCTTCTTTATTTCCGCCAAAGTAGGGTCTAAAAGACGTCTTCCGACATTATCAAAATTTATTGAACATAGTGTTTTTGAACCATAAGTGATTAATTTTTCAACCGTTCCTTTTCCGTATTTAGAATGAGTAACACTATCACCCTGCTCAAGTGCATCCGATTGCGTTTTGGGTTCAATTTCTGCCGAATAAATCGGAACAATAGGAGCAGAAGCCATTTTTACAGGTAGAATATCAACCGCAGGTAACTCAATTTCACGCTCTTTTGCTTGCTGAGACAAAACATTTGAAAACATATCAGCTTCATCAGTTTCTTTTTCCTCAGGCTCGCTTAAGACTTCTTTGCTAATTGACTTCTTCTCCTCGTCAAATACTTCATCTACAAAGCCATCTTCGTTAATATGCAAATCTTCAATAAAATCCAAATCGTCTTCAGTCAAATCATCTTCAACAATTTCAGCCGCAAATTCTTCTTCCGAATTTTTCTCAACTTTTGGCACGGTATAAATTTCGTCCACATCACGTTTTATTTGTTCATCCAGCAAATCCTCTTTAGAATTTTGCTCCTCCGTCCGGACTTGTTCTTGTGTTAAATTTTTAAAACGTGAATCTGCAATCTCCTCTAATTTCACAATCAAAGGAAGGTTGTGAGTTGCTTGACCATAAATTATAAATTCTTGAGGATTTAACTTACTTAAAAAAGTATTATATCCGGCAAAATCGTTCTGCTGTTGAATCGGGGCGAAAAGAATTAAATTCTTTGAAAGTTGCTTTAATTCTTTCAAATATTTGTACGAATAAGCACAAATAATCGTAGAATAAACATTTTTTGCGGTAAAAATCTGCTTTAACAACTTTTTATCCGAATTCGTATCTCCGACGTTACAAATAACATACACATCCTTACCAAGTTGGCTTATCACAGAATAAGCATGGGCAATCATTTCTCTTTGAATTTTTTCGTCAATCCCTGATAAATCTAAAATTGTTGCAGATTTTTGTTCCAAAGAATTTTTGAGCGAATCAAATTCTTTTTGTTCCTGAGCAAAAATTCCGGCTTCGTAATATTTTAAAAGTTTATTTTTGAGTAAAACAAGCTCTACAAGTCCCAATTCCTCGTACTGAGAATCAACCACATCTTTGAAAGTTTCAAACGGAATAAATTTTTCAGGTAAAGTATTCACGTAATTTTGCACTTCCAAAAAGATTTCCTGAATAAGAGCTTTACTTTCCGCCGTAGCATCGTCAAGTCCTTTTTCATATATAAAATTAATTGTCTCGTAATTTAAAGGAAGTTTAAAGTTTTTTCCTGCAATAATATGCCCCTCAATATTTTCGGCATACATGGAATCGTTCCTACCTAAACTTGAATCAATCACCAAAACTTTTTTCCCGCTATAAACCAATTGCCTAACACAGTTTTTAATTAAAGTATAATTATCTTCTTCTTTTTCAGAACATACAAGCAATTTGTCTTCAAACAAACTTCTATCAAGTTTTAATAAAGTTTTTTGCTGAGCCAGTTCACCAATAACAATAGGGAATTGTGCGGGTAAAAGTCCCAAAAGTTCCTCCGGCTGCACAATATCCAAAAGGCTTTTGAAATCGGGAATTGCACCGTTATAATTTGTTATAACCCCATTATCATTAAATGTGAAAAGAAGTTTTGCAACAGCAAAGTTTCCATTAGAATTAGCTTCAAGATGAACAATTTGCCCTATAAAAGACAAAAGTTCATCCTTGATAATTATAAATCCTGATAAAATAAGGCTCTCAGCCGATGTATCATAGCTTACTTTGACCAAATTATTTTTTACTTCAACTATTTGCATATTCAACCCTTCTTCTCAGTCCCCTTATTTGAATTATTGTACTATAAAAAAGGTAAAATAGGAATTATCAAACAAAAAGCCGAGGACTTGAATTTTTCATCAATTTATGTTATAATATATGCGTAGATGGTATCGGAGAAATATAATCATGATGACGAATCCTATTGGTGGACTTAATAGTGGGATGAAAAATACAGTTAGCGCTGCATACGGTCGTTTGATTTCCTCTAAAGTAAAATCCGGACCAACTCCGGTTAATCCGAACTTAGCTAATATGCATGGGCTTGATAAGCTCAATGAGATAAATACCAAACCTTCATTCTTCAATATTGCATAAAGTTTTAATATTTATTGAACATCAAGTTTCGCAATTTTGACATCGAATACGCTTTCTATATCGATTCCGTTCAAGATGTTTGTAATTAAATCGCTTGGGTTGATTTGTTTCACATTATGAAAATGTTTAACTACCCCCAAAATCTTTGCGTCAGAATATTCCTCAATCAATCTTGGAATAGTTTTCATGTCAACATCAACAGTACTTTCAGGGAAATTATTTATAATAACCCCGCGAACTTTTATTCCTTTTGATATTGAGTGATTAATTGTCAAAAGGGTTTGATTTACCGTTCCTGAATCAGGTTTGATAATAATTAAGACGGGTAACTCTAAAATTTTTATGATATCTGAAACCAAAAGATTGGGTGCAATCGGAGTCATAATTCCGCCTGTACTTTCTACAATTGTGCAATCGTGCCTTTTTATAATCGCCTCATAATCTTTTTTAATGCTATTTTTATCAATGATGATATTTTCAGCTTCGGCAGCTACAACAGGCATCATAGGCATTTTTAACAAATAACTTGAATATGTTTTAATATAAGGGTCAATATTTTTTACAAAAGCTAAATCCGGCGATTGAGCAAATCCGTTTTTTTCAATCGCACCCGTCTGAATCGGTTTATAAACGCAGGTTGCATACCCCAAACTTTGCATGGTCGCAGCAATCCCCGCGGTTATAAATGTTTTTCCGACATTGATATCAGAACCTGTTATAAAAATATTTAGCATAGAATTATTTTAATACAAAAATGGTTGATAAGCCTATTTATTAATCGAAAAATAAACTTCTTTTAAACGTTTTTTACTTATGTGAGTATAAAGCTGGGTCGTTGAAACATCAGCATGTCCCAAAAGTTCCTGAACAATCCTCAAATCAGCCCCATTCTCAAGCAAATGTGTAGCAAAACTGTGTCTTAGAGTATGCGGCGAAATGTTTTTATGGATGACTTTCCCCTGTTCATGAATAAAATTATACACATCCTGACGAGTCAAAAACTTCCCTCCGTCTGAAATCAGAAGGTTTTTTGTATCAACATTATATTTTTTTATCAAGAAATCTCTCTGAATAAAATAGTCGAGCAATGCCGTTTTTGCCATGTTCCCAAAGGGCACGAGTCTTTCTTTTGAACCTTTTCCGCTACACTTCAAATAATTTGCACTTAAATCAATACTATTTGTTTTCAATCCCACCAGTTCAGACACCCGAAGCCCGCAACCATAGAGCAATTCTACAACAAGCCGTTCCGTTTTGCTCAAATTTTCCCTCAAAATATTTTCAATCTCTAGAACAGTCATAACTTTTGGCAATTTACGTGGGATTCTCGGCTGTTCAAGAGTTAACGTAGGATTTTGCAAGCAAATTTCAGCGGCACAAAGCCACTTAAAAAATCCCCTTAAAGAAGCTATTTTTCGCATAACACTTGTAGCAGAATATTTTTTTTCTCTCAAATCTATTATATAAGAATTAAGATGTGTTCTTTGAATTTGAATCGGCTCCTGCACACCAAGAATAAAACAAAACTCCAAAAACGAAATCAAATCACGCCTATAAGCATCAAGAGTATTAATAGAAAGTCCTTTTTCGACTTCCAAATACTCCAAATACTGTGATAAAATCTGCATGCTCATAAACTAAATTATAGTCTAACGTGTTAAAAAATGGAATAAGGAGAATATTTTAGAATGTTAATCCAGCTTCTCTGGCTGCATCAGCTAACGCTGCAATTCTTCCGTGATACAAAAATCCGCCTCTATCAAAAACAATATTTTTGACGCCTTTTTTCAATGCTTTTTTGGCAACAGCTTCGCCAACAGCTTTTGCTGATTCAATGTTTCCGCCGTGTTGTAATTTTGCTTTCAAATCTTTATCCACACTTGAAGCCGAAACAATCGTAACACCTTTTACATCATCAATTAATTGTGCATAAATATGTTTTGTGCTTCTATAAACTGCCAATCTTGGAGCTTCGGCAGTCCCTGAAAGCTTAACTCTAATTGATTGGTGTCTTTTTTGTACTTTTGTTTTTCTGTTTGCTGATTTAATCATTTTTTTCTCCTTTGTTTTACCCAAACCTTCTTAAGGAAGCAAGCCTTAAGGGTTTATAGGGGCTAATACTGAACTAAAAGTAAAAAGCAAAACATAAAAAGTTATCAAATCACTTTTTGCCTTTTGCTTTCAGCTTTTTACTTATTTTTTACCTGCTTTACCGGCTTTACGTCTAACATATTCGCCTTCATATCTGACCCCTTTTCCTTTATATACTTCAGGAGGTCTTTTTGAACGAATTGTTGCTGCCACATCGCCTACTGCTTGCTTATTCGAACCTTTTACAGAAATTTTTGTGTTTGCTTCTACTGCAATTTCAATTCCTGCAGGTGGTTCAATATTTACCGGATGAGAATAACCCAATTGTAAATTCAAAGTTGTACCTTGCATCGCAGCACGATAACCAACCCCTTGAAGTTCCAATTTCTTCTCAAATCCTGTTTTAACACCATTGATTGCATTTGCTACCAATGTTCTTGAAAGACCATGGAGCGCACGGGTTTTTCTTTCTTCATCGCGTCTTGTTAAAACAACTTTGCCATCTTCTTTTTTTACAATAATTTCTTCTCTTACAGTAACACTTTCAGTTCCCAAAGGGCCTTTAGCACTAACTGTTTGTCCATTAATTGTGACTTCTACTCCTTGCGGAATTTCTATCGGTAATTTACCTATACGTGACATAATTTTTCTCCTTTACTTAGTTAAGCTTTTCTGCCAATTGAGCTTAACTGCTAATTATTTATTTTTTACAAAACTCCTAAAACATGAATCTGTTTTCCTTTAGTGAAAGGACTAATGTTCCTAAAGTTTTTGCCTTCTTTGACTGCTTTTCTTAATGAGAGCCGTGCTCGAATTATAGAAAATGTCCCTAATGGGTGCCGTTGAGCTGTGGCGAAACGTGCAAAATGGCCTCACGGCTTGCCATTATTGTCCGATTATTGAAAGATATCGCCTATAGTGAGAACTACTTTTTCTTACAAAAACCCTAAAACATAAGTCTGTTTTTCTTTAGCGAAAGGACTAATGTTCCTAAAGTTTTTTGCCCAGCTTTTTTACAAAAAAGCTGGTTACCAGACGTAGCAAAGAACTTCGCCGCCCAAATTTTCTTTGCGGGCTTTTCTGTCTGTAAACAAGCCTTTGCTTGTCGAAACAATTGCAACTCCTAAACCTCCAAATACTTTAGGCAAGTTTTTAGCTTTGCAATAATTTCTTAAACCCGGTTTAGAAATTCTTTTCAAATTGGAAATAACCGGTTTATGTTTTTCGTCATATTTCAACACGATTGTCAAAAAGTTAAATTTTTCGATTGTTTTAACCGAATAATCAACGATATATCCTTCGTCTTTCAATAACTTTGCCAATTCAATTTTTAACTTTGAACTCGGCATTTCAACTGTTGCATGAGAAACCAAATTTGCATTTCTGATTCTTGTTAGCATATCTGCTATTGGATCTGTGTTCATTTTCTTTGTCCTTTTGATTGGGTGAGAGGTGAGAAGCAAGAAGTGAGAAGAATTTCTTTTCACTGTTTACTTTTTCCTTTTCACGGTTTTACTACTTACTAAAATTCTTTAGCAGTATAGCAAGTCAATATGTATTGAATTACCAACTGGCTTTGACAACACCGGGCAATAAGCCTCTGTGAGCCATTTCTCTCAAGTGAATTCTGCATAAACCGAAATCTCTGTGGAAACCATGAGGTCTTCCGCAAATACTACATCTGTTGTGCAATCTTACTTTTGGATATTTGCCTGCTGCTGCAAGCTTTTGTCGTTTTTCTTCTTTGTTAATCATCGCTTTGTTAGCCATGAATTTCTCCTTTTTGGGTTTATTTTGTTGGGTTAAAAACCCAACCTACTCAGTTTACTGTTGTTTGTTCATTCCTTTGAACGGCATACCTAATTCTGCCAACAAAGTTCTTGCTTCGTCATCTGTTTCAGCTGTTGTGATTATTGAAATATTCATCCCTTTAACCAAATCAACATCTTCATACTTAATTTCAGGGAACAAAGCCTGTTCCTTTAAGCCACAAGTATAATTGCCACGTCCATCAAAACTTTTGGAACTTATTCCTCTAAAGTCACGGATACGAGGTAGGACAACGCATATTAATTTTTGCAAGAAATCATACATTCTTTCGCCACGCAATGTTACCATTGCTCCAACCGGCATTCCTTCTCTCAATTTATAAGATGCGATTGATTTTTTTGCCTTTGTGACTACACATTTTTGTCCCGCAATTTTTGTTAATTGAGCCTCAATTACTTCTGCAATTTTTGAATTGTGAGAAGCTTCACCAACACCCATATTCAAAACAATTTTATGCAATCTTGGAACTTTATGGTCATTATCATAGCCAAATTTTTCTTTTAATGCTTTTTTAACTGTTTTTTCGTATTTTTTTCTTAAACTTTCTGTTACTGTCATTTTTTTCTTCCTTTTAATAAGATGTTATCAGCATTTCGCTTTACACATCCAACTGTTCACCACATTTTTTACAAACACGGATTTTTTTGTTTTCGACTACATCGTGTTTGATCCTTGTCGGTTTTTCGCAACTTGGGCATACAATCATTACGTTTGAAGAGTTCAATGCAGCCTCGATTTTTATCAAACCGCCCTGAACACCTGCCGCAGGATTTGCTTTTTGTGCTTTTGTAACCAAATTTGCGCCTTCCACAACTACTTTAGCTTCAGAAGGATTTACTTTTTTAATGTTTCCGATTTTGCCTTTGTCTTTGCCTGCTGTGACGATTACTCTGTCACCTGTTTTTACATGCAAGCTTTTTTTATTTTCTTTTGCCATTTTTTTGTCCTTTATATTGTTGGGTTAAAAACTCAACCTACTTTTTACCTTTTGCTTTTTACTTAAATTACTTCCGGTGCAAGAGAAACAATTTTCATAAAATTCTTATCTCTTAATTCACGGGCAACCGGTCCAAAAACACGTGTTCCGCGAGGATTACCATCTTTATTAATTATTACTGCTGCGTTTTCATCAAATCTGATTACCGAACCATCGTTTCTTTTGATATCAGCTTTTGTTCTTACGACAACTGCTTTTACCACTTCAGACTTTTTTACCGCCATATTCGGAGTTGCAGTCTTTACTGTTGCAACAATTACATCGCCAACTGCTGCGAATTTTTTGTTTGAGCTGCCAAGAACACGTATACACAAAATTTCTTTTGCGCCTGTATTGTCTGCCACTGCTAATCTAGTTTCTTGTTGTATCATTGTTTGTTTATCCTTTGTATTATTTATTTACCTTATGATTTAGTAAACAGTAAAGAGTAAACGGTGAACGGAATTTCTGTTTACCGTTTGCTTATTAACTATTTTGCTTTTTCGACCACTTCAAGAACTGCCCAACGCTTTGAACCTGAAACCGGCTTTGATTCGATGATTTTTACAACATCACCCTCAGAACAAATTCCTTTTTCATCGTGTGCTTTATAGTTCTTGTTTGATTCCATAATTTTCTTGTATTTTGGGTGCGGGTTATACGACGCAACTTTTACTACAATTGTTTTTTCCATTTTGTTGCTTATTACAACACCTTGCTTTTCTTTCTTAGGCATTTTTTCTACCATTACACGAAATCTTTTATTTTCGCGCCTTTACTTTTCTATCTATATATACTAACTTTTTTTATTTTACCGGCTTACCCGATTAATGCACTCGCTGGATTCTGCTTTGTCTCTTTGTTCATTATGAGACTCGCCCGCTCGCATCTGTTTATATTACCCCTTTTTCTTTGATTAGTGTTTTTGCTTGTGCTATTGAATGCTTTGTTGTTGAAATCAAAGCTGTATTTTCCAATTTATGTGTTGATTTTTGTAATCTCAAATTGAATAATTGTTTTTTAAATTCAACTACTACATCTTTTAATTCGTCTACTGTTTTTTCACGCATTTCGCTTAGTTTCATTTTCTTTACCTCAACACGAAATCTTTGTTTTCGCGCCTTTTCCTGTTTTTCATTAATACTACTAACTTATTTGTTGATATTGGCTTACTAGCCTTGATGCACTAGCTGTTTTTGCTTTGGCTATCTATTGTTGTGAGATTTGTCCGCTGTCTTGAATTATCGGCAGTTCGGGAAAGTGTGATTTCCCTCACAGGGACGAGTTTCGCTTCTCTCACTCTTGCCGAAATTCGCTCGCATCTGTTTTTCTTGGAAAACCTACCAATTACGCTTGTGTTCTTGGTTTTTCTACCACCTTTACCTTAATAGGAAGTTTTTGAGCAGCTAATTCCAAAGCTTCAACAGCTTCTTCTCTATTAAAATAATCTAATTCAAATAGAATTCTGTTAGGTTTAACAACTGCAACCCAGTATTCTACGTTTCCTTTTCCTGAACCCATACGAGTTTCTGCAGGTTTTGCAGTAATCGGTTTATCAGGGAAAATCTTTATCCAAACGTTACCGCCACGTTTGATTTTACGTGTCATTGTTCTTCTCGCTGCCTCTATCTGACGGCTTGTTATCCAACCCGGTTCGACTGCTTGAAGTGCATATTGACCAAACTCAAGTGTAGTACCTCTAGTTTCGGTACCTTTCATATTACCTTTCATCATTTTGCGATATTTTGTTTTTTTAGGCATTAACATTTTTTACGTTCCTTTGTTTTTGTTTATTAACTTATTGATTGGTTGAGCGAAATGTAAGCGATAAAACATTTAAGTTCTTTTCACTCTTTACTTTTTACTCGTCGGCGCCTTTATGTCTTGGGCGTCTTGCAGATTTGTCTTCACTGTGTCCTGCTTTTTTCGCTGATTTAATATTTAAGTCAGCCTGTTCGTTAGGCATTAAGTTTCCTTTGAATACCCAAACTTTAACCCCAATTTTACCCATTATTGTATCTGCTTCAGCAAATCCGTAATCCACGTCAGCTCTTAATGTTTGAAGAGGAATTCTTCCTTCTTTTGCCCATTCAGAACGAGCAATTTCAGCACCACCAAGTCTTCCTGATACCATAACCTTAATTCCTTGAACGCCTGCTCTCATAGTACGCTGCATTGATTGTTTCATTGCACGTCTAAACGCAATACGTTTTTCCAATTGAAGCGCGATTGATTCAGCTACCAACTGAGCATCAGCGTCAATCCTTGCGACTTCAACAACATTTATGATAACGGGTTTATTGATATATTTTGAAACTTCTTTTTTCAAATCTTCTATACCTTGTCCACCACGACCCACAACGATACCGGGTTTTGCGGTTACAACAGTTATTGTTGTATTTTGAGCTTTTCTGTCAATCAAAATTCTTGAAACACCTGCTGTGTATAATTTCTTTTTAACAAATTTTCTTATTTTTGCATCTTCTGCAACGAATTCGGCATAATCCCCGAACTTAGCGAACCAAGTGCTAACCCAAGGTTTAATTATTCCTACTCTGAATCCGGTTGGATGTGTTTTCTGTCCCATTTTTTACGTCCTTTTTTTGTTTTATTAACTTTTTAGTCGCTTACTTTTACTGTCAAGTGCGCTGTACGTTTTAATCTTCTATAAATACGACCCTGCGCTCTTGGTTTTCCTCTTTTGAAAGTTTCGCTTTCATCGGCGAAAATTTCAGAAATTTTCAAAACCTCAGGTCCTACACCAAATTTTTCCTGCGCATTTGCAATAGCAGCTTTCAAATTCTTTTCAACCACTCTTGCCGCAAAATATGGCATAAAACGTAATGTCGTTTGTGCTTCAATGACTGCTTTTCCACGAACTTCGTTGATTACTCGGCGAAGTTTTCTTGCTGTCATTTTTATGTCCGTTTGTTTTGCTTTTGCTTCCATTTTTTTATCCTTTTTTTAATTTGTTTTATGCTGTTGGGTTGGAAAACCCAACCTACTTTATTTAAGCTTATTATATTAACTTTTTGTCTTGGTTAAAAGATTGAAAAGGTGAAATGTTTTACCTTTTTACTTTCTTTTAGCAGTTTTATCCCCGCCGGCGTGACCTCTGAACAATCTTGTAGGTGAAAATTCACCCAATTTATGTCCAATCATCTGCTCCGTTACATAAACAGGAACATGCGTTTTGCCATTGTGTACCGCTATTGTATGCCCTAACATATCAGGTATAATCATTGATGCTCTTGACCAAGTTTTTATAACTTTATGTTCAGAATTATCATTCATCTTATCGATTTTTTTCTGTAATGAATCCTCTACGTAAGGACCTTTTTTTAATGAACGTGCCATTGTTTCTCCTTGTTAGTTTAAAAGTTGGACTGCTAATTCAAATCCGTTTACTGTTTACCTATCTCGATTTTTTTCTTCTTCTTACAATTAACTTGCTAGAAAGTTTCTTTTTGTTTCTGGTCTTAGCACCAAGAGCCGGTTTGCCCCAAGGTGTTTTCGGATTTCCTCCGGGACCTGTTTTTCCTTCACCACCACCGTGAGGGTGATCGCAAGGGTTCATCGTAACACCACGAACTGTAGGCTTGATACCCAAGTGACGTTTTCTTCCCGCTTTACCGATTTTTAAGTTCTTGTATTCAGCGTTACCAAGCGAGCCGATTGTTGCCAAGCATGATTTTCTTATCATTCTCATTTCTGATGACGGAAGCTTAATCGTAACATAATTACCCTCTTTCGCCATTAATTGAGCCGAATTACCCGCTGAACGAACCAATATTCCGCCTCTGCCCGGTTCAAGTTCAATATTATGAATAATCGAACCCAATGGAATCAATTCCAAAGGAAGAGCGTTACCCGTCTGAATTTGTGCATCAGGTCCGCTTACGATTACATCGCCTACGTTTAAACCTTCTGGTGTTAAAATATATCTTTTTTCGCCATCTGCGTAAAATACCAAAGAAATTCTTACGTTTCTGTTCGGATCATACTCGATTGTTTTTACTGTTGCAGGTATACCGAATTTCTCACGTTTAAAATCAATCATACGATAAGCTTGTTTTGAACCGCCACCTTTATGACGACAAGTTATTCTACCTGTATTATTTCTACCCGCATGTTTTTTTATAGGTTTTAACAATGATTTTTCAGGAGTTGATGTTGTTATTTCCTGATAGTCACTCTTTGTCATGCCTCTTTGGCCGGGTGAAGTTGGATTTATCTTACGAATTGCCATTTGTTTACGTCCTTTATTTTAATTTGTTTACTTTATTTTTCAGTAAAAGGTATTCTTTTCCCTTTTTAGTTCGTTATGCTCCTGTAAGTTCTTCGATTGGATCACCTTCTATTGTGACAATCGCTTTTTTACTAGATGTTGTTCTGCCTGACTTAATACCCATTCTCTTCGCGTGAGAAGGCATATAAATCGTTCTGACTTTTTTAACTTTTCTTCCTGGAAAAGCTAATTCTACCGCTTGTGCTATTTCAACTTTTGTAGCTGTTTTGATTACTTCAAAAGTATATTGTCCAAGTGCCGTACCAGCCATTGATTTTTCTGTAATCAGCGGCGCTTTTAATACGTCATATAATTTTTCTGTATTTGTTCTTTCCTTGCTCATTATTTTATCAACCTTTCAGTTATTTCATTAACTGCAGCTTCTGTAATTACTACATTATCAGCTTCCAATATATCTTTTACATTCAAGTTTGTAGGTAAAATCAATCTTACACTTGGAATATTTCTTGCTGCAAGTTCAAGATATTTATTTTCTGCCGCTTTTGTATCAGCAATTATTAAAATCTTGCCTTCTAATTTCAAAGAAGAAAGAGCTTTTACCATTATCTTTGTTTTAGGTTCTGTGATTTCTGAGAAATCCTTAACAACAACTAATTTTTCGCTTCTTGCGGATAACGCTGATTTCAAAGCCAATTTTCTAGCCTTTTGAGGAATAGAAAAACTGTAATCTCTCGGTTTTGGTCCGAATGTTACACCACCACCGGCGAATAAAGGTGAACGAATTGAACCGGCTCTTGCTCTACCTGTACCTTTTTGCTTCCAAGGTTTTCTTCCGCCGCCCGCTACTTCAGATCTTGTTTTTGTACAAGCTGAACCTTGACGCGCATTATTTAATTGTCTTCTTAATGCTAAGTGCATAACGTGCAAGTTAGGCTCTACACCGAAAACGCTTTCGTTTAAAGCAATTTCGCCCAATTTCTTTCCGCTTGTACTTAGTATAATTTGTTCTTTAGTCATTTTGCTTATCCTTTGTTTTGATGGGCTGAAGCCCATCCTACTTTTTTACTTATTTAGTTCCATTTAATTCTTGAAGGTTTAATCGTAACCAATTTTCCTTCAGGTCCCGGAACTGCGCCTTTTATTAAAATTAAAGAGTTTTCGCTATCTACTTTTACCAGTTTTAACTTAGTTACGGTAACTCTTTCGTTACCCATGTTTCCTGCCATCTTTTTACCTTTAATAACGCGACCCGGAGTTGTACCTGCGCCGATTGACCCTGGAGCTCTGTGATTTTTAGAACCATGACCCATTGGCCCTCTTGAGAAGTTCCATCTTTTTACAGTCCCTTGGAAACCCTTACCAATTGATGTTCCTACAACATCAACTTTTTCAATATTCTCCAAAATAGATACTTCGATTGATTGACCAACCTTATAATCTTGAGGGTTATCAATCCTGAACTCTTGTAAATGTCTGAAATTTTCTAATTGATTTTTCTTTAAGTGTCCAATTTGAGCTTTTGTCAAATGTTTTTCCTTAGCCGGAACAGTTCCGACTTGAATCGCATTATAACCGTCTTTTTCGACAGTCTTAACTTGAGTGACCACAATATTGTCCACTTTAATTACTGTTACCGGAATTGCCAACCCTTGTTCATCAAAGACTTGAGTCATTCCTAATTTTTTACCTATTACACCTAATGTCATATTCTGTTTTTACCTTTCCTGCTCCCTCGCGAGAATTCCGTCAGAAAATTTTCATCGAAATTTGCTTGGTTGCTATTTTCTTGCGAGCGCTACGTTACTTTTTCTGTTGGCTTGAGTTTTTTCAACCCTTTGCCCCTTGCCGTCGAAGTCACCTTATATAACTTCCGTAGATCACATTATTTTGCATAATGCTATTTAGTTTTCATCCGAGTTGCTGATTACAGTTTAACCTCTATATCAACACCCGCCGGTAAGTCTAATCTACTTAACTCTTCAGTTGTCTGTTGAGTCGGGTCGTATATATCTATAATTCTTTTGTGCGTTCTCATCTCGAAATGTTCTCTTGATTTTTTATCTACGTGAGGGGAGCGCAAAACACAGTATATACGTCTTTTTGTCGGCAAAGGAATAGGACCTGCAACTTTAGCGTCCGTTCTTTTAGCTGTCTCAACGATTTTGTCAGCTGACACATCAATCAACTTGTGATCATATGCCTTTAAACAAACCCTGATTCTTTGTCTTTTTGTTTCGGTTGCCATTTTGTTTTCCTTTGTTATTTTTGGTGAAAAATAAGGCCTGAAAAAGCCATATCATCACTTTTCTGCTATTTCTTAAAGTGTAAAACCTCAAGTGACCCTAATCGTATAACAAACAAAATTCACTGTCAACAACAATTTTCATGTTTTGTGTACTTTTTGTAATAATTTAGTTGAATAGTTGAAAAGTCGAATAGTTGAAAAGTTTTACCATTTTTAACTGTTTTTATCTTATCTTAACTATCTTCGCCAAGCGATTGACAAAAATAATCTTACGGATTAAATTAATACAATGACAACACTCGAAAATATAAAACTTTTTTTCAAACAAATTGATACAAAAACAGAGCAATCCATTGCAAAAATTCTGCTCAGAAACTCCATGACTATTTCCGTTGCAGAATCCTGTACAGGCGGGCTTATCAGCTCCCGTCTAACAGATGTTGCGGGAAGCTCGGCTTATATTAAAGAAAATTACGTAACCTACGCCAACGAAGCTAAAACGAAGCTTCTGAACGTAAGCGAGCAAACACTATCGAAACACGGTGCAATAAGCGAAGAATGTGCAAAAGAGATGGCTGAAGGGCTTTTTGAAAAAACAAACTGTGATGTTGCGCTTGTCACAACAGGTATTGCGGGCCCCGCAGGGGCCTCAAAAAACAAAAACGTGGGACTTTTATACGTTGCTATCAAAAACAAATGCTCCACAAAAATTAAAAAATTTGAACTCAATCCCAACTATAAAAGAAAAACAATGAAATTTATGTTTTCTCAAAAAGCCTTAGAGTTTTTAATCGAATTTTTGAATGGGTAATTATGCATTTCACCCATTATCATCCCGCAATAATCTGACTAATGATATTTTTAAAACTTTTAAGCAATACATCTGCGAATTTTTTTGTATCAATTTGCGTAAGTACTACTGCGGTTAAATCTCGAGGCAATTCTTTAATCATTTCGACAAGTTGAGCATGTTTGATAACAATGGACGCTTTAACGATATCTTCTTTGTTTCTTCTATAATCGATAATATTTGTATAAGCACTGGCATCAAACAATTGGAAAATTTTTGGATTTTCTTTAGCCATTTTTAAAACGAAATTTTGTTTATTTGCAAGCGGGATGCCCATCATTGCTTCTCTAAACTTATCATCAGGAAGCTCACTAATCTGCTTCATCAAACTTTCGATATTGAAATCTGCCTTCCCGTCAAGACCTACATCCTGAGAGCCTGATACCGGCTGTCCTGTTGCAGCCTCAAGCATTTGAGCCAAAATTTCAGGTTTCAATGTCTGCAAATATTTTATTTCAAGATCCTTATCCATGTCAGGAGAGGTTAGAACTTTATTTAATTGGTCTTCCGGCATATACTGCATAAGCTGTTCAGGGGAAAACATTTCAAACGTAAGCTTAACCAATTGTTCTATCGGTAGCCCGCCAATCAAATCTATTAATTTATCTTTGGTAAAAAAATTAAGCCCTGCAACCAAATCGGCTTGATTTAACAAAGGAAGAAGTTCTTTCAAATCATATTCATTCATGTTGCTTAATATCGCATATTTATTCCCACAATTTTGCAACCCAAATAATTCGATAAATTTAACAGGATTTCCTAAAATTGAGGCATCAAAATTTGCCGCCGCAGTATTGCCCTGCTTAGCTTCCTTTTTCATAATCTCTTCTACCGACAAGCCTGAATATTCATCAGAAAGCTTTCGATAATTGATGTTAAACATGCTACACAGCAAGTATAAATCTGCGTCTAAAGTGATACCCATTGTAGGTGTTTCCTCCGTTAGTACTTATATTATATATAACGGCTTTTTTTTACAATATTTGAATGAAATTAACAATATTGTAACTTATTTTAATATTTTATTGTATAATGCTAAGTAAGAAGATGGGAAACACTCGAATTATGAAAATAATTAAAGAAGTATTAATTTTTATTTTAACAGTTTTTGTTTTCACAGGCACTACACAAAGTGCTTACTGTAAAACGATTAAAAAAGAAATTGAGACTCAAACCAAAGATGCAAGGATTATCAAAGCAACCTTAAGCTATGCAAAAATAGAAGGAGTTACAAAATACCCGACAGTTGTATTGCTTCATTCGTTGGGATATTCCAGTGAGGATTGGGTAAATTTAATTCCTGATTTAAACAATGCGGGGTATGCGGTCATTGCAATTGATTTAAGAGGACATGGAAAAAGCATTTATACTACCGGTTTTCAAAAAAAACCATGGGTATATTTCCAAACAAAAACATATCAAAAAATGCCAAGCGATATTATCACGGTTTTAGATCAGGCTCAAAAACAATCAAAAAAAGTTTCATTAGATAATATGGCAATAGTGGGAGCAGATATTGGAGCAAATGCGGCAGTTTTAGTGTCAAAAGAATTAAAGAAAAAACCCAAAACAATCGTTTTAATATCCCCGACAACTTCATTTAAAGGACTATACATTCCTATTGCTATGGTCGAAATGGGAAATATTCCGATTTTGTCAATGGTAAGTACAAAAGACAAATATTGCATGCAAGAAGAAATAAAATTGTCCAAATTTGCTCAAGGCGGATTTTACGCAAAAAACTATCCTGAAGGCGGAATGGGTATGCTAATGCTTAAAACAAACCCCACAATGTCTCAAGACATTACAAGGTGGATTATTAAGTATTTAAAATAAATTGCAGCAGTAGGATGCGTCTTACGCACCGACTTAAATATTACACCTTAGAATACAATTTTTCTCTGCGTTTTTTAATGTCCGCACTCAAAATGTAATCTTCATATTTTTCGTGTGTACTGATAAACCCGCTAGGTGATATTTCGATAATTCTATCTGCGACAGTTTGTATAAACTGATGATCCTGTGAAGTAAACAAAACCGTTCCGCTAAATTCAATCAGAGAATTGTTTAAAGCCGTTATTGATTCTAAATCCAAATGGTTTGTCGGCTCATCCATTATCAAAACGTTTGTTTCTGAAACCATCATCTTCGCCAACATACATCTGACTTTTTCACCACCTGAAAGCACTGTTGCACTCTTTTCAGCGTCTTCTCCCGTGAACAACATTCTGCCAAGATATCCTCTTAAAAAGTTAACATGCTGATCAGGCGAATATTGTGCTAACCATTGACTAAGATTAATATCCTCTTCAAAAAACTTATTATTGTCTTTTGGAAAATACGAATGAGTAGCCGTTACGCCCCATCTAAACTCTCCGCTATCAGGCTCGAGTTCCCCCGTCAAAATCTGGAATAAAGTCGTAATAATTAAAGGATCTTTTGCCAAGAACGCAACTTTTTGCCCCTGATACAAATCCATGGCGAAATTATTGAACAAAACATTTCCGTCTATTGATTTACATAAATCTTTTACGTGTAAAACATCTTTACCAGGGATTTTAACGTAATTAAATCTAATTCTCGGATACTGTCTTGAAGACGGCTTAATATCTTCAAGCGTAAGCTTATCCAAAATATTTTTTCTCGAAGTCGCCTGCTTTGCTTTAGAAGCATTCGCACTAAATCTTGCGATAAAGTTTTTTAATTCTTCCATTTTCTCTGTAGTTTCTTTATTTTTTTCTTCTCTTTGCTTCATTATCAACTGGCTTGCCTGAGACCAAAACGAGTAATTCCCCGGATACAGTTGAATTTTGCCAAAATCAATATCCGCAATATGCGTACAAACATTATCCAAGAAATTTCTATCGTGCGACACGACAATAACGGTGTTTTGAAACTCGATTAAAAATTCTTCCAACCATTTAATTGTGCTGATATCCAAGTGGTTTGTCGGTTCATCCAAAAGCAAAATGTCAGGGTTGCCGAACAACGCCTGTGCCAATAAAACCCGAACCTTTTCACTACCCGCAAGATCACTCATCAATGAATAATGTAAGTCGTTGTTAATCCCTAAATCGTTCAACAAAGAAGCCGCCATTGATTCGGACTGCCAACCGTCAAGTTCTGCGAACTCCGATTCCAGATGCGAAACTTTTATCCCATCTTCGTCATTAAAATCAGGCTTTGCATAAAGTTCGTCCTTTTCTTTCATTATAGAATAAAGCTTTTTATGCCCCATAATTACGGTATCAATAACAGTATGTTCATCAAATTCATAGTGGTTTTGTTTCAAAACTGCCAGTCTTTGCCCTTTTTGGATATGGACTTCGCCTGATGTTTGCTCGATTTCACCTGAAAGTACTTTTAAAAAAGTACTTTTTCCTGATCCGTTTGCACCGATGAGCCCGTAGCAATTCCCAGGGGTGAATTTCACGTTTACATCCTCAAACAAAGGCTGCGCTCCGAATCTTACGGTTAATTTACTTGTTGATATCATAATTTTTATCTTCTCGCTATTTTATATGTATGCTGTGTAATTACTACCATTATACAACAAACATAAGAAGATAAATAATTCTAAACTCTATGCGGTTTAACGGATAAGTTAGTGAAATGTTAATATAATTGAATATTAAACCCTGACTTTGCTTTGGGCAGTAGGTCGGGCATTCCTGCCCGACAACAAAAAAATCTAGCATCAACTTAAGTAATGAGCGTATTTCATGGACTTTTCGCAAGAACCACTCTATGCAGCCTTTGAGATTACTTTAGAAACAAAATTTGTAATTTCAAAGAAAGAATCTTTAACTAAATCCCCGACTAATTCAGGTAAACTTCTATTTTCCAAGTAGTCAAACGCAAAATAGATTGGATCTCTTGAATTGTTAAATCTCATAGTTAAATCGTTATTTGTTAAATATTTGAATTCATTAGGATTTTGTTCAACTTTTTTAGCTCTTTTACGTTTTCTCAACGGAGAGTATTTACCGTTTCCTTGTTTTTCGTTTGTTGCTGCAAATATCATTTTCATTTTCTTTATTCTCTCCAAATTTTATATTTATTATATCCTATGTATATATAAAGTTATATACTCCATAAAAATTGCCTTTTTGTCCAATGAATTGTAAAGGATTGTAAACTATTGTTTTTATTGTTAGATATGAAACCTTTTTTGTATCTTCATGCTAGAATATTTTTTAGGAGAAATTAAATGAAAAAACTTTTATTAACATTTATTTTTTTAATGCTTGGTTTAGGTGTTTTTGCGAATGAACAGCAAGAGGCGCTTAACTTTTTTAACAGTTTTATTCAAACTTCCAACAATTACGGCGCATCATTGTTGGACATGTATTCAGATGACGCAAAAATCATCCGACAGGTTGTAAAACCCGATGGAAAACTGGTAAATGTTCCTTTTTCGATAGACGCTTACAGGAAACAAATGAGATTGAGTTCAAAAATTGCCAAACTAAAACATTATAAAAACCAGTATTCAAATATTACCGTTACCAAAACTCCAAACGGTTACAAAATAGATTCAATAAGAAAACCTTCCCTGAGTGATTATAAATTAAAGTCCTCAATGGTAGTAAAAAAACAGCCTAACGGAAAATGGCTTATTGTTGAAGAATTAATGCAAACAAAAGAACAAATTTTCTTAAAATATGCAAAATAAGGAAAACTCATGCTAAATAATTTCAGATTTCTAACATCAGGCGAATCACATGGAAAATGTCTAAATTGCATAATAGATGGGGTTCCTGCCGGATTTGAAATTGATGTAAATTTTATCAATGATGAACTTAAACGCCGACAAGGCGGATGGGGGCGTGGTGGCAGGATGAAAATCGAAACTGATACGATTGAAATTAAATCAGGGGTCAGATTCGGCAAAACTACCGGTGCACCGATTTGTTTGGAGATTATAAACAAAGATTTTGAGAATTGGAAAACGATTATGAGCATTGAAAAAATTGGTGCTCAAGACGACATTGAAGAAGTCGAAAAATCTTTTACAAAGCCGCGTCCGGGGCATGCTGATTTGGCGGGGGCTATAAAATATGACTTGAAAGATTTAAGAGATGTATTGGAGCGTTCAAGTGCAAGAAAGACAGCAATAGATGTTGCAATAGGGGCTATCGCAAAGCAAATTTTAAAAGAATTTGATATAACTTGCTATTCTCAAATTATTAGCATTGGCGGCGAAAATGAAGACACTAAGATTAAAGAAAAAATAGAAACTGCACAAAACCAAGGTGATACGTTGGGTGGCAATTTCCAAATAGTATTTGAAAATTTACCTGTAGGATTGGGTTCACATGTGCAATGGGATAGAAAACTCGATGGGCTTATCGCACAGGCGGTTATGAATATTCCTGCCGTTAAAGCGGTTGAAATCGGTCTTGGGGTAGGTTGCGCAAATGTTTTTGGAAGCAAGATGCACGATGAAATATTTGTTGAAAATAACAAATATTTTAGAAAAACAAATAACGCAGGCGGACTTGAAGGCGGAATGACAAATGGCGAGAATTTAGTTGTTAAAGCAACTATGAAGCCTATACCTACATTAAAAAAGCCACTTGCAACCATAGATTTTAAAGATAATTCTCAAAGCGAAGCTCATTTTGAACGTTCAGATGTTTGTGCCGTTTCAGCCTGCGCGGTTGTTGCAGAAGCAATGGTTGCTTGTGTTTTGGTGGACGCGTTTTTAGATAAATTCGGACAAGATAATATTACTGAAATAAAAAATTGTTATTCAAGCAGAAATTACTCAAACAGGATTTAAGAAATTGGAAATACAAGATAATCTTAATATAATTTTGGTCGGCATGCCCGGTGCCGGAAAATCTTACATTGGAGGGAAATTAGCCAGACTTTTGGCTCATTTTACCTACATTGATACCGATGACGAAATCGAAAAAAATGCGGGCTTAACTATTTCTGAAATTTTTGAAAAATATTCTGAAAAACATTTTAGGAAACTGGAAAATAAAATAATAAAAGAATTCTCTCAAACCAGAAACCATATAATTTCTATCGGCGGCGGGGCATTTGAAAACCCCGAAAATATAAAACTTCTTAACCAAAATGGAATTACTTTTTATTTAAAAACTCCGGCAAAAGAACTTTTTAGAAGGGTTGAAAACGAAACCCATCGTCCTCTTTTAAATGAAAATTCTCCACAAAAAATTATTGAAAAATTATTGATTAAAAGAGAAAAAAATTATTTTAAGGCGAATTTTGTAATTGACACCTACCAAAAACAAGCTTATACTATCTTGAACGATATTTTAAAAGAGTACGAAAATTATGTTAGATGAAAAATTGCTCGTAGAACTATCTGCAGAAAAACAATATCCCATTTTTATAAACTTTGATTTGATAGAAAATCTTGAAAAAAGCGTTTTCAATTACACAAAAGCAAACAAGATACTTCTTGTTGTAAGTGAAAAGGTTAACAAAATTTATGGAGAGAAATTAAGTTTTAAAAATAGCATAAAATACGTATTAAAGGACGGCGAAAGACAAAAAAATCTCAAAAATTATCAGCGTATTTTAAATTTTGCCCTAAAAAACAAACTCGAAAGAAAAGATGCCATTATCGCCATTGGCGGCGGTGTAGTTGGCGATATCTCAGGATTTGTGGCTGCGACTTATCTCAGAGGAATTGATTTTATTCAGATACCAACGACCTTGCTCGCCTGTGTAGATTCCTCAGTCGGTGGTAAAGTCGGAATTAATACCGATTTTGGAAAAAATATGGTCGGGGCATTTTATCAGCCAAAAGCTGTTTTTTGTAACCTTAATTTTCTTAAAACACTTGATGAACGTCAATTTAAAACAGGGTTAAGCGAAGTTATAAAATACGCTTTTATAGAAAAAAGTTGTCAGACTGATTATGAATACAATTTTTTTGAGTTTCTTGAAAAAAATTCGGACAAAATATTATCACGTGATGAAGAAGTTTTAGCTAAAATTATAAAAATATCACTCGAACTAAAAGCTTCTGTTGTTGCGAAAGACGAAAAAGAACAGGGATTGAGAAAAATTCTTAACTTTGGACATACATTAGGGCATGCAATTGAACAAGTTACGAATTATAAAAAATATACTCACGGCGAAGCCGTGGCGATTGGCATGAATTTTGCGATTGCTTTAGCATGTAAAAAAGGATTAATTACCGAGGAATATAAAAATCAATCATTTGAACTTATTAAAAAATATAATTTAATTGGAAAGACACCAAAATTTAATCAAAAAAAATTGATTGATGCAATGTACTCCGACAAAAAAGTTGAAGACGGCAAAATAAAATTCATTTTACCAACGCAAAAAGCATCAGTTGAATGTCTTGACTTCAAGCCTGAAGATTTTTATTAACCGCCAAGAGTTGTACTGCTGCTAGTTTTATTGTTACTACTAGTATTAAAGTAGGAATCAAATACTGATGCTGAATTTTTCAAAGCAGAAATAAGTTTATCCATAGCGGCAAATTTAGTTTCAAGCTGTGTCTGATATTTTGTTAAAGCATCAGTCATACTAGCCTTTTGTTTATTTAAACGAGCAACTTGAGATTCATAAGAATTGCTGCGTGTTGTAAAATAGCCATTAATCGGATCAAGAGAATTACTTAAACTTGTCTCCATTTTTGTAAAAACCCCTTCCGTTCCGCTCGCAGTATCACCTAAAATGAGTTTTACCACGGCATCCGGATTACTTTTTAAAGCGGCAACCAATTTGTCAGAATCTATTACCAATTGTGTTGTATCCGCAGAAACATTCGTGCTTACTTTTCCAGCCGTAATCCCTATACTTGCGAGATTTTGATAGCCTTCAACTCCGGTAACATTTGATGTAACTGTAGAACGAATTTTATTTCTAAGCATGTCCAAAATAGATTCACCGTGTAAATTGCCGGTAAGGCTTGTTGCACTATCTGTCGATGTAATCGCCGAGTTAAAAGAAGTGACAAATGATTCAATCGCCGATACAGCACTTGTTGTATCCGTTGCTACATTTATTGTGGCATTGGAAGATGTTTCAGCGTTTAATGTGAGAGTCAAGCCTGTTATACCTGAAATATCGCTTGTAACCGTATTGGAAGACGAAGTAATTGTTGTTCCGTTAATTGTCAAAATAGCGTTTGTACCCAATGTTTGAGAATTATTAGTCAATTCTGTACTTGCCATTGATCCGTCTGCTGCATTCCAAGTTGAAGTTGTAAAGCCCATAACATCGGTAAAATTACTTGTTCCTGCTTGAATATTAATATTAGAAGCCCCTTGATTAGAAGATTCCAAGGCTAATTTACCTGAGTTTGAATCCCAAAAAGCTGTAACTCCGGCATTAGTATTATCATTAATTTGTTTTACCAAACTACTCAAAGTTGTAGTTCCATCAATTGTAAATTCGGCATTCCCGATTGTGAAAGTTCCGGCTGTTACATTCCCGCTTGTAAATGCCGCACTTGTTAAAGCCACAGAAGTATCTGTATCAAAAACAGACTTGCTGCTTGTATAAGAACCATCAACATTTTTTGTTAATGATAAAACATTAGAAACATTTGAAGTATCAGCGGTTGAACCGATAACAATATTTGAACTGCTACCTGCACCAATTGTAACTTTTCCTTCGGCATCAACACTCGCCGCCAAGCCTGTTGCACTTGTTATATTATTTAAGACATCGCCTAAAGTATTGCTTAAATTTACGGCAATAGAATATTTAGTATTATCAACATATATACTCAATGTTCCCGGTTTAACGGTTCCACCGGAAATACTGCTCACGAGGGTAGTTCCATCAATTTTAGAAGCTACAGCTGAGGAGCTTTGGGCAGTTGTCGCAGTTGCCAGTTGGGATACCCCAACTTTAAGTGTTTGAGTATCAGCGTAAGCAGACACTGAAGCCGCTACAGCAGAAGAAGATGAAGTAGCTGCTTTTTGATTAAAAACATTATTTAAAGCCAAAGTATTACTAAAAGTCTGTATGGAAGCAAGTAAAGATGTATAATTGCTTTTCAAATTTGATAAAGTAGTTTCTTGAGTTCCTATTTTACTAACATTAGTGCTAATCGCATCAATTTTAGCCTGCTTAGCCCCAACCAATGCTGTTATCCAACTTTGATAATCAAGACCTGAGCCTAAACCTTTAACTGTTATTGCCATAATGAAATCCTTTTCAACCCTCTGTAACTACATATTATCTTATCATTATAACATATCGTACAAACAATTCAACCCTACAACATCATCTCAAAGTATGAAAAAGCTACCTTACTTTGCTTTCTTCACCTTTTAAAAGTCTGCGAATATTTGATTTATGGAGATATATAATGTATATAGCGCCTAAGAAACAATAAATAATATATGAAACAGGTTCGTTACATAAGTACATCAATATCGGCGAAAATGAAAGTGCGACAATTGAACCTAAAGAAACATACTTTGAAAAATAAGTTACAACTGACCAAATCACCGCAATAATTAGCCCTACTTGCAAATTAAGGGCTAAAATAGTTCCTACGCCTGACGCGACTGATTTTCCGCCTGAAAATTTAAGAAATATTGACTTGCTGTGCCCCAAAATCACCGCAATTGCGCATAAAACAGGAATAAGTCCGATTGACACAAAAGTTGTAGCGAAAATTTTCGCCAAAACGACGGGCAGAGCTCCTTTAAATGCATCTAAAAGAAGCACTATGAAAAACCATTTTTTGCCCATGACCCGTTTAACATTTGTTGCTCCTGTTGAGCCGGAGCCAATTGTGCGGATATCTTGGTTTGTGAATAGTTTTACAACTATGTAACCTGTCGGGATTGACCCGATTAAATACGCTATTATTATTGCTATTATTATTTGTTCCATAATTACCTTTCTGGAGTTGAAACGAAGTAAACGGTAAACAGTAAACGGTTTTGCAATTCTCGCTTACTTTCCCCTTTTTCCTTTTTACTTTTTACTTTCTGCCGTTCACCGTTCACCGTTTACCGTTCACCAAATATGATTCTCTCAATTCCTGCTAAATCTTTTTCGATTTCAATATTTTTAAATCCAGATTTTGTCATTAATGTTCTTACAGCGTTTGCCTGATTAATACCTAGTTCAAACATTAAGTAGCCGCCTTCGTTTAAAAACTCTGGTGCTTTTGTTGTTATTTTCTCATAAAATTCAATGCCGTCAATATCTTTTGCAAAAAGTGCCAAATCAGGCTCAAAACCTACCTCTGTTTGAAGCCTATTTTTCTCATTTATTGGGATATAAGGCGGATTTGAGATTATCATATCAAATTTTTCATCTTGTTTTACGTTTGAAAAAATATCGGATTTTCTAAAAATAGCCTTATTGAAAAGTTTGAGCCGAGAAGAATTTTCAATGGCAACTTGTAGTGCATTAATAGACACATCAACCCCAAGAACTTGCGCGTCCGTAAGCTTAGCAATCATACAAGCTATGCAACCGCTACCTGTGCCGATGTCGAGGATTTTTTGGGTTGAACAGTCTAATAGTTGAACAGTCGAGCAGTTTTGCGGTTTTTGTTTCCTTTTTCCTGTTTCCTTTTTCCTTTTTACCTTCTCGACTGCTTTTCTTACCAAAATCTCAGTCTCGTCTCGAGGGATTAGGACATTTTCGTTCACAATAAAATCTTCGCCCATAAAATAAGCACTGCCGATAATATGCTGAATAGGAATTCTTTTTTTTGCACGAAGTTGTGCTTGTTCAAGCACAACTTCGTGCCCTTCAAACACTTCATTTAACGCCAAATCAATGTCGGAAAGTTTTAGAAAATGTTTAACAAGCATTTTTGCCTCGATTTTTGCTTCGTTAGGTTCAATTCCGCCGTCTGTAAGTATTTTTTCAATTTGTTTTATGTTCATTTAAAATCTCATCAATTAAGTTTCTCAAATCCAATTTTGACAAACTATCATCTTCTCTTTTTTCAATATTATATCTTTTGCATAAAGTTTTATAATAATAAAGCTGTTTTTTAGTCGGAAGCTCTTTAGACATTTTAACTTCCTGCAAGAATTTTCTTTTTTTCTTCTCAAATTCTTTTTGTGCCTGAATTATCGGTGCCTGACTTTTTTTATAATCATAATATTTTTTACATTCTTTTATGAACAATTTAACCTCAGAGACGAAATTTTCATTCTCTATAAATTCCTCTAAAAATTCAAATCTTGAAGAATTTATTGCAAGATAATATTTTTCATCCTCCAAAAATTTCTCCAAAACTTCCTCCACGCTTAACTCAGGTAATTTTTTGACCAACGCTCTTAAAAAATTACACAACGCAGATTTTTGGGTCTTACTAAGTTCCAGAAAGATTTTGTTTTTAACTTCATACATCGAATATCTCAAGTTTATCTTAATATGTCTTTTATCGAAAGTTTTTCTCCGACTTTAGAATTGTTAAATTTTGCCAAATTCTTATAAATCGGATTGGTTTGATTAATTGGACTATTTTGGTGCTTAATTTGAGGCTTGATTTGTTCTTCGACAATCTCATCAAGCTTTTCAACCGTTCTATCCAAAACTTTTAACTTTTTTTTCTCATCCATAGATTTATTATACCATGCTTTGTAACTTGAGACCACTGTGTCTTTTTAACTTATGAGACCACCACACAATTAAGAACCCGAATAGGGACATTTCTCTCGAAATCAAAGATTTCGGAGAAAGCAGTCAAAACAAATTTTCTATACTTGTGCTGTGGTCTTCTTATATAAATATAAACGAAAAATCTTTCAATAAATTGCCATTGTAAATTTTTATTACAAATCCCCTCAAACGTTTGGTATAACATGCAATTTTTGCGACTGGATATATTTATTATATATATAAGAGATAAAAATTATGAGGGATTATGAGTTTTTTAGACAATATTGCCATTAAACTACCTTGGTGGTCGACTGATTCGGCGCCTCCGAGTATAATGCCAAATGCTAAAGAGCAACTTATGGCAACAAACCTATTTGCCCCTCAAAAACCTACGGCAAATTTTGACAAGATGGGCAATATCCCCTTTGCAAATTCAGATACTACGGCAAATAAGAATACCGGATTGCAAGTAGAAAAAACAACCGCGCAAAACGAAGAGAAACCATTGGTAAAAACAGGTGAAACCGTAGATGAACGTTTAACAAGATATTACGGTCCATCATATTCTAATGCAAACCGTGAAGACAAAGAAAAATTCTTAAAAAAATATATTACCGGTCACTTTGAGACGCTTAAAGATAAAACAAGGTCTGAAAAACTTCAAATTCAATTGACCGACTATAAAAAATTGCTTTCAAATACCCAAAACGGCGATGATTACGAAATGATGGCAAAAGAAATTTCTATATTGGAAAAAGAAAATCAGGTTTCAGCAGCGAAATCGGCTATCAAAGATGCAAGAACCTCCGAATTAAGACATAGAGCGGAAATTGGGACTGCAAGAGCAGTCCACGAATGTGACAAGGGTAATCAAAGACCTTTGACCGATATAGTTGTTCAATCAGGCAACGAAGAAGCACAAAAAATCGCTGCAGGCCTAGTTTCAAAACTTAGTCGTGAAAATCAAGATTACGCTCACAAAGCTTATTTCAAGTTGGGTAAAATAGAAATTCAAAAGATTTTAACCCAACAACTCGGCAAGTATGATAAGGATGTTCAACAATCTATCTACAAAAGAACCATGACATCAAAATATCAAGAAGTATTAGAGTTTGCGGCGAAAAATATTTATACGTTGCACAAAGATAATCAAATCGCAGCAACCCGAATGACCGTAGCTACAAAAAATGAAGGTGCAATCAGGGCAGCAGCTTCTAACGCTTATTTATGCGATAAATCTAATCAAGCACAAATAAAAAGTACTTTGGTTTCTTCAGGATATGAAAGTGTTAAACAAACTTTAAAAGAGGCAGAAGCAAAACAATCTACACCAGTGGCACAAAGCACCACCTCACCAAAAGCGCAAACGAGTAATTCAAGCGTAGCGGAAGAAATTAAAAAAATGATAAACTCACCTAATAAAACTGCATTGAATAGGGCTGTTCAAAAGTTGTCAAATCCACAAAAAATAGCACTCATGTCCTCGCTTTCGTCAACCGAATTACTTAGTGTATTGGACGCAATTCTTGCCGACAACCCATCAAGCGAGGTTATTTCCAAGGCAATGGAACTTATTGGAGGACTTGACTATAAAAATAAAGAAAAATATACACAGCAACTAAGAAAAACTTCTGCCTTCAATATTATGATTGAACGAATAAATTCAATCGATCCAAGCCTACAAGTTTTATTGATTAAATTCGTGGAAAATTTAAATACAATTGATAGAACTAAACTTTCACCAAATGCTCAAGCGGCTTATGACAAGCGAAAAGAAGAAACAACTGGCAAACAAATGTAATATCAAATTAATAGGATTAATGCAATACTACGCTGCTTTCTATTTCAGCAACAACATCATCACTTAGTTCGGGAACATCTTTATTTATAACGGCTCCCAGCTCTTTTAATCTGTCAATATTATTTAAAATATTATCTTTGCCATCTAATTTTGTCAGTGCGGAAATTAATTTTTTTCGTGCGTCAAGTAAATCCTTTAACATATCAGAAAATTTGTCAAGCATTTTTGTACAAATTCTGGTAATTTCAATAGCGTTTTTATTCTGTCTTTCAACTACGTGGAAAGAATTAATAATCTTTAAAGACGCCAACAGAGTTGAGGGTGAAACCGGCATAATTTTATTTTTCCAAGCAAATTCCCACATCTGGGCATCATCGCAAAACACCAACGAGTAACAACTTTCAATCGGTACAAACATTAATACATAATCGGGTGAAACGTAGCTTCCGGTAGAAGCATACTCTTTTTTTGCTAGCCCTGTAATATGTGCTTTTGTAGAATCTTTGAACGATTTTAAATGAAAATCTCTCTCATCATCACTATTTGAATTCACATAAGCATCCCAAGAGGCAAAAGAAGTTTTAGCATCAATATAAATACATCTGTTTTCTGGTAAAAGTATTACAGCATCAGGTCGCCTGTCATCAAACCCTTTTTGAAGCAAAAATTCATCGCCATTTCTTAACCCCGAAGCTTCAAGAACTTTCTCTAAAACTATTTCACCCCAATGCCCCTGTTTTCTATTATCGCCGCGCATAACATTGACGAGTGCATTTGTATCGTGGGAAATTTTGCTCCCTGCCTCTATAAACGACTTGATATTTGTATCGAATTTAGTAAAGTTTTCGATTTCTTCTTTAAAATTTTGTTCGGTTCTTTTTTCAAAATCTTCTATTCTTTCTCTAAATTTAGAGAAAAATTCTTCAAGTTTTTCTTTATTTTTATTGGAAAATTCTTCAGAACTTTCTTTAAAGAGTTTGTTTGTAATATTCTCAAAATAGAGTTGCATTTGAGAAAACATTTGTTCTGTAGAAGTTTTGGCACTTTTATGGATTGTGTTGAAAATAAAGAACACAAGCCCCGCGCCACATAAAAACCCAACTATAAATATTATTATTTCCATATCCACACCCCCATAAATTAATTTTAGCATAAACAATTAGGCTAAGAAAGAAATTGTCAATCCTGCAATCCTTGAGCCAAGAAAAAGGATATTCTAAAGAATCACTTGCCCTTGAGATTGAAGTCGATAGGACTTATATAAGCGGCTCGATACCAAACGTTTACTAACAAAGTATTTAGCAACTTCTGCTAAAAAATATTGATAGCGAGGCTGCGCTTGGCTTTTACCTCCTTCGCATCGGACACGAAAAATTCTCTCACTCACTTTGTTCCGCCAGCAGGCTCCCAAGGCTCGTACCTTGCCTGTTCGCTTTGTCAAAATTGTATATTTTGGAATTATTCCGTGTCCGATGCTTTAAAAAACTATGGATTGAATATTCATATCCTCGACAATAGCCTAAGCGGGTAAGGCATAAAAAATGGTTATGTTGTTTAATGTAAATATAATCTTTTTCATACTTCCAGCTATTCTTAATGCTCCTCACTAGAGGGGCTTTTTCATTTCACAGAGAAGATGAATCTATAAAATTTCGTACAGCCTCAGCTATTCTTGATAATAGATTTAAACTTGTTGAATCAAGAGACATACAGGAACGAATTAAAGCCCTCAAAGCAGGCTTGGAACAACAGAAATAATTACCCATTTAGGCTAGGGGATTCCCCACTTGAAATTTCTTAAAAAAATGTTACAATAATAATGTGATTCGTTTTTCTTGCAATTACGCAATTTATAGGAGCTAAAAGTTTTTATATTATTATATTATTAAGTTAATAATTTGACATCTATGTTTCACTGTTTATAATTTAAGTATTACACGCCGATGGGTTCTGCTCATTGGTTGCCAGCGAGGGGTCGAAAGACCCCTTCGGTATTTCTTGGGAGAGTAGATGTCCAAAAAAAAGGTAGCGGTATATATTGATGGGTTTAATTATTACTATGCAATAATTGACTATTTAAGAAACTCTGACAACAAAGTATCATTAAAATGGCTAGATTACAGAAAATTCATCACTGAATCAGTACTTAAAGACACTGAATATAGCAAATCCGATTTAAAAATAAATTTTTACACTGCAATAAATGGCTATCGCAAGGATAATAGTGTTGCAAAACATGAAATATATTTAGAAGCTCTTAGAAATAAAAATATCAATGTTGTAAAAGGTTATTACAAATTAAGAGAAACCTTTTTGGGATGCCACGTAACTTGTGAACAATGCACTGCACCAGTTTATGTCAAAAAATACACAATAAATGGTAAGCCCTTAAAGTGTTCTAGATGTAAAAAAGATATTGATTTATCCATAGTGAAAACTGTTCAACATCCCGAAGAAAAACAAACAGATGTTAATATCGCAAAAGACATTTTAGTGGACGCATTGCAAGAAAATCCTTACGATATATTTATTTTATTAAGTACTGATAGTGATTTTGTACCTGTGGCTGACCATGTAGTCAATGTTTGTAAGAAAGAATTTTGGGTAATTGCCCCTGCTACAAAGATTGTTAGAAAATCAAAAAATGAGCAGGGCGAATTAGTGGAAAAAGGTGAATATAGATATGGGATTGATAAATTCTTAGACATCGGTGCAAATTCCCAACGTATAAGAATCCCTCGGCTTAACAGATATCAATTGCCGAATCCATTTGGCAATATCAAAAAACCAAGTGAATGGTAACAAACGTTTGTAATTAGTTCTATTTTAGTCAAACGCTCAAATACATTTAAGCTCTGTTAATTATCTCCAAGGATAAGATAACGCCTGAAAAGTATTTTACACATGCCAGCCCATGTGATATGTTTAATTTTTTACTGTCATTTTTTGCCTGTTTTTGAGTGCAAGTGTCCCCAGATTGTTTTATTAAAAAATGTAAACAGGAAAAACGCACTAAAAAAGGAGCTTTTCAACTCCTTTAAAATGGTACTCCCAGGGGAATTCGAATCCCCGTCGCCTCCGTGAAAGGGAAGTGTCCTAGGCCTCTAGACGATGGGAGCGTGTCTAAACATTCAGTATAACTAATATAGCCAAAGCATAAATCATTGTCAAGAATTTTTTTTAAGATTTATCTCTGTAATTTGAGACCACTGCACAAGTATAGAAAATTTGTTTTGACTGCTTTCTCCGAAATCTTTGATTTCGAGAGAAATGTCCCTATTCGGGTTCTTAATTGTGCAGTGGCCGGCCTAACAAAAGTGAGAATAGCTAAATCGGCACGAGGAGGGCCGTTTTGCTATTCGAAACTAGACGTCATGAGACTTTGTGCAAGGACATTTTTGCAAGAAAATGGACTTGTGCATTAGTCTCAATTTATGTTTATCAACTTTAGCCAATTCTACTTTTCATGGCCCACCTTTTATAAGTTTAATCTACTGAAAATATTTCCTTAATATCATCCATCGTAAGCGACTTTGTGATATTTCGGTCAACAGAAATTACACTGTCAACAAGGTTCCTTTTAACCTGTTTAAGTTTTTGGATTTTTTCTTCGACAGTATTTTTAGTGATAAGCCTGTAAACAAATACTTTTTTCTTTTGACCTATACGATAGGCTCTATCCGTAGCCTGATCCTCCACTGCCGGATTCCACCAAGGGTCATAGTGGATTACATAATCGGCTCCGGTCAGGTTCAAGCCTGTTCCGCCTGCCTTTAGGCTGACCAAGAAAATCGGAACATTTTCATTTGTATTAAATCGCTCAACAGCACCTTGTCTGTCTTTGGTTTTTCCGGTCAAATATTCATAAGGTATTTTTTCTTTTTCCAGCCAATTTTTTGTGAGGTCAAGCATATCGACAAACTGACTGAATAAAAGTACCCTGTGACCTTCAGAAATTATTTCTTCCAACATTTCTTTCAAGTATTCAAATTTTCCTGAGTGATTAATCCCTTTAACGTTTTCTTTATCGTAAAGTCTAGGATGGCAACAAATTTGGCGCAACCTTAGCAATGCCGAGAAAATAGACATTCTGCTCTTTTCCAGACCGTTTTGCTCAATATTCTTGAACAATTCTGCCTTAGTCGAATCAAGGACTTCCATATAAAACTCTCGTTGGTCGGGAGTTAATTCACAATACGCAATGTTTTCAACTTTATCAGGCAAATCTTTTGCAACATCTCGTTTCATACGTCTTAAAATAAAAGGATAAATTTGTAATTTTAGGCGTTTTTCAACAGTTTTATCCCCGCGCTCCATAATCGGATTAACGTAGCGGAAATTAAATTCGGACATACTAAACATAAATCCCTGCATAAGAAAATCGAACACTGACCATAATTCTTCAAGCTTATTTTCAATCGGAGTTCCTGAGAGAGCCATTTTGTGTTGAGAATTAAGCTTTTTAACCGCTTGTGCCGTTTGAGAAAGAGCGTTTTTAATATTCTGGGATTCGTCTAAAATTACATATCTGAAATTTATCTTTTTTAATTTTTCAACATCACGCCTAACCAGTGCATAGCTTGTAATTATAATGTCATGGTTTGGAATTTCTTTAAAAAGTTGCTTTCTTTCTATCCCCGAAAGCTTAAGGCAAGTCAATTCCGGTGCGAATTTTTGAATTTCTGCTTCCCAATTAAAAACAACCGACGTCGGACAAATTACGAGAGTAGGCATTGGACCATCAACGTCTTTGGCTTTTTGCAAAAGAGTAAGTGCCTGAAGTGTTTTTCCAAGCCCCATATCATCTGCCAAAATCCCATTTAAACCGTATTTATACATAAACCAAAGCCAGCTAAAACCTTTTGACTGATATTCTCTGAGGTCTGCCTTAATACTATTCGGGAATTCAACTTCTTCTGTCGTTGAGAAAGTTGACATTTGCTTCCAAAATTCTGAGAAATTATCGCTTAGAACAAGCTCAATGCCGAGATTTTCCAATTCGTTTAAAAGTCCTGCACGGTAAGTTTTTACGATAAATTTATTTTCATTATTTCTATAAACATCAAAGGAATTAAATGAACGCATCATTGAGTAAACATCTTGAGCCGGAAATTCAACGAAACCCAAACTTCTTACCCTGCTGTACTTTTCACCATTTTGGATAGTTTCATAAATATCCTCAAAACTAATTTTGTCTTCTCCCGCTTGACCGTATAAAGAAATTTCAAACCCGTCTTTGGAATTTTCACAAAAATCAACTTTCGCTCTTAATTTAAATGGTTCTTCAAGAATTTTAAAGAAACTTAAAGCATCTTTTTCAATAAATTTCCAACCATCGCCGGCTTGTTTTATATAATAGTTATAAAAATCTATAGCGTTTTCTTTTTCCAGAGCCAAATTATTAGTCTGCATCGGGACAAATTTGCATGCCAATAACATATTGTAAGCTGCCTGCTCATGTGCGATATTTCTCTTAACCCAATAAAGACTGTCTTCTTTCGGGTTTTTAATTGTAACATAAGGAGTTTTATCGCTTGTTTTTGAAAAAGGAACTTTCACCCCATCATATTCGAATTCCAGAGATGCCTTTAGTGACTGGTCGTAGTCAATTCCCATTGTTACAATATTTAAAGGTGGCCTTTGCTCAAGAAGTAATTTATTTATTGTTTCAGAAATTTCTATATCCATAATTTGTTGCAGCTTAGGGAGCTCTTCATAGATAAATTTTCCGCCATCCGCGTCTTTCAAATCAGTAAAAGATGATTTAACCAAGTTTTGGGGAATTTCACTAACCGCGATATTTGTAGGAAACATTAAATTTTTATATCGTCCCCATTTCAAATGACGCGAGAAATATCTGATTTCCTCAAACGGGTAAGAATCTTCTTTATCGGGGCGTTTCCATTCAAGTGCGAGCATAACATTACCCACGTTAGATGAATTTACAGAAAGTTTCAAACGCCATTCTTGATCGGTAAATTTCAAACGTTGTTTTGATTTTTCGTCCAAAACTTCATCTGCTTTGGAAAGAAGTGGAAACATTTCGGCAAACTTTGAAATAGGAATATCATACCAACCCGCTTTTTTATCTTGGCGAGAAGTTTTTAGCAATTGTTGAAATATTGCAACTTCAACTTTCTGCGAATTATTTAAGTCAAAATTTTTGTCTTGTTTTTGGGCTTCGATTAATAACTTTAGAATAGGCTCAATTGCACGAACTATTTTACCTGTATCTCTTGACATTATCAAAACGGAGAAAAAATTTGGTTTGCGCTTGGGATTAAAATGAAAAATATAATTACCTGTTGGCGATTCTCTCAACGCGGTATTTTCATCATCAAAATGCGGTTCAATTTTGTATTTGGTTTCTAAAAAGTCTTCGTAAGCGTGTTCTTCAATAGCTTTTAGTCCAACTGCGACAGCATGCTTGCACCACTCTTCTTTAAGCGGGCAATCACAACGAGCCTCGACAATATTTTTCTTAAAAATCAAATCGGTTTTATAAGCATCTTTAAAATTACCCTTGACTTTACCTTTGTAAAAGTTTTTTTCAGGGTATCCTTCAAGCACCAACTTTTTGATATGACTTTCATATCCACGTCTCCAACTGCCGGCAGATGCTCTATCTTTAATATACTTAAAGTTAAATTCGGTAGAACTCACTATTTTTGAGTATCTCTCTTTCTTCTATGCTAAAAATTCATGCGGGAGAAGTAAACCCCATTTACCACCCAAACAAGCATAAACTGTCAATAAATAGATTGCACATTTATTATTGCATAAATATGAAAAAAGTACAATAGGGTTCCAAATAAAGATACATTGTTTACATTATTCACTTATTTTCAGGTTTATATTATAATGATAAAAAGATTGTTTGAGGGGGATGTTATTATGCCGCTACCTAGGCAGGCAAAGGGTTATAAATATCAAAGCAGCTATGGCTATCAAAGGCCTTATCCGCAGGTTGTTGCGCCCACAAAACCGCAACTAAGACCCGTGAAACCTAAAAAGGTTATACGCAGAAAAAAAACAAATCCTTTCGCGCAACTATTGTCTTTGGCATTATTGACTGTGCTCGGTATTTATATTCTTCCCTACGGGTATGATAGAATCTCTAAACCGCTCATTCTTGGACCTTCTTATCCTGAGGTCAGAGTTAATTATCAAGAACTTTTAAGCCCTACAACAGATTACTTATCTAACGATTTATTCTTGAATTCCAGACTTTTAACACCCGCAAAAACAAAAAAGCCGGATATGACAACACTTTATACAACGGAAAAAATGCCCGTTGTGGAAGCAAAATTATTAAACTTGATGTCACAGTACAAAACAATTGACCCTTCTATTTTTGTCTGGGACTACGATACGGGGAAATATGTTGACATAAAGGCATCCAAAACTTATCCCGCAGCAAGTATTATTAAAATCCCCGTGCTTATTCAACTGTTTAAATCAATCGAAGCTAATCAATTGACAATATATGATGAAATGACCTTGACACCTTATTACAAAGCAGAAGGTTCGGGTGATTTGCAAAACAGAATGCTCGGTTCCAAATATACAATAGATGAACTCGCAAGAGTTATGATTACAAAATCGGATAACTCTGCAACAAATATGCTTATGTCCGCAATCGGCTCGATGACCGATGTAAACAGCGGAATCAGAAACTGGGGATTGAAAAATACGCACATAAATAATTGGCTTCCTGATATTGAAGGAACAAATTATACTACCGCAAGAGATTTGGCAACAATGCTTTATAATCTTGATAATCCCGGATTTTTGAATATAAACTCCCGCGAATACATGGTGGATTATATGAGCCACGTCGAAAATAACCGCCTAATCCAAGCAGGATTAGACCCGAAAGCCTTGTTTGTACATAAAACAGGTGATATAGGCAAAATGCTCGGAGATGCAGGAATAGTCTTTGCTCCAAGCGGGAAAAAATATATAGCTATTATTTTGGCGAACAGACCCTATAACTCGCCGTTAGGAAAAGACTTTATTCAAAAAGCTTCCGGAATAATTTATAAATCAATGGTTTCAGGAGTTTATTAAAAAAGATAATCGAATATTTTATTAATTGGCGAAACTAATTCACGCATATCAATTTCTTCATCCAATTCAAGCGTTATTGTCGGGATATTTCTTTCAACTCCCGCATAGGTGCCAAAACTTCCGGGGGTTGGATAACCAATCTCTTTTTGAACGGGATAGCCGATAATTTCAGAAATTTTTTCGGCAATCTCTTGAGCAGGACCATCGTAGTTTACCACCTTGTAAGGCGCGTGAAGTGTTAAAATTATGTCGGGCGAAAATTCTTCAATTATTTCAATCAAAAATTTTGTTTCAATTTCGCTTGAAGAATTTTCGCCCCCAAAATATTCAGGATTTTCACTAATTTCCCAATTCAAGGTTGGAAAATTTCGGTTTAAGTCGACTTTATTGGCGTTTTGGCGTGTTTTAAGCATAAGCCCGTCAGGATTTAAACAAGGAATGAAAAGCAATCTGTTTTTGGTATTGCTGAGGGGCGCGGCTTCGCCGCGCCCCTCAGCATAAATATAATTCTCTATCAAAAACTTCCCCTGAGGCTCATCACCATGAAACACGCCGATTATTAAGACTGTTTTAGCTTGAATATCAATCGTGTTATTCCCTATCAAAACTATTTCGTTATTATTTTTTGAATAAGTTTTTTTTAATGTCTTCATTTTTCGATTAAATTTCTCTCTAGCATCACCATCAAAACGGAAATATCTGCGGGTTTTACGCCACCTATTCTGGAAGCTTGGGCGAGCGTTGCGGGTCTGATTTTTTCCAATCGCTCTCTTGTTTCGGTTGAAATGTGAAGAATTTTGGCGTAATCAATATTATCGGGAATCTTATATTTCTCAAGTTTCCCCGATTGCTCGACCTGTGTTTTTTGACGTTTAATGTATCCGTCGTATTTTACAAGGATTTCTACCTGCTCATAAACATCTCTCGGCAAATTTAATTCGCGGGTATTTTCGTCCAATTCTTTCAAAATTTTGTAATCAATATTAGGACGTTTTAAAAGATCAATCAATTTAATCCCGCGTTCGATATTTTCGTTATATTTCGCCAAAATTTCGTTAATATTCGCATCCGCAGGGATTTTTCCAGAATTAAGCCGTTTCATTTCGCCCTCGATTGTTTGTTGTTTTTGATTAAAAACTTCAAACTGCTTGTCGTCAACAAGTCCGATTTTATGCCCGATTGGGGTCAATCTTGCATCGGCGTTATCTTGCCTTAATAAAAGCCTGTATTCTGAGCGTGAAGTCAACATTCTATAAGGTTCTTGAATATCCTTTGTGACCAAATCATCAATCAGGGTGCCAATATACGAAGAACTTCTTGAAAGTTCAAGCATAGGTGAATTATTTAAGTAATTGAACGCGTTAATTCCGGCAACAAGCCCCTGCGCCGCCGCTTCTTCATATCCGCTTGTGCCGTTAATCTGTCCTGCATGAAACAATCCTTGAACGAGCCTCGTCATAAGCGAGTGGTTAAGCTGAATTGCAGGAATGTAATCATATTCCACCGCATAAGCTGGTTTTATCACATGTGTATTTTCCAATCCAGGCAAAGAACGTAGCATTTGAACCTGCACATCAGCAGGCAAACTGCTCGAAAACCCCTGAACATAAACCTCGTAAGTGTCGAGCCCTTCGGGCTCAATAAAAATATGATGCGAGGGATTAGAAGAAAACCTTACAATTTTATCCTCAATAGATGGGCAGTATCTCGGACCAACCCCCTCGATTAAGCCTTGATACATAGGCGATTTATCTAAATTTGCCCTGATAATTTCGTGCGTCTTTTCATTTGTTCTGGTTAAATAACATGGTATTTGGGGACGGACAAGGCGATTGGGTCTAAAAGAATAGAAATTTAACTCCTCATCACCCGGTTGAATTGTCATCTTTGAGTAATCGATTGTTCTGCTGTCAATCCTTGCAGGAGTTCCTGTTTTAAGCTTTTTTACAGTGAAACCGAGTGATTTAAGGCAACCTGAAAGTCCAAGTGCGGGCATTTCACCCAATCTGCCTGCCGCGTAGGATTTTAGACCAACAAAAATCTTTCCCTCAAGAGATGTTCCCGTTGTTAAAATCACACTTGGCGCAAAATATTCAATCCCGTACTGGTCAATTGCGCCTTGGATTTTGCCGTCTTTGACGATTAAATCACTTATACAGCATTGTTTAAGATAAATATTTTCGTTTTTTTCAATAATATGGCGCATGTAATTCATATATTCTTTTTTATCGGATTGAGCTCTTAATGCTCTCACTGCAGGACCTTTTGAAGAATTCAGCATCTTCATCTGGATATAAGTCGCATCAGTAACTTCTCCCATCATTCCGCCAAGCGCATCGATTTCTCTTACCAATGTTGATTTTGCAGGACCCCCTATTGCAGGATTACAAGGCATTAGGGCTATATTATCAAGATTAAGCGAACATAAGAGAACCTTCGCTCCCAAATTAGCTGCTGCAATGGCTGCTTCGCAACCGGCGTGTCCAGCCCCGACGACAATTATATCAAACTTGTTTTTTAAATATTCCATAATATAATTATAATACAAAAGTGAGAGGTAAGAGGTGAGAAGTGAAAAGAAGAATATTAGCTTTAATAGCCTTAATGTTTTTGACATTGCCTGTTTATTCACAAAGCACGCAGAATGTTCAGGAAGACTCAAAACCGCTTGAATGTGGAGTAACTTTCGATTGGATTTCTAAAACCCAAATCCAACGTGACGAAAATATCGCACAAATCCAAAATATCCTGTTCAGCGACAAAATAAAGACAAAATATAATAAAAAGGAAATTAAATCTCAATACGCAGAGTTCTTTAAAGACAAAGACGCAAGACAAAATTACATTGAAATTTCAAACGGTAAAAAAGAAGACGCTCAAAAATATTATTGCGCGTTTTACTGGAAAAATTTCCTCGTGGCTTACGGAATTCAGTACAAAAATAATATGAAAAACATTTATTATTACGATGCCATGGGGAATTTAAGATGGGTGGATGTTTTTTCAGACAATTACCCGAAATTTCCTTATCGGTCATACCAGTATTACAGAACGGGCGAACTTGTTGCGTCGTATTATTACGTTTCAGAATATGACCAGTATATTTTTGACCCGAATAAAAAATTCAAAGGTCGTTGGTATAAAGAAAATATGTACAATAAAAACGCAAAAATTATCATGACTCGTTCAAATTATTAAAGGATTTTAGTTTAATGAATTATCTTATTATCGCTACAGTTTGCTTTTCTCTATCGTTCGGCTTGATAAAAAGTCAGCTGGCGGGGGTTCCAAGTGATATGGTGGTGGAATTAAGATTGTTATTAGCGGCGTTGATATTTTTGCCGTTTTTTAAAAAATCCGAAGGTAAAAAAAACCTAATTGCGGCACTAATCGGCATAATCCAATTCGGGCTGATGTATATATTTTTCCTTCGGGCGTTTAAATATTTGCAGGGAAATGAGATTGTTTTGCTGACGACAAGTACGCCTATATTAGTGGCAATTTGTTCTTCTTTTTTTGGGCGGCGGTTCAAATGGTCTTATTTAATATGTATAATTTTTTCGATTATCGGTGCGATTATAGTGATTTGGGATAACGTAAGTTTCAATTTTTTACTTAAAGGGGTTTTGTTGATGGAACTTTCCAATTTTTGTTTCGCACTCGGACAAGTTTTGTGGAAGGAATATATCGGAGAAAATGACTCTCAATTGATGGCGGCTGCGTATTTGGCTTCGGCGGTATTTGTTTTTCCGCTAGCTGTAATAAATACGGATTTTGCCACCTTTTCCTTGAGCGCAACACAGTGGCTTTCGGTTTTGTATTTGGGGATTATCCCGACAGGAATTGGGTTTTGGCTCTGGAATAAAGGCGCAAAACTGGTAAACTCAACCACTTTGGCAATTATGAACAATCTTAAAATTCCGATGGGGATTTTATTTGCGCTGGTAATTTTTCACGAGCGGATAAATTTGGCAAATTTTACTATCGGCAGTATTTTTATTTTAACAGGGATAACTTTAAGCCATTTGACAGACAAACCCCCTGCTCAAATTTCTTCTACTCAATCCACTTAAAGCTTTGAACGTAATTTTCACCGTTAATATCACCGTAAATCTCGGCGGAGAAAATCCTGTATGATTTGTCATTCAGTTCAAATCCGGGAATTTTATTCAAATTCTTAACAAATTCTGCATTATTTTCTTCAGCCAAATTCAAGCCCGGAATGGTATTGAAAAGCGTATTAAGCGAAGTATTTCCGATGGGACCAAGTACGTTGGAAATCTTTTTGGAAATACGACCAAAAACTTTCATATCCGCAACAAGTCTTGAAAAATTATAAGTACCGGTTAAAAACAAACTCAAATCGTTCCCTTTAGAAAAAATTTGAATGTCATTTGCAATCCCCGATTTAATTAAAAAGTTGCCGTTAATATTTTCAAACTGTCCCGTTTTAAGCGGCGTAACCAACTCAATCAGACTGTTAATAGTCAGTCCCGTAATCCCGCTTTTAACCAAATTCGCCGATTTCAACAAATATTCAAGCGAGCCGAGTTTAGGCATTTTTCCGTCCACAACCCTAAACCCACCACTGCCGCTTAATGTATCCATACATGTTTTATGCGTTTTTCCGTTACATACAAGCTCGGCTTCCCCAATTAACGAACCGAAAATTTGGTTTGGCAAATCAAACAACGCTTCTGCCATTGAATTTGCGTTTACTTTATCGACATGAAGCTCCAATGCTGAATTAGAATTAAGAAGATTATATTTAAAATTCCCGTTCACACTGCCTTCTGCGACATCAAAACTGAAATTATTGACAGAAAATAAAAGTTTCTCATTCAAAGAAAAATCCGCCAACAAATTTTTTGCAAAAATATTTCTAACAAAGACACTGTCCGCTTTCACTTTTGCCTTTTTGATAACCACATTTGCAATACTGCCGCCTGCAACGCCTGATTTTTCGTCGATTAAATTGCGCTTGTCTGAATCCAAATCAAGTTTTCTTAAACTTTTTGAGATTTCATTTATATCAAGATTACCAAGATAAATATCAACATCATTAAAAACATATGGCGCAACTAATCTGTTTTCTGCGTTGGCAAAAAGAGTTATCTTGTTAGAAAAAATTTCGCCCTTCGATTTTATCTCAATATCTTTGGCACCAAAATCAAGAGAAATATCCTTGATTATCGTATCAACAAATGGAATATCCACCCCCGTAAAATTCAAAAACCCTGACAGTTTCGGCGAAACTATTGAATCGTTTATGATGACATTGGAGGTAAAAAGCCCCTGTTTAATCATTGATTTTTTGAATAAAAGGTTAAATATTTTTGCATCGGTAGGATTTTGAGTTTTCACCCTGAAATTATGGAAAACAATATCATTTTTACTCACATCAATCCGCCCTCTGGCGTTTAATTGTGGAGACACAAATTGTTTATCATTCTGAGAAGAAATTAATTTATCATATTGAAAATTGTTCACATAAATGGAATTTTTTGAAATATTGGTATCCGCAAATATTTTTATCGGATTATTTACATCCCCCACAATTGAACCCATGTAGGAAATATTTGAATCTTCCTGCAAATTTAGTTCGGTTTTTGCGTTGAAAAAATTCTTATTGCCGTTAATTCTTGCTGAATAAATAATGTCACCTTTGATTTTTAGAGGATAAACGGCATTTTTATTTATATATTTTTCAACAAAATTTTGCGACAGCTTGGAATTCAAGTAAAGATTAAATTGAGGATTTTCAAAAATATTCGTAATAAACCCATCAACCAAAATAGGCATAGAATCGAGATTTGCATTAACTTTATATAAAATTAGTTTATCGTCATTGAGTTCGATATTCCCGCTAAAAATTTTGATGGGGATGTTTGAATACGCAAAAGCAATCTCGTTAAGTTTAATTTTTGAATTTACAACATTATTTTTAATCGAAGCTTTTAAGCTGACATGTCCTGATGAGTTTGAGATTTCGTTAAGATATTTTTTTACATTCTGAGGAATAAAAGGATATTGCACTAAATTTTTGAGCTCTGACAGGTCGAAATTCTCGGAAATAAATTTTGCGTTTATAATTTGTTTTTTTTGAAAGATATTTTTTATATCACAAGTTAAATTAAACGGATTATTCTTCAAACTGCCTTTCATTTCTAAATTCACATTTTTATTCTTTAATTTACCCTTAATATAAATTTTTGAATTATCCAACAAAGAGTATAAATCAAAATCCGCATCTGTATTTTTAAAATTAACCGTTCCAAATAAATTTTTGATTGAAGTATGCATTTGATTGAACAAAACATCGTTACCGAGTAATTTTATATTTCCTTCAAGAAAAACCGTTTTACCTAAAGCAAATTCGTTAATATCTTGAACCTTCCCCTTAAGTTTAAGTTTTGTGTTAAACTTCCCTTTAATATTGCTTTTGGCCGGTATTAATTTTTGAATATCACCTAACAGCGGAGATGTCTTTACAACATCAAGTAATTTATCCCAATTTTGGTTACTTGCAGTTATATCATAATCCAAAACACCGAAAAACGAACATTTTCCATCAATTTTAACCAATTTATTATCTAAAAAGGCTTTTTTAGTAACAAGATGGGTGTCTTTATCTTTAAACTCAAGACTCCCCTCTCCATTTTTCAACAACATATTAATCCCATTAAAACTCGCGGTGGTATTTCTAAAATTGAACACCCCGAAAAGGTGCGAATTTTCCCTTGTACCGTTAATTTTTAAATTAATATTACCTGCACCCTTGAGTTTCATAACGGGGAGCGGACCGAGTGCAAAGTTGAAAATCTCATGCAGAGGATTCAAAATTGATTCAGTAAGTTCCAAATCCACATTAGGCGTACTTGTAATGTCTAAATGTATTTTGCTTCCGCCGTACAAATCAATCTTTCCCTTGAGAAGAATTCTTTCGTTTCTTGAAGTCGGGAAAATCACATCCATATCAAAATTTTCGCCTAAGAAGTCTATTTTTAAAGTTGATTTTGGAATATTGCCCCCAAAAGGCTTAATTAAATATCCGTTCGTTGAAAGAAATTTACCTGTGAGTTTAGGTTTTTTGATTTTTCCTTTGATAAAAAGTTTTCCTTGAAGGTCTGAAAAATACTCGTATTTTTTTAAAGCAATAAAATTCATACCGATTTCTTCGGAGTTTTTTGCAGGCAAAAGCGATATAAAATCTTCCGTTCTCGATTTATTTAAGACAACCGACAAATCCAGGACAGGGTTTTGAGAACTTATTTTATTGATTTTTCCGTTAATATCAGCATCAATATTATTAGATAAAATTTTGAATGTTTTAATGATTAAAACATTCTTTGAAGCATCCACAATTGTCGTAATGTTGAATTTATTGTTAAAATGATTATTATTGGGACTGTCTTTCGCCTCAATCGAAAATTTTTCAACAGCCATTTGAGTCATTATTCTGGTTGTTTTTTTGTTCAAAATTTTAGTATCGGCTTCAATATTTAAAATCCCGTCTATTTTTTTTATCTTATTTTTCGATATTTTTCTTATATAAGGCGATAAATCCGCTAAGCTTAAGTTGGTAACGGCTCCGTCAAAAACAACCTCGTTTGTGTCAAATCCTTTTTTGAACGGAAGTCTAAAATCCACGTCCGCGTTTATAATTGAATAGTGGTTTTTAATTTTTAATTTTGAATTTGTGGAAAATTTTATATATTTTTTTGAATTATATTTTTCTAAATCAAAGTAATCGCCATTTATCAAAACATCTTTATTTTGTATTTCGTCTTTTAAATTAATTTTGTAACTTTCAATATTCATTTTGGAATCTTCAATCGAAAATTTAGAATTAGCGCTTTTTATAATCAAATGATTTCCGATATAAAATCGGAAATTTTTATCAATCTTCAAATCCAAATTTATCTTATCACAGGAAAAATAAGCCAGTTGAATTTTTCCGAATAACAACGGTAACAGACGAATTTTTAATTTAGAGTTAGAAACCGACAACGGAGTAGAATTTTTATCCACAATCTTAAAATCAGAAGCATTGAGCCAAATCGAAGGAGTTAATCCCATTTTTAAACTCGGATTTTTAAGCTCAATTTGTGTCCCCAACTCTTTTTTTACTATGCGCTGAATTTCAGGAACCCTATGCCCAATATCCACAACTGCAGGAACTCCCCAATAATAAGCAGCATAAAGTAATACAAAAAATAATATGAATAACAACAATTTTAGTCTGATTTTCATTTTACTTAGTATAACATGAATCAAAAATTGTCACACAGTAATTCATAATACGCTTGAGGATGCAAACAAGTAGGACAGACCAACGGAGCTTCAATTCCCAGATAAGGTCGTCCACAATTTCTGCATTTCCATTGTACTTCGTTTAATTTTTTAAATACAGAATTAGTTTCAATATTATTTGCCAAAGCTAAATATCTTGCTTCATGGTGTCTTTCAACCTCCAAAACCTGCCTGAACGTGTTTGCAACATCCAAAAAACCTTCTTCTTTTGCAATTATGGACGCATTCAAATATAAATCAGTCCATTCTTCGTGTTCTCCCATTGCTGCGTGTTTAAGGTTTTCGACAGTCGTACCAAGATGGAAAGGATACTCACCATTTACTTTTGCCTTACCTGAACCCAAGTGTTTATAAAATAATTTTGCATGTTCTTTTTCGTTATCCGCAGTTTCTGAAAAAATCGCAGAAATCTGTTCATAACCCTCCTTTTTAGCCACCGAGGCAAAATAAGTATAGCGGTTTCTTGCCTGAGATTCGCCTGCAAATGCGTTTATTAAACATTGTTGAGTCTTTGTACCTTCTAATTTATTTTCCATGATTATTCCTCCATATAAAAAATCATAATATAAGGAACAGCGGAAAAATTAATTCTCCAAAAAGACAATATTTTAAATCAAGTCATACCATAAAATAATATTTGTAATAAAATAAAATTATGATTTATGGGATTTTATCAACAATAGCTTTTATAATAATTTTACCATTTTGGCTCGTTGCCGGTTTATTTAAGCCGAAATTAACAGTTGGGTTTAAAGAAAAATGCGGATTTTATAATGGAATAAAAAGTGACATAATTCTTAATGAGCCAAGTAATATGGCGGGATTGCAATCCCGCCCTCAAAAAACAATTGTCTTCTACGGAGTTTCTGTAGGAGAAGTAATCGCCATAGAAAATTTAATCAAAAAAACGCGCGAAACATTTCCAAACACTAACATAATAGTACTCACAGGAACCAAGACAGGACAAGAAATCGCGCATAAAAAATTAAGTAACACTGCTGATTTTATTTCCTATTTTCCTTTCGATTTTCCGTTTTGCATCAAAAATATGCTTAAAAAACTTAAACCTGATGCGGTTTTTATTGCCGAAACAGAACTCTGGCCCAACTTTGCTAATACACTGAATAAACAAAAAATTCCGATTCCACTATTTATTATTAACGGCAGAATTTCAGACAGAACCTATAAAAGCTACAAAAAATTGTCTTTCTTTTTCTCCCCGATTTTAAAAAAATACACAAATATTTTTACCCAAAGTAAGCAAGATAATGAAAAATTAATCTCTATCGGCGCAAATCCAAAAACAACAGTAATAATGGGAAATTTAAAATTCGACATCAATAAACCTGACGCATCCACGCTTGGGTTTGAAAAAAATTCTCAACACAAAATCTTGATTGCCGCAAGTACTCATAACGGAGAAGACGAGATTGTTTTAAAAGTTTTTTCAGAACTTAAAAGGAAATTTCCAAATCTAAAATTAATTCTCGCACCAAGGCACCCTGAACGCAACGAAAATGTATTCAACTTAATCAAAAAAAGTGAATTGACTTGTTCAAAACGTTCTCAAAATGCCGACTTTGAGCAAAATGACGTAATTTTACTCGATACAATGGGCGAACTCGCAAAATTTTACTCCGTTTGTGATGTGGCATTTATCGGCGGAAGTTTCAACAAAACAGGCGGCCACAATCCCCTTGAAGCAACAATTTTCAAAAAACCTATCGTATCAGGTCCAAGTATACATAATTTTAAAGATATTTATTCAATACTAACCTCCTCTGATGCGGGAAAAATTGTCAAAACACCTCAAGAACTACAAAATCATTTACATAAACTTCTATCAGACGAAATTTATTATCAAAAAGCTTCCCAAGATTGCAAAACGGTATTTGAACAAAATCAAGGCGCATTGGAGTTTGTGATAAAAGTTTTACAAACTCTTGTTTAGAAATTTTTTTTTTGAGAAAATGATGGGACGAGTAAAGAGTAAAAAGATTGCGAGAATAGTTAAACTATTAAACTGTTAGACTATTCGACTGTTCAACTAAAGAGGAGAAAAAAATGGCATTAACAGTATACTTAGGAATAGACGTCGGCTCAGTAACAACAAAAGTTGCACTGGTAGACGAAAATGGAAAATATATAGACAGCTACATGCTCAGAACCGCAGGCAAACCTGTAATAGCGGTTCAAACAGGACTTAGAGAATTACATAAAAAAGCACTTTGTGAGTACAACGTTCAAGGTGTAGGCGCAACAGGAAGCGGAAGAAGTCTCGCAGGTGCACTTGTCGGCGCAGATGTAATTAAAAACGAAATTACAGCCCACGCAGTCGCAGCAAGCACCAATATCCCCGGAGTTCAGACAATTTTAGAAATAGGCGGTCAAGACAGTAAAATAATTCTACTTAGAGATGGGATTGTAACCGATTTTGCGATGAACACAGTTTGTGCTGCAGGCACGGGAAGCTTTCTGGACCAACAAGCAAACCGACTTAACGTACCTATAGAACTCTTTGGAGAAACAGCCCTAAAATCACAAAATCCGGCACGTATAGCCGGACGTTGCGGTGTTTTCGCCGAAAGCGATTTAATCCACAAACAACAACTGGGCTACGATATAGAAGATTTATTATATGGACTTTGCCAAGCGTTAGTAAGAAACTATCTAAGTAATCTCGCACTCGGCAAGGAACTTCTATCTACCGTAACATTCCAAGGTGGGGTAGCGACAAATTCAGGCATGGTAAAAGCGTTTGAAGAAGCTCTAAACACAAAAATAATTGTACCTGAAAATCACCAAACAATGGGTGCAATCGGCTCCGCACTTTTGGCGATGGAAAACCATCAATATACCCAACAACCTACCAAATTTAAAGGTTGGGCAGTTGGAGACATGCATTTTAATGCAATCACTTGCGAGTGCAGCGATTGCTCCAATAACTGCGAAATCATCACAATCGTGGAAAATAACGAAGTCCAACACCACGTCAGTAAAATCAAAGACATCCAAGGCAATATCATTGCCCGCTGGGGAAGTACATGTGGCAAATGGGACTTACTTTTCTGAAGAAAAGTAAGTAAAAGGCTTTAGGAATATTGGCTCTTTCGCTAAAGCAAAACAGACCTTCTTTTTTGTAAAAAAGAAGGCAAAAAACTTTAGGAACACTGGCTTTTTCGCTGAATGAAAGCAGATTGATGTGTTTGGAGTTTTTGTAAAAAAGAAGGCAAAGACTTTAAGAACATTGGCTCTTTCGCTAAAGCAAAGCAGTGGGGATTTTTTGTTTTAGTTGAATAGTTTTGTGATTTTTTAAAAACTCATGATGTCGGGCTGAAAGCCCGACCTACTGCTCACTACCCACCGATTACTTTTTCCTTTTTACTCCCTCGCCGTTATTCTTCTTCCAACGTCGGCCTAAGCAAAATAATTGAATTTAAATTGAGTTGCAAAAAGTTATGATATTCCGTTCTTCTGTTGGGAATAAGTCTGTGCGTAATTTCACAATCTTTTATTGCGACAAAACGCTTTAATCCGTTTAAAATATCTGACAAAACACGGTTTTTTCTTCCCGTTCTTGGCATAAAAACATATCCTTTGATTTCATAATCTTGAGTAACGACCAAAACTCTCTCTGACCATACTCCTGTCACAAAATCATCATTGCCATATTCATTTTCTAATTCTTTTGCCATGTCTTATTCCTTTTTAACTTGCGTATGATTGAAACAGCGGAAGATAAAGTGCTAATGCCAAAACTAATACTATACTTCCTATGACTAATAACATAATAGGCTCAACCATTTTTGTCATTATATCTATAATATTATCCAATTTTTTATCAATATACACCGTCGCTTGTACAAGCATATCACCCAAACGACCTGACTGTTCTCCAGTCGAAATCATAAACAAAATCATTTTAGGCATAACTTGAGTTGTTTTTAAAGCCATTGATAAGTGCTGACCTTGTTGAACTTTGTTTGTTGCTGTTGCTATTTTATCGCGAAGTGTATAATTAGTCAATGTCAAATTGGATAAATACAAACAATCTACAATTGGAATTCCCGCATCATATGCAACTTGCATAACCGCTATAAAGTTTGAAAAATCGGAAAACTGGATTAAGTCGGTTAATAATGGAATTTTTAAAACAAATTTGTCTATTTTTCGCTTACTTGGTGGCCAAGTGAGTAAAAATGTGGTTCCAAAAATTACCGTAGCAAAAATAATCGGAATTAAAATCCAATATGCTTTAAGAAATTCACCTAAAGACATTAATGTAGCAGTAATCCACGGAAGAGCCTTACCCTGATTTTCAAACATATCCTTAAATGCAGGAAAAACAAATACAAGCATTACCGTAACAATAAACATCGCAAGAATAATTACAAATGCAGGATACATTAATGTACCTATAACTTTGGATTTTATAGCAGCTTCTTTTTTTAACAATTCCAGTAATCTTTCTAAAGTCTTTTCTAATTCTCCTGCGTCTTCTCCTGCTTTGACAAGACCTATATAAATTTGCCCGAAAATTTGAGGATATTTCCCGATTGTATCTGCAAAAGTTGAACCAGCCATTATTTGCCTCCTAAGCTCTTTTGCAACCAATCTTATTTTTAATTTTGCAGCATCATTTTCTATGAAAACCAAAGATTCAATAACTGGAATCCCCGATTGAGCAAGAATTTGAAAAGTTGATGTGAACTCTATCCTATCTTGAAGCCCCAATTTTTGTATTTTTTTAGCCGCAACTTTATTTTCGACAGAAGCCTTAGCCTCTTCATATATTTTTGTAGGTAAAAATCCTAATTTTCGTACATTGTCGCGGGCTTCTTTGAGATTCTCTGCCTCAACCTTACCTTTAACAATATCTTTATTATTTTTTAATGCTATATAGTTATATATTCCCACAGGATTCCCCTTTATTCGTTAACTATTCCCAAAACTCTTACAAATTCTTCAACAGTGGTCAATCCTTTTAAAATATGCCCCAAGCAAGCTTGATTAAGAGTTTTCATCCCACAGGCAATAGCAGCTTCTTCTATCTCAATATCATGAGCTCCAACTGCAATAAGTTTTTTTATTTCTTTATTCATTGGCATAATTTCATAAACGCCAAGTCGTCCCTTATAACCTTTAAGATTACATTCATGACAACCTTTTTTTCGGTAAATTTTAGTTTTCATAACTTTTTGGATTTCATCTTCATCAAGTAAAATTTTACTAGCCTCCTCATGTGAAAGATAATATTCCTCTTTACAATCGTCACAAAGCTTTCTCACCAATCTTTGAGCAATTATACCTGAAAGAGTTGAAGATACTAAATAATCCTTTGCACCCATTTCAATTAGACGTGTAACCGTTGCTGCGGCAGAATTGGTGTGAACTGTGCTTAAAACCAAGTGCCCGGTTAATGCCGCTGAAATGGCAACCTCTAATGTTTCATAATCTCTTATTTCACCTACCAGTATAATATCAGGATCCTGTCTTAAAATAGCTCTCATACAAGATGCGAATGTAATTCCTGCCTTTGAATTAACTTGAGATTGATTAATCCCCTCAAGTTTTATTTCCACAGGGTCTTCAATTGTCGTTATGTTAACATCCTCCTCATTTAAAGTCTTTAAAACAGAATATAAAGTAGTAGTTTTCCCCGAACCTGTCGGACCGGATGTTAAAATTATACCATTAGGACATGATATCATTTTCGTTATTTTTTCAATATCTTCAACTGTTCCACCAATTAAGTTAATTTTTCTATCCGCAGCACTTAAGCTTACTGCAGGAGCCAAAATTCTTATTACCATTTTCTCTTTGCCCCCCACAGGCAAAGAATTTATTCTGAAATCATAAGCATTATTTCTGTACTTAATTGAAAATGTCCCGTCTTGTGGACGTCTATGTTCTGCTATGTTCATTCTTGACAAAACCTTGAATCTGGTTAAAACGGCTTGCTCTACTTTTGGAGGAATATCAACAATACGGCTTAAAATTCCATCTTTACGATACCTGACGACATAATTTACCAGTCTGGGTTCTATATGGATATCACTTACTTTGGTATCTATGGCATCTGTAATAATTTTGTTAACAAATTTCGCAACAGAACCGCTATGATCCTGCAATTCCCTTTCCACTTGTTCCCAAAGAGACTCTTCAATTTCTATTTCAAGCGTCTCATCTTCTATTTGTTGGATAATTTCTTTGGTTTCTTTTTTTGAATGAGTATAAACTGAATCAATAAAATTTTGAAACTCATAATAAGTAATCAACAATGCCCTTGGTTTTTGACCTGTAAGATACACGATATCTTTTAAAATTTTTATATCCTTAGGATTAACCATCCCGACAATAAGATTCCTTCCATCCGTGGAAATAGGAATTACCTTGTTTGTTTTGATGAAATATTCAGGTAAAATGTTTACTATGTTGTCCTGAATCTTTAATTGTTCTACATTAACGGTGTCATACCCTTGCTGCTTTTGCAGTGTTTCTTTCAACTGGGTTAAGGTGATAAAACCAAGTTTATACAACGTTGAACCCAAAGGTGTCCCTTGTTTTTTACTTTCAGAGAGGGCTTGAATTAATTGAGCTTGGTCAATATAACCTTCCGTTAACAAAAGTTCACCGAGTTTTTTCTTAGGTTCTGCTAAATCCTCTTTGCTTTCAGAATGATGCCCGCTATTTTCTGCAACTTTGTCTTCTGCCTCGGCTATTATAGCCTTGGGTCCTTTTTTTGAGAAAAAATTAGTAGAAACATAATTAAAAAGCTCTTCTATTTCTACTTCTGAAATTTGAATGAATTTTGAATCCAAATTGTTCGCTTTTAACAATGATGCAATTTCTTCTTTATTCGTAAAAGAACTAATCGCAATATATGCAAAGTTTTGATGAACATTTATTGGAACAAACTTCATTTGTTCCAATAAATGTTCATCAAATTTAAGAATTAAATCTTTATTAATACTATTTTTTAATTTATTTAAAACATCATTCATTTCTATAAAGTCACATCCGTATTTTTAACTAAATCTTCTGAATCCTTGATAATTTTAGGAGTAATCATTATAACGAGTTCTTGTTTTTCTTTTGAGGAAACAGAATTTCTAAAGAAAACCCCAGCACCCGGAAGATCTCCTAAAACAGGAATTTTGGACACAGTTTTTGTTTCATTTTCCCTCATCATTCCGCCAATTACAAGAGTTTCACCATCCTTTATCCTAACATTTTTTAAATCCAAATTTCTTCTTTGCAATAACGTTGCAGCCAAATCCGTACCGGTACCCGTAGTACTCGGCGCATAAACTTTTTCCTTTATTGTTGAGTAGGTCGGATTAATATTCAAAGTTACATAACCATCAGGACTTATAAAAGGAACAATTGATACCTTTATACCTTCATCACTACCAATTTCATAAGTTTTTTGAGTCGCCCCTGCCATACCGCCAGTTGCGAGAACTTGCGAGGTTACTGATTTTACATAATCCGATGATAAATCTATTGTAGAAGTTTCTCCATTCGTAATCATAATTCTCGGATTTGCAAGCACACGCCCCTTATTATTTGAAATAATATAATTCATCGCATAAGTTATAGTAGGCACTCCTGAGAACGTTGCAACATCATATAATTTAGCGAATTTGTTTGCCGCCGAGTCTACAACAGTATAACCTTGACCTTCTGAAAGAAACTGAGGGTACAGAGGGCTTGTTTTTGTTGATGCTCCATCAAAAGTTCCTGAGAAATATTTACTCCATACCTGCCAAGTGTTATCGAATTCCCTACTACCCGTTTCATTTAATTCTATTATAGAAAGTTCTAAATAAGCTTGAGGCTGTTTTTTATCGTTTTTCACAATAAAATCTCTAATCATTTCTAATTGTTGAATTGAACCTCCAATAACATTGAGAATTCCTCTTTGAGGGAAGTATGAAATTATCATGTTTTTCATTTTCATTGATTCAAGATTGTCGCTGGACAAGCTTGTCTCTACAGTGCATGCAATTGTTTGTCCTCCTAATGTTAAGCCGCTTCCGGAAGCACTTCCTGAAGTACTCCCAGAAGTACTTGTGACACCTCCTGTGGAAGACCCACCTGAGCTGCTGGAGCCGGGGCTCCCAAAATCTTTTCCTATTAATGTTTGACATACTGCCTGAGCCATTTCAGCTGGAGTTGTATGGTTTACAACGAAAGATTCCTCTCTTGGCTTAACATCAAATTGAGCTACTATTTTTCTTGCCATTTTAGCATCATTTTCAGTACCGAAGATTAAAATTTCATTTTCTCCTGGATTAACAATTGCTATATTACCATTGGAAAGCCCCGGTTTATTTATAGAAAAAATGTTTTTATTTAAAAAATTAGCTAATTGCAAAGCATTTATATATTTTACAGGTATAACGCTTATTTCCTGTTTTGCCATGTTAAGGGTTTTTGCTGCCTCTGCAGAAGTAACAATCATAGTGTTTTTATCCATAAAATAAGTTAATCCCGTTACCTGCATTACTAATTTAAATGCATCATTCAAGGGTACATTTACCAAATCCATGGTGATGGTTCCTACTGTGCTACCAGAACTGGAAACGCTTCCTGATATACCACTTGATGAAGAAGTAGAAGTACCACCAACTACCGACGCATGAAAAATGATATTTAAGCCCGCTTTATCAGCTAACATTCTCAAAACTTGTTTAACATCTGAATCCCTTAAGCTCAAATTAATTTTGGGATTTCCCTTTGTAATGGAAATATCACCCTCCAATTTAAGTGCCGAAGTCTTAGCCGTATCCCTCAAAAGAGGTTTGTTTATCCGAGCATCAATAATCGGAAATCCTGAGATGCATAAACCGATAGGCGCGGTATAAACAAGCAAGCATATTGCTAAAACTATACTTGATAAAACTTTTTTCATTCTTTTAATTATCATTTGATTGCTCCCGGTTAATAACCTTTTTTCTTAACATTTATTGGAATAGTATTCCCACCGAATTTTTTGTTTAAATTTGCAACGTTATTTTTATCTAAATTTGCAATATTATTTTGTTCCAAACCGGTTTGCGATAAAAGCTCGCCAACTCCAGCTTTATAGACATTTTGTCCCAATTTGACAATAACCTGAATTTTATCTATCGATAAAACTTGGTAATGATTTATAATATCACCAACTTTGACCAAATAATCAGTTCCCTCTATATTTATTATAGCAGAAGGGCTATATTTATCGTACAAAATACCTGATATCGTTGTAGTCATAATCTTACTTGTATCTGTATCTTTAGGAAGTGTTTCAGGAGGTGTAGTCAGATAAGACAAAGATTCAGGAAGCAGATTTTCATTCGCCGGCAAAAATGGATTTGAGCGGCCTGAACTTGCCACTGTGATTAAAACCATTTTCTCGCTTTTCGGAGAAGCAGATTTTTTAGCAATAATTTCAATATCTTCATCTGTTCCTTGAGACGTTGTTAAATTCTGTCCGTTCTGCTGTGCTTTAGAATTCAAGGTTTGAGAATAAATATCATTAGCATCTTGTGATAAATTTTGATTTTGACCATCTTCAACGGCACCACCTTGAGACATATTAGTCAAACTTTCAAGATTTTGCTGCTGTTGTCCAATTGTATTATTCGCCTGTGTAGAGTTTTGTTGAGCATTTTTTTCCATCAAATATTTAACACCCATATAAATAGAATTTGCAAAAAAAAGTACCAAAATAGCCAGTGCCAAGGCAGCTTGTTTTTTATTTTTTGCAAAACCAAGCTTTCCCTTTTTCTTAACTCTTGAATCTTTTTTTTGTCCGCTAACCATTCTTTATATCCTAATTTCAAGTTTTTTTCTTATTTTGAGCAAAAATAAACTTTTGCTTTTTCTTTTCCTCCGGTTGCTTTTCTTCGTTGTTTTCTGGTTTTTCAACCATCTCCATATCCCCCCAGAAGAAAACTCTTTTGCTTAATTGTATAATTGACCTTTATATAAAGTATCCTTTATTTGATGTATTTTATTCAAATTTAAGTCAACAATAAACGAACCTAACCTCATTGGCATTTTAACATTTTTAATATGTTTGTGCAAAAGGCATTACTTTTGTTAACAAAACATTTCTTTTTTTAAGAAAAAATTGTACAATATTCTTCATGAAAGATATTTTAATAGTTGCACCAATAAAAAAACCTGAGGATATTGAATCCTTTCTCCCATTTACAAAATGTCGGGATTTCTACGTCTATTATAACAAATTTTTAAACAACAATTTCAACTATATAAATGATTTTATTCAAGCTGCACACCAAAATAATTCTAAGATTTATATAAACTTTAAACATGATATTTCAGAAGAGGATTTAACTGAAATAAAAAAAATGATAAAATTTCTTAAAACCACAAAAATAGACGGTATTTTTATAAATAATTTTGCTATTTTAGAGGCAATAAAAATTTTCTCGCTTCCTTTTCGAATAATAATCGACTCATATTTTGACATCCATAACCTTTCGGGGATTGATTTTGTAAACACTTTTCACAAGGTGGATGAAGTAATTATAACCGAAGAAGTTTATCTGAAAAACATTGCCAAAATCAAAAAATACACAAATCTGCCACTTGCAATCGATTCCGACAATCTTCCTTGGTGTGCGGAGGAGATTAAAAAACTCAAAGCGATTGACAGTGTCGTTATCAAAGGTAAATTTAATTCTTCCGAGGAAATTTTGGAAGGAATTCAACTTGTAGAAAAAATCCTCGAAAAACCTAAAATGTTCAAAAATCAAAAACTTCCATTTAAGCATCTAAGAAAAAGTGTTTACAAAACAAACCATTTTTCAGGCGAGATGCTCAGCGCTCAGGGAAAAGATTTTAAATTCAGCAGAAATATTCAAAAATTCGATTGGGAGATTAAAAAAACTCGATTTAAAAAAGATATAGACTATAAAAAAGAAGAAAATTTTAAACTAAATCTAAGACTTTCAAGCCTAGAGCAATTCAAGCCGATTAAGAAATTTATCCAAAAACTCGGATTTAACCCTATAAATTCAATAGAATACGGGGAAATTCTCTCTACTGTAGATTTAGCAAAAAGCAGTTTTAATGAAATAATTAAAGATGTTAAAAAGTTTTGTTACGACCAAAACATCAAACTCCAACTTTCAACCCCAAGAATTCTTATTGAAAGGGATTTTGACAGGGTTTACGAATACGTAAAAAATCTTTGCTTAGAAGAACCTGTACCAAATTCTTTGATTATAAACAATATCGGTTATTTTTGGGCGGTAATAAATGACCCCGAACTCAGTAAAATACCAATTGAACTCGGTCAAGGGATAAATCTTTTAAACAGTATGTCGATTAATTGTCTCAATAATCTTCACCCTATTAACACTGTTGATTTTACGACATTTCGCAATGTGGAAGAAACGATTAAAAAGATAAAAAATACTATAGAAACTAAAAAATATACAATTGCAGGGAGCGTAAGAGTGCCAAGCCTCGGGCTTTGCCCATTAAACAACGATTCTGCCATTATCTCAAGATTATCCTGCAAAGCTCCATGTCACAAGGGTGAATATGCCCTAAAAGACCCTTCGTTAAAGAAAATTTTCCCGTTTACCGTCGACGGGTTTTGCAGAATGCACATGTTTGAAGATAAAATCCTCGAGAGATTTGACGAAGTGGACAACCTGATAAAAATCGGAATAAATGAATTCGTATTTGATTTTAGCGCGCTTCCAGCGAAATTTATCCCGATTATTTTAACTAATTTCTTTAATTCAAGATTTTAGAGTGGCTTTTTTATTTGGCCCAAAAGACTAGAAAGCTTGACAATAACTTTTTGGTTTTCTTGTGCTACAATATAAACTAAAGAAAAAGAAAAGAGGCAAATATGAACAATATTAAGAATAAAATGAAATTAGCGTTACTGTTAATCACAATCTCCGTAAGTTTTGGATTAAGCACAAATGCGGTGGTAAAAACTCCGCTGAAAACACCTGCTGCTATTCAAAAAACAGCCGTGAGCGCACCTGAAAAAGTTTATCAACCGGCAAATTCGCTTGATATAGTTCTACATCCGACAAAATACTTGAATAAACGTGTTACAATCAGAGCAAAATTCGATAAATTTTCTACCTTAGGATTGGATTACAAGCCTGCTTACAGAAGTTCCGATAAATATATTACTTTTTTGATTAAAAGAGACGATGTTATAAATCATACGGTTCCTCTCTCCGAAATGAAAAATTTTCTTGAAAGGGACGTAGCCGAAAAATATATTGATTTAAAAACAGGTGATGAAATCGAATACAGCGGGATCGTTTTTTCTGATGCGCTTGGCGATGCTTGGATTAGTGTAGAGAAATTCACTGTACTAAATCAACAACCAAAAGAAGAAAATTCACCCAAAAAATAGAGGTAATTTTTAAAACTATAGTGTAAAATAATGATGAGCGCTAAGTTTTTGGAGTTTAGGAATGAGTCAAAAAGAAGTTTTTTTAACAATACACGGGCATTTTTACCAACCGCCCAGAGAAAACCCATGGCTTGAATCTATTGAATTACAAGATAGTGCTTCGCCTTTTCACGATTGGAATGAAAGAATAAACGGGGAATGTTATAATCCCAATTCTGTTTCAAAAATCGTTGACAACCGAAATAAAATTTTGGAAGTGGTGAACAATTATACTTCTATGAGTTTTAATTTTGGACCTACTTTGCTTTCATGGATGGAAGAATACGCCCCTTTAGCATATGAGCGGATTATAAAAGCAGATATCGAAAGCGTTCAAGAACATGACGGGCATGGAAACGCGATAGCGCAAGTTTATAACCACATGATAATGCCTTTGGCTAACAAAAAAGATAAACAAACGCAGGTTATATGGGGAATAAGAGATTTTGAAACGAGGTTTGGACGACAACCCGAGGGGATGTGGCTTGCTGAAACCGCTGTGGATGATGAAACGCTTGAAATTCTGGTTGAAAACGGCATTAAATACACAATTTTATCGCCTTATCAGGCTTTAAAATTCAGAAAAATCGGCGATAAAGAGTGGACTGACGTGAGTTGGGGGAATATCGACCCTGCAAGAGCTTATCGGTATTATATCAAATCTGCGCCGGAAAAATATATAGATTTATTTTTTTATGACGGCGCGATTTCAAAATCCGTTGCATTTGACGAAATTTTAAAAGACGGAAACAAATTTATCCGAAGATTAAAAGAAGGGATTTCTGACAACAGAAATTATACACAACTTATAAATATTGCAACAGACGGCGAAAGCTACGGTCATCATACCAAATTCGGAGACATGGCTCTTTCTTACGTTCTGAGAGTTCGTGCAAAAGAAGAAGGCTTTACACTCGTTAATTATGCTCAATATTTAGACAAACATCCAAGTCAGACGGAAGTCGACATAAAACAGTCATCTTCTTGGAGTTGTTTCCATGGGGTAGGCAGATGGAAAGAAGACTGCGGGTGCTCAACAGGCGGGCATCCGGGATGGAACCAAAAATGGCGTAAACCGCTTAGAGAAGCCCTTGATTACTTGAGAGACGAATTGGTTATAATCTTTGAAAAAGAAGGTAAAACTTATTTGAAAAATCCTTGGAAAGCCAGAAATAATTATATTGACGTAATCTTGGACAGAAACGAATTGACGATTAAAAATTTTCAGAAAGAAAATTTTGTCGCTCATTTATCCGAAGAACAAAAAGTTAAAGCAATGGAACTGCTTGAAATTCAGCGTCAGGCGATGTTAATGTACACAAGTTGCGGATGGTTTTTCTCCGAAATTTCTGGAATTGAAACCACTCAAATTTTAAAATACGCAGCACGTGCAATGCAGTTAGCGCAAATTTTCAGCAAAAAAGATTTGGAAAAACATTTTTTGGAACTTTTATCTGAAGCAAAAAGTAATTTCCCTGAATTTGGGACAGGAAAAGATATTTTTGTAAAATTCGTCAAGCCCTCAATTGTTACCATCAAACAGATGGCGAGTTTATGGGCAATATCGTCACTTTATAAAGATCTTGAAGATGAAGAGGATGTTTACTGTTACAAAATTAAAAAACATTCTTATAAAAAAGTTCAAAAAGGAACGGCAAAATTTGTTGTGGGACACATAGAAATCCAATCTCAAATTACGTTACAAAAATCCAATGTTATGTTTGCTCTGGTTCAATATTCTGGCGGAGATTTCCACTGTGCAATAAAAGAATTCAGTGATGACGGCGAATATGTAAACATTCAAAAAGAACTGTTCAGAGTCTTTATGCTGAATCCTTTAACAGAGATTATCAGGGCGTTGGACGAATATTTCGGGCGTGAGTATTTTACGCTTAAAGATATTTTTATCGAAGAAAGAAGAAAAATTCTTCAAGTTATGCTTCAAGGAAAAATGAATAAATTTGCTCAAATGTATCAGGAAATGTACACTGAGGGCAAAAGTTCAATTTATCATATGCAAAGCTTGGGGCTTAGCATCCCTGACGAATTTAAAATCTCGGCGGGATATACTTTGAGCAAACAGTTTAATGATTTAATCATTAATTCAAAAGGGTTTTTGGATAGTAATATTCTTCAACAGGCTATGGATATAAATTTTGAGACCAAAAAAATTGGGATAGAAATTGATAAAACACCGACTAATAAAACATTTAGCCAAAAAATTTCTCAAAACATTTTACGACTTGCGCAGAGTTTGGAAATTCAACAAGCGGAGGCAACATTAGAACTTTTTGATAACATCGAAAAATTGGAGTTACATATTGACATTGCCGAGGCACAAAATATTTATTTTACAAAAATATTCCATGAACTTGGAGATATTATTGAAAATATGAAACAATCTAAACAATCTGAAGCGAATAATTCTTCGGACAAAAAATTTGTATTAATTCTCTTGGATATAGGACAAAAACTAAACATTAACACAGAGTTTTACAGAGCAATGTTAGATAAAATGCTGGTAGGAAATTAAACAGAGCTCGAAGTGGTCTTCTTTTTGTGCTATAATTTTTTTGTATTTAAAATAAACAGGAGAGAAAACAATGGCACAAGAACCAAAAATGATAGCTACAATCCCAAGAAGTGCGACTGAACAATTGCAAATTTCGATTAACGAATATAAGGGAAAAAGTTACCTCGATTTGAGAATTTTTTACACGACAGATGACGGTGCAACATGGCTTCCGACGAAAAAAGGAGTAACCTGTGCGCCGGAAAATATCGAAATCCTTAAAGATGCGGTAGAAGAAGCAATGAAAGAATTTATGAGCGTTGATGAGCAAGAAGCTTAACGAAAATCAGCAAATAGAACAGACTTCGGGCGTGTTGAATAAATACGCCCTTGCTCTTGTTAACATAAAAGGGCTTGGCGTAAAAACTTTCAGCTACATAATCCCTGATGAAATGAAAGCGAAAATCCAAATAGGTCAGGCAATTTCAGTCCCATTCGGAAGACAAGGGCTGATTAATGCTTTTGTGGTAGGGTTTTCTAATTATTTGGCGGCTGAAATCAAAGCGAAAAAAATAAATAAAATCTTAGACGAAACTCCGCTTTTTACACTTGAATATTTGAAATTGCTCGAATGGGTGGCGAATTACTATTGTTCAGATTTTGTGACAGTTTTAAACATGGCAATTCCTTTAAAATTAATTGATAAAAACGCAAAAACCGAAAAATCGGTGGAATTTTTGTCTTTTGAGGGCGCAAAGAAACGTCAGCTTGAAATCCTCGAAATTCTCCAAAAACAGGGTAAGATGCCCCTAATCGAGTTTGAGAAACAGGCAAAGACAACGCGAGCGACGATTAATAAGCTTGAAGCGTTAGGTTGTGTAAGGGTTTTAGACGAAGAAATTTACAGAAACCCGCTTGAAAACTTACATATAATTGAAAAGGAAGATTTGTACGAGCTTTCCGGCGATCAAGAAAAAATTTATTTGGAAATAAGGGAAAAAGTAAAAAGGAAAAAGGAAAAAGATGAACAAGACCCGCAAAACTCCTCACCTCTCACCTCTCACCCCTCACTCTTACACGGTGTAACCGCGTCGGGTAAGACCGAAGTCTATTTTAAGCTGATTGATGACACAATTAAGTCGGGTAAAAATATTTTATTTTTGGCACCTGAAATCGCTTTGGCATCCCAGCTTACAAAACGTTTGGCAAAGAAATTCGGCACAAAAGACGTTGCAATTTGGCACAGCAGTATTTCAGAGGGCGAAAGATATGATGTTTGGCAAAAATTATACAAAGATGAGATAAAAATTCTTGCAGGAGCCCGCTCTGCAGTGTTTGCACCGTTAAAAAATATCGGACTTATAATCATTGATGAAGAACACGAAAACGCCTACAAGCAGACCAATCCGAACCCAAGATACGATGCAAGAACCGTTGCGCAAAAATTGGCTCAATTCCACAATTGTCCGCTTCTTTTAGGAAGTGCAACTCCTGATGTCGCAACTTATTACCGAGCTGTTAATTCAAAAAATTTGTTTGAACTTCCAAACAGATTTAATAATGTTCCTGTGGCAAAAACTTCAGTAATAAATATGCAAAATAACTCAAAACAGGCTTATCGCGGGATAATTTCTGTTCAACTGCAAAAAGCTATTGAAGAAACATTGGAAAAAGGTCAGCAGGTGATTTTGCTGATAAATCGCAGGGGATTTTCGACATACACTCAATGTCAGGCATGTGGCGATGTAATCGAATGTGAAGACTGCTCTATCCCTATGATTTGGCACAGTGAAAGTGCAACTTTGAAATGCCACTATTGCAACAGAACAAAATCGTTTCCCGAAACTTGTTTAAAATGCGGAAGTGATGCGTTAAGAAATTCGGGTGCAGGTACACAAAAAATCGAAATTTTGATAAAAGAATTGTTCAAAGATGTAAAGATTGAAAGAATTGACAGCGATATTTTGACCAAAAAGAATGCTCACATTGACCTTTTAGACAAATTTCAGCAGGGTGAAATTGATATTCTAATTGGAACCCAGATGATTGCAAAAGGGCTTGATAACCCTAATGTTACACTTGTCGGGGTAATTGCGGCGGACGCCAGTTTTAATTTGCCTGATTTTAGAGCGTCAGAAAGAGGGTTTCAACTTTTAACCCAAGTTGCGGGACGCTCGGGCAGAGGAGAATTTTCTGGCAGCGTTATTTTTCAGACTTACAACCCCGATTTTTATGCGCTTGAAAGCGCGAAACAACAAAATTACGGCGATTTTTATCAAACAGAAATCCAATCGAGAGAAGAATTTGATTATCCGCCTTTCAGTCAGGTTGTTAGGATAATTTTAAGCTCAGAAAATAATTTTAGAGCAGAAAAATCCGCGCAGGAAATAACAATGAGACTGAACACAATTATAGATAAACAGGGAATTTCAGAACGACTAATCGTGCTTGGTCCATCGACTTGCGTCATTGAAAAAATTAAGGGCATGCATCGTTTTCAAATTATTATTAAAAATAAGCTGGAAGAAAAAGGACATGCGTTCATCTCAAAATTTATAAACCAAATTACCATGCCAAAAGATATTAAGCTTACGATTGATGTTGACCCTATAGATATTTTGTAAAATTTAAGGTACAATATCACTGTTAATTAATTAAGGATACTTTATGAAAAAGATAATTTTAGCGGTTTGTTGTTTATTTATGCTGCAATCTCTCGTTTTTGCGGATGAAATAATAGACGCAAAAGGAACAATAATTCCTTGCAGAATTGAAACAGTGTGTGACGGGTTTGTTGAATACAAAAAAGATGGCAATTTATATACTTTTACTCGCGAAGAAGCCTCTCCTGTTTTTAACGATTATGTTGACATTAGATTGAAACTGCTTAAAAAAGAACCGACTGCGAGATACTCAGGCAAAATAATAATAAAGGATATGTGGGGCGTTATAATTCGCAATGAAAACGGTAATATAGATATTCCTTGGTATAAGATTCAATTTGTCGGAGTTTATAAACCTAAATAAATCTTATAAAGTTATCTGCGTAATTACACCATGGATTTTGTGAACCGGCAACTTGTAAAAACTTACAAACGTTGGGGTAACTTTTTTGATTATAGAGAAAATATGCCAGAAGAAATTATTCGTTTCAATATCTTCTACCCCGTAAAAGATAGCCTTTTCTTCTATATCCAAAGCTTTCAATACTTTTTCCAGCCTAAAAACTTCCATATAACCCACATCAATTTTCAGTATGTTCAAACCTTCTGCCACCTGAGTCAAATCATAGTGCAAGCCAAACGCCTCACTCGCTTTATTTATTTGTATAAAAATATTTTCTGTATAAATAATATTATTAGTAAAAAGAGTTTGAACAATATAAGGCGGAACTTTTTCAATCCCTCTCGCAAAAAACAACGCTTTACCTTCGATTTTATTAACACTTGAATAAGTTTTTTTATACTGCTCTAAAAATGTATCCTTATCCATCAATACAATCGATTTATACATAGCTTCCTGCCCTTTGAGGTACAAGATTATCAACGAAAGAGGTATTGATGCAATTATAATCGACCAGTAAGCACCCGTCGGGATTTTTGTGCAGGTAGCCATTAGGTAAGAAAAGTCTACGAAAAATAACCCGATTGTTATCAACAGATGAAAGTATCTTTTTCTTAAAAAGAAAATCGTTCCCATCATAACCGCTGTAATCGTAAAAGTCCCGCTAACCGCCAACCCGTAGGCAGACGCAAGTTTAGAAGATTCTTTAAATATTAAGATAACTAAAACTACGAAAAACAACAAAAACCAATTTGCTGTTGCAATATAAATCTGAGAATTAATTTTTTCGGAAGTGTAGGATACCTTAAACAAAGGTAAAATTCTTGTGTTTATCCCCTGATAAATAACTGCAAAAAGCCCGCTAATCATCGCCTGAGAAGCTATAATTGTTGCCAGAATACTTACCAATAAAAACGGAATATATAAAATCTTAGCCTGAGACAAAACCATTGAAAAAAGAATATTAGTTTCTTCCGGATGTCTGATTAAAAATGAACCCTGTCCTAAATAATTAAGTATTAATACGCAAAGTACAAACCCCCAAGCACCGGTAATAGGCTTTCTGCCCAGATGCCCCATATCAGCATAAAGGGCTTCGGCACCTGTTGCACATAGGAACACCTCAGATAACACAAAAAACCCGCCCAAACCGTTGTGTACAACGAATTTGATACCGTTTAGAGGGTTAAATGCTCCCAAAACTAACGGGTGGTGCCAAATTGAAGCAAGCCCCGAAGTTCCTAACGCCAAAAACCATATAAGCATAATTACACCAAAAACCTTAGTTATTTTTTCTATCCCTTTCTTTTGGATTGCAAAAAGAGAAATGGCAATTACTAACGTAATCACCAAAATCAAAGCTTGTGGAATATTATGTAAAGGATGAATTAATCTCAACCCTTCAACCGCGGACAAGATACTTATCGAAGGGGTTATAACGCTATCGCCGATTAAAAGTGAAATCCCCAAATATGTAAGAAACGAGAAAAAAACTATCGGACGAGAATTTTTTAAAAGTTTTCTTAAAATCTCATTGAGTACGATTGTTCCACCTTCGCCTCTTTTGCTTAAACTCATTGCAAGCCAAGTGTACTGTGCGGTTACAATCAACAAAAGTGTCCAGATGATTAAAGACAAAACTCCGACAACGTTTGTTGCCGTTACTTTTGTAGTCAAAAATATTACGGTAAAGGTATAAATCGGGCTTGTTCCGATATCTCCAAATACCAATCCCATTGCCTGTATTATATTTTTTATTGATGTTTTTTGTTCGTGCATGATTACAACTGTATAATATAAATACTAAAAATCAAGCATTAAATGGTTAACGGTTCTTCCGAAAAATGCGTGAAATACTAATATGATTAAATGTCAGCCTATATACAAAGCTAAAAGCCAGACACAACAAGCGTTCTACCCCTCTCCCCTTGAGGGAGAGGGCGACTTTCCGCACGAGCGGAAGCCCGCGAGTGTTAGAAAGTCGGGTGAGGGGTTTCGCGTGGAAGCATGCGTGTTTCACCCCTCCCCAAGAATTTCCCTCAAGGGGCGAGGAGGACTAGGGCATCTATTTTACTGACTTCTAGCCTTTTGTGATGTATTCTATCCAGCTATATCAAAATTTCATGGACTTTTCGCAAGAACCATGGTTAAACACTAATACCGAGTTGCGATAAAAGCATAATTGATTTATTGCCGTTGGGTTAGCAAACCAATATTTGAGAGTTTTGAACTTCCCCGTATTATATTCGCTATCCACATTTTAAAGTTCAAGTTTATATCCCCCGCCATAAATCGTTTGGATATATTTTTTGCCGTTAGAGATTTTTTCGATTTTTGTTCTTAAATGTCTGATATGAACCCGAATTGTTTCGATTTCATCGTCAGGTGAATATCCCCAAATATCGTTTAATAATTTTGCGGATGAAACCATATTACCGTGATTTTGGAACAGCAAGTTAAAAATCTCAAACTCAATCGGAGTTAATTTTGCCATACTTTCGTTGATTTTTACCGAATAAGTTTCAGGCAAAAGCGTAATCTCTTTTACGCTAAGAAGTTCTTTAATCGCAACAGATTCGGGGATTTGATTTGAACGTTTCAAAATAGCCCTTATCCGAACCTTTAATTCCTCCATCTCAAACGGTTTGACCAGATAATCATCTATACCTATATCGAAACCTCTAACCTTGTCCTTGAGTTGAGAAAGTGCGGTCAACATCAGGATAGGAATATTTTTTGTCAAAGGGTTTTGCCTGATTCTTTGTGCAACCGTATAACCGTCAACCTCGGGCATCATAACATCCAAAATAATTGCGTTAGGCAGCTCCTGCTTCGCCAGAGCAAAGCCTTTTATGCCGTCTAATGCCTGAATTACCCTGTAGCCGACCAGCTCAAGGTTTATTTTAATCAATTCGTTTATGGCTTGTTCATCATCTATAACCAAAATTTTATTCATAACCCGATTTTATAATAAAATGATAAAATTGTAAATTAATAAAGATTAATAAAAGTTAACAAAATACATTATTTAAACGAGCTAATATAGCTCGTTTTGGGGTATATTCTTGTTAAAAATTATAAAGATTTTTTTAAAAATAGAGCAATAATTACTTTTTTTTTGTTTTTTATTGTAATATTTAAATTGTCACTAAAAATTAGGTTTGTACGCACACACCATAAGGAGGCACATGAATTGGAAATAACTTCACCTTTTACCAGTATGAGCAAAAACGGAAAACAACAAGTACATTTGGGTCAACACGTTTTAGCTGAATTTTTTGAATGCGACCCAAATATCTTAAACAACGTTTCACTAGTTGAAAAATTGATGATAGAAGCCGCGCTGGAATGTGGTGCAACTATTGTTCAGAAATGTTTTCATATGTTTAACCCTTACGGAGTGAGCGGAGTTGTTATTATAGCTGAAAGTCATCTTGCAATACATACATGGCCCGAATTAGGTTATGCTGCTGTAGATTTATTTACCTGCGGAGACAAGTGCGATCCCAAAATTTCTTACGCATATTTGAAAAAAATGTTCAACTCAAAAAACGCTTCTTTCACAGAATTAAAGCGTGGAATTATTGACGAAGAAACTTTGACAGTTGCACAAACACCTTTTGAATTGAGTACGCAGTTTTAGAACGGGTAAACGGTAAACGGTGAAGAGTAAAGAGACTGTGCAAAGCTCAAAACATTCCCCTTATAGCCCTACTCGGCAGCCTCGTGCATTTCTGAATAAATATTTTTAGATTCGTGTGTTGAAATAAAATACAAATATCGTTCCATACGTAATTTTAGCCAACCTAACATTGTATCAGAGCCGTATACTTCTATTATCCGCATACGAGAAAAATGTTTATAAGTTTGATTGTAAGATTCTTCAATATAAGTTTTGCACTTGCAATTTAATTCGTCTATTAAATCATAAAGAGTTTTCAGCCAAGCGGCTTGAACATGCATTTCGTTTACTTTATACTCAAGAATCATGATGCCTTCCTTTTATGATAATATACTTATGATATACGTTTTATATTATAGCAAATGTTTTAGCAAATTTAAAGTGAGTAAGCACATGAAAATTTACAATTCTACACAAAATAATTTAATAGCGGATGACGTAAAACTCGCAAAATCCTTTATTACTAGGACATTGGGGCTTATACCCCAAAAGATGATTTCGAAATCTGAGGGATTAATGATTAAGCCTTGTAATTCTATTCATACGTTTTTTATGCAGTTTTCAATTGACGTTTTATTTGTGGGAACAAATGATGAAATTATCGCTTTGTATGAAAATGTAAAACCTTGGCGAATTTTGCCGATTCATTTCAATTCTTCGTATGTTATAGAACTTAAATGTGGTCAAATTTCTGCTAAAAATATTGCAAAACATGATATAATTCAAATTAATGAATAAGAATTTAAGCGAAAAACTAAAACTTCTTCCGAGCTTATCGGGGTGCTATTTGTACCACGATATAAACGGCGAAATAATTTATGTCGGTAAGGCTAAAAACCTAAAAAATAGGGTAAAAAGTTATTTCAATAAAAACCATGGCAGTGCAAAATTAAATGTGCTTGTACCACAGATTGAAAATTTAGAATATATTATTACAAATTCCGAGGTTGAAGCGTTAATTCTTGAATCTCACTTAATAAAAAAACACCAGCCAAAATACAATATTTTGCTGAAAGACGATAAAAAATACCCTTATTTTTTGGTGACCAACGAAGATTTTCCGAGGATTGTGGTAACAAGAAAAAAGAACAAAAATCTCGAAAAAGGTCGATATTACGGACCTTACACGGATGTCAGAGCGATGTATTCGACATTGGATTTTTTAAAGAAGATTTTCCCGCTAAAGCAATGTAAAACCCCGAAATTCAAAACAAGACCTTGTCTTTATTATCAGATAGGTCGCTGCCTTGCACCTTGTCAGGGGCTTGTTTCATCCGAAGAATATAAAAAACTTATCGAAAAAGTCGAGCTTTTTTTACAGGGAAAACAAAGCGAGCTTTTGAAATATTTGCTAACCCAAATTCAAGAATATTCCAAATCTCAACAATATGAAAAAGCGGCAAGACTTAGAGACAGTTATGTCGATTTGAAGAAAACCCTTGAGCGGCAGAAGGTTGTGTATGAAAATACCAAGTTGAACGAGGATGTAATCTCCTTGAGAGCAGATGAAGGAGTTTTTGCGATTGTAATCTTGATGATTCGAGAAGGAAGATTGATTGACAAAAAAGATTTTACCTATTTTGTCGAAGATGCTGATAGGGTAGAGTTTTTCGAAACATTTTTTAAAGAATATTACAGCAATCTTTCGCTCGAATTCCCCGACAAAATTGTTTCTCGCGAGCTGGAAGCGTTGGGAGACAAAGAAGTTTATCAGGAGTGGTTGGAGATTTTATCCAAGAAAAAAATCAGGATTAATTACGCAAAAGGTAAACAGGGCGAGGAGTTGCAGGCATTGGCGGATAAAAATGCAACCGTTGTTTTAAATAACGCAAAACTGGAGAAAATGTCCAAAATCCGCGATGATTTTAACGAAATCGGGGCGTTTTTGGCAGAAAAATTAAAACTGAATAATTTTCCACACCGAATAGAATGTTACGATATTTCTCATATTCAAGGAACAAATACGGTTGCTTCAATGGTGACCTTTGTTAACGGTTTGAGTAAAAAATCTGCCTACAAAAAGTTTAGAATTCGGCTTGCCGAAGGCAAGCCTGATGACTTTCTTTCAATGAAAGAGGTTTTGACCCGCAGGTTAAAACGATTAGGCGAAGCGAATTGGGAAAAACCGGATTTAATAATAATCGACGGAGGCAAGGGACAGTTGTCGAGCGTTATGCAGATTGTCAAAGAGCTTTCTGATACGTCATTGCGAGGAGTGAGCGAAGCGAACGACGCGGCAATCCCAAACCCTGACTTAGGGATTGATTTTGTCAGCTTAGCGAAGCGAGAGGAAGAAATTTTCTTACCACGAAAATCTGAACCGGTAATGTTGCCTAAAAATTCTTCTGCCTTATTTTTATTCCAACGGATAAGAGATGAAGCACACAGATTTGCAATAACTTATCACAGAAAATTACGCTCAAAAGAAATCTCCAATAAACAGATGACAAAATAGAGGATAAAAAGTGCGATAATAAAGGAAAACGAGCACAAAATAAGAGACCTCAACAATGTTCAAATATTACAAAAGTTATGTTCCATATTTATTTTTAATTCCGGCGGGATTGATTTTATTGGTGTTTTTTTTCATCCCGTTTTTTCAAACAATTATATTAAGCTTTCAAGACTATTCGACGAGCATTTATCATCCGACTTATGTAGGGCTTCAAAATTACATAAAATTGATGCAGGCTCCGATTTTTTATAAGGTTTTATTCAATACTTTTGTGTATTTATTTATCGCAGTGCCGATTTTGGCAATTATTCCTTTATTTTTGGCGATTTTGATTAACCAAAAAATGAGAGGAATGACTTTATACAAAATTTTGATTTATCTCCCCGTAATTGTGTCAATTGTCGTCGCTGCAATTGCTTTCAAATGGTTGTACGCGGAGCAGGGGATTTTAAATTATGTAATAGGCAGTTTAGGTTTTGCACCCATAGGATGGCTCACCGATACAAGATTTGCATTGATTTCCGTAATAGTGGTAACGATTTGGAAAGGAATCGGCTATTATATGATGATTTATCTTGCGGCGTTGATGAGTGTGCCTAAAGAGCTTTATGAAGCGTGCGATATTGACGGCGCAACACCATTAAAAAAACACTTGACGGTAACAATCCCTCACATAATGCCCACCATTGCACTTGTTTCGACAATCAGCGCAATTTCTGAGATGAAAGTTTTTGCAGAAATTTATGTTATGACAAAGGGAGGACCATTGAGTTCAAGTAAAACGATTGTTTATTATATTTATGAACGCGCGTTTGAGAACTTGGATTTAGGCTACGCATCGGCAATGGCGGTTGTGCTGTTAATAATTGTCATGATATTTTCGTTAATAAACATAATGTTTTTTGAGAAAAATAAGTACCAAATTTAAGAATAACTGCTCAGCCATAGAAAAGAGGCTTTTTGCGACATTCATTCAGCATGCCTTAGTTGAGTATAAATTTGATAGTCTTTTTTATTTTTTATAGAAATTTCAACTATTTTATAATTGTGAGGTTGTTCAATTAATGCGGGGGTACTCACATGATAAATTCCGTCTTTATTTGTTTCTCCGTTAGCATGGTAGTGCCCCGAAAAAATCGCGATAACATTCGTATGCTTTTTCAATACTGTCTCATAATCTTTGACATTATAAGTTGTATGAGTACGATTATAATAAGGTGCGACTATCGGAAAATGCTGAAAGACAACGACTTTTTCGTCCTGATATTTTGTTAATTTTTTATCAAACCAAGTTAAAGAATCTTTTTTATAATATCCGGCAGGTCCGGGGATAATTTCTTTTGCACCGTCAACAACTATAAACGTTAACCCTTTTTCTTTAAAAACATAGTTTGCACTTCGAGGTCTACAATTTTTTGAATATTTGCGAACTGTTTTCATATATTCTTTTTTATCTAAATTTTGAGATTTAAAAACCTCGTGATTTCCGATTACAACATAATATGGAACTGAAAGTTGGTTTGCAATCGTTAAAAATGTTTTCAAATCAGATACATTTGCAGTGTCGACATTATCACCGGTAAAAACCACAAAATCAACTCCTGAAACGGAATTTATATCCTTGATTGTTTTTTCCAGCACCCCCTCAGATTTTGCCACCTCTCTTTGAGAATAATCCTTGCCGACAGCCGAAAAATGTGAGTCCGTAATTTGAACGAATTTTACTTCTGTTGCATAAACACACTGCATAAGCATAAAAATAAACGCTATCATCGTAAAATTTAATTTAAATAAAAACTTCATAATCTTGCAAAAACATCCTTAATGTGATAAGCTATACCTAATTAAATGGTAACATAGAAAAAAAAATAGTGAGCTTAAAAGGAGTATTTATGAAAAAGATTTTACAAAAATTTTCTACAAATATAGAAGATGGTTTTGCTGCGTCGCTTAAAGACAAAGGTTTAAAAATGATTAACGCCCATCCTGAAATATTCTGTTTATCTCTTTTAGCAGTCGCTTGCGTCATTTTTCTTTTCGTTGGGTTGAATTTCTATCCTCTAATGGATGTTGATGAAACGAGATACGCAGTTATGGCGAGGGATTTAATCCATTCACTTGATTGGAATTCCTTAAAGCTTAATGCGGTGCCTTTTCTGGAAAAACCTCCTTTGTATTTTTGGATTGTGGGTTTGTCTATAAAAATCTTCGGAGAATTTAGCACATTGGCGGTAAGATTACCAATCGCATTACTTTCAGCGTTCATCGTATTTTTTACTTATTATATCGGTAAAAGAATTATATCAAGAAAGTTTGGTATAATTAGCGCACTAATACTACTGTCTAGCGTATTTTTCCTACTCTTGTCACATGTGGCGATAATTGATATGGTTTTAACCGTTTTTATGACAAGTGCAATTTATTTAGCTTTCTTGACCCATTTCTGTGAAGACAAAAATAAAAAAATATACTGGTGGCTTTTTTATACGTTTGTCGGCTTAGGGTTTTTGGCAAAAGGTATTCTGGCGCTGGCAATACCTATTACAATTATTTTTATCTATAATCTCATTACGAAAACGGTAAAAGATATTTTTAAACCGGTAAATATTTTGCCCGGTATTATTATATTTTTATTAATCGCAATGCCTTGGCATTTGGCAATGTATAAAGAATATGGATACCAATTCATTAAAGAATATTTTTTACTTCACCATTTTGGTCGCTTGATGGGTTCTGAAAGCCTCGGAAGAGAAAGACCATTTCTGTATTTTGTCCCTGTATTTTTACTTGGATTTTTGCCTTGGACGTTTTCATTTATAGCATTTTTAATCGATGGATGTAAAAAATTGGCAGAAAAATTTAAAACCACTGAAGGCAAAATAAAAGAAAAAACATTGGCGTTACTTGAGGTTACGACAAATGAACAAAAATTAATTTTATTTACTTCAATATACTTTTTGGTAATATTCTTGGTGTTTAGTACTTCCAGCACAAAATTGCCGACTTATATTCTACCTCTGTTCCCTGCCGCAGCCCTGCTAACAGGTTATTATTGGTGGATTAGCGATGAAAAAAACGAACACAAAAATGCTATTTCAATTGCAACTCAAACATTTGCGACTATTTTTATTTTAGCAGCAATGGGAGCATCTATCGCTTATTATTTTTTACCTTCTGATTTGCAATATGCAATGGACCCTTTTAAACAAATAACAATCGTAACACTTTATTTATTATCTATATTGATGGTTTTAAGGTTAAACACTAAAAGAGCATTGTCAATCTTCTCAGCCTATATTCTCACGATGATTTTTATTGTGTCGTTGTCAGTATCTCAAATTTTTAATTTCGTATATGCTACAGGAGAGAATGAACTCGTAAAATATTCATTGATAAGCATAAGACCAAATAATAGCTCTCAATTGATTCCTTTTGATTTTGCGGTCAAACCCAGTGTGATGATTGAATATCAAGATAAAGTGAATTTTGTAACAAATCCTGACTTTAAGGAACTTGATAGACTTCTAGAATATAAAGGCGGACCGACGTTTGTTATTGTCAAAAATAAAAACTTCAGAGACGACAAATTGTATCTTAAAGAAATCGAAAAGAGACTCGAATTAATTGAAACGGGAGACAAATATTCGCTTTACGTTAAGGATATTCGTAATGAATACGGTAATACAAAACCCCGCTTTATATATAATTACTAAAATAAATTAGAATAATCTGCAGTCTGGCATTGCGGATTATTCTTTATAATTTTTAATTGTTACATTTCTATTATTTATGGAGATTGTCTTTAAGTCTTCCATTTTTCTGGAATTACAACAAGTTTTACAAAGAGCGACTTGGTCATAATTACCATTCTCGTGCAACTTTCTTATATTGGAAAGGACTTTACCATTCCATATTTCTTTTATTGTTTGGGTATTTGCGTCTCCGACTATACATTTAGAATTTGAATCTGTACAGCATAATACAGATTTCCCGTTAGATAAGATTAAAAGTCTTTGATATAATGTCGGGCATGCGAATTCTTCTTTATTTTCATACAAAGAAGAGTCATAAGTTCCATAAGCTTCATCATAATTATAAGTGGGGCTATAGCCAACTAAATCAACATGCGGAGCCAATCTATTATAATATGCCTCGGGGTCATGCTCTATTGCCGTCCAAATTGTTTGAGCTTTTATAACCGGACGTTTTAAGTTTAATTTTTTCTTAATCTCAATAGTTTTGGATAGATTTTCTAACAAAGAATTGAATTTTATGGGTTTTCTGATTTTTTCGTACGTTTCGTCAAGTCCATCAATTGAAACGACTATCCAGTCAAGATAAGGAGCCATCTGTTCAAAAAATTCAGGATTTAATTTGCTTCCATTTGTATTCATGCAAATTTCTTTGATTCCTTTTTCTTTCGCATATTTAATAAGCTCTATAAAATTAGGATGTAATGTAGGTTCGCCCCTGAAGTTAAGCCTTAGTGCAGGAATATTCGCTTCTGCCATTTCATCAACAATTTTTTTAAATAAATCCGGATTAATTAATCTTTCGCCCTTAATTTCTTCCATATTTGGAGATTGCAAAAAGCACATAGGACATTTCAAATTACATATAGCAGTCATTTCTAAATCTACATTTAGCGGATACATGCCTGCATCAAGATTTTTTGGGTTATTGTGCCAAGCATCACGATAAATTTTATATTCTTTTTCCCAGCCAAACGCTCTTTTTGCATCATATTCTAAAATTCTATCTTCTGTATCAAGTTCATAAGTACATTTATTAACTTCTGTTTTATTTTTCACAAAACCCTCTTTTCTCTAATCTTTTAAACTCAACTTATATAAATAGTAACCAAAATTGTATTTATAGTCAAATTATATATTTTATCCTTTACGTACGGCAATCCCTTTTGATGAAAGATATCTTTTGGCTTCCAATGGCGTTTGTTGCGTGAAGTGGAATATACTGGCTGCTGCCACGGCAGACGCTTTAGCTTTATCTAATGCGTTATACATATCTTCGTAATTACCCGCACCGCCCGATGCTATCACTGGGATCTTAACGGCCTCAGTAACTTTTTTGATTAATTCCAAATCATAACCTTCCATTGTTCCGTCTTTTTCAATGGATGTAATTAAAATTTCCCCCGCCCCTAAGCTTTCTAAATATTTCGCCCACTCAACAACTTCTTTTCCTGTCGATTTTGTACCGCTATGGCTAAAACATTCATATTTCCCGTTAACTTTTTTTGCGTCAATACTGCCTACTACACATTGAGTCCCAAATTTTTTAGCTATTTCACTAACCAATTCAGGTGTTTCAAACAAAGCACTGTTTATGCATACCTTGTCAGCTCCTGCACAGAGGATTTTTCTAACATCATCAATATTCTTTATTCCGCCCCCAACTGTCAAAGGCACAAAACATTCAGCAGAAAAATCTTCTAATGCTCGCAAATCAAGTTCTGAATTTTCCCTTGTAGCCAAAATATCAACAATTATAAGCTCATCCACCTGCCTTGTATTATATACCTTAATGGCTGGTAAAACCGTGCCGACTATTCTCCAGCTATCAAAACCTATTCCTTTAACCAGCCCGATATTTTTCCATAATAATGTAGGTATTATCCGAGTTTTTAACAATTTGTATTCCTCATAAATTTATAAAGTTTTTCAAAACCTGAAATCCGACAGGTATGCTTTTTTCGGGATGAAATTGTGTGCCAAAAATATTGTTTTTGTTTATTGCAGAAGCAAATTCACCGCAATAAGAAGTTGTCGCAATTACATCTTCTTTGTTTTTGGCTTTGAAATGATAACTGTGCACAAAATAAAAATCCGAACCGTCTTCTATCCCTTCAAAAATAGGACTTTCTTTAGTTTTTACAATTTCATTCCACCCGACATGCGGGATTCTTTCATCATCTAAAGAAGTAAATTTAACAACTTCACCCTCAATAAGATTTAATCCGTCAAATTCACCGCCCTCATGACCTTTTGTAGCAAGCAATTGCATCCCAAGACAAATTCCGAGAATCGGAATTTTATTTTCTAAAACTTCTTCTCTTATTATTTTTGTCCAACCTTGATTATTAAGATTTTTCATTCCATCGCCAAAAGCACCAACGCCCGGCAAAATAATTTTATCAGATATTTTCAAGTCTTCCGGATTGTTTGATACCAAAACATCCGCGCCACATTCTTCCATCGCCCGCCGTATTGAACCCAAGTTGCTCATTCCATAATCAATTATAACTATAGACATACGCTTTAATAAGCACCTTTCACTAATACTTGGTCACTTTCAGCTATTTCAGGATATTGAAGTTTAATCAAATTTCCGTCTTTGTCTTTTATAAGATTACCCCTTGCATCAGTTTTAAATATTTTTTTATTTGTAAACTGGTCACATATTTTGATAAATTCATCAAGGGTCATATCGATATGTGCTAAAATTTCCTCAATAGGTTTCCCAAGATAAACCCAAGGAAATTTTCCGTCGCATCTTCTTACGATATCTACAGCATCTGCCCTTGATAGTCTGCCTCGTCTTAAATGCAGACAAGCTAAATCCGTTCCTCGCCCAAAACCAAATTTTAAAAATTTGAAATAATCATGTATACCTGTTTGATAATTGTCTACATTTTCATAATTTAAAAAATTGCTCTCTACGGCATGGGGGAAACATTCAAACCCATGTGCCTGTGAAATCAATGCGTTTGAAACACCATCCCATGGTATATAATGCCCTAAGAACAATCCTGTAACCCCAACTCTTTGCAAATCCTCATCCGTTGGATAAGAATAAGGAATTAAATGCTTTGCTTCTAATCCTTCAAGTCCGATTAAGTCAGTTACCCTAAGCCCTAATAATCCGCCAAACTCTTCTAACCATCTTCTGTCAAGAACGTTATTTTCAGTTGCGGCAGCAGGCCCGCCAAATTCATTTTGCGAATTTTCACCCCAAATAAGTAAAGGGACGTTATATTGTACAGCAGCCTTAACTGGAATTGTAAAAATGCCCACATGTTCCGGCCATGAAATATCCCCGACTTGAGTTAATCCAATTCGATTAAGTTTTTTTCGTATTTGCGGATTAGGCGACATCTCAACATAATCAAATCCTAATCTTTTTAAATTCTCAATATTTCTTCTTCCAAGTTCACTCAAATGGCAAGTTGTAGACGTTACGCACAAAGGATTCATGCCTAATTGCTTCATTTTAATAGCTTGGTAGGTACTATCTTTGCCCCCGCTGACAGGGATAATGCAATCCCAATTACTGCCGTCTTTTGAACGATATTTATCAAGAATAATATTTAATTCTTTTCTTCTGGCTTCCCAATCAACTTCTGCTCTTTTTTCATAGCTTCTGCAAGCGTTACAAACACCCTCATTATCAAGATATAAGTCAGGTTTAGTATCAGGCATTACACATCTTTTACAATATTTCATTCTATCTCTCCAATATTATTTTTCTAGCAAGAACCAAGTGATGTCATCTTGCGGGAAGTTATTGTCACGGCGGTAGCTGAATCCGTAGTCAACCAATTTCAAATCAGTATACTTATCCATTATCTCTCCAGCGAAATCCCTTTTGAATAATCGGTCAGAATGTCCTCTGTATGGGATTGTAACAGGTGAAGGATTATAATATTCGGCAACCAAAATATATTTTTTAGAACTATTATATAATTTTTCATAAACATTTTGTAATTCATCAGGGTTAATATGAATCAAAACCCCCTTAATGAAAGCTAAATCCCATTTAGAATCAGGTTCAAAATCCAAAATTGATTGTGCGTATATTTTAACATCTTGTTCTTTTAAAACTTCGACTGCTTTTTGGTTTATTTCGATAGCAGAAAGCTTACTATCAGGGACTAAAGCCTTTATAGCTTTGAGATTGTTTCCGATATTTGAGCCAAATTCAATTACCGATTTAACCCCTGTTGTTCTGGCAAGTATTTTTGAAAATAAATTAATATTTCCTGCGATAATTTGTAAATCATCGTTTCTGTTTATATATTCATCACCGAATGTAGTTGCCCAAAACTTTTCTTGTTCTGTTTTAAATATCATCTTAAAAGCCCTCTTAAATTTATTTGTATTATATCAACCTATTTAATATTTTATACTTCATCTCTGCTATTTCCCAATCATCTTCCGTATCAATATCTTGAACTTCACTTTCAGGAGTAATTATTGCGACAGTATTTTTTGAGAATAAAACAGGATTTTTTATAAAACTTTCAATCTCAAACCAGTAATATTGCCCGACATCATGATAGGTTGGTTCCAAATCTTGCGAACGGACATTCATATTCTCAGGCAAAATCATTGAAAGAGTTCCATCCTTGATTGTCAAAGCCCTTTGAATAGGATAAGAATATTTTACCACAGGTATTGCCGAGGTTGCTTTTTTATTAAGCATTGTTTCAAGCCCGCTTTTAAGCTTATTGGAATCAATAAAAGGGGCGCAAGGATATATGCAGCAACCATAATCAAACTCTTGACCTATTTTTTTGTATTCTTCTAAAGCATTAATTAAAACAGGTGCAGTCATTGCCATATCATTAGACAGTTCAAGACTTCTGAAAAAAGGAACTTTTGCACCATATTTTTTTGCAATTTCGGCAATTTCAACATCATCCGTTGAAACCATAATTTCATCAAATACTCCACTTTTAATGGCAGCTTCGATAGAATAAGCGATTATGGGTTTACCAAAAAAATCTTTAATATTTTTTCTCGGGATTCTTTTACTTCCGCCTCTGGCTGGAATTATTGCGATATTTTTCATTCAAAATCCCCCATTTTGAGCGGAGCTCCAAAACACAAATCTTTTTTCGCCGCTTTTCCCAAAATTTCCTCGAAATATCTTGGATGAAGTCCGTATCCGGGGCGAATAGAGCGGATATTCTCAGAAGTGAATTTTTCACCTTTTTTAATATCTTTTACGACATACAAAGAGCGTCTGAATTTCAGCGAATTTTTTTCGCTCTCACTCAGTTCATAATTCACTTTGCCTAAAGCTTTATATGCGTTATGGCACTCTTCAACCAACTGTTTCATCTCCTGAGGCTCCATTGAAAACGCACTGTCAACACCACCATCGGCTCGAGACAAAGTGAAGTGTTTTTCAATGACACAAGCACCTAATGAAACACCGGCAATAGCAGTCCCAATTCCAAGAGTATGATCGGAAAGCCCGATTTTGCAGTTTGGAAAATGTTTTTGTAAATCAGGAATGGTTAATAAATTCGAATTTTCGACGCTCGCAGGATAGCTTGAGGTACATTTCAAAAGAGTCAAATCCTCGCAACCGTTATTCATTAGCGTATCAATAGCTTCTTTTGTTTCTTCAAGTCCTATCATCCCCAAAGACATTATCACCGGTTTTTGAGTTTGAGCAATTCTTTTTAACAAAGGAATATCGCCGTTTTCAAAGCTTGCAATTTTATAAATCGGACAATCTAAGCTTTCCAAAAAATCTACACTCGATAAATCAAAAGGAGTTGAAAACCCAATAATTCCAAGCTCTTTGCATTTATCAAAAATCGATTTATGCCACTCATAAGGCGTTGCCGCCTTTTTGTACAAATCATAAAGTTTCTCGCCATCCCAAAGAGAATTTTCATCTTGGATTACAAAATCAGAACTGTTGCAATCAATTGTCATAGTATCAGGCGTATAAGTTTGAATTTTGAGTGCGTCCACACCGCAACTCGCCGCTGCCTCAACTATTGTCAGAGCTCTTTCAAGCGATTGGTTGTGATTTCCCGACATCTCGGCAATTATAAATGGTTTTTGAAAAAATTTAGACATTTACATTCCTTATCAGCATAAAATTTTCACTGTAATTGAGTCCGACTTTTGTGCCGTTTGCCTTTGCAAGTTCTTTGAGATGTTGCAAAGAACGAGGATGCGGATATTCTCGTAATTCAGATTTATATTTTGCCATTGCTTCAATCTTTAAATCAATTGTATCTTCGACTTCAAAAAACACGTTTGGAATAAACGCCGTTTGAGCTGAAAAAGAGTTCCATTCCGTAGAAGATGGCACTTCCATTGAATAAATCGTTTTTACACATTCATCATTCATGGGTCTGGTCGCGGTTAAAACTGCCTGATGTGTTATTTGATGGTCAATGTTCATATCCCCAAAGTGATGAGTAAATATGATTTCCGGCTTGATTTCATTTTTGACTTTTTCAATTTCTTTAACTATCTCAAGTAAAGATACACTATCAAAAGCGTTATCAGGAAAATTCGCAATAAAAACTTTTTTGATTCCAATAAAATCGTTCGCGCTTTTCATCTCTTCTTGAAGCAGATGAAGTTCGTTTTCATCGACCTTTCCGCGAGAGGTTTTGCCTCCGCTTAGAATTAAAGTATAGGCGTCATAACCTTGCTTAATAAATTTTGCGACCGTTGCAAAACATCCTAAAACCTCATCGTCAGGATGAGCCGCTACTATTAAAATCTTTTTATTGTTCATCTTTCACCTTTATTTCCGCTTTTGCAAATAATTTTCCGTCTTCAATTTTAGCATCAAAAAATTCGTATTTAACTTTTTCATATTCCAAAAACGCCTTTGGATAATTAGGTGCATCAAGCATTCTTATGTAATCGTAAATTTTGTTTATATCTTTTAGGTTCTGAATATTACTCATTTCGGGGGTTCTTCTTTTGAATTCAACGATTTCACCTTCTTGTTTTTGGGGAATGGGATTTGTTTTAATTATCTCATCAATCATTTCTGAGATAATTTTCGCGCCATCTTTGTAAATTTCATGGGCAGAACCTGTTTTTATAGAAAAATCTTTTTTAAAATACACATCCCCTGCATCAAGTTCTTTAACACACCTGATTGCAGAAATTTTTGTTTGATATATCCCCCGTTCAATTAAATTTTGCAAGGGGCTTCCGCCTCTGCCAAAAGGTAAATCTGTCATATGAAAGATTATACATTCAAAATTTTCATAAATTTCTTTAGGAATAATATAAGACCAGTGAGGGAAAAATATATATTGGGGATTAATTTGTTTTAAATTTTCATAAGTTAAATCCCTTTTATCTTTAATAAAAGTCACGTTAGCTATCCTAAATAAATCGGAATTATTATACATGTCGTTACTTATAGCAATTATATTCATTAATTCTCCAATTCGTATGTTTTTTCAGAGTTTTTATTAATTAATTTTCTCAATTTAAATCCGACTTTAATAAAACTATGATAAGAAGACAGATTTTTTTCTTTTACAAATGCAATTATTTTTTTAGTTTTATTAATTTCAATAACCTTATTCAATATTTTGGCTCCTAACCCTTTTCCTCTATAATTTTGGTTTAAATGAATCGTTAAAATCCATTCATCATTTTCATTATCAAGTCTAACATATCCTACAAAATCATTTTCAAAACTTTTTACACTATAAAAAATGCAATTTTCATCATTAATTTTATTCTGAAACCAAGCTTGATGATTGTCCCAGTTTATTTTTTCCTGATTAAATGAATTTTGCCTTACCAATTCGTCATTAGATAAATCAAAAACATTTTTCATATCCTCAATTTTAGCAAGCTCTATCTTAAATTCTTCAGCCATTTTACATCCTCAATAAAATCATCAAGATTTTTCTGTTAATATTTTTTTAATTTCGGCTATAAAAATACTTGCCTCTAATACATCTTGTTCCAACTTTTCTTTTTTAGGAATATAAAAAAAAGTATAATCCGATTTTTGTCTATTTTCGAATGAAAGCCTGTAAATTTTAGCTATATTTTTATCAATTTTATTTGTATTTACATAATTCTGATTAAACCACCCTAAAAGTTGCCCGTGTTTAGCCGTGATAAAACCCTCTGATTTAGCTAACGCACTAACCGCATAGAAAATTGCATAATAAAGTCTGTTTTGAGCTGTTTCTAGCGAATTTATTTCAATATTCTTTTTAGTATCATCTAATGCCGTATCACTTTTGTTAAGCCAATTCCCGAGCAAAATTTTATTTTCATCTTGCATAATATATACCTTTTTTTACTTCATTAAAATAAAATGGATCCAAGTCTAATTGTTTTAGTGAAAATGGATGGAAATCTATTATAACATTGTTTTTTATTTCTATATCCCAAGCTTTTAGAATAATATCATCATAATCATCCTTTACATTTTCAAAAATAGCAACAATATCTATATCGCTGTCAGCGCGAGCTTCTTGAGTGATTTGAGAACCATACAAATAAAGTCCTACAAAATCATTATATTCTCTTAATTTAGCTCTTAATTTTTTTGCAATTAATTTGGCATTTTTCATATAAAGTCTTTCCTTTTCAGGTAATTATATCACATTTTTAAGAAATTTTACATCCTCAATAAAATCGTTCAAATTTTCTTTGCTGCCCTTATTTGTTTCAATCGCAATATTTTTTTCTGTATCAATTATATCAAATATTCTCTTTAAATCATAATTTCCAGCCCCGAAATGTAAATGTTTATCAAGTTCGCTGTCGATAAAATTGTCACTCATATGATAACAAATAGGATTCAGTTCATTGAATTGCCTGATAAAGTCGTAAGGTTCAATTTTTAAGGTATTCGCTGTACAAATAGCGTGTCCTACGTCCAAACAAAATCCGCATCCGATTTTTTCAACAATTTTAGAAATTTCTTCAATCATCGCCCCGCGACAAATTCTGTTGTCGCGCAAAGGCGCAACAAACGGTTTATTTTCTATCAGCATTTTTGGGGGTTGAATAATATCCAGTTGCCTTATTGTTTCATCAATATCGCCTTCTATGCCCGAATGCACAACCACGTAGCCGGCGTTTAATTCATCAAAAAATTCCTTAACCTGTTTGAAAATTTTGATATTATATTCTTCTTTTGTAACATCGGCAAGATTAACTTCGTGAACAAAATGTGGAGCATGAAGAGTGAACGGAATATTTAGTTTTTTCCATTTATCGATTGTTTCAAGAGTGTCAGGGACCACATAAAGCTCTATATAATCAAACCACTCCTGCTTATAAAGCCTTTTGGCTTCTTCAAGGTAAGCGTCAGTATTATTACTCCAAAGCTTTAAGCCTAAATTCATAAAATATCCTTTATTCTTTTAACAATTTCTTTCAAATCTCTATCACTTAAAGTCGGATAAAGCGGAAGTGAAATACATTTTTTATAATAAATTTCAGCACTCGGATAGTCGCCCTCATTAAATCCCAAATTTTTATAATAAGGTTGAGTATGAACAGGAATATAATGCACCTGCAAATTTAAACCAACCGTTTTTGCTTTGTGGTAAAATTCTTCTCTGTTTCTAACCATTACAGGATATAAGTGAAAACAGGCATTAGAAAAATCCTTTTCGATTAAATTTGGCAAACCCAAATGCTTATTGTAATATTCAACAATTTCCCTGCGGCGTTTTTTGAATTTATCAAGCTTTTTTAATTGTGAAATACCCAAAGCCGCTTGGATATCTGTCAATCTGTAATTAAATCCCAATTCGCGCATTTCATATTCCCATGTTGTCGCCATTTTAGCGTCTTTATGCATCCCGTGAGAACGAAGTGCCAATAATTTTTCGTACAGTTCTTTGTTATTAGTGGTTATTGCACCACCCTCGCCTGTGGTGATAGTTTTTACGGGATGAAAAGAAAAAATAGTCATATCAGAATACTTACAACAACCGACTTTAGTATCTTTGTAGTCAGAACCAATTGCATGAGCAGCATCTTCAACAATGAAAAGATTATTTTTCGTAGCAATTTCGTGAATTTTTTCCATATCACAACTTTGCCCAGCAAAATGAACAGGTATAATCGCCTTTGTTTTGTCCGTAATTTGTTTTTCAATTTCTGCCGGATTAATATTTGCCGTCTCAAGTTCGATATCAGCAAATTTAACTGTTCCACCCGCATACAACACACAATTAGAACTCGCTAAAAAAGTGTTTGGCGATGTTATAACTTCATCCCCTTTTGCAATACCTATTGCAAGCATTGCCAAATGAAGTCCCGCCGTAGCGCTTGAAACACTAACGCAATACTTTGCTCCTGTATAATCGCAAATCGCCTGTTCAAATTCTTTTACTTTTGGTCCACAGGTTAAAAAAGGTGATTTTAATGTAGATAAGACATTATAAAAATCACTAAAACTAAGTGATTGTTTACCGTAAGTATATTTTTTCATATTTTAAATCTCGCTTATTAATTTTTTCATATCTTCAACAGAAAGCCATCTATCGTTGTTTCCACTGTGATATTCAAAATCAGGGGCAACAGGTTTTCCTTGAGAATACTTGTGCGTAATATTTTCTAAATCAATATCAGGTAAAATAATGTAATAATCATCAAATTCGAGAGTATTTCTTGCATCTTCTCTTGTAATCATTTGTTCGTGAATTTTTTCGCCGGGACGAATTCCCACTTCTTTAATTTTTAAGTCGGGTGCCATAGCTTTTGCTAAATCAGGCATAAGCATGGACGGAATTTTCTTGACGTACAATTCTCCGCCATTCATATTTTCTAAGGCGTCAAGTACCATTTGAACGGCACTTTCAAGCTTTAGCCAAAATCTTGTCATATTCATATCGGTTATAGGAAGCTCTTTTGCACCCTCGTTGATTAATTTTTGAAAAAACGGGATTACAGAACCTCTTGAACCGGCAACGTTTCCATATCTTACTACTGCAAATTTTGTGTCTTTAAATCCTGCATAAGCGTTTCCGGCTATAAATAATTTATCCGAGCATAATTTTGTCGCACCGTAAAGATTTATCGGAGCACAGGCTTTATCGGTTGACAGAGCCACAACTCTTTTTACGCCCTTATCCAAGCAAGCGTCAATAACATTTTGAGCGCCCATAATATTTGTTTTTACAGCTTCAAAAGGGTTATATTCACAAGCAGGAACTTGTTTAAGTGCAGCCGCATGGATTACATAATCAACACCCTCTAACGCTCTATATAATCTCTCCTTGTCTCGAACATCTCCAATAAAATATCTCATTTTATCATAATGAGGTTTAAATTCAGGCATATTCTGCATTACAAACTGTTTATATTCGTCTCTTGAATAAATAATTATCTTTTTAATTTCAGGATGATTTTTTAATATAGTTTTGGTAAACATTTTTCCGAAAGAGCCGGTACCACCTGTTATTAAAATCGTTTTATCATTTAACATTTTGCACTCCTAAAAATTATCTTACTTTTTCGTTCCTCGTTTCCACTTTTAAACTAAATAGTACCACAAATAAGAGACTAATGCACAAGTCCATTTTTTACAAAAATATACTTGTGCAGTGGTCTTAATAATGTGATTTTAAAAAATTATAAATCTAATAAAAAAAGTCCCGCTAAGATATTTTGCTTTTATAAAACTCTATTATTTCCAGCAAAGAATGAAGCTTTAGAGACTGTTCTTCCACTTCTTCTTTCCATTTTGTATACCCGCAGGTTTTTGGCAAAAACCCGATAGGATTATCAGGAAAATCCCGACATATCTGAGGACGATTTTCATAATCGGGGCAACGATTATCTTCTGTAACTTTCGGACAGTGATAAAAATAAACTTTTTCGTCTTCCGCTTTGTTTTTTAATAATTCAAAATACTCAGGATAAATTTTTTCAGCCTCGACTTCGGTATCATACGGGACGAAAACACTTATAAATTGTGTTGCAAAATTATCACCGTTCTGCGCTTTTTGTTTCAATTCATCATAAGAAAACTCACTGCAAGCCAATTTACAACAAGCAGCACAGCCTGTGCAAGAAATTTTTTTTCTACTTTCTAAAATTTTCAACTTCTGTTCATAAATTTCTTTCAAAATATCTTCGTTTAAAAATTTTAAAAATTCCTGCGGTTTTATTTTTTCAACCCGCTGGTTAAACTCTTCAATCGTCCGAGAAAAAATTTCTCTATACTTAGTCTTTAAGTTTTCAACATCATTGCTCAAATTACTCATAATGATATTTTAGCATACTTTAGGTTATATGGTTGCGTAGGGAAACAAAGGAAAAGTTCATTAAAACCGTTTTATCCTTATAATACCCATTCATATTATAAGGTAGCTATTTCATTTCTTAGTGCCTGAATTTGATTCGTATAAAAGTCAACCCAAGTTTGTCCGGTCGTTTCATCTTTAAATCCACCTTCCCTGAGCGCTCTTATGCTTTTTAAATCCAGTTCAGTAATTTGAGCCTGTAAACTTGCTTTCTTTATATTATTTTCCAATGTTTTAATTTTTAATTTGTATTCATCCGTTTCTGAAATATCCATTAATTCGCTATTAATAAGCCCATAAGGTTTTCCGTCATCCGGAATTTCTATCATATAAGATGAATCTATTACATCACAATAGTTGTTATCTGTAGTGTCAATTAAATTAAAATATCGTTTCATTATACTACCTCCGCTAAAATTCTATAATATCCCGATGTTACATCGGTACCCAGAATACTAAGTCCAACGGTGCTATATGTATGCAAGCTTATAGTGGTTGAGTTTAATCCGAATGGTGCCCAGGCATACCCACCTACTCCAATGACAAAGAAATAAACTGCCGGCCTTTGATTTGTTCCGCTTGAATTATCTGCTATTAATACAATATATTTTATATTAGAAGTACCAAGCCCATGGGTTTTTGTGTATGTAGTATTTGCAGATACTGCAAACCAGCCACTATCGTATCTTTGAAATCCAAGATTAAGCAGTGCATTTGATTTGTTTATATTACTTAAATCTGTATCAGCCCTTGTACTCAATGAACTGGACATTTGGGTTGAATTTACATAATTTGTATCATTGGTAAAAGAGCTCAATGCTGTCGGAATAGTAGGGATTTGCGAAGTGATGGCAAAATTACTGTCATTTAAAAGCTGGGATGTTTTTGTAGGAATTGCTGTAGCATCAGCTTTTAAACTAATGTCCGCTTCCAGTCCATTTTTCATCTCGGTTAAAATATTATAATGAGCCTCTGCATCGGTATTGTGAACCGCAAACGCAGATTCAATTGATTCCGAAAAACCTACATTAACATCATTTGTGTAAGAAATTATTTCAAGCTCGATTGTCGGATTTGGATTGTTCGTTACGGTTACGATACTTTCTTCTGTCATATTAAATTCCTCCTATTTCAGGATAAATATACATCATAGGCGGAGTTTTAAATTCTACGGGGATAATCGTTTGTGCAAATTCGTTACCGTTATTTATCTTTAACCCCCAATAATATGTTGAATAAGAATTTGCTTGTGCGGTTAATTTTTCCGTATCTTCTGTTGTTAAATGAACTGTAATGGCGTTACTTGTAGGATTTGGATATGTTTTTTCAATAACCGTTTCTGTTGCATTAATATTCTTTTTCACATAAAAATTAATCGTATATGCTGAAATATCTTGATTGAAATTAAAGGTAAAAGACGCAGTATCACCTTTTCTTCCCTTTATTAACAAAGATTCTTCATTGATAGTAAATGGCATTTATAATTTCCTCCCTTTTTATTCACTTTTTTATTATGGAGTACTTTTAAAAAAATAACAGTCCGCAAAACTACTTACGCAATTTGAGACTAATGCAAGCAGACAAACAGTAAAAAAGCAGTTTAACTAATTGTTCAATTTTATTTTTTATTCTTCTTTTAGCGTTATGCCGTTAAGTTGGCAAAATGAATTTAGAATATTTTTTGATTTTTCAATTTTTGCCAACAAATAGTTATTTTTTATCTCTTTAGATATTAATGTTGCCTTTTTATACATTTTCGATGCCGCTGAAACACAATCAAACTGTACATCTGTCTTTACAAGTGCAATATCTTGAAGATATTTCCCATATAACAGGTAAAGATCTGCCAAAAGATTGGACAACTCAAATTTTCTTGCGATTAAAATGGCTTTTTCAAGATGAACCTTAGCTAATTCATATTCTGCCTGAGTCATGTACGCTTCAGCAATTACCTTATTATACAAAATGATAAGATAATAATTGTTTATTTTAGTGCTTTGAGCCACATTTAACGCCTTTTGTGCTACTTCAAGACACTTTTCGGGCCCTTCTGTTATCAGATTTGCTTCGGCGATTAAATACCATGTTACAAGAGCTCCAATAGCATTTTTTTCTTTTGAAAAATAAGTTATTTGCTCTTCATAAATTTCAAGTGCATGCTTTGCATTTTCCTCATCTTTAAATAATTTTCCAAGCAATGTTTTTAAAATATTTTTGGTAAAATTGTCATTAATATTATTTGCAAAAGTCACAACCTGAAATAATTCTTCCTTAATTCCACTGTATTTTTTGTGTATAAAATTATTTAATATATTTATCAAGTTCCAACGAGAAATTGCTTCATTATCCATAATATCTGTTTTATAAACCTTGATAATTTCGCTTAATATTTCCTCAGAAGCCTCAATATCACCCTTTATTGTGTTTGCAAAAGCAAGGGCAAGTTTGACTTTACAAATAAATAATTTATTATTAAAATTATTTTTTTGTAAAAGTTCAAATAATGTTGATAAAACTTCAAAAGAACGACTATTGCCTTGGAAAATCAAAGCATTTGCAAGTGCCAAATAAGTATCCAACCACGCTATATAAAGAGATTTTATAGATATATTTTTATGTGGTTTTGCATTGAGATATTTATCGAAAACAGGCAGGATTTCATTATCTATAAGATTAATTATCTCACCGCTATTTCCTATATTTAAAAGTGCATCCGTCTTTCTTGATTTTAACATCGCCACTTCAAGCTCAAAACTATTATCAAGTTTTGCTATCGCAGAATTTATACATTCGATTGTTCCGTAATAGTTACCCAAATTTATGCAACAATTGGCTAAATATCCGGTAAGTTCAATTTCTTTTATAGTATTTTGAAGATTTTTTGCATTTAAAATAGCATTGGGTAAATACTCTATAGCCTCTTTAGGGTTCGATTTTGAAAGTAATTTACCTAATCTTTCATAAATATTATTTTTTATAAGAGAATTCTCAGAATTTTCCAAATTTTCGATAAGAATTAAGCATTGTTTTTGAGCTATTGCGTAAAGGTTTGTATCCCCTATATAGGAGGCTAATTTAGTATTCTCTGTCCAAAAGTTCAGGGCAGTCAAATCTTGTCCAAGATTTTGGGCAATCACTGCCATTATTGAATTTGATGAAAGGGTATAGCCGGAATAAACCGAAAATAAATTATTATTGAAAAAAGCAAAATTTTCATCTTTCTTTATAACCTTAAAAATCTCTGACCAAAGCGTAGAGTTTTTAAAAGAATAAGAGTATTCATTGACTTGTATAATAAAATTTAATTCTTGCAAAAGATTTAATATCCCTTGAAATTCAATTTCTTCAAGTTTAAAAATTTGATTTATAATGGCGGGGGAAAATTTTATTCCTTGAACACATGCTGCCGATAGGATTTTGTATGCTGTAGGATTTTCTTTTAGAAAATCTAAACGCATTTTAATAGTATCTTCAAATGTTAATGGCACATTTATTTCAAACGAGTTATTTCTGGTTTTAAAATCCATTAATAAGCTCACCAATTGTTCCAAAATCGCGGGATTTCCCTCGGAGGCACTAAATAGTTTGTCTTTTATGGGTTGAGGACATTTATCTTGACAAAAATATTGGTCTATAAATGAATTCATCTGGTTCTTATCAAAAGTGTTTAGTGAAATATCAAGATAAGATGGATTGTTGAATTTTTCATTATACAAATATCCTCTAGCCGGTCTTATTTCATCGTAAGTCAATAAAAACTTCAAGGACTTTGTGGTAAATTCAACATTTAATAAATTATGTAAAAACTCGTAGGAAAACCCGTCAATCAACTCAAAATTTTCTATAACCAATACTGTTTTATTTCTTTCAATAATAGTTTTAAAAACTTTTTTTAAAAACGTAAAAGTTTTTTCTTTATTTTTAAGAATATTTTCAAAATAATCAGTATTTGTCGGATATAAAAGATTTAAAAGACTAAAAATTTCTTCATTGGTCAAAGTTGGAAATTCTGTTTGAAAAAATTTTTGGGATTCTTTTTTAAGCTGAGGTCCATCCGAACAAAAATTTGAGATATTGAAAAACATGAGCAAAATGTCTTGAATAAGCCCGCAGGGACTGAGTTGAGTTGTGGCGGAACATTCTCCCAAAAGCCAAGTTATTCCGTATTCTTTAAGTTCATGGATTGCAGATTTTAAAACAATTGATTTTCCAACCCCTTTTTGTCCGCTCAAAGATATTATTTTTTTGTCAATTGATAAAAGTCCTTCAAGAAGGAGTTCTTTTGCTTTTTGTTGAGAATGTAACTCCGTGTCGTAATTAATGGTTGAAGAGTTGGTGGATTGAATTTTTGGCTCATTGGCTTGAATAGAGGAAGGTATTTCAGGCGAATGTGCGCAGGAATAAACGGGTGAACAATCTTCTAACTCCTGTTCACGTTTTTCTATTTCATCTTCCTTCTTGCCTGCACCATCAAATCCATGCCCGCATTTTCTGCAAATTTTAGCATTTGGGAAATTTACACTTTTGCATGACGGACAAATTTTCAAAAGGGGGGTTTCACAATGTGTGCAATTCAAGTTATAAATTGAATTATAAGTACGGCAATTTTTGCAAAAAATAGCGATTTTAGCGCCACAATGGTTACACTTTAATGTTTTTTCAGATATTTGTTTTTTACATTTGGGACATATCATAACTTTTACCCACAACTCAAAGTTAAATTTTATTAAATGCTTTTTTAACTTCTTCTACCAATTCTAATAAACGCTTAGAAACTTCCGATTGAGACAAATTAAGTTCTTGCGCAATTTGTTTTTGCTTCAACCCTTTAACATAACGGAGCTGATATAACTGCATATATTGTTTGGCAGGATTATTTGTATGGGCAATAGCCACTGCATCAATTAAAGTCTGCAGAGTTTCTTTTTTGATTACAACTTCTTCCGGTCCATCGCTCAAGTCAACTAAGTCGTAATTTATGTGTACATTGGAATATTTGGTATTTGGTAGAAGTGCCGCCTCTTCAATAAATTTTTCTTCGGTTGCTATAAAACCTTCTCTGGTTCTTCTAACTCTACCTGTGTCTTTTAGTACGTTAATAATCGACGTAGTCGCTATCTTTTTAAGATAAGTTTGTAAAGAAACTTCATTCTTAACGGTATTTATTATAAGAAAAGACCGCTTGTAAGTTTCATTAAAAAAATCTTCAAACAAATCTTCATTATCCGGATATTTTTTGTCTGAAAGAATTATTTTTTTTATTAAATCAATTTTTTCTTGCTCTAATTCCACTTCCTTAACTTTCTCAATGATAAAACTATCTTACTTTTAAGTATAGCATATTTAAAAGTTAATGATAAGGGTAGCAGTTGCAGAACCGCCACTAAGCTCACTGGAAGGCATTTTTAAGTATTTTAAAGTTTCTTTAACACTTTGTAACACTATCTTATCAATTTGCTTTGAACCACTCGAAGCTGCAATTTCTTCGGATTGCAAAGAACCGTCATTTTTTATTACTAAATCGACTATAACCTTGTTAGAATAAGCCATCTCTGTCGCAAGCAACAAATCATTTTGAAGATTTAATTTCAAATTTTTGCCGGCTATCTGCAAATATTTTCTAAAAGTATCATTATAAGCAATATCTTCAGGGACTTCCCAAGCTACTTTTGAAATACTTGCATTTACCGGTTCAGATAAAAATGCGTCAGAAACCGCTTTGCCCATATCTCGGCTTGCATCAGCTTGTTGATATTCACCCTGAATTGGTTGTTGCAAGGTTGAATCTGTCGCTTGTTCAGGCATTTGTTGACCTAAACCCGAATTCGCGGCATTTTCTTGCTGTAATCCGCTTAAAGCTTGTCCTTCTGCTGATATTGGGGCAGTAGTGGCGTTATTGGCAAATTTCGTTTCATTATTTTTATTATGGAAAACACCTGTGCCGATTACCAAAGATGCAAGAACAACACTGGCAACAGAAGCCGCTATAATCATTTTTTTGTTTTTATAGATTGGAGTTCCAAAATACTTTGTTTCATTTACTTCATTCTCTAATGCCGACATTTCAACATTTTTGTTCATTTCTTTTTCAAACAAAACCTTTAGCAGATCTTTATCATCTCCGGAAGATTTAATATCCTGCTCAAAATCATCAAATGCTTCATGCTCGACATAATTTATTTCAGGAAGTTGTGATGGATTTATTGTTTCGGTTTCATCAATAGTATCAAACAAGCTATCCTCTAAAAATTCTTTCTGTTCATCAGAAAATTCTACATCTTTTAAAAATTCGTCAACCTGAAAGAGAAATTCGTCAGGCTTTTCTTGAACTTCATCTTCATCTTCATCTAATATTTCTTCTTGTTCTTCTTGTTCTAACTGCCTCAATCTTTGTAAAACATTTGTTTCGCCATCGGATTCGAGTTGTTTGTTTTCTTCCGATTCATCCAACTCCTTAAATTCTTGCTCAATTTCTTCATTTTGAAATAAAGACGAATCGAAAGAATCTACGTCATCTATAGCCTCACTTTGAAAATTCTCATCCATTCCATCTAACATGTTTAAATCAAAAGCATTTAATTCCAAAACTTCTTCGGCTTTAAATTGTTGGGTTTCTTCCAACTCACCCAAGTCCTTAAACTCCTGCGGAATTTCTTCTTGTTCAATTTCTTCATTTTGAAATAAAGACGAATCGAAAGAATCTACGTCATCTATAGCCTCATTTTGAAAATTTTCATCCGTTCCATCCAACATGTTTAAATCAACATCATTTACTTCCAAAACTTCTTCGCTTTGACTTGATTCTTGTTCTTCATTTTCTGTCGTATCAAAATATTGTTCTTCTGTCTGCAAATTATCATTAAAAGTCTCCAACGAATCCTCTAAGAGTTCGAATTCAGGTAATTCCTCAAATCCTTCAGTTTGTGTCTCAATATCTCCAAATAAGCTATATTCCAATAACGCCATATCCTCAATTTCAGATTGAATATTTTCCGCTTCCGGTTCAAAAATTTCGCTTCCCAAATTTACGGTTTCGGAAACAAATTCAGTTCCTTCCTTAACAATTTCAGCTCCCAATTCAATGCCGGCAGCCAAATTATCCACGCTATTTTGGGCAAGTGCAGCTTCTAATTCCAATCCTGCGGCAGCTAAATTAACAACGCCACCCGCGATAGCACCTCCAATAGCAATCTCTGCTGCTAATTGACTTGTTTTGTCTGTGTCAAAAGATTCATTATCAAGCTCGGCAGCAAACAGGCCAAATTCTTCATCATCCACAATCTCATCAAATATTTTTTGAGCTCCGACAATATCTAAAACCCCATCTTTAAACATGTCTTCATTTTTCGCAGCTTCTCTTGAAATAAGTTCAAAATTTTCGAATTCCACGACCTGTTCTCTTAGCGAAGAACTTTTTGCCAATTGTTCAAACAAAAAGTGTTTATCATTTTTAGAAATTTCTTTATCAACCAATGACAAAAATAATTCTTTTGTATTTTCAATATTATCTTCAGGTATATCAAAATTGTTTTCGACTATAAAATCTTCTAAAAAGGTCTTAAGATTACTAGGGTCATTTAATCTATCAGCCTCATGGAAGTAAAAATCTTTATTAGCATTTTGTTGATTCAATATTTTAGGTTCAAAAAATCCTATAAAATCTGCTGAAGATAAATCTTCTTTTAGCTCTAAAACGAGGTACAAATCAGGTAATAAGCCGTATTCAAAGTGAGATTTCGGGATAAATATTTCTTCGCTGTTAAAAACCAAACGAACATCCATTTTTATTCCCTGAAAATAAATATCGGCTATATCAAGTTCTTCAATAACATTATGAATTGTGTAAAGACTGTATAGATTACTTGCTTGAATTTTCTTTTCAAAAAGCATCTTCATGGCTAATCTTGCACCAAGAATATCAATAAACACACGTTTTTGGGTATTATCATCAATAAAACCCATCGATGACAGTTTGGCATCTCTTAAATCATCTGCATCTATCCTAATAACATTCTTCTTCTCAAAAAGCTTCATTCTTAATTTTTCCTCTCGCTATCCTGTCCAAAATTGCTTACATTATATAAGATTACACAACGCCCAAAAATATTCCAAATTGTTAAGAAATACTACAAATAGAGGAGAGGATAATTTTTAATTAGAGGACGCTGAATAATTCAAAAATATACAATTTTGATAAAGCGAACAGTCAAAGCACGAGCCTTGTGAGCCTGTCGGCGGAACAAAGTGAGTGAGAGAATCTTATAAGCCTCTTATATTAAGAAATACTACAATTATAACAAAAATACTTGAAAGTCATGAAAAAATAAATCATAATAAACCAAAAAAATAAAAAGGCAGGAGGGCAGATGTACGCACAAAGGATTAATCCATATCCCAAAATATCAAACGTAATGACAACTATTTTTACAAATCTTTCGGAGGAAGCCAAAAAGGCTCGTTATGTATCTTTTAGGTTGCCTTTACCTGATGGTGTTTTTTCAACCACCTTCAAAAAAGGGAAGCCTGGGACTTACAGCCTTGTTGAAATATGCTCTAGCTCTAAGAGTGAAGGAGGACATTGCGATATTTTTTTTCAAAATAAAACAGGTGCGTGCGTTATATTGGGAGCAACAAATGGACGATATGGATGTTTACCATTAATAATTGATACATTTTTGGAGCAATTAACAAATCCTAATATAATGAAAAAAGCAAAAATCTCTATTTCTCCAAGTACTAGGGCAAAACCTTCACAATATTTGCAAGAGCTCTTTAAAAATTTTAAGCCGGCAAAAAAAATTAATCCAGAACCGATGGCCGTTGGAGTGGGCACAAGTTGGTAAGGCAGATAAAATTAATTTGTTTTGACTGCTTTCTCCGAAATCTTTGATTTCGAGAGAAATGTCCCTATGCGGGTTCTTAATTGTGCAGTGGTCTCAACTTATCAAAAACCGTCTGCGATAGGTAATCAGCTTATAAACCCCAAAAATCAAGACAGGAAAAGCGATTAGGAAAATCATCTTGGCAACGCCGACCATTTCAGCACCCCAAGCCGCAACCAAAACAGGAAATGCCGATGCCGTGCTCAAAAGCGTAAACAAAATCCCGAACACTTTTCCCCTAACCTGCGGGTCAATCTCGGTATGCAAAATTGTTTGGGTAGGAATTGCGACAAATGCTGTAGAAATACCTATTAGAACAGCCGTAACATAGCTGTACAACATCGGATAAGTCAAATCAAACTGCTCCAAGTAAAAAATCAATACAGACCTTGTTTTAAAGTGAAAAACACTTAATTGAGGGATTAGAGGCAATAGTGAAAACATTAACAACGATAACCCACAAGTAAAAATTCCTATATAAACCAAAAGATGTTTTTCAACCTTTCTAAAGCGCTGACCGACCAAAAAAGCTCCAAAGACCATGCCTATTCCACAAAAAACTACGATATAAGCAAACTTTTGTGCACCCATCGCTGGATTATTAGGATAAAGATATTTTTGGCTTAACCCGATTGACATGATTGACAACATAACAATTATAGAAAACAATGCCGCCAGTTTTAACATAGCAGAACGCACTATCGGCGCACCTTTTATATAAACTAAGCCCTCTTTCATATCCGCCCAAAAGTTCGTTTTAGCTCCCGTAATTTTTGCCACAGGTTTATATCTTACAAAAATCAGGCAAAAAGCCGAAAGGAAAAAGAAAAGCCCGATTCCTAAATGGACATAATCAATCCCGAAAATGTTTATCATAGGATCCCCAAGAGCAAACCCAAAAATCAGCGACCCCATCATCGTCGTTGCAAAAAGCGAATTTGCGGTCATTAATTGGTATTTATTAGCCACCGAAGGGATAATTGAAGCCTCCGCAGGCACAAAAAACTGGGTTACGGCTGAAAGCGCAAAAGCTAAAACATAAAGGGACATAAGCGTTTTGTCAAAAAACGGCAAAAGCAGAATAATGGAGCCTCGAAGAATATTTGTAATTATCATGACTATTTTTTTATTCCAAATATCAATAAATACCCCTGCAATCGCCGTAAGAAGTATTGCAGGGATTGTAAATGCGATATAAAGCCAACTTTGCAAACTCGTTGATTTTCCGCTCGGGTCAAAATTGATTGCGATTATGGTTACAAACACAACAAAAATTATTCTGTCCGCAAATTGCGAAAAAATCTGCGCCAACCACAACATGCAAAAATCACGGTTCGCAAACAGTGCCGAATAACCTCGGGCTTTTTCAAATATAGATTCTTTTTTTTCTAATTCCATAATTATTGAGGTGAGAGGTGAAAAGTGAGAAGTAAAGCAAGAACTGCAAAACTATTCGACTTTTCGGCTTTTCAACCATCTCAACCTTTAAACCTTTCACTTTTTTGCTTTGTATTCACGCCAAACATCTATCGCCATACTCGCAAAGAAAATACTTGAATATGTTCCAATTGCGATACCCAAAATCATTGCCAAAACAAAATCTCTGGTTGTTACCCCGCCAAAAAAGTACAGAGCAGTTAAGGTTATCAAAGTAGTCATAGAAGTATTAATACTTCTTACAAAAGTCTGGTTTATGCTGACGTTTACGATTTCACCGAACGACATTTTCTTTGAATAGTATCTTAAATTCTCTCTGATTCTATCAAAAACAACGATTGTATCATGTACAGAAAACCCTATAACAGTAAGGATTGCTGTTATAAAAAGCCCATCAATCTGGACATTGAATAAAAGCCCGAAAATTGAAAAACACCCCACAACAAACAACGCGTCATGAAATAATGCCAAAATTGCCGCAATCGCAAAATCCAGTTGAAATCTTATTGTCAAATAAATAACTATTCCCAAAGATGCCAAAGCAAGTGCAAATAGAGCGTTTTTGAAAAGTTCTGCGCCCAAGGTTGGACCTATTGAACTTACTTGAATAAGTTGCGAATTAGGATATTCGGCGTTTATTACACTCGAAACATTATTAAGTGCTTGAGTATCCTGTTCTCCGATAAATTTTGTTCTTACAGAGATAATTGATTTTATTTTATTATTTTTCGCGCTCTCAGGATTAACATTAATTATCTGTAAAAACGGGTTTTCAATCCCTTTCGCCTCGAGAGCCTCCCTTGTCTGTGTTATCTCATTGCCACTGACCGGTTGGTTGACGGAATATTGCAAAATTGTTCCGCCTGTATAATCAATACCGACTTTTAACGGCGCATGGTTTGGATAAATCACGCTTGAATAAATCATCGCCACAATCCCCGGAATAATAAGAACGGTCGACAATGCGAACCACCAAAATCTGTATTTTACTATATCTATTAAAGGTTTTTTACCGATTGTTTCTGTACTTGCCATTTTATCTCCTTTTTAGCCGAATAATTGAAAGTGCTTATTGTTTTTATGTCGTCGGGCTGGAAAGCCCGACCTACTTGAATGCCTTGGAACTTCTTGCCGTTCACCGTTTACCGTTTACCGTTTACCGTTTACCTAATCTAATACTCCGAATTTTGCTTTTTCACGTTTTGTTTCTTTTACCTCAAATGCTTTTCCGATTTCTTCCTTTTTTAATCCAAATAATTGAGGATATTTAAGCTCACCTGTTCCGAATGCAAGGTGCATAATGTTTTTTGTAATTGTAATCGCACTAAACATTGAAACAATGACCCCTAAAGCCAAAGTAAGTGCAAACCCTTTTACAACACTAGTTCCAAGCATATAAAGAATTATGCAGGTAATAATTGTTGACATGTTTGAATCAAAAATACTTGTAAACGCTCTGTCAAACCCCGCATTTATTGCAGTAAACAATGTCCTACCGGCTTTCAATTCTTCTTTTGTTCTTTCAAAAATTAATATATTCGCGTCAACCGCCATCCCTATACTTAGAATAAATCCGGCAATACCTGCAAGAGTAAGCGTGACAGGAATTGTTTTAAATAACGCAAACAAAATTATGCTGTAACAAATCAACGCTATATCCGCAATCAGTCCGGGTAATTTGTAGAACGCAATCATAAATAACATAACAATCCCAAGCCCGATAATTCCAGCCGTTTTAGATTTTGCAATACTATCAGCCCCCAAAGTCGGACCAACAGTGTTTTCTTCAATAATTTTAGCTGGAACAGGTAAAGCTCCGGCATTTAATAAATCAACCATTTTTTTAGCTTCTTCGTATTGAAACCCATTGTCGCCACCCGAAATTTGAGCGTTTCCGCCGATAATTGCTTCTCTTATCACTGGTGCAGACTGCATTTCTCCGTTAAAAAATATAGCCATCGGTTTGCCTACAAGTTTTTGTGTCAAATCTGCAAATTTTCTTGTTCCCTTATCATTAAATTGTAAATCAACCACCCACTGACCATTTTGAGATGTGTTTAAAAGTGCCTTGCTCAAATCTTTTCCGCTTAATCCCGTACTTAGCCACACAGGTTGACCATTAATCGGCGTTCCTTCTTTTTTGAACTCCAATGCCGCAGTCTCACCCAAAAATTCTTTTGCCTTAGATAAGTCAGAAACATTCGGGATTTCCACCAAAAGCCTTTTATCGCCGGTCTGCTGAACAACAGTTTCTGCAACGCCCAATTTGTTTACACGGTTTTCAATCGCAAATCTTAAACTATCCATCATTTCAGGAGTAATTTTTGCAACCGTATCAGTAGTTTGAGCCTCAAGCACAAGCCTTGAACCTCCTACTAAATCCAATCCTAACTTTGTAGGCTTAACAACAATAATGCCGGCACAAACCACCACTATCAACACAATCGCCCAAAACATTGCCTTCTTATTCTTCATCTTTTACACCATAACACCCACTTTTATTGTTGGCGCCTTTACTTGCTTTTTAGAACTACTACTTTATTTTTTCGAAATGCTGGCTTACTAGCCTTTATGCACTCGCTATTGGTTGAATAGTCGAACAGTTGAACAGTTTTACACATCTTGCTTGTTGCCGCCGTTCACCGTTTACTGTTTACCGTTCACCGTTCACCGTTCACCCTTTACCTTTTTTACCCAATCTCATTTTACCAAAAACTTGCTAAAACAAATAACCCACTTAGGCTAATCCTTGTTGAAAGAATCCAAAACACTATATAATTCTGCTCTTTCTTCTTCATTAAGCTGAACAAGTGGAAGTCTTACGTAATCATTTATTATCCCTTGTTTTGCGAGTGCGGATTTTACAGGAACAGGATTTGGAGCCATAAATATTTTTTTGAAAATCGGGTAAAGCTTTAAGTGCATATTTTTTGCGGCATGCAACTGTCCTGACTTAAAATTGTGTATCATAGACTTAATCTCATTACCCACAATATGCGAAGCAACCGAAATTATGCCATCTGCCCCCAACGCCATCATCGGCAATGTTAGACTGTCATCGCCTGAATAAATCATAAAATCTTCAGGACAAGCAAGTTTCAACTCCGAAATAAAATCCATATCCCCAAAACTTTGCTTCAATGCAACAATATTCGAATATTTATTTGCAAGTTTTGCAATTGTTTCAACCGCCATGTTAACCCCTGTTCTTGATGGAATGTTATATAAGATTATCGGTAAAGTAGTACTTTCAGCCACTGCTGAAAAGTGAGCAAACATACCCGCTTGCGATGGCTTATTGTAATAAGGAACGACCGAAAGAATTGCGTCTGCACCCTCTTTTTGAGCTAATTTCGTCATTTTGAGAGCTGTTTCGGTTGAATTTGAACCTGTTCCCATAACAATTTTTGCTTTATTTGCGACAGCTCTTTTTACGGTTGAAAGCAACTCAAGTTCTTCTTCATGAGTTAAAGTCGGGCTTTCGCCTGTTGTTCCTGCAACCAAAATTGCATCGGAGCCATTTGCAACAAGATATTTTGCCAATTCTTCGACTTTATCGTAATCAATTTCCTTATTTTTGTTAAAAGGTGTAACCATTGCAGTTATTACTTCACCTGCATCATAACGTTTCGGCATATTTTATCCTCCTACATAATTATTGTTTAAATTATATTACAAACATTAGAATAATTTTACTAAATATTAAGTAAAATTATAAAAGACCGGACAAAATTTTCTGTCCGGCCTTAAAATTAATTAATTAAATTAAACCGCTTTTTGAACTTTTCCGGCTTTAATGCAAGAAGTACAAACTTTAATTCTTTTAACTGTACCGTTTAAGTTAGCTTTAACTGACTGCAAGTTAGGTGCTTGACGGTGTACGTTCTGCTTGTGCGAAAAAGTTAATTTCGCTGCTTTCAAGGGCGTTTTGCCGCATATTTCACATTCTCTGGACATTTTTTTATTTCCTTATCTTAAATTACTAGCGCTATTTACAACATATCTCAAAGAAAAGATATTTACAAGTATTTTGAAAAAATTATGTTAAGTTTTTTGAAAAAATCAAGATTTTTTATTCCTGATAATTTCCAAATTTCTTTATAAACTCCATTTTATCAATTCTACTTAAACTTTTTATGCGACATTCTTCTTTCATCGCTTCCGATTTTGTATCAAAGCATGCCGTATAAACTATTTTTAAAGGCTTATGCGAACGGGTATATTTTGCACCTTTCCCTGACTTGTGAACCTCAAAGCGTTTTTCAACATCATCGGTGTACCCACAGTAAAAAGTTTTGTCTGCTGTTAAAATTACATAAATATAGTATTTTTTTTCCATGACTTTATGATAAAATAAACCCGTGATAAAAGACAATATTAAAAATGCAAAGAATTATTCTGATTTATCAGAACATATAAAACTCGGGTTAGAATATCTTGCCGACACGGATTTTTCTGTACTTGCAAATGGAAAATATAAAATTTCGGGTAATGAAGTTTTCGCAATAGTTCAAGATTATTTATCAAAACCAATTGCTGAAGGACAATTTGAAGCCCACAAAAAATATATTGATATTCAATATATCGTGAAAGGTGAAGAACAAATCGGGGTTTTGGGGATAGAAAATTTTTCAGAAAGTACAAATTATGATGAAAATAAGGATATTGTTTTTCTGTCTCCAAATACAAATTGCATGCCTGAATTTGTACAAATAAAAGCAAAAGAATTTCTGATTTTATTCCCCAACGATGCCCATAAACCGTCTATAGCAACAAAATCTCCGAGTTATGTAAAGAAAATAGTTATTAAGGCGCTTTTATAGGCAATTTTTCGAAAGAAAATGTTTTTAAATTAATAAGGATATTTTATTTCGAGGGTCATTTTTGAGTTTATATATTGAAAAATTGTCACATAACGGTTATACAAAATATCAGGATAAAAAAACTGAAAATGTAGCTGTTTGTAATGCAAATATTAATTTTTCTAAGGACAAATTAGATAAATCTAAAGATGGAAAATTCAGCACATCAGAAGCAATGAAAAATTTTGGAAAAGGTTTAATTTCTCCAATTACAAGCATGTTTTCCAGTCCCAAGAACATTGCCATCGGGGCAGGGATGATTGCAGGAAGCATGATATTGCTTGCGGCAACCGGAGGTGCCGCGGCACCTATATTGGTGGCAGCAGGCATCGGTATGGGCGCAATTCAAGCAGGTAATGGAGTTTATAAAATAATAAAAGCTAAAAACAATGATGATGTTGAAAAAGCATTTTATGATATTGGCGGAGCAACCTCCACTATCGGCTTATCAATGATGGGAGCAAAAAGCTCTCTAAAACAAGCTAATATCAAAACAGACGGACTCAATTTTTTAACTGCGACACAAAAATGTTTTAATTCTTCAAAAAGTCTTGCGACAGAAAGCTTTGATGTTTTTAAATCCGGCTACTATAGAGCAAATTTAAATAACGCATTGAAATTTGTAACTCAACCAAGAAGCTTAAGAAAATTTAGCAATGAATTGTTTAAAGAAGGACAGGAGCATTTTGAAGAATCTTTTAACGCAGTCAAAGAAGCCCTGCCAGAAGAATTTAGAACTTCTTTAAAGGGTCGTTCAAAATGTGAACTTTCTATATACGAAAAATTGGTTAAAGAAAGAACTATAGACCTCAACCATAAGATTAAAAAAGTTAAAAATTGTGCCGATTTTTCAGATGAAATAAAACAAATAAAAATATCAAAATTATTGGCTGAAAAAAAAGAAATTACAAGAAATAAAGATTTAGTAAAAGATAAAGTTCAAGATTTATATGGCGCAAGATTAACCCTTAATGATGTAAGCCCTAGGAGCATTAACAAAATTGTTACCTCATTAGTGAATGCAATCAAAAAAGGTGATATTGAAATACTTAAAGTTAAAAATTACAGAGGGGCAAACAGTAATTTTGGAGGAAGTACCGAGTTTTATTTCTCAGAAGCACAAGTTAGAAAGATACAGGATATTTCAGGTACTATGGAATGTGTGTTTACCGAAAAGCATTCGGGCTATACCGCTACTCAAATGAATATTAGGTCTAAAAACGGTGCCATAATTGAACTTCAAATCAGAGGAGAACATGTTCATGATCTTGCAAAGATTGAACACATTCCTTACGATTTAAGAGAGGGAAAAGATATTGCAAAGGGGAATAATCAGATAGGTATTATTTTGGCTAGAATTCAAAAAGCTATCAAGAAATTGGACGAAGAACAATTTATAGAATACGAAAAATACATATATAACAGATTCGTTTACGCACAAGCGAAAGAATTTGGTAAATCAGCTACAAAACCAACTCTGCCAGACGGAACAAATCCTATTTTGAGTGTAGAAAATTTGGAAGTTGCATATAAACAAGCTAAAAGCTTAGCTCCGGGTTCTATTAAACTTCCTTTCAATTTGAAATCACAAGTAGCTTTTGCTACAGGGGTTGAAAATTTATCCAATTAACATTAAGCTTTATTAAGCTCACTAGCAACTTTTTTATTATTTTGTTTTTGTTATTATAATTACAAAGCTTGGAGGTTCTAAAAATGATTATAAAAATTACCCCTTACGAACATGGCAATTCTTATAAGCTTAGGCAAACAAATAATGCACATGCTAATCCTGCTTTTAAAAGCCACAGATTAGATGAATTTACTAAGGTAATGCCTCTGGATAAAGCAATATCAGAAGTATCTAACGCCTTGAAAAATAGTAAATTCGCCTTTGAACAGGCTTTTTCTAATCCAGAAGGTAGCATAGTTTTTGACGAGTTTAGTTTCATTTCAAGAAAAACCCGCTTAGAAAAAATTATTTTAGTAATGAAATATTCAAAACCCAACATTAAAGGTGAATTTACCATTGCTCAAGGCACTTCGAATGATATTATTAAAACATTACAGCAAAACAACTTTCAACAGGATTTAATTAAACGTCTGCAAGAAGCATCCGATAACGCCATTGGTATTTGATAAATTACCTGCTTTGAACAATATATGAATGTCACAAAGTAAAAAAGCTTTTTAACTATTTAAGCCCACTGCACAATTAAGAACCCGCATAGGGACATTTCTCTCGAAATCAAAGATTTCGGAGAAAGCAGTCAAAACAAATTTTCTATACTTGTGCAGTGGGCTCTATTTATGCGAGATTTCTACGCATAAAAATAGCCGTATGAACGGCTAAAAACTTTAGATTGGATAAAGGAGTGGAGGAGAAAATAAAGAAAAAGAGATTGGTTATATTAAACATATACCCCAATTCAATATACACATAACATATAATTTTTGTATATTTACATAAATTAATTTATTTTTCTATAACAAACATTATTTAAAATCAAAATATTTAATTGAATGAAAACCCCCAACCTATAGCCATCCAAGGCATTTCCCAAAATGAAATGTTACAAATTATTAAAAAAAAAGTTTAAACTAGCAACTTATATTCTTCACGGTTATTTAAATAGTAGAATGTAAATAATAGAGTTATTTTTTGAAAGGAAAAAAAATGATGCAAGTCCCACTAACACAAGCCACACAATGTCAAACAGCTCCACAACCGAATTATAATGCTGTAAAAATTGATATTCACAACCCTCAAGTCAATACTCCAGGTTCACAAGCTCCTGCTTCGGCACCAGTAACTGCACCGATTTATGCTTATCCTCAAGCTCAGGTTTACGAAATGCCTCAACAATCAATTTATAAACCACAACAAGAGCCTCAGCAGGTAAGTTCACCTCCTGCAGTACAAGAAGTACCGCCAGTTCCACCACCGGTAATAATTCAACCGAGTATTAATCAAGCGGCGGTTGTCCCTGTTGCAGCGCCGGCACCTGTAGCACCTGCTCCTGCGCAACAAGTGGAAGTTAAAGCACCGGAAGTTGTAACTCCTAAAATTGATTTAAATGAATTTATAACAAAGTTAACAAGTCCTGATTATGAAGTACAGGCTAAAGCAATGGAATCAATCGCTGATATGTCGCAAAATTCACCTGACAAAGCCACTGAATTGTTGGATGTAAAAATCATTGACACATTGTTGGGAATAATGAGTAAAGATACAACAAAATTAGAAGGTCCTACTCCTCAACAACTTCAAATCAGAGAAAAAATTATGGGTGGTAAAACAGTGACCGAAGCCGAAACAGCGGAAGCAAATAAAATCACTCCAATGGAACAAGCTGAAAGAAACAAACAATACTCAATTTACACCGTGGCGATTTTACAAAAATTGTACGGCTCAGAGATAGAAAAAATAAACAATACAGTTGTTCCTTTAACTGAACTTCCGGGTGCCGCTGGCATTGTGGAACAGGTTAAAACAAATCCGAACCCAATGGTAAGAGCTTCGGGGATTGATGCCTTGAGCTATATTCAACGTCCTGAATACAAACAAGACTTAACAACTTTGTTTACGGTTGCTAAGAAAGATCAGGATGCAAATGTTCAGCAAGCGGCGACAAAGGCATTGGAAAAGTTAGCACAGGTTGCTGACATCCCTGCTCCGACACCCGCAACAACAGCACCTCCTGCACCTGTAGCGACAGATGCTGAAAAAACTGCGGAAACACAGAAGAAAGCATAAATAAAATTCCTTTCATTAATATAAAAAAGGCTTTGATTTAAAAATCAAAGCCTTTTTGGTTAAGAAGTCAAAAAGTTTAAAAGTTATCCCAAAGCTTTTGCCTTTTCGGCGGTATGTTTAATCAGCTCAAAAAATAATTTTTCAGTATTTTGATTATTCATAAAATCAATTCCGACTTCAGTACACCCGCCCTTTGTTGCGACACTTTTGACTAATTCTTCAGGCGAAAGGTCACTTTGAAGCATTAATTTTGCTGAACCTATTGCTGTTTGAGCTGCCAAAATAATTGATTTTTCATAATCCAGTCCCAATTTTTCTCCTGCAAGTGCCATTTCATTGATTATCTGATAAAAAAACGCAGGACCTGAACCTGAAATCGCCGTTAATACGTCAATTTTATCTTCCTCCAGCACAATACATTTTCCTATTTTGGACAAAAGTTCTTGAACAAATTCCACGTTGGCGTCTGATGCAAATTTACCTTTAACAATACCGCTCATACCCTCCATTATCATAGCCGGAGCGTTTGGCATTACCCGAATCACCGCAATATCCTTACCGATAGCATCTTCAATAGTTTTTGTGCTCACTCCAGCAGCAATTGAAACAATTAATTTATTTTTTGTTAATTCTCCTTTGATTTCTTTTAAAACATCTTTTATAAAATGAGGCTTTGTTGCAAGAAAAATTATATTAGAATTTTTAGCGATAATATTATTGTCCGTAAAAACTTCAATATTCAACTCCATTTTTTTCCAAGCCGCAAGTTCATTATTAATTTCTGATGCTGAAATATCATCATGCTTTAAAAATTTTGAATCCAAAACACCTTTGATTATTGCGCTTGCCATTTTACCGCACCCAATAAATCCTAATTTGAAGCCTGATTTTATTTCTGTTTCGTTCATATTAATTAACCTTCTTTCCTATTTGCCATTGACTATTAAGTATTTCTGTAATATTATCAATATACTATATAACAAAAAGGAGAATTTTGAAATGAGACGCACACTAGAAGGAACAAAAATAAAAAGACAAAGAGTAAGCGGGTTTAGAGCGAGAATGTCAACCCCCGGTGGACAAGCTGTTTTAAACAGACGCAGAGCAAGAGGTCGCCATAAACTTGCTGTGTCAGGAAGCAAAAGAGCTTAATTCCATAATAAAGTTTCAGTATTTAAAAATGCGCCGAATCCGTTGGACATGGCGCATTTTTTATGCGAATATTTGAATATGCTTAAAAAACAATTCAGATTACAAAAGAAATCGGCATTTAATGCTACATACAGAATAAAACACTCTTACTGTATTGCGGGGGTGGTTTTATGGGTCGGCAAGAAGAAAACCGATTCCTCATTCACAACCAAAGCCGGATTTGTTGTAAGTAAAAAAACTCACAAACGCGCGGTTAAAAGAAATCGCCTAAAACGCCTGATGAGAGAAAGTTATAGATTATTATTAAAAGAAGAAAAAATCCCTAAATCACAACAATATCTTTCCTTTATTTTTGTGGGATTTGAACGTGCATTAGAACATGATTTTTCAAAAATGAAAGAAATAATTTATAACTTATTGACTAATATAAGAGGATAAACTAGCCGAAATGGGAATTGAAATCGCACAAGTTAAGACCATAGAAGAACTTCTGCCCGCAAGAGGACCTTATATTTATCCTGCGGGGATTAACGATAGCTATAAATCATTTTCAAAATATGGCCCCAAATCATCTGACCAGCCTAATTTAATGATTATAAATCCTATTTATGATTTGGATGGAAACGCAATCATGCCGGGGTATTATGAACTTCTTTTGTCCGAAGACAGACAAATTTTGATTTTAACCCAAAGTCAAAAAATTATTGCGACATTTCCCGTATTTAAACTTGAAGAGGATAAAAATCAAATGCAAGCGACTCAGCCAATGGACAAAAAATCTTTAAGAAAATCTCAAAAAGAGCAGACAAAAAAAGAAAAGCAGAACAAAAAGCTTATAAGAGAGGGGAAAATGGCTGAGGAACCTGAAATTTACACGAATGCAACACTTGAATATGATGTTGAGGGTGAATATTATTTGGTCAAATACGAACGTGGCAGGATTAGAGCTTGGGGCGTGCTTAAGAATTAACTAAACTTGCTCTTCTCACCCCAAAAATCGATATTAAAAACTCTCAAACAAAATCTTAAACGCAAGTCCGATTAAAATTAGTCCACCCGAGATTTCTAAATTCCTCGTCGGGAATTTTTTGAATAAATGTCCGCCCCAAAATCCCAAAAGTGAATTAAAAAAGGTAACCACCCCGATTACGAGTGCCGGAAATAAAATTTTCGTTCCCGTAAACGCAATCGAAACCCCTGCCCCTAATGCGTCAATACTTGTTGCAACAGATACAAGCATTATATAGCTGAAACAAAGATAGCAATTGAGTTTTTCCTCTTTTTCCGTTTTGAAAGAATCCTTGATAAACTTTGCTCCCAACAAAACAAAAATTCCAAACACAATCCAATGGTCATAAGGTTCAACGTATTTGTTAACACTTTGTGCCAAAAAAAAGCCGATAACAGGCATTAAAAATTGAAAAAAACCAACAGAAGAAGCAAGCATAAGAGAATTAATACGCTTATTTTGCGCAAAAACCAACCCGTTAGAAAATGACACAACGCATGCGTCAATCGAAAGTGCTATTGCCAGTATTAGTATGTCTATATTGCTCATTGTCTGCCTTTTTAGTCGAACAGTTGAATAGTCGAAGAGTTTAACAGCTTTGCGGTTCTTGCTTACTTTTTGCTTTTTGCTTCCTCTGCGTTTATTGTCGGTGGGTTAGGGAACCCACCCTACTTTAACGACCTCGCCGTTTACCGTTCACTGTTTACCGTTCACCCGTCCACTCACTTAACCCCGATTTCCACTTCAAAAAATCGTTTCCATGGGAATTGATATTTTATTTCAGGTTTTATCCCAAAAATCTTTTGCAACTTTTTTTCATAAGGAAGCATAAGCTTTTTTAACTTCCTGACATCAGGTCTTGGCTCATTCCGTTTACCGTTTACCGTTTCCCGTTTACCCCTTAGCCCCTGCCTAACATTCGCCTGATAAGTCCAATCATCCAAAAATCTTACCATCTGGAGTTTTTTAAACGCTTCTTCGTTAAAATCTTGAGCCAAAAACCTCACAATACCGGCACAAATTAAACTACCTAAGCTGTTTGCACTTGTATTCCAAGCGCTGTACCCGTAAAAATTTTCAAAATCTATCTGTTTTTTTAATATTTTAGCAACAAATTTGTTATCAGACCCGTTTGCAAATCTTACATCCGCTATCATAAAAGGCTTTTGGGGGAATTCAAACTTTTCACTGAAAGGCTTTGTTTTAATATTCATAACAATTTCGCCCTGATTTTGTTCAAAGTTGTTCACAACTAAGACTATATCTGACTCTTGCTCGTTTGCCAACTTCCAACCTGCAAGTTCAATTTGTGCCTGAACACTTTTTTCGATAGAAATATCTTCGTAATGAGAAATTAAATCTTTATGTTGAGGCGCCAAAAATTTCGCAGAAATTTTTGGCGCCTCACAACCTTTACACTTCCAATCAGTAATTGCGCGTGCCATAAGCGTCAAAGGAATTTCGTCCGCACCGGTTTTTACAAATGCAGGGAGATTTTTTTCTTTAATTATTCTGTCTAAAATTTCAGATTCCAAGACATTAAGCCCAAATTCCGCACAATCATCTTTTGAAAATACAAGCGTATCAAATATTCCTTCCTCAAGCCAGCCGAGATACATTTTGTTTGTTTGAAAATTTCTTTGTCTTGTAGCAAGATAATCGGTTAAAATTTTATCAGGAATATCACTTTTATCAATGCCTTCTTTGTGAAAATTATAAGAATATTCAAATATTTTTGTACCGAAATTGTCCCAATATTTTTTTTCCTCTTCATTGATGTTGTTATTAGAAATCCGCATTATACTTGAAAAAGCATAAACTTTCCCTTTGAATTTATCCTTAAATTTTTCTACTCTGATTTTAATTTCGTTAAGATTGTCTTTGCTTCTTCTTGATGAGATTAAACCCCCATAAGCAATGGTATCAAGTGAAACAATGATTGCATCTACATTTTCAAGATTTGTAAGCCAATTCAAAATCCCCTCAATATCCGCAATTGAACGAAGTGAGCCTAAAAGTTTTCTGTCAGGTAAAAAAAGTTCCAAACCATTGTCTATATTTGCTATTTCTTGCGCCAAATTGTAACAAACGGGTCGATTATCTATCGGAATCAGCGCAATTTTCATAAAAACCCTTTCGTAAAAAAATTATTTCTCCGTTTTATCCAAAAATAAATTAATAACCTCTTTAAAATCTCGCGGACTATCAAGAGTTTTGTCGTAATCAATATTATCAAATTTTGAATTATTTTTCAACATAAATTTTTTATAAAATTTTAACCCTGCAAAAATTGCCAAAGATGATATTAAAACTCCCAACATTGCCATAAAAAACTTAAAAATACCATGCGTAGCTTCTGCTTGTAAAGATTTCGCTACGGCTCCTGCGGCATAACATTCAACCCCTGTAAAAACAAGGGCTAAAAATATTGCCAAAATAAATATGAGGACGCGGAAAAATCCAAAAAATGACAGTTTTTTGAGATTTTTCAAGTCCGACCTTGGAAGTGCTCGCACCCGTACCAGCTGCGGGATAGCCGGTGGTACGGGTGCGAGCCGGACAAGGGAGCTTGCGAGAAAAATTCCTAATTTTTCCGCAAGCTCTATTAAATTATAAAGCGTCGGGTGCTTCTTCATTCTTCACCTCAGTATTCGTTGCTTTAACTCTCTTTGAAGTATTTCTGTTTGGTCTTCTGATAGCTTTTTTAGGTTTTTCTTCAGTCGTATTTTCTTGGACAATTTGCGTTGATTCAGACGTTTTAATTTCCGTTATCGGAGGCGATTGAATTAACGGTTTTTGTTCAAATTGAGGCTTTATCTCAACTGCTGGCTTTACTTCAACAGGTTGAGCCACGGCTTGTGGTCTACTTTCAAAAACAGGTCTTTCTTCCAAAGGTTGAAGTACGGCTTGTGGTCTACCCTCAAAAACAGGTCTTTCTCCGGCAGGTTGAACCCCTATTTGTTCCTGATTTTCTATCGGGAATCTGTCTCTGTTTTTGTTCCGATTGAATTTATTTCGTCTGTTGTTATTGTTACGGTTTCTATTCTCCTGTAATTGCAGACTATTTTCACCAACAATTTCGGTTTCAGTTTCGCCCTGCGCTTCATTTTGTTGAGTGTTAAATTCTTTTTTGAAATTATTAATCGGAGTGTTTTTCTTGAAATTACTCACCGGAAGCTTTAATTTAGCTGCCTTTGCTCGATATTCGCCTTCTGCGGTAGGTGAAGCAAATTTAAAATCTTCCATCACATAGCCGTTTCCTTGACAATGAGGACATTTTTTTGTAAAAAGTTCAGACAAACTTTGCCCCTGTCTGTGCCTTGTAAGCTCTACAAGTCCCAAATCAGAAAGTTGCCCGATTTGAGGTTTTGATTTATCAGGTTCAAGCGCAAGTTCAAATTCTTCCAAAATTGTTAATTTATCAACGCGCGAAGTCATATCAATAAAATCGACGATAATCATCCCGCCAATATTTCTTAGACGTAACTGTCTTGCTATTTCGTGTATAGCTTCTTTATTCGTTCTTAAAATAGTTTCATCCTGAGTTGCGGAGCTTGTAAATTTACCGCTGTTCACGTCAATTACGCTGAGGGCTTCGGTTGTTTGAATGTACAAATAACCGCCTGAAGGTAAATTAACCTTTGTTTGAAGTGCTGTTTTAATTTCTTTATAAACATCTGTTGCAATCAAAAGCGGTTCTGTACCCTTATACAAAGAAACCTCAATATTTCGGCTCATATGCCAGTTTTGAAGCAACTGTTGGACTCTGTTCATAGCGAAAACGGTGTCGACAACAATTTCTGAAATATCGTCGGTACAAGCTTCTCTCAAGACCCTGTATAAAAGATCCTGATCTCTGGAAATCAAAGCCGGAGCGGTTAAACTATCAGCAGAAGTTACAATATTATTCCATTTTTCCAACAATACTTCCAAATCTTCCTGAATATCCGCCTCTGATTGACCTGCAGCTTCGGTTCTTACAATAACCCCTACGCCTACAGGTTTTAGCAAGTTTACAATTGATTTTAAACGGGCTTTTTCCTTAACGCTATCTATTTTTCTGCTTACGTTAATCCCCGTTTCGTTCGGGATAAGTACCAAAAATCTTCCCGGCAGACTTATTTCTGTTGTAACTCTCGGCCCTTTGTGTCCTGTCGGTTCTTTCACAACCTGAACCACTAATTTTTGTTTTGGTGAAAGCTTATCTTTAAGCGCACCTTTTCCGACAACATCTTGTGCGTGTAAAAACCCCATTTTATCGACCCCAACGTCAACAAATGCCGCTTCGATACTTGGTAGAATATTTTCGACTTTCGCTAAATAAATATCGCCCAATAAAATGTCACCTCTGTGAACAAAAAATTCCGAGACTTTTTTTCCTTCCATAATCGCAGCAATATTATCGCGTTCTGCGATAATAATCTTTTTTCCTGTTTTTTCCATAAAAATCCTTTTTTCTTTCTCGCTTGCATTAAACGGCTCTTAGCCTCTGTACGCTCGCGCTTTCTCGCAAGTATTTTAACTTGCAAATGTCTTCAAACTCTTTTTAAAATCATATTTCATTGATATTTTCATCAAAAAACTTCATTCGTTTAATATCAAATAAAATATCAGGCGAGACGATTTTCATTAAATCATCGGCTCTCAGTGCAGGGATGTCACCACCCTGACCTGTTTTTAAAATTATGAATAAACAATTTCCCTCACTTTTACCTCCAAATCTATATGATTTGATGGCGGGTTTTATGTTTATGCTTTTTAAAAATCCTTTTTTGTTTTTCTTCGTCAGTAAAATTTCTTCAGAAGACAAAACTCTTTCCATATTATAGCGCAAACTTTCAAAATTTTGAATAGTCTCATCAAAAAGCTTAATTTGGTATTCAGCCCATTGCACTGTATTATCAATAGCTTTGGCAGATTTATCGAGTTTTACAATACTTATTATTTCGCAACCCTCAGGAAGAATTTTTTCCAACTTTAGTTGGAGCGAGGTTATTTCGCTTTCGTCGGAGGGGTTGAAATTAGGGTTCGAATGTTGTATAATATTATTAGGTTCATTAGCATCCAAGTTTTGTAACCTGGTAAAAGTTTCTGAACCTTTTTTTAGCTCATCGGTACCCGGTGGTTGTACGCCGGTCAATGTCGATGGGCTATATTTTATGTCATTTATATTGTAATATTTATTCCCATTTGTATCTTCGCCTATCGTTATTCTATGTTTAAATATTTCCCCACCAATAAAAATTTTATTTGTTAAATAATGATATTTTTTAAATTTACTATTTGATTTGTACGGTGGTAATGAACCTTCGTATAGTCCAGTTTGAACCAATTCAAGCAATTTTGATATTATTTGCAATTTACAAATATCCGCACTGGCATCTTTAGTTTTAGCAAGCCCGCTACCTGTAAACTGAATTCCACCTAAAACAGGATGTTCAACTGTTATCCCCTGAATATTTTTTTTGTAATAGGCAATCGCGGCTTTTCGCAAATCCGCTTCGTTTTCGAACTCTCCTAGCTCTTTCCCCGTCAAGGAGATTATCGGCTCGTTATAAATTTCTATATCCACAAGCTCACATTCGCTCTCGACAAAAAGCGGAAGAGCAACGCCCAAAGATACCTTCATCGAGGGATTAAATCCTTGCGAAAACACAACGTTCAGACCGCTTCTAGCTATTGCTTTATGAAAAGTATTTTGCCAATCAAGATGAGAAAAATAACGCAGAATGCCTGTTTTTGTTAATTTAATACGATATTTGTTGGGTAAACGGTTAACGGTAAACGGTAAACGGCTTTCTACCTCAGTTTCCCTTTTCTCTTTTTCCTTTTTATTCAAATACGGCTTATCCAAGACCTTGTGCGTATTAAAATTCGAGCAAACGCCGCATTGTACGCACCCTGTTTCGCAGGACGGTTTTGTTATATTTCCAAGTGCGCTTTTATATTCAGAAATCAGCCAATCTTTCTCAACCCCGATATCAATAAAATCCCATGGCAAATTTTCTTCCGTTGAATACTCTTTTTCCGCCAAGTCCTTCAGTGAAATTCCCAATTCCTCGGCAGTTTCTCGCCAAACATGCCTGTCAAAATGTTCCCCCCAAGCATCCAAATAACATCCCTTTTGCCAAAGTTTTTCGATATAATTACAAAGTTCAGTGCCCCCACGGGTCAAAACCGCCTCGAGTTGTGATACTGATTGCTCATGGTAATTTATTTTAAGCCCTTTTATATGCTTCGTCTTATCTTTTAAATAATGAATTCTTTCCGTCACTTCACTTAAATCCGACTGCCCAAACCATTGAAAAGGCGTAAACGGCTTCGGCACAAAAATCGAAAGTGTACATGTCAAATCCAACCCGTGTTTTAACCCTTTTTCGCGTTTGAGAGTTTTTGTCCGATACTTGATTTCTTCAAGTAAATTGACCATCTCATCAACATCGGCGAGCGTTTCTGTCGGAAGCCCGATGATAAAATAAAATTTAATCTTCGACCAGCCGTTTTCGTATAATGTTAAAACGGCATCTAAAATCTGTGATTCCGTTATATTTTTTCTAATAACATCTCTAAGCCTTTGACTTCCTGCCTCAGGAGCAAGTGTCATGGTGGATTTTCGAACACTTTGAACCAAATTAGCCAGCTCAAGGTTAAAACCGTCAATTCTTTGGCTCGGAAGTGAAACGGAAACTCTTTTATCGTCAAAATCAATGGCAAGTTCTTTAATCACTTCTTTAATATTTGAATATTCGTTTGACGACAAAGAAAGCAATGAATATTCGTCATATCCTGTGTTTTTGACTAATTCTTTTGCAATTTTTATTATATCTTCTGCGCTTCTTTCTCTCACCGGCAAATTCACGTGCCCCGGCTGACAAAACCTGCACATTCTTCCACAACCGCGTCGAATTTCCACAATCGCCCTGTCATGCACAGAGGAGCAAAAAGGTATTGGATAAGCTTTGAGGGCGTTTTCGTACCCGATTTGCACAAGTCGTTTTTTAACTTTGTTTGTTGAAATTGCGGGTACGAAAACGCCCTCTATTTGCGATATTTTTCGGATTTTTTCTTCACGTGAAAGCCCCTTATCCTTGGCAAATTTTATCGCTTCGCAAACCTCTAAAACAACCTCCTCACCATCGCCGATTAAAAAAGCATCAATAAAATCTGCAAGTGGTAAAGGGTTATAAACACAAGGTCCTCCCGCAAGAATTATCGGGTCGTTTTCACCTCGTTCGCTCGATTTATGAGGAAATTTTGCCATCTCCATCATCGCAAGTACAGTCGGATAAGACATTTCATATTGAAGCGAAAACCCTATTAAGTCAAAGTTTTTCAACGGAGTTTTGCTTTCAAGCGAGTAAAACTCTTTTCCTGTTTCTATTAAATTCTTTTTAAAATCCGCCTCTGGAGCATAAATTCTGTCCGCCATAAAATCCGGATGATCGTTAACAATTCCATATAGAACCCTTTGCCCAAGATTACTTATCCCAATTTCGTACTTGTCGGGAAAAGCGAATGCAAAGGTAACTTTTGCGGCTTCAAATTTTTTATTGCGTGACAAAAACTCACCGCCAACATATTGATAAGGTTTATTGCAGTTGTATAAAAGTTCGTGATATTCTTCAAAAAAATTTTTCATATTTATATTAATTTTAGGCCAAATCTTCGGGAAAGTATTTATCTATCTCAATAATTACGCCATTTAGTGTATTGTTTTCAAACGCCTTAATGAACCTAAATAACTGATTATTGGGCACATCGTAGTTGTATAAAATAATTTCATTATTGATGTTTCTCATAACTCTGACAATATAATGACACCCTTGTGCGTATTTTTCCAATTGCTCTATGTTAAATTTTTTACCATTATTGTCCTTATTAATTTTAACATAATTAAACCCCGCAAAGAATTTTACTCTGTCTTCGTTTTCCATAGGCTGGGAGTTTTTATGCTTAGAAAAAATACTTATAACTTTTTTATTAATTTCATCAGTCATAGTAATATTTAACACCATTTTTTTAAAAAAGTCCAAATGTAAAGATTCGTTTAACGAGGACACGGAATAATTCCAAAATATACAATTTTGACAAAGCGAACAGGCAAGGTACGAGCCTTGTGAGCCTGTCGGCGGAACAAAGTGAGTGAGAGAATTTTCCGTGTCCTCGGCGAAGGAGGTAAAAGCCAAGCACGGCCTTGGTAACATGGCGGGTTGGCTTTTACTGGACTGAGGAGGCGTAAGAAAAATTTCCAATTTTTCCACAGCCTCAAACTTCAAAAAACTTAACAAATTGGCTCAATTCATTGGTGTGATATATAATCTTGAATATACAAGATGATATACGAGCGAGTAAAGAGTAAACAAGAGGTATGGAGGTATGGATTTTGGGGTAAACGGTGAACGGTAGGGTGCGGATTTAACTGCACCGACAATAAGCCCGAAAAGTAAAAAGTAAACAAGAATTACAAAACCGTTTACCGTTTACTGTTTACCATTTACTTCGTTTCAACTGTTCAACCAAAAACAACCCAACGGAGGCAACGTGTTACCAATAATTACAGAAGAACATTCGTCTTTGGCGTTTGCAGAAATTTTTCAAGATGTTCACGCATGGCGCAAAAAGATGATACATTATATCAAAGAAGAAAACCCCGAAATTAACACGGCGATTATTGAGGCTGCAAACAATACAGACTTAGACCCGAAAGCTGTTGCGCTTGGGGCATATATGACCTACGCCCTACTTGAACTCGCGATGAAAGATGAAGATTTGATTTCAAGAGAAGAAGAATAAATTAATTGGAACGAGAGACAATTTCCCAACCTTTTTTAGTAAATCCTTGCAAGTAAAATTTATTTTTTTGAACTTTTGTAGGATTATCAAAATTAGAGCTAAAATATCCTAAAACTTTTTCTGCTCTTTGTAAAATCCGTTCTCGACTCATAAATTTAAAACCAAACAAAGAAGGTCCCCCTACCTTTGTTATTCTGCCTGTTTTATCAACCTCTACTTGAAAAGGAGGATATTTCCCCGAAATGGTTCCGCCCCTTGAACCACTTAGCGGTTGTTCAAACTTTTGTCCAAATTTCCCCTTAAGCATTGTTAAAAATTTACCTGAAAACGTCAAACCATTAGGCGAAACTGTTACTTCAGGAGCCATTCTTTCTAATAAGATGTCCATTACCTGCTTTGCAGGCTCAGACAAATATTTTCTCGGATAATCTTGTCTACCTTGAAAATTCACGCTACTGTAATTATTAATTGCTGTTATCATTAATTCCTCCTTGTGTTCGTTAACTGTGGATTTTTACCAACTTTCACTCAAATCCGCTTTGATTTGTTTAACTTTCTTAGGCTTGTCAACATGTTTTATTAAATAATTCAAAAGTTTATCCAATTTTTTTAAGGCTCTTTTTTTACTTACAAAGAAAGATTTGTCTATCTTCAGAACTTTTCCGTCTGAAACTTGAATTTCAAAACTTATGGGCGGATGCTTGATTGAAACAGAAGCTATTTTTTCACCAAGTTTTCCTGATCTTCCATCGCTTGGTCTAGAATATCTAAAAGTTCCAAGCTTAGTTTCAAGATATAATGTTAAATTTTTCAGACTGTTAATAAATGCTCCCATTGAATTATTAACAGGCCTTTGAGGAGTCATCTTTTGACACAAATTTTTTACCATTTCAGCCGATTCTTTAGACAAATGTGTTGTTACAGGAGCTTTTGGTGAAAATATTCGGGGTATGGATGTAATGTTTTTTATCATTGATTTGATTTTTCCTATTTTAACGGTGTTATAAGTGGCAATTCCACCCTTCTCGTCTGTGTCATAAGTGGACGTATGTTTGAAAAGTCTATTGTCAATAATGTCTTTTTGACCTTTTCAGAATTATTAAAATTAGTTTTCAAATACACTAGCAACGATTCTATCATTGGCTGAATTTTTTTCCAACTAGAAAACAATGGTTTTTTTAGTATTGTTACTTCTTTGGTTTTAGGATTTACTACTAAACTAATTGGAGGATTGTTTAATTTAATGACAACATTACCCGTACCAATTTTTCCGCTTAATCTCAAAAGCCCTCTTTGTGGGGTAAAATTTCCTAATTTCGTTGTAAGCCCTGAAATTATCGTGCTTAATATTAAAGACCCTTTTATATCCCTTTGAGGTTTTGTTTCCTTATTCATTTGTATCAATAAATATTTCACTGTTTGAGTTCCAGCCTCAGACAAATATCTACTACCTTGAAAATTTACACTATTACTACTAATCGCATTTATCATTTCTTATAATTCCTGTCTTATGATTTAGTGTTAAATGTTTAATGGTCTTTGTTACCTTTTCAGGATTGTCGAAATTGAGTTCTAAATTAGTTAACAATTTTTTCACCTGTTTACGAATCGTATACCAACTCTGCCAAGGCTTCTTTGTAAATTGTGGAATTGTCCCATCTTCGACATTTACTAATAGATTAATTTTAGTGAAAAATCTTTTAAGTGTAATAACAGTATGCCCCTTACCAACAGCTGGAGGATAAATAGGTTTTAAAAGCACACGATTGTCTTCCAGTCCCCCACGTTGCGTTTTAAGATCTGTTATCACAAAGCTTTGAGTTTGCCCCAACCTATCTTCAAATTTTGCACTGGAATTCATTTTTATCAGTAATTTCTGCATTATTTCGGTTGTTTGTTCCGGCAAATACCTTGTGCCGTGATATATTGTTCCAAATAGCTTTGTCATTTATTTCCTATATTATTTTCTAATCTCTAAATGGTAGAAAAACCGTAAAGAAATTCTTTTGCTACTTCTTTGTTTTTTCGTTACAGTTCTTAGCACTTCCGTCCTGAATTTCTTCAATTTCGTCAGGAGAATTGGAGCTTTCATCAGCATTTTCGCAACCGCAAGAGCAAACTTCTTCGCTAATATCTTCGTCGATGTCTTCATCCGATTCTTCCTCGGAGGCTTCAAAAATTTCTTCTTCATCTTCTTGAGAAGCTTCTTCTTCAATCACCTTTGTTTTAGCTTCTTCTTCAAGCTTGATTAATTCTTGAATTTCTTCTTCGTCCTTTGCTCTTAGAACAGGGATAGAAAGCATTAACGCCATAGAATCACCTTCTTGTTCAAAGTTAAGCTCAAGCGCTTCTGTGTCCATTTCAACGTACTTGGAAAGCAATTCAATCATTTCGCCCCTCATTCTTTCAAGAAGAAATGGAGTTAAATTGGTTCTGTCCTGCATTAAGACAAGCTTGAGACGATTGCACGCAACTTGGCGGTTCCCCTCAACATCTTTTTCGTTCTCTTTTTCTTGGATTTGGAAAAACCCGACTACTTTTTTGTATAAATCTGTAAATATTTCTTTCATGCTTTTTGCTCCTTACCAAACAATCCTGCAAAAAACTTTTTTATTTTTGCAACAACTCCTTTTGGCTCATCCAGATTAAGAAAATCAATTTCCTCACCCATAATTCTTTTTGCAACATTCTGATAAGCCTGCCCTGCGAGAGACTGTTCATCATTAACTATCGGCTCACCCTTGTTTGTAGAAGTTATAACTCCGATATCTTCGGGGATTATACCGATTAAAGAACAAGATAAAATATCCACAACATCATCAACGCTCATCATATCGTTTGATTGAACAAGATTCGGACGCACTCTGTTTAAAAGCAATTTATAAGACTCGATTTCTTCTTTTGCCTCCAAAAGCCCGATAATTCTATCAGCATCACGTACCGCAGACATTTCAGGAGTTGTAACGATTATTGCCTCTGTTGCCCCTGCAATTGCATTTTGGAATCCTTGTTCAATCCCCGCAGGACAATCGACAATAACAAAATCATTGTCTTCTTTTAACTCATCACAAATCGATTTCAACTGCTCCTGACTAAGCGCACTCTTATCTCTGGTTTGTGCTGCCGCAAGTAAGCAAAGATTAGGATTTTTCTTATCTTTAACTAAAGCTTGTTTAAGCTTACAACGACCCTCAACAACATCGATAATTGTATAAACTATCCTGTTTTCAAGCCCCAAAAGCAAGTCCAAATTTCTCAACCCGATATCTGTATCGATTAGAATAACTTTTTGCCCCGCTTTTGCGAGCGCTGTACCTATATTGGCACTGGTTGTCGTTTTACCGACCCCGCCTTTTCCTGATGTAATTACTATTACTCGACCCATTTTGTCTCCTTTTTTGATTTAATAGTTTAATAGTCGAACAGTTGAACAGTTTTGCGGTTCTCGCTTACTTTTTCCTGTTTACTATTTACTGTTCACCGTTCACTTATTTTATATATCGCTATTTCCTTATTGTTTACACTCGCCTCTTCAGGAGTAAATTCGTTTGACCTTTGAATGAAAGGTATATTCATTGCATCGGGACGTCTTGCGTAGAACCCTGAAATTCTTAACTGAATGGCATTTATTTTTAATGCCCGAATTTTTGCAAAATCGTTTCCCCTCGCACCGGCATGGGCAATCCCACCCAAAACACCCCAAATCGTAATGTCACCTTTTGCAATAATTTCACTACCTGGATGAGCATCACCGATTAATAAAATATTTCCGTCATAACTCATTGTTTGACCCGAACGGAGCGTCTGTTGTAAATACAAAGTCGGAAGTTTTGAAATCTCGTAAGTCGCCGCCTCTTTTTCACTTACTTGTTCGTTTTCTTCGTCAATTAACTCCTCAAGCTTTTCTTCTGCCTTTAGTGCTTCTTCACTTTTTTCAACAACTTCTATTTTTTCTTCTTCAACAGGTTCTGTTTCAATTAATTCATAAGAAAGCCCGTCTTTAGGTGTTCCGACTTCAATTTCTTTAATTTCAACTTCTTTTGCATCTATTTCAGGTGTTGTAACCTCTATTTCATTTGAAAGTTCGGAAACAATTATTCCCAAATTCAATGCCGCTAATTCGGTCTGCTCTGAATCTGTGTCAATAAAGGCAAGTTCGGAAACCATGGAATTTATCAAAGATTTGATACTTAGAAGTTGTGATTGGCTTAAATTAATCACACCCAACTTCAGGCAAATTTCCTTGTTTTTTGCCTCAGGCATCTCTAATATATTACTAAGTTCATAAATAATTTCAGCCGCATCTTTCGCATGTCCCAAATCAATTATAAACCCGTTTTCAACAAAACCGTTGTTTTCCATAAACTATCCTATCTATCGACTACATTAAAATTTTATCTAAAACAATTGTAAGATACAAACGATTGTTTAGATAAATTAAGTATTCGAATGAAAAGTGAAAAGTGAAGAGCGAACAGTAAACAGTGAAAAGAAAGCATGCCCATGCCTTAACTTTTACATTTCTTAATGAAAACTCAAATCATGGAAAACCATGTCCCATGCATGTTTCCATGATTTGAACTCCTGAAACCATGATATAGCTTGCGATATATCATGTTGGATATACTTCAAATATAGCGTACATGCATGATTGGGTTGATTGTTTCAAAATGTAATATTGTAACTAAAACACTCTTGCAAAAACATTCTTAGTCCTTATAATAGAATTAAAGCAAGGCTGAATGAGCCTCTTGGGGTAGTTGTATAACACAGAATGTGTATTGGTAAAACAAATCTAAGTTTGATTTATATCTAAATAATCAAATTTATATATTAGTGGAGGGAACGATATTGTTCAGAAGTCATGATATGGGGAGAGCTGTAGCAGTCAGAAGATGGACACCGACAGCTATAGATTGTTATAAGAGAGGGTGTACTTGTGAAGGTTGTTTTTATAACGACTTTTTTAGCGGAACGACACAAAAATGTCAAATGAAAGCAGCCGTTCTGGAGCTGGTAAGGGTGATAGGAACTCCTGACGTAGAATTGCAGCAAGTGCTTCACGACTAATCAGCGGGAATAATGAAGAGATTTTTTGAATAAGCGAAGTTTGGGGAAATTTCGCTTTTTTTTAATTAAGAACAATCCGACAAAAAAAGTTGCCAAGTTTCTGTGGTACAGATTATACCGAAGCCCTATCGTCATTGCGAGAGTTTCAGTGTCGCATGCGACAAAGAATACCCACCGAAGCAATCTCCCTGCATTATGGCTAAAGACGAACAAGATTGCTTCGTTCCGTCAAAAAAAATCAATTTGAAAAATTTTGTCTCGCAATGACGACAAAGATAAAATGGTTTTAATGCTCTTGCCTCAACTGACCTCCAAACCTCTTTTTCCATTTTTTACTTTTTTGTTGTATACTAAAAAAGTATCAATGAAACGGAGGTATTTATGCACATTTATGTAAACGGACGAAATATAGAAATCACAGACGCTATCAAGGCGTATGTTAAAGAAAAAATCGGGAAAGTTACCAATCATTACGATCAAATTCAAGGAATTGAAGTTGTTTTGTCTGTAATTAAAAATCCTGCGGCTACAGGAAAGCATGTTGCTGAAGTTACTTGCAAGCTTAATTCCGGTGCAATACACTGTGAAGAATCTGCAGATTCCATGTATGCAAGCATTGATTTGCTCGCAGATAAATTGGATAGACAAGTTAAAAAATTCAAAGATAAAACCCTTTCACCTAAAGATAAATCAGCTTCTATAAGAACTGAAAACTTTGCAGAAGAAGTTGAAAAAACAGAAGAAGAAACAGTAGAAGAATAGTGATTAACGGTAAAAAAGTCGTTGTAATAATGCCTGCCTACAATGCCGAAAAGACGTTGAAGCAAACGTATGACGAAATTTACCATGATTTTGTGGATGAAGTTATTCTGGTTGACGATAGCTCTTTAGACAATACAAAAACAGTCTCCAAAGAGTTAAACATAACCACAATTGTGCATAGCAAAAATAAAGGCTACGGTGCAAACCAAAAATCTTGTTATAAGGCAGCTTTAAAAGCCGATGCGGACATTGTTATAATGCTTCATCCCGACTATCAGTATACTCCAAAACTCATCCCTGCGATGGTTTCGATGATGGCTTTTGGTCAATATGACGCCGTTTTAGCATCTCGAATGCTCGGAAATTCAGCACTCAAAGGTGGCATGCCGTTTTACAAGTTCTTGGCTAATAAATTTTTGACAGGATTTCAAAATATTTTAATCGGTGAAAAATTATCCGAATATCACACAGGATTTAGAGGATTCAGAAAAGAAATTTTAGAAAAATTACCTCTGGCAGATTGCGATAATGATTTTATTTTTGATAACGAAATTTTAGCCTTACTTTTTTATTATGGTTACAAAATCGGCGAAATTTCATGTCCGACAAAATATTTTAAAGAAGCATCTTCCATTAATTTTATCCGTTCTTGCAAATACGGGCTTGGCGTTTTATCCGTAAGTTTAAAGTATTTCTTGGCAAAACACGGCATTTTTCAATCAAAAATATTTAAAAAAAATGCAAAAAAGTTAGATTTTGCGGATAATTTAGAATATTATTATAAGGTGAGAGGCGATTAGTAGGTCGGGCTTTCCAGCCCGACAGAGGTATGGAATTGCAAGAAGTGCAAAACTATTCAACCATTAGACTATTCGACTTTTCAACTAAAAAAGCCATACCTCCCTTCCCTTTCAACCCATAGGAGTTTTTATGAAAAAATTTTGTTTATTAATTGAGCTTGCGGAAAAATTAGGAATTTTTCTCGCAATCTCCCTTGTCCGGCTCGCACCCATACCACCAGCTATCCCGCAGCTGGTATGGGTGCGAGCACTTCCAAGGTCGGACTTGAAAAATCTCAAAAAACTGTCATTTTTTGGATTTTTCCGCATCCTCATTCTATTATTCATTTCAAGCAGTTGTGTTTTTGCCACAGAACTTAAAGGCGGGGTTTCTTTTAATACGGATTCTGCAAGAGAATATTTGCAAGATGGGCAAACAGACAGCGTTGATATTTCGGGTCCATATAGCTTTCAAAACAGTAGTAACGTGCAAAAAATGGTATATTCTTATAATAATGATGGAGTTGTTATAGGGATTACGGTTCAATATAAAAACGAATCTAATAAGGCTTATATTTACGGCAAAAACAATAATCTGATGTACGTTGATAAGTACGATAAATCTGTTAATATTTATCCTCACAGGGGTTATAGGTATAATCTTGACGGAAAACTCATCCTTTCAAGCCTAACTGTATCTAAAAAGGAACAGTTTCGATTTTCACCGGATGGAAAGCTTATCGCCCATTCTATTAACGGGGTTATTTATGATGAAAACGGAAAAATTATCGGCACAGGGAAATAAAAAAGTATAAATAACAGATTACAAACAATCACAGTAGTGCGAGATTGCCACCGTTTGAAATTCACTTCTCATCTCTCACTTTTCACTTATTACGCCGGCTGCTTAATCGGTTGAATTAGATTTATTTCATCGGCAATTTTATGTCTCGCCACTCTCAATTCGTAATCCTCTTGATAACGCAAAAAATAACCTTGACTTAATCCGAAATACTTTGTTAATCTCAAATCTGTGTCGGCTGTAATTCTTCTTGTATTGTTAATAATTTCGCTAATGCGATTAGGCGGAACAAAAATGGCTCTTGCCAAAGCATTTTGAGAAATTTTAAAAGCCTCAATAAATTCTTCTTTAAGCATTTCGCCGACTGTTGTTAATTCTATAAGTTTTTTCATAATATTATCTCCTATAACAGTATTATGTATTACGTAACATAGAATGTCAACCTACTTTTTCTGTAGAAAAAGTACTTCTCACTATTTACGATTTATTTTAATAAACTGACCACTATTGTCAAGCCTTGAGGCCATTTTCTACGGCTCGTTTCTCGCCTTGAAAAGAAGGCAAAGACTTTAGAAATATTAGTCTTATCGCTAAAGAAAAACAGAATAATATATTGAATAACAGTCCCGCCGTCATAAAACCACTTGGTGAATTTTTCGTGTAAATAATTGTAAATTAAATGAACTAACCTTAACAAATTTATTTCTTTACAGTTTTTTAAGTTATTATTAAAATTTAAGACACGAAAAGGGAAGGATATATTATTATGAGAATTACCGGGAAATTATTCAAGTCAAAAAATCAATTGCTTTTGAAAAAAGCAATCGAACAAAAAACACATGCTGTGGATGTAACAACGACACAGCGTCGTAATGTGCTAAGCAATGAATTAAATTGGCTTAAAGAAAAAGATAAAGCAATAGGTATAGCACGCATTTTGGATACTGCTCGTACAATTCGACAACTTGAACGAGGTCCTCTTAGTAATCATGCACTTGATGAGACTATACGTTATTTTAACCTTGGTCCATGTTAACCAATGCCATTTCGCTTTGAGATATTTAAACAAATTTTTTAATTTATCCACAACATCATCATCCATTTCCATGCTATAATACAAACAAAAAAGGGGATTAAAAATGAGCATAAAACCATGGGTTGATTATTTTTTAGATTTAGCAAAAACATGTGCTTCGCGTTCAAATTGCATCAGGGCAAATGTTGGGGCTGTGATTGTTGGTGAAGATAAAACAATCAAGGCAACAGGCTACAACGGGACGCCTTCAAAAGTTCAATCCTGCGCTGAGAGAGGTGAATGTTTCAGGATTAAAAACAATATTCCGTCAGGCACAAGGTACGAAACCTGTCGCTCAATCCACGCCGAACAAAACGCTATAATCCAAGCAGGACAAGACAGATGTAAAAATTCCACAATGTATATATGGGGACATGATTTTATTTGTATCCTTTGCAAAAGATTTATCGTTCAATCGGGGATAAAAGAAGTTTACCTACGAAAAGATGAAAACTCACCAATTATGCATGTCTCGGTGGATGATTTAAGAAAAGCGCTTGAGTATGAAGCTCAAATGGTTTAAGGAGAAAATGCCATGAAAACTATTCTTGTTGCGGGTGGTGCAGGATATATCGGTTCGCATACGGTAAAATATTTGTTGAAAAACAATTACAATGTTGTGGTTGTTGATAATCTCAGTTACGGGCATAAAGAAGCCGTTTCAACCCCTAATTTTGAACAAATCGATTTGGCAGACAAAGAAGCTCTTGATAAAATATTTAAAAAGTATAAAATTGACGCGGTAATCCATTTTGCGGCGTTCACTTATGTAGGCGAAAGCGTTTTTCAGCCTCAAAAATATTATTGGAATAACGTTGTAAACACCATAAATCTTTTAGATGTAATGATTGAAAATAATGTTAAAAACATCGTTTTTTCAAGTACTTGCGCAACTTACGGAAACCCACAATCCACTCCGATTGACGAAAATCATCCGCAAAGCCCTATAAATCCTTACGGAAAAACAAAATTGATGATGGAGCAGATTATGGCGGACTATGAAACAGCTTACGGCTTAAAATACGTTGCGCTCAGATATTTTAACGCCGCAGGATGCGATAAGGACGGCGAATTGGGCGAAAGCCACACGCCTGAAACTCATCTTATACCGCTTATTTTAAAAGCAATAAAGGGTGAAATCCCTCAAATAAGTGTATTTGGAACAGATTACGACACCCCCGACGGAACCTGCATAAGAGATTATATTCACGTGGAAGACTTAGCCGATGCACACATGTTGGCGGTTGAAAAACTGTTTAAAGACGAACAAAGTTATTGCATAAATTTGGGAACAGGGATAGGCAAATCAGTTAAGGAAATTATCAAGTCCGCAGAAAAAGTTACAGGGAAAAAAGTTCCGCTTATTTACGGCGAAAGAAGAGCGGGAGATCCTGCAAAATTATATGCTTCAAACAAAAAAGCAAAAGAAATATTAGGCTGGAATCCCACATACACAGACATTGACGAAATAATCAAAACCGCATGGGTTTGGGAGCAAAACAAAAGGTTTTAGTTTAAAAAAATGATGTTTAACACTTTTCATGTGCTATAATATGCTGTATGAGAACGGGAGAGAATAAAAAAAATCGCAATAATTTTTTTATATGTACAGCGTTTATTTTATGTGCTTTAGTTTTTGTACCCTGTTTTTCATATTCTGTTGAAAATAAACCGATTGTTAATAAGACAGTAGAAAATAAATTTTTTATAAAAAAAATCATTGAAAGAAAAAAAGTTAAAAAAGATGCAGCAGAAATCAAAACGATTGAAGACAAAGATATTTCAAACAAAAATTCGGATGTTGTTTTTTCAATAGAAGCCTGTGTAGATTATGCATTAGGTCATAACCCCAATATAAAAAATTATGAAAGTACCCAAAAAATTCAAAAAAGTGCGGTTGGGCAGGCAAAATCAAGCTATTTCCCGAATCTTTACGGCGGAACCGGATACAATATAAACAACACGAGATATTCAGGCGACACAAACAATTCCACGAACAATAATAACTACTACGGTCTAAATTTGGGAATAAACCAACTTATTTGGGATTTTGGCAGAACGACTGCAAAAATTAATATGAATAAATTTAATTATGAAGCATCAGGCTATGACCTTGAAAATGTAATCCTAAACACTGTTTATAGCGTTAAAACGGCTTATACCTCCGTTCTAGCCTCAAGGGCGAACGAGGATATCTACGCTCGTTCCGTCAGAATTAATGAGTTGAACGTTGAGAGAACGAAAGCGATGTATGAGGTCGGCTTAAAATCAAAAATAGATGTTGTAAACGCCGAGGTTTATTTAACGGACGCTAAAATCTCTCTTTTACAGGCTCAAAATAATTATCAAACAGGACTGATTACCCTGAATAATATGATGTATTACATAGATGCGCCAAATTATTCCATAAAAGATACGGAAACTTTTAATTTCCAGAAAAATTATTCTGTAAAAAACGAACTTAATGTTGCGTTTGACAGAAAAAATTACAATCCAAACGCTGTTGAATCCGAAATAAAAGACGGTGCGATTTTAACTTCGGGGATTGAAAAAAGGGATATTTTAAAAACGTATAATTTTAAATCGTTTGACCTTTCAATGAACGATGCAATCCAAAAGGCTTACGCAAACAGACCTGATTTAAAATCTTTAGAATTGGTTAAAAAAGCCTCCGAAGAATCCCTGAAAGCGGTGAAAAGGAGTTATTTCCCTTCACTCAATGCAAGCGGCGGGTATTCTTATATGAACAGAACCGATTATTCTTCGAACGCAATCGGGATTTATGCGGGGGTGGATTTGCCTACAATTAATGCAATGGATATAAAATATAAAATTGATGCGGGTCAATCTTATCTTGATATTGCTATTACAAATATAGATTTGTTAAGAAAAAATATCTATTTTGCAATTCAGAATTATTATATAAATATGAAACAATTGGAAAAACGTATTCCGCTTATGAGTGAAAAAGTAAAGCAAACGTTAGAAAACTTTGAGCTTGCAGACGGCAGATACGCGGTAGGGTTGGGCAATTTTCTTGAACTGCAACAGGCACAAACAAATTATAACAACGCCCAGTTAGCTTTTGTACAATCTGTTTTTGATTACAACTTGGCTCGGTTTTACTTGGAAAAAGCCATGGGGGGAATGGGTGAGAGGTAAACGGTAAACGATAAACGGTGAACGGCAGAAATCAGTTAAAGTAGGGTGCGGATTCAACCGCACCGACAACAAAAAGCCCAAGGTTTCCCTAACAAAGGAGATGCGAGCGAGTTTATAGTATTAGTTAGTAAAGGCGAAATCAAAACAATTTCGTGTTGAGGTGAAAAAACAAAATGAAAAAAACAATTATTACTTTATCAATATTATTAGCGGTTGTTATTGCTGTATTTGCACTTACAAAAGTTGAGACAAAACCCAAGTATAAGTTGAGTAAAATTACAAAAACTACGATTATTGAAACGGTGGAAGCTTCAGGTACTATTAATCCCGTTAAAACGGTTAGCATCGGTTCACAAGTTTCAGGGATTATCAGCGAAATTTACGTTGATTTCAACTCTAAAGTAAAAAAAGGTGAACTGCTTGCACAAATTGACCCCTCACTTTTGCAAGCACAAGTTGACAAAGCCCGAGGGGATTTAAATGCAGCGAAAGCGAATTACCAAAAGACAAAGAGCCTGCTGGTTTATGACAAAAAAAATTACGACCGATATAAGACCCTCTATAAGAAACATTATGTCTCAAGAGACGAACTGGATTTAGCGGAGGCAACATACAGGTCTAATTTGGCGGTGCTAAATTCAATGAACGCCTTAATTTCACAGACCACGGCAACTTTACAGAATAATTTAACGAATTTGCGATATACAAAGATAATTTCGCCGGTTAACGGGGTGATTGTTTCCAGAGCGGTAGATGTCGGACAAACGGTTGCGGCAAGCTTTCAAACGCCAACTTTATTTATGGTGGCACAAGACTTAACCAAAATGCAGATTGAAGTTAATGTTTCAGAAGCCGATATAGGCAAAGTTAAACAAGAACAGAATGTTGATTATACTCTTGACGGTTATCCAAACGAAGTCTTTAAGGGAAAAGTTTCACAAGTACGGATTTCGCCGACAACTGTTTCAAATGTTGTCACCTATACGGTAATTGTAAGCGTAGACAACGACAACGAGATATTAAAACCGGGTATGAGTGCAAATGTTTCAATAATCACCAGTAAAAAAGAAAATACTCTTTGCGCTGATAACGCTTCTTTAAGATTTACTCCCACAGAAATAACCCGCGGTAAAAAGTTTAAAGAACAGGGGATTTGGCTCTTAAAAGATAACAAACCTACTAGAATTAACATCAAAACAGGCGTAACCGATAGTGAATTTACAGAGATAATTTCTGATGAAATCAAGGACGGAGATGATGTTATCATAGGGGATTTGGAGAAAAAAGCTTCATCTGCACAAAATAGACCGCCGAGGATGTTTTAAAAAATGAGCTTAATAGAAATCAAAAATATAATAAAAACTTATGAAACCGGCGAAACAAATTTTAGAGCATTGGATGATGTTTCATTGTCAATTGATAGCGGTGAATTTGTGGCGATTATGGGTGCGTCAGGTTCTGGAAAATCAACTTTTATGAATATGCTCGGATGTCTTGATAAACCTACGGAGGGAGATTATTTCTTGGACGGAATTGATATTATGGGGCTTAATTCAGATGAACTCTCTAAAATAAGAAATTTAAAATTGGGATTTGTTTTTCAGGGATTTAATTTAATTTCAAGGACATCTGCTCTTGAAAATGTCGAAATGCCAATGATTTATAAAGGCATATCGCTGGAGAAAAGAATCGAAAAAGCAAAAGAAATGCTAAAAATTGTCGGTTTAGAAAACCGCGAACACCACTTTCCCAACCAAATGTCGGGAGGTCAACAGCAAAGAGTAGCAATTGCCCGAGCGATAGTAAACGATGCGCCGATTATTCTGGCGGATGAACCAACAGGGAACTTAGATACTAAAACGAGTGTTGAGATAATGAACTTTTTCGTTGAACTTAACGAAAAAAAGAAAAAAACAATTATTCTGGTAACACACGAATCTGATATCGCAGATTATGCAAAACGTGTGGTGCGATTCAAGGATGGTAAAATAATAAGTGATGAAACGAAGTAAAGAATAAACGGTAAACGGTAAACGGTGAACAGAGGGCGACAAGCTCGAGGACGTTAAAGTAGGGTGGGCTTCAGCCCACCAACAACAAGCCCAGAGGTTTTCTTGGCAAAGGAGATGCGAGCGAATTTCGGCAAGAGTGAGAGAAGCGAAACTCGTCCCTGTGAGGGAAATCACACTTTCCAGAACTGCCGATAATTCGAAAAAGTAAAGTAGTAATTCGAAAAAATTAGTAAAGGCGGAATTTAAACAATTTCGTGTTGGGGTATAAAACAATGGAAATAGTTTCGACATTTAAAATAGCTCTACGTTCGTTAAGAATCAACAAAATGCGTTCTATTTTGACGAGTTTGGGCATCATAATCGGCGTAAGTGCTGTTATAATAATGCTTTCAGTCGGTGAGGGCGCTAAGGGGAAAATATCAAAAGATATATCTTCAATGGGGTCAAACCTTTTAATGGTAATGTCGGGGGCTTCAACCTCAGGCGGGGTTAGGATGAACATCGGAAGTCAGCCTACTTTAACAATTAAAGATGCGGAAGCGATTTTAAAATATTGTCCTTCGGTTTTGGATGTTGCACCGATTCTTTCGGGGAATAAACAAATAATATTTGCCAACCAAAACTGGTCTACGGGAGTTTATGGGATAACTCCGTCTTATTTAACTCTTGGACTTTGGGAAATTGAGGATGGACGTGCAATTACGTTAGAAGATGTTAAAAATACTATGAAAGTAGCGATTTTAGGCTCAACTGTCGTAACAAATTTATTCGGCGACTTGGACCCTATAGGAAGAAAGATAAGAATTGGCGGTATGCCCTTTAAAGTTATCGGAATTCTTCAGTCAAAAGGTCAATCGGGCATGGGGCAAGATAGAGATGATACCGTCTTAATCCCCATAACGACTGCGCAAAAGAAGCTTTTCGGCTCCGATTTCCCCGGAGTTGTAAAGTTCATAAATGTTCAGGCAAAAAGTGAAGAAACCATCACAAGTGCTGAAGAAGAGATTAAAGCACTTTTGAGAGACCGCCACAACATCGGACAAAATAAAGAAGAAGATTTTACGATAAGAAATTTCACTGAAATGATGGAAACGGTCAAAAAAACCGTTGCGACAATGACTTTATTGCTTGGCTCGATTGCTTCTGTTTCGCTTTTAGTTGGCGGAATTGGGATTATGAATATAATGCTTGTTTCGGTGACGGAGAGAACGAGGGAAATAGGTATTAGAATGGCAATTGGGGCAAAAGCAATGGACATAAGACTTCAATTCCTGATAGAGGCACTGCTTTTGTCTTTGGCAGGCGGATTAGTTGGGATTATATTAGGAGTTTCTGTTTCTAAAATAATAAATTTGTGTTCAGATTTAACAACGATTATTTCGCCCATGTCAATTTTTTTATCGTTCGGATTTTCAGGGCTTGTCGGGATAGGGTTTGGATTTTATCCTGCCTACAAGGCATCTTTGCTTAATCCGATTGATGCTTTGAGGTATGAATAAATTTCTCATTTTTTAACGGACTCTATTATTTTTTTTTTATTATATAATAGATTTATGGTAACAAAAAATATTTTATTCGTATTTGGGACGAGACCGGAAGTGATTAAACTTGCACCGGTTATTTTGGAGTTGAAAAAATATCCCGATGCTTACAACGTTATAATTTGTAATACCGAACAACAAAAAGAATTATCAAATCAGACTCTTTCTTACTTTGGGCTCAAAGCGGATATAAACTTGGATTGCATGAGAGAGAACCAATCGCTTGCAAGCGTTCAATCGAGAATTTTAACCTCATTGGATAAAATATTCAATGAAAATAAAATCGATGCAACAATTGTTCAAGGCGACACCATAACCGTTTTAACAGGCTCTTTGATAAGTTTTTATCATAAAATACCTGTTTTCCATGTTGAAGCAGGATTACGCTCTTACGATATTTTTGAACCGTTCCCCGAAGAAATTATGCGCCAAATGACAAGTCGTGTTGCTCAAATACATTTTGCACCGACAGAATCCAATAAAAAAGCTCTTTTACTTGAAAATATTGAGGAAAAGAAAATTTCTGTTGTGGGAAATACTGTCATTGATGCGTTATTTTGCCTGTCTGATGAGATTAATGCAAAAGCACAAGGGTTTTACAGCGAAAAAGGGATTAAACTTGATGAAAAGCTTGTATTAATAACCGTTCACAGGCGAGAAAACCACGGCGAAAGAATAGACAGAATTCTTCAGGCTATTTCAGACTTGGTGAATAAATATTCAGATCATACGTTTATTTTACCCGTCCATCCAAACCCGAATGTTAAAGATAAAGTTTATGCTAAATTAGGTCAATTTAAAAACGTATATCTTTTGCCGCCTTTAGATTACCCGAATTTGGTTTATTTGATGAAAAATGCAAAACTTATTTTGACCGATTCAGGCGGAATTCAAGAAGAAGCACCTTCTTTTGGTTGCCCGACCATTGTAATGCGCTATGAAACAGAACGTAAAGAGGGGATTGAAGCTGGAGTTTCTATCCTTGTCGGGGCGGATTACGATAAAATTATTGAAAACAGTGAAAAAGTTTTAGACAGGGAAAAATCCCAAACCCGCTTAAAAGCACAAAACCCTTATGGGGATGGAAAAACTGCCGAAAAAATTGAAAAGCTTATTCGGGCATACTTTACGTCTTAAAATACCATTTTCGCCTATAAATACAACAAACAGTTGATGTGCAATCTACGCTTAAGTCTTATCCTATTGTTGGGGATTAGGCGTTTTGGGCGGGGATAAAAATTTTGGATAAAATTGAAACCGAAACTAAAATAAATTTGAAAAATGTGTTGTACGAGCAGTACAATTGGTTTCATGAGTCTTTTTTGCCGTCTGTTCAGATTGCTTGTAATGAATTTTTTTCATCAGTCTTTGAGTTCCAATTAATCTCCGTGAGCAAAAATATAAATATTTTATTCCAAGGTGATGATTATTTTGTTACCAAAATCCGTATAGATAAACAACATGATGCCTTTTTCAGATGTTCTGAAAGCGCTGTGAGGATTATTTTAGATAAAACTCTGGGCAAAACCAAAACATTTGACTTTACAACCATAACAGAATTAGAAACAAGAATAATAAGCTCATTTAACGATTATTTATATAATAATATTTCAAAATTCTTATTGCCTGTCCCAACGACAGGCAATAAGCAACCCCACAACGCCGGCAAAAAAAGAAAAAACTTTGATACTATTCACTTGACTTTTTTTATCAAAGACAAGCTCTCAAACAATGGCGCAAAGTTAATAGTATCTTTACCACATATTTTGTTATCGCCGAAAGCTATCGAGTCCCAAAGCGAGAAATTTGATATATCCAATTTTAAGACAAGTAAGTTGGACGTAAAAATAATAGTAGGAACAACAAAATTTTCCGTAAAAGATTTAAAAAATCTGGAAAAAGAAGACATAGTAATATTTGAAAACAGTAACATTCATTCAATGAAGCTTATTTATGAAGATTACAAAAAAGATTTTGAAATTAATCCCAACTTAGGATTAATAACATCAATAAATAACGATAACGGAGGACATAACATGGAAGAAAATTCTTTATCCCCAAGCTTGTGGGATAACATTCAGGTTGAAATGGGAGCAGAGTTTGAGAAAGTAAAAATAACACTCGGGGAATTAAAAAATATTGAACAAGGTTTGGTTGTGGATATAAATTCGGTTTATAACAACAAAATTTCGCTTAAAGTTGAGGATAAAATCATAGCTCAAGGCGAACTGGTAATTATAAATGATAGATACGGCGTGAGGATAGATGAAGTTTTTGCCTCTCAAAAAGATAAGCTGGAGCAAACCTCTCAAGGCGAAAACAAAATTCAAAACGGAACCCAAGAATTATTGGAAAATGACGAGGATTCTGACGAAGAATTTGATTATAGCGACTTTGAATTAGATGATCAGGATATTTAAGTAAAAAACGGTAAAGAGTGAATAGTAGAACAATAGAGTTAGTAAAGGCGAAATTGAAACAATTTCGTGATGAGGTAAAGAAAATGACAGGATATTTAATTAGTTTTTTAGTATATACATCGGCGATGGTGGGAGTGATTTTCCTTGCGCTATTTGTATTCAAAACATTTTCCAGCGGAGGGTTTTCAAAAAAGTCGTCTTCATTGAATATCGAAGAGACAATGAAGCTTTCGGCTCGAAAAACACTCTATGTAATAAACGCCCAAAACGAAAAGTTTCTAATTGCAGCGGATGTTGACAGGACTTCATTAATCGCAAAATTGGATACAAAATCGGAAAAAGAACAATTTTTGACCCGAGAAGACAAAAGTACAAAACTTAGCAGTTTTGACGGAATAGAAAGCTTAAGTGAATTCGCTTCGTTAATAGATTTTCAAAAAGAACGTTCTCAGAAAGACTCGATGATGAGAGGTTTGGCTAAAAAATTAAACGCAATATAGTGCGAAGATAGAAAACGAGATGAAAAAATTAGTAGAAAAAATAATAAAGCGAATAAAGGCGTGAAAACGAAAGAATTCGTGTTGAGGTGTAAAAGAAATGGAAACAGTTTTAAAGGATATGAATCCTGTTATACAGATGTTAATTGTGATGACGGCGTTTTCGCTATTACCGTTTGTGTTCAGCTGTATGACGAGTTTTTTGAGATTTGTCGTAGTATTTTCAATGTTGAAAACGGCAATGGGAACTCAACAGGTTCCACCCGCAATTGTAATCATAGGTTTATCAATGATTTTAACTTTTTATACAATGGGGCCTGTTTTTCAAAAAATGTATGATATGGGGCAAGTACCTTATAACAAAAACGGTAATATAGTTTTGGCATTGGAAGAGGGTTCAAAGCCTTTAAAAGAATTTATGATGAAACAAACACGCGAGAGTGATTTAGAATTTTTCATATCGCTTTCACAAAAAAATCCGCCAAAATCTCCTGAAGAGATAAATATTTGGCAAGTAGCACCGGCATTTATCACGAGCGAATTAAAAACCGCGTTTGAAATCGGATTTATAATTTTCGTTCCTTTTATCGTATTGGATTTGGTTGTAGCAAACATTCTGCTTGCGTTAGGGATGTTTATGTTATCACCGACGATTATTTCGCTGCCGTTTAAGCTTTTGATTTTTATCGCAGTTGACGGCTGGGCGTTGATAGTACAGGGGCTGGTGAGCAGTTATAATTAAGTGAGAGGTTCGGGGGACTGGTAAACAGTAAACGGTAAACAGTAAACGGTAAACGGTGATGGAGTAAAAAGGAAAAAGTAAGCGAGATGTGCAAAACTGTTCAACTTTTCGACTATTCGACTTTTCAACTAAAAACAATATGAGGTGAAATAAAAATGGAATTACTGATGGAATATATGGCAAGAGGGTTTGTGGTTATGTTGATAATCTCAATGCCTTGTGTGCTTGTGGCAGCCGGAATTGGTCTTGTAATCGGGATTTTGCAGGCAGTAACTCAGGTTCAGGAACAAACTATTGCGGCTGCGCCTAAAATTCTTGCTGTATTTTTGGTTGTTATTATTGGTGGTTATGGGTATGTAAGATTACTTACGAATCTTTTGAATGAAGGATTTGTCATGGCGTTTAACGTGGTGCCCAAAAATGACAGCTACGTTCTTCCTGCTGATTATTATAAGTACACCCGCCCGTTTGCCGGCGAAATGAACGACAAATTCAATGAAAAAGGCAATCTGCAAGATAGAATGAACAAGGTCGGAAAATCCTCTTTTTCACAACCGGGTAAACAAATGAAATACACTTCCGCACCAAAAGTACAATCGCTAACTCCTAATTTTATGGAAACAAAAAAGATACTGGGACGGTAGTGAGATGAGAAGCGAGAACCGCAAAACTGTTAAACTCTTCGACTGTTCGACTATTCAACCAAAAAGCCATTCCTCCAAAACCCATTTCAACTAAGGAAAAAACCAATGGACAACATTTTAATACAATTTGCGAAGCTTTTTCCTCAGTTCAACGCAGCGTTGGCTGGGGGCTTGATTGTCCTTGCAAGAATGTTGGGTTTCATAATTCTTGCTCCTGTTTTTAGCAGAAAGGAAATTCCTTCGTTAGCGAAGATTGGGTTTGCTTTTGTTTTAACGATTACAATGACAATTGTTTTAAAACCCCCTGCACCGCCTATCCATAGTTCGCTTATTTTATCACTTGTTTTGAACATAGCGGTTGGGGCGATGATTGGTTATATGGCACGGTTGATTTTAATTGCGATAGATGCAGGTGCGGATATGATTAATATGCAGATGGGACTGTCTTCGGCGATGGTTTTAGATCCTACAACTCAGAGCCAGATTTCCATTTTGGAAAAATACTTTTCTTTATTTGGGATTTTGATTTTCATTCATTTAGGTGGAATTTACTGGCTTATACAGGCATTTATGCGAAGTTTTGAAATTTTCCCGATTTACGCTACGAGTATTCCGTTGGCAAAAATTGTTAATATGGAATATTTAATTCAGATGAGTTCAAACGTTTTGTATATGGGCTTGCAAATTGCCTCCCCTGTACTTTTGGCAACATTGGGGCAGGACATTATTTTGGGAATAATTTCTAAAACTGCACCACAGGTAAACGTTTTTCAGTTAAGCTTTTTGTTCAAGCCTGTTCTGGGCGGTGCAATTTTGATTTGGATTTTGCCGATGTTGGTTAATGTGATAAGCGATTATTTTTTATCTTTTTCACACATTTTTTGAGACTAATGCACAATTAAGAACCCACATAGGGACATTTCTCTCGAAATCAAAGATTTCGGAGAAAGCAGTCAAAACAAATTTTCTATACTTGTGCCGTGGTCTTTTTTTAGCGGTTTCCAGACAACAGGATTGCAACCTAGGCGTTTTAATCTATAAAATAAAGTCATGTTGCATAATTCCGGTTCTTGCGAAAAATCCATGAAATGTTAATATGCTTGAACATCAGCCTATACACAAATCAAAAACAGACCTCTCCCGCAGGGAGGCTGTGTAAAAACTAATTTTCAAAAAGCCATGTATAAATACTTACTAATATGGTAAAATTAGTAAGTGGTATTGGCATTGGAGGGTTTTTGAATGGGTTACATTAAAGGCGAATGTAGAGAACAAATTACTTTGTTT
>CAIPUE010000022.1 GCA_903868125.1 uncultured bacterium | reverse complement strand
ATAAAATTCATTACGCCACTGCTTAAGCTATAGATAGGATAAAGTCTTGCGATTAGATAAACCCCCGCGGCAACCATCGTCGCGGAATGGATTAATGCACTCACCGGCGTAGGCCCTTCCATGGCATCCGCAAGCCAAGTGTGGAGCGGAAATTGTGCGGATTTGGCAAACGAACCGAAAAGCAGTAAAACACAAATTATTACAAAAATAGGTTCGCTTGTGTACGAATACAAATAAGTTCCTATATCGTTGATGCTCGAAAATGGCACTGTCGCAAGCGAAATAGCGTTTGAATATTGATACATAAAATAAGAAACAGCGATAGTTCCGACCAAAAGCCCAAAATCCCCTACGCGGTTCATTAAAAACGCTTTTTTTGCCGCATTGGAGGCAGAAGGTTTTTTGTACCAAAAACCGATTAACAAATAACTTGAGGCACCGACCAGTTCCCAAAAAACGTAGTTTTGGAACAAATTCGGGCTTAAAACCAGTCCAAGCATAGAGAAATTAAACAGATTCAAGTACGCAAAAAATCTGGGAAAACTTTTGTCTTTGAACATATAATTTGAAGAATAAAGTTGAACCACAAAACTTATTGTCGTTACCACCAAAAGCATCACGGCAGAAAGATTATCAACAAAAACGCCGAAATCGATACCAAAATCCTCGATTTTCAAGAATGAATATGTATTTTCGAAGGTGAAATTAGGATTATTGAGCAGATACAAGAAACTTCCCAATGCAAAAACAATTCCATATAATGTGGAGGCCAATGTCATAAGGGCAATTACTCTTCTTGATTGAACAACATTAAAAAATCGTCCCAAAATAATCAGCAGGAAGACCCAAAGCGGAAATAGTATTACTGTATAAATATTATTTACAAAAAAATCGCTTATCAACAACGCTCGTCTACCCCTTCTTCATAATCTTCTGTATTTACACTTTGTTTTGCCTGAAACATCAGATAAAATATTGCAAGTGCAATCGCCGTTTCCACCGCCCCGATTGCTATATAAAACAGGGAAAAAACAAATCCGTGGAGCTTTATATTATCAAAAAAGCTTGCAAACGCTATAAAATTGATATTGACCGCAGTCAACATAAATTCGACTGAAATAAGAACTTTTAATATATTTTTCGAGATTATTGTACCGAAAAGCCCTATTAAAAACAAGATTAACGCCAAAAACAGGTAATGATAAAGTCCTATATCAAATATTAAATCTAAAATGTTATTCATCGCTTTTTACCTCCTTAATAAGATTTAAGGTCGAAATACCGACCACTACAATCAGCAACAGGAGTGAAAAAAGTTCGAAAGCGAGAACGTAATTAACAAAAAATCCTTCCGATAGAGCGTTAAACATCTGATATTTGTTTATAAATAGTGTTTGTTTTTGCAAAATCCACGCTGAATTTGAATTTAGACTCAAAGAAATCGCAATCAAGTAAATTAGAGACAAAAACAGTACACCTAAGCCCAAAAATGAGAAGAAAAATCGCGGTTTAAAGGTTATATAAATTTTCTTATCCAATTTGTCGGATGTAAACATAATCGCCATAACAAACAAAATCGGAATAGCAATTCCGTAAATCGCAATTTGCACAACAGCGTTGTAATCGGCTCCCAGAATAAAATAAATCCCCGCAGTCGCGAAGAATACGCATACCGCTGCCAAAAGCGAATATAAAATTCTAAAGGCAAAGATGCTCAACAGAGCGAATAGAATTATCGCTCCGGCAAACCCGTAAAATATTAATGTTTTTAGTATATCTATCTCCACCGATTTTATCCTCTGACTTTTAGCGTTTACTTTTCACCGTTTTCTTAATTATACTATCAGAATAATTCTTTTTTAAAGTGTTTATGTCTAATTTTAAAGCTGATTTTTTTTCATCCGCAAGTTCGTACTCTTTGGTCATGATAATTGCTCCGAACGGGCAATACTGAACGCAGTTCCCGCAAAAAATACACTTGTTCAGGTCAATTGTATAATTTTTCGGATAAAATTTTCCGCTTTCGTTTTTTTCTTTTTCTATTTCAATAGTTTCAAAAGACGGGCAAACCCTTTGACAAGTACCGCAAGCGGTACAAAGCAATTTTCCTTCATTGTCCACAACAAGCGCGTGTTCGCCCCTGAAGTTATCATTTAGCGGTAACTTTTTTTCGGGGTATTCAAGAGTTACAGGTCTTTTGAAAACGTGTTTGAACACTGTTAAGTGTCCTAGTGCCAAGGCAATTATGTCTCTGAAAGGTTTTAAAGATTTTTTCATCATTTCTATGATTTTCGCTCCTTACTTCGCGTAGATAAAATATTTGTAACAACAGATAAAAAACAGGTTCAAAAACGAGAGCGGAAGTAAAACTTTCCACGCAAATCCCATTAATTGATTTGACTTTAACCTCGGCAAAGTAGCTCTCACCAACATCATACAAAAAATCAGGAAGAAAGTTTTTAAGAATAGCCAAAAAACTTGTTCAAAATATACCAGTACTTGAGCCAATAAGTCGTTATGAATAAATCTTTCACTCAAATAAAACCCAAACGGTGATAGAAACCCGCCCAAGAACAAAGTTGCCATAAACGCACACATAATAAACATCATTGCGTATTCTGCCAAAAAGAAAAATGCAAATTTCATTCCCGAATACTCCGTATTGTATCCACTAACCAACTCACTTTCAGCTTCGGGCAAATCGAAAGGACATCGGTTTAATTCCGCCGTGGCGCAGATAAAGAATATTAAGAACCCTAAAAACGCCGGGAATATAAACCAACCGCAGAAAGGATAAACACTTATTTGCGCAAGCACTATTTGTCTTAAATTCAGCGAAGACGCCAAAACTACTATGCTTACAAGTACGAAAACGAGTGGTAATTCGTAGCTTATTGCCTGCGCCACCGAACGAAACGAACCTATAAGGGAGTATTTATTATTGCTGGCGTATCCAGCCAAAAGTATTCCCAATGTAGGAATTGAAGCGATTGTCATAAACAACAGCGCGCTGACTGAATAAGACATAAAATCGAACTCAGAACTGAAAGGAATCAGCCCCCAAACAACCATGACAGGTACAAACGCAAGCAAAGGTGCAAGATTAAACATGAATTTTTCAGCCCCTGTCGGGGTGATATTCTCTTTGCAGAGTAATTTTATGGCGTCCGCAATTGTCTGAAACAGCCCCCAAGGTCCGACTCTGTTGGGTCCTTTTCTTTGAGTAAAAAATGCCAAAACCTTTCTTTCCATCAGTACCAAAAACAGAACCACCAGAATTAATGCCGCTGCAACCATACAAAACGGAAGTAGTGGAAAAGTCGCCATTCCGATAAACTCAGGCAGGTTGTATTTATGCAAAAAGTCTATATATAAAAAATATAAATATTCCATTATCTGTCTACCTCCGGCAGAATTACATCCAAGGAACCGAAAATAGCCATTAAATCGGGATAAAAGGTATTTTCAAGTAGTTTAGGCAAAATTTGAACTGCATAAAACGATCCTGTACGCCATTTTACCCGATAAGGGTTGCCTGAACCGTCCGATTTTACGTAACAACTGCAAACTCCACGCGGAGCTTCAACGTTTGATATAAATTCGCCTTCGGGAACTTTTAGCAGATGTTGCTTTATAGGTGAAATAATCTCGCCGGTGTTTGATTTAAGCCAATCAATGCACTGTGAAATAAGTTTTAGACACACCTTCATTTCTTCAACTCTGACCTTGTATCTGTCGAAACTATCGCCTGTCTTGGCTGTCGGGATTTCGAAATCAAGTTCGGGGTATACTAAATAGCCTAAACCGTGGCTATTATGTTCCTTATTTCCTGTTTCCTGTTTACTGTTTCTATAATCAACTCTTATGCCTGTTGCTCTTAGATTTGGACCTGTTATGGAATATTGCAGGGTGCTATTTTTAGAGAGCACGCCGATATTTTTTGTTCTCGTTGTAAAAATCGGATTATTTGTAATTATATCCTCATAATCTTGAATTTTTTTAGGCATAATTTTGACAAAATCCCCAACTTTATCAAGCCAATCGTCAGAAACGTCATGTCTTAAACCGCCAAAAGTGTAGTAGTTATACATTAAGCGCTGCCCTGTGAGTTCTTCAAACAGTGACAAAATAACTTCTCTGTCTCTAAATGTGTAAAAAAGCGGCGAAGTCGCACCCATATCGAGCAAAAAAGTACCGAGCCATAGAAGGTGCGAAGAAAGTCTGTTCATTTCCATCGTCAAAACTCTTATGTATTGAGAGCGTTTTGAAACTTCTATCTGAGCCAAATTTTCAACCGCATTACAGTAAGCAAACGAGTTAAAAAATCCGCTAAGATAATCAATTCTGTCAACTATCGGCAAATATTGAAGATAAGTTCGATTTTCCGCCATTTTCTCCATGCCTCTGTGAAGGTAGCCGATAACAGGCTCACACGATTTAATTATTTCGCCTTCCAGTTCCAGCACAAGTCTCAGCACTCCGTGCGTTGACGGGTGTTGCGGACCGATATTTATTTTAAGTCTGTTTTTTGTCATCATATTTTTCTATTTTTCATTCCACGAAAGCCTTTCGTCTGTTTGCTTGTAATCTTTGCGTAACGGATATCCAACCCAGCCTTTTGGCATGAAAAGCCGTTTTAGGTTTTGATTATTTGTAAACTCAATCCCGAACAGATCAAAAATTTCACATTCATCATAATAAGCACTTTTGAAAATTTCGATAATTGATGGAATTTTGGGTGAATTTCTATCTATAATGACAGAAATTCTGGCATATTGGCTTGTATTAATCGAATGTAGGTCGTAAATCAATTCAAAATTATCAACCAAATCAATTGCAATAATCGTATTAAGCCTGTCAAAATTAAATTCCGCGCTATTTTTTAGAAAATTCAACAAATCACACAAATTGGAACTTTCGACTCTAATTTTTTCGAAAGAGTTTTCTTTTTTTATAATTTCGACATTGAATTTGTCCAAAACCTCAAAATTCATAAGCTAAACCCTCTTGTAAATTTCCGGACACTCCCCATTGTTGCAGAATAATCCCACTGTCTTTAATGAGAAATTCACTATCTTCATCGATTTTTAAATCCGAAACGTGGCTTGCTATGTATTTTGGTCTATCTAAAATGGTTTCTTTACGAATTTTCTTTTGAAGCTTAATAAGGCTGTCTAAAAGTGCCTCAGGCTTTGGCGGACACATAGGAAGGTAAATATCAACCGGAATTATTTTATCAATTCCGTTGACGACAGCATAGCTATCTGTAAACATCCCTCCACCGCAAGTACAAGCGCCCATTGCGATAACATATTTAGGTTCGGGCATTTGCTGATACAATTTCAAAAGCGCAGGAGCCATTTTATGCGTAATTGTACCTGCACAAATAAGTACGTCAGCCTGTCTTGGAGTTGCTCTAAATACTTCTGAACCAAATCTTGCTATATCAAAATTTGCGGCTGAAGTTTGCATCATTTCTATTCCACAGCAAGAAGTCGCAAAAGTCAAAGGCCATACGGAATTCGACCTAGCCCAATTGTATATGAAATCTATGCTTGAGATTATAACATTCATTGCCACCTCAAAATATCTTTTTTTATAGCAAAAACAAGTGCAAATAACAAAAGTGCCAAGAATATAAACACTTCGACAACCGCAAACAGTTGCAATTGGTTGAATGTTACGGCAAATGGGAATAAAAATATTGTTTCAACATCGAATATTAAAAATAATATTGCATAGTTAAAAAACTTTACATCGAATTGGATTTTTGCGTCGGAAAATAATTTCATTCCGCACTCGTAAGTTGCTGATTTTTCTTTACTTTGCGCTTTAGGAGAACAGATAAAACTTGCGATAACGGCTGCTAGTGCAAATGCGCCTGATAAAACTATAAACACCAATAGAAAAACTAATTCTTTCAAATCCATCCTCTTGCTCTTGCATGTACAATTTTATTCTACACAAAATTTTGCTGGTATAATAGTAGTTGTTGTGATTTATTAAGACGATTTTTTTATGATTAAAAAACTAATTTATATTCTAATATTGTTTATACTTTGTATTAATTCGGTGTTTGCGCAGACCCAAAATGCCTACCTGAATTATAACGGCTATCAATATGCTTTTAAACCGACTGATAAGGCGAAGTTTCTTACAAATGCTTACGTAAACATGCTTTTGTGGGAAAAAGCTCTAACAGTTGAAGATAAAAATTTCTACCTGAAAGAAGCCATGCGCTATTATTTTTTGCTGTCGAAAATAGATCCTAAATCAATTGATGCACAAATCGGGCTTGGCAGAGTTTATGATGAATATAAATTGGATAAATTTGCTAAAGAGCACTTTTTCAAAGCCTATGATTTTGATAACCGTAATCCAAAAACCAACTTTTATTTCGCAAATTTTTATTATAAACGCAATGACTTTATAACTGCCCTCTTTTATTATACAAGAGCTTATCAATACGGGTTTTCAAAAAACTACGAGGTCAATTATAAAATTGGAACTATTCACGAAAAATTAGCAGATATAGAAACTGCAAAAAAGTTTTACGTAAGCGCTTCAAAAATCAAGCCCCAAAATGAAGAGTTAATAAATAAAATACGCCTGTTGGATGAATTAAAATATGATGAATCGCAGTATTATTTAAAAATAAATCATTAAATTCAGGGAAGAGAAAGAAACGGGATAATGAATAAAATAAAAATAAAACTTTTTTTGTCGCTATTTATATTATTGGGACAATTTTTCGCTAATGTACTTGCTCAAGAAAATTTCACAGGCAAAAATGGTGAAACAATATTTAGTCAAAAGGTTTATCCGATTGATTCTATAGACCCAACGATTTTGACAAATGCATCGGCGGGTTTTTACCCCGGACTTCGTGGTGCAAATCAATTGATAATTTATACACCTGCTTTTGGAATTCGTACAAACACCAACGAATTTGGAACTGAAGCTATTGTTAACGGGAATATTGTAACTTCTCTAAGCGGGGCTGATTCAATAATCCCTGACGATGGACTTGTTGTTAGCGGTCATGGTCGTTCTAAAAAATGGATGAATGAAAATATTATTCTGGGTTCCAAGGTTTATGTCGATAAAGAGAGTAAAACACTTACTGTTTACGTAACTTCCGATAGTTTTTTGTTCGGGGCAAAAGAGAAAATTAAAGAGGCGCAAAGTATTGTTAATTATTATAAAAGCGTATCTTATATGTATGATTCTCAAAAACCTTACATTTATATCGACAAAGCCAGAGATTATTTAAATAAGGCTCAAACCGACACACAGAACGTACAAAAATATTCAGCACTTGCAATTGAAGCCGCAAATTCGGCATTGGCAACCTCAATTCCTTTTGATAAGGGTGAACTTAAAGGGGTTTGGGTAAGACCGACTGAAACTTCGCAAGAGGCAATTATTGCTTCGTTGGATAAGATTAAATCAACTGGAATTGATAACATATTTTTAGAAACTTATTTCCATGGAAAAACTATTTTTCCAAGTAAAACTATGGCAAATTATCAGTTTGCACCGCAAAATGAAAAATTTCTTGGATTCGATCCCTTAAAAATATGGATAGAAGAAGCGCACAAGCGAAACATAAAAGTTCATATTTGGTTTGAAACATTTTATGTCGGCAACGAAAACCCCAAAGATAATCCAAGAAGTATTCTTGCTGTAAATTCTGACTGGGGCAATAAAACTAAAAGAGATTTCGATTCACTCACTGCTGTGCCGTCTTTATCAGAGCACGGAGGTTATTTTATTGACCCTGCAAATCCAGACGTACAAGCATTTTTGGAAGAATTAATAAATGAAATTATTTGCAATTATCACCCTGATGGAATAAACCTTGATTATATCAGATACCCTCAATCAATTTCTGCAAAATTCGCAGGTTATGATTTATCAAACTGGGGTTATACCGAATATGCAAGATGCGATTTTAAAAAAATATATGGGAAAGACCCTATTGATTTAACAAAAGACGACCCATTGTGGCAACTTTGGGACAAATACAGACAAGATAAAATCACAGCTTTCGTTTTACGTATAAGCAATTTAACAAAACAACAGAAAGTATTGTTTACGACCGTGATTTTTCCGGACAGACAAAAAGCTTTGGAAACAAAACAACAAGATTGGAAAACTTGGTCAGCACTCGGTTATATTGACGGTTTTACGCCACTGCTTTTGACCTGTGATGCAAAAACAGCAAACGCAATGATGCAAGATGTTATTAATAATAAAAGTAAAAATACAAATCTTTATGCAGGTTTATTCATAACGTTTATGGGCGGTTCCAATGAGGATTTATTAAGACAAATTCACGAGTCCAGAAAACTTAATTCAAAAGGCGTTATAATGTTTGATTATGCCCATTTAGAAAATCGATATATAGACACTTTGACAACAAGTGTTTTTGACCCAACTCAATCAAAATCCGAAATTTTACAATGTAATTCGCCTGAATTATATAAGAAAAAAAGAAGATTTTTTAACTATCGGGGGTAATAATGGCTGAAAATGTAGGGAAAAACAACGAAGAAAAAAAATCCAATTACCTTGGAATTATGTTTAAATGTTGCAACATTTATGGTAGAATTTATAAAAATAAAGACGGCAATGCTTACGTAGGACGTTGTCCGAGATGCATGCGCTCAATCAGGATAGCGGTTGGCGAAGGCGGAACTAATGAAAGGTTTTTCAGTGCACTGTAACGAAATTAATAAATTAAAACAAGATAAACTCCTTGGAATTTTTTGCGATTTAGCGAAAATTCCATCGCCCTCGCTTTCAGAAGATAAAGTTATCGATTTTATACAAGAATTTTGTGTGCAAAATAATATTCCTTGCGAACTTGATGAATATAGGAATATTTTAATAAAAATAGGAGCGAAAAATCCTCAAGGACAGCCTATTTTGTTATCTGCGCACATGGACGTTGTGGGGGATTTTTCGCCCATCAATTTGGAATTAGAGGGGGATTTCTTGCAAACGGACAAAACACGAACGCTTGGTGCTGATAATAAAGTAGGCGTTGCTTGTGCTTTGCTTTTGGCTCATGAGTTGGTTAAAGATAATGACATTGACCACAGCGGGCTTGAAATTATTTTTACCAGAGACGAAGAACACGGCATGAGCGGGATTAAGCATGTTGAGTTTAATAAAATTCAATCAAAATACGTTCTTGTGCTTGATTCTGATAAATTAGGTCAACTTTTGGTTTCAGGGGCGAGTTACACCAACGCGATTTTAAAAGTTACTACAAAGTACGGCGGACATTCGGGTATAGATATTCACGATGAAAAAAGGCTTAACTCCGCTAAATTAATCGCAGAATTGGTTTTAAAAATACCACAAGGCGTTTTTTATTCGGACGAAACGGGAACGATAACCTCGATAAATTTGGGTACAATTATCGGCGGAAATATCCAAAACACGGTGACTAAAATCGTTACAGATAAGATTCAATCAAAAAATTACTTGAATTATTTCATTGAAAACTCGGTTACAAATGTTATCAATACTAACGCTCAGGCAAGTTATTCGATACGCAGCGCTAGTGTGGAGAAGGAAATTGAGCTAAAGCAATTGATTGAGGCTCAAATATCTGATTTTAACAATAAATACGGTGATTTGGCGAGAGCTGAAATTGTTTTCTCCCAACACTTACCTCCGTTTGAAAAAGCAAAAGATGATTTTGTCGAAAAAATACATTTAACTGTGTGCCAGAAATTGAACATAGAACCTGAAGTTGCATCCTTTCACGCAGGAGCAGAAACGCATATTTATGCTCAAAATACAAATGTTTCGGGCGAGAAGTTTTTGCCGTTTTTAGTAGGGCTTGCGGATATATTCAACATGCATTCTTGTGATGAAAAGGTCGATTACAAAACCATGCTCAAAGGCTATGAGTTACTAAAACAAATGTTTGTTGAGTTTAATCTGTAGTCAGTCAGTAGGGTGGGCTTCAGCCCACCCTACGTGCTAATCAAGTTGCTATACTATAAATTTTTGGCAGCCTCTTTCATTGCCGCTAAGAATTTTTCTATTAACTCTTTAGGTGTAAGTGTTTCATCCTTTTTGATAATTATCTCCGCTGTTGCTACGTCTTGGGGTTTCTTATTAAATAAGAATTGTAATAAAGTCTGAGGATGTCGTGCTTCCAATTCGTATACTACATTACCATTAATAGTGTACTTATCTGGATTTTTTCCAATAAAACGGATATTCGGGTCAATTTCCATGGCGACACTTTTTCTATTTGCTCTACCTATTTTTGTAGCCTTAATACCTTGGATAGCTAGAGCTGTTGGATCTGAGTATAATAGGTCTAAAAATTGAGTTATTTTGCATTTGTCTGTGTCGCCTAAAATAGTTTTTAACTCAAAGCCGTCAACAAATTCGTGAAATACCTTTGTTTGCTTGAAATTAGCCTGAAAACTCGTACGGTTGCCTATTTTTGTCTGTTGATTTTGATTGATTGATTGATTGATTGATTCCTGTTTTTACAATATTCATTTCTAAATTACTCCTTTTTGAATTTATTACACCACTACGATTAATTGAAAACCGGTGAAGAAAATAAATTTCATATGATTATTCAATTTTAACATATATTATTTAATTATATAGCGTTATAACTGAGTTTCAGCCTATTGTAAACTTTTATAAAATTAATTCATATTTCTTAATAATTTTCCATGTAGATAAATAAAGCTTTATAATAGCGATATGTACGAATTATACCCATATTTTACTAATGACGGCACTGTGGGGCTTTTTAGCTGTGTGGAGAACGATATTTACCACTCTACGTACGGTGCGCTTAGCGAAAGTTGGAGCAAATTTATCATCCCAAGCCATTTTGAAGATTATCTGGCAACGCATGACGAAGTAAAACTCCTAGATATTTGCTATGGAATTGGCTACAATACAAAAACTGCTTTGAATGTTTTTGTGAAAAATTATTTTAAACACAAAAAAAATAATATCGAATTAAATTCAAAACAACATCGATTAACACCCCCAAGTATCGCGGCGATAGATACCAATAACGCCGGAGCGGGTGAAGTCGAAAAATTTTATAATAAGGATGTTGGATTTTTTAAAAAAATCTTGCAAAACATTCTTCTTCGTTTTAAGTCGGCATCTTCTTGTATCGTGGCGATAGGTGTCGATAATGTTCAAGACGCGAGGGCGGAAGAAATTTGTAAAAACTGTAATAAAATTTTAATTGATGCCGTAGATTCGGATAATATTTTAATTGATATTTCGCCGTTTATAATTAAGGAGCAAAAATTCAATTTTGGGTTTGCACTTAAAAAGAATTACAATAATTATTTATCAACAACAAATATTAAATACCAACAAATAAATACAATAAGAAAACCAACAAAAAAAATAAATAAAAAATTCAAATTAAAAGAAGAAACTTTAATAATTATTCTGCAAAAATTATTTGAGCAAAATTCCGAGTTTTTTGATGACCCAAATTTGCAACAAATTTTGACTGCTAAAAAATATTCACCGTTTTTTAGTAAATATATGCTTAATTTTGCAAGATTTTACCAAAATCGGAGGTATTATTTATCCAAAAACCAAAATAAATCGACCTTTTTACATAATATATATTATCGGTATCTATCTAAAAGCTATAAAAATGCCACTGATTTGCTCCTAAATACCCAAATCGAACTGAATTTACATAAAAATGATGCCAGAACATTTATTAAAACAAATTTAAGCAAATATAACTTTATTTTTCTTGATGCGTTTACACCTGCAAAATCTCCCACACTTTGGACTGTGCAATTTTTCAAAGAACTTCATGCTGCGTTAGAAGATGATGGCATGATTTTAACCTATTCAAATTCTGCGGCGATAAGAAACGCTTTTTTGCAAAACGGTTTTTATGTCGGGAAAATTTATGACGAAAATTTAAAAAAATTCACCGGAACGGTGGCTGTAAAAAATGAATATTTAATAGAACATAAATTAAGTGACTACGATTTGGATTTAATAGGTTCAAAAGCAGGAATTTGTTTTCAGGATGAGAATTTGGAATCTGACAGCCATACAATTATTAAAAATCGAGAAAAAGAAACTGAAAGTAGCAATTTGGTTTCGAGTTCAAAGATAGTGAAAGGATATAAAAAAAATCATGCAAAAGAATTATGATGTAATTATAATAGGTGGGGGAACCGCCGGTTGTGCGGCTGCTTTTACGGCAGCAAAAGCAGGTTTAAAAACCCTTTTAGTAGAAAAGAACATCCATTTGGGTGGGCTGATTACGTCAGGACTTGTAATTCCTGCAATGAATAGTTCGCAAAACCAAATAAATACAAGCTTTAGCGAAGCTTTAATTAAGGAACTACGCTCTATGAAAGGGCAAATTACATACTTGACTAATCCAGGCTGGTTCAACCCCGAACTTTGCAAGGTCGCTCTGGATAGACTTATGCAGAAAGCCAAAGTTGATATACTTTTTAACACCCGAGTAGTCGGACTCAATATTTTAAATAAAAGGATAAACGGAGTTACTCTCTCCTCCAATATGTTATCGGTATATATCTGCGCGAAGTATATTGTGGACGCAACAGGCGATTGCGAAATTGCAACGCTTGCAAATTGTAATTTTTTACAAAATGAAAAGCAATTTCAGCCTGTGTCACTCAGGTTTATGATGGGCGGTGTTGATTTACAAACATTTAGTGACTGGCTTTTGGATTTTGATAAGGACAGAAATGTTACTACGTCACAGATTGTGGATGGACAAATTCACTTATCTACTGCTTATACTTGGGATAAGCATACTAATTGGGCGTTAAAGCCTTTATTTGAAGATGCCGTAGCTAAAAAGATACTTAAAAATGAGGACAGAAACTACTTTCAGATTTTTACAATCCCATATATGCCTGATTCATTGGCTTTTAACTGCCCTAGGGTATATTTTGCCAATGAAATAGACCCTTTAGATAATTTACAAGTCTCAAAAGCATTGATAAAAGGGCGTGAAAGCATTATCAGACTTGCAAATTTTTGTAAGATTTATTTCCCCGGATTTGATAACAGTTATGTTTCAAACATTGCAGACGCTCTAGGAGTAAGGGTTTCAAGGCGAATAAGGGGTAAATATATTTATACGGTTGATGATTTAAAATCAGGGAAAAAGTTTGACAACCCTGTATTAATTTCCAACTATCCGATTGATGTTCATTCTAACAAAGAGGGGGAATCCCTTTTGGAGCAAACGGTTCAGGAATACCAATTACCTATTGAAGCTTTGATGTCGGAGGATTACGACAATCTTTTTGTCGCAGGGCGTTGCGTTTCAGCGGATTTTTATGCACAAGCGGCGTTGAGAATTCAGCCGAGTTGCTTTTCAATGGGAGAAGGCGTCGCTAAATATATAGCTGAGTTAAAATAATAAAATATAAATGCAACTACTCATACTCAACCTTGCACTAAGTCCACTTACTAACCAGAAATGAATTGAGGCATTAGGTATTGCACTTTAAGTCAGAATTTGGGATTCATATTTCTCTGCTTTTGCGCTATACTCACTGAATGTTGAAACCTGTTGTTACAAGGGGCTTGATGTTAGATTTCATCCGAGATGAAATCATTTGTCCTGCCGAAATTAACTCCAACAGGGTTGTTAAGTTTAACGATAAACCCGTTCAAAAAGACGGCGATATAGTTTATCTAATGAGCCGAGAATTAAGGGTTGAAGATAATTGGGCAATGATTTTTGCCTCAGAACTTGCGAAAAAAGATAATAAAAAATTAAAAGTAGTTATCATTTTAGAAGATAAATCATACTCGAAAAAACAGGAGCCTTTTTTAAAGGAAGGGCTAAATTTTTTGAAGAAAAATTTAGCCCTTAATAATATTGAATTTGAAGTCTCCGAAAAAATCCCCGAAAATATTGGGGCTTTGGTTGTGGATTTTAATCCTATAAATTTGTGTAAATTTAATGACCGAGTGCCCCCCCACCCTAACCCTCCCCCTCAAGGAGGCTGTGTAAAAACTAATTTTCAAAAAGCCATGTATAAATACTTACTAATATGGTAAAATTAGTAAGTGGTATTGGCATTGGAGGGTTTTTGAATGGGTTACATTAAAGGCGAATGTAGAGAACAAATTACTTTGTTT
>CAIPUE010000021.1 GCA_903868125.1 uncultured bacterium | reverse complement strand
TTTATCAGCAATTCCTGTTATTAAAAAACTAAGCCATCTTCCGATTTTAATCGACCCAAGCCATGGAACGGGCTTGAGAGACAAAGTTGTACCTATGTCAAGAGCCTCTGTCGCAGCAGGTTGCGATGGATTAATTATCGAAGTTCACCACGACCCTGATTCGGCAATCTGTGACGGGGCTCAATCTTTGTATCCTGAACAGTACGACAAGCTTTACCATGATATTAAGAAAATCGCGCCGATTGTAGGGAAAAAAGTTTGTTAACGGGTGAATGGCAAACGGTAAACGGCAAACGGTAAACGGTGAACGGTAAATTGGTTAAAGGGTTTAGGCAACAAGCCCGAGTCCGTAGGGTGCGGATTTAACCGCACCACAAACCGCCATTATTACTTGATGAACCATCTTTTAGTCGGATGTCAGTGCGGTTAAATCCGCACCCTACGGAGCTAAAGTCTTTGCCTTCTTTTGCCGTTGAGCGGAGGCGAAGCGTGCAAAATGGCCTCACGGCTTGCCATTATTATCCGATTATTGACATAAATCGTAAATAGTGAGAACTTCTTTTTCTACAGAAAACCATAAAACATAAATCTGTTTTTCTTCAGCGAAAAAGCCAATATTCCTAAAGTCTTTTTGCCTTCTTTTGCCGTTGAGCTGAGGCGAAACGTGCAAAATGGCCTCACGGCTTGCCATTATTATCCGATTATTAACATAAATCGTAAATAGTGAGAACTTCTTTTTCTACAGAAAACCATAAAACATAAATCTGTTTTTCTTCAGCGAAAAAGCCAATATTCCTAAAGTCTTTTTGCCTTCTTTTTCTACAGAAAAAGAAGGTTGCATAAATCAGATTTGATGATAAAATATAGTTGTTGATAAAGAGAAAGTTTAAGGGAGAAAGTTATGGCAAGATTAATCAGACCGACATGGGCTATCAGATGCGTTCAGTCAGGATGTAAAGAACTTTTTGAAGTGGTAATTCTTGAGGACGGCAAACAACAAGAGGTAATTTGTCCTGCATGCGGTGAACATTACGTTTATCCTGTTCGTAAGGAAGACGAAGAAAAAGCATAAGTAAGTGAAAAGAAAACTTAATGTTTTTCAATAACACCAACAAACGCTATAATCAATATAGTGCGCATTTAAAAAATAAATTCGGCGTCAAGGTATATAAAGTAACCCTTGACGCTGGTTTTTCATGCCCAAATCGCGACGGTGTAATATCATCAGGCGGTTGCATATTTTGTGATGACGGCGGAAGTTTTTCTCAGGCTCATTCAAATCTGTTAAGCGTTGAAGACCAACTCGAGACAGGGATTGAAACTCTTTCAAATCGATTTAAAGCTAAGAAATTTATGTCTTATTTTCAGGCTTATTCAAACACCTATAAACCCGTGCAAGAGTTGGAAAAGATTTATAAATCTTCGCTCAAGCATCCTGATATCGTGGGGATTTCAATCGGAACACGCCCTGATTGCGTAGATATGGAAAAATTGGAACTTATTTCTGAATTCAAGGACGATTACTACACTTGGGTTGAATATGGGCTTCAATCAATTCACAACAAGACTTTAACGGCGATAAACCGAGGGCATGATTTTGACTGCTTCTTGAAAGCTTATGAAATGACAAAAGAAAAAGGAATAAGCGTTTGTGTGCATGCGATTTTAAATCTTGCGGGTGAAACAAAAGAAGATATGTTAAAAACCGCACAAAAACTGGCAGAACTTGAAGTTGACGGGGTGAAAATCCATATGCTTTGTGCTTTAGAAGGTACAAAGCTTTCTCAAATGTATAAAGCGGGCAAAATTTCTTTTATGTCCGAAGAAGATTATATTGAAACCGTTTGTGATTTTTTGGAAATTTTGCCCGCCCATACAACTATTCACAGACTTGCCGGAAACGGTTTAAAGCAGAACTTAATCGCACCTGATTGGCTCAGTAAAAAAATGGACTGCCTGAATAAAATCGACAGAGAATTAGAAAGAAGAAATTCTTGGCAGGGTATACTATACACAAAATAAAAAGCAGATTTTTTGTTGTCGGCATGGCAATGCCGACCTACTTTAAATTCTCTAGTAGGGCGGGATTGCTATCCCGCCGTCTTGGATTTAAAATCTGCTTTTTATTTCAGGAGGGGTATAGCAAATACATTTTTGATATATAATTAATTTTATGAACAAAAAAATTATCAGCTCGAATAGAAAGGCATTTCACGATTTCACTATTTTTGACAAATTCATTGCCGGAATTGTACTTTCGGGTACAGAAATTAAATCCATCCGAAAAGGGCAGATTAATCTCAAAGACAGTTTTGCAAAAATCGAAAACGGAGAAATTTTCCTTTATAAATGCCATATTTCGCCTTATGAACAGGGCAATAGGTACAACCATGAGCCAGAACGTACCCGCAAGCTTTTGTTAAGCAAAAAAGAAATCTTAAAAATGCTCGGCAAAATTAAAAAAGAGGGTTATACGATTGTTCCATTGGAATTATTTTTGACCAATGGATTTGCAAAGCTTGAGATAGGACTTGGGAAAGGGAAAAAACTTCACGACAAGCGTGAGGACATCGCAAAAAAAACTCAAACTCGTGATATGCAACGCGCCATGAAAAAATAATTTGTTTAGAGTATAATTGAGGGAAAAGTAAAAAGGGAAAAGGGGAAAGTAAAGAGATTACTAGAACCGCAAAACCCTTCAACTTTTCAACCAACAGCGAGTGCAATAATATTAGTAAGCCGATATCTCGAAAGAGTAAAGTAGTAATTAGAAATAGTAAGTAAAGTCGCCAGCGATACAAGTAGGTGCAACAATACAAAAAGAGTCCAAGCAAAAGAGATGCGAGCGGGCGTGCCCTAAAACAATAGAGGGACGAAGCAAAAATCAGCGAGTGCAATAAGGTTAGTAAGCCGAGATCTCGAAAGAGTAAAGTAGTAATTAGAAAAAGTTAGTAAAGGCGCCAACAATACAAGTAGGTGTAATGGTATAAGAAATGTATAATAAACAGGATATTTTAAAAAACTTAAATGAGTTCAATTATTTTATAGATGAGTTAACTTTGAGCAGTTTTATCAAGAACTGGAAGATTGATGCGATTTATGAGGATGAAGACGGGGTCGAATTTTTTGATAATTTTGCAATTGTTAAGCTTAAAAAAGGAATCAGTTTAAAGTCCCAAGGATATTCTAACGACCAAATAATTTATCATATAAATAAAATTCTTGCGGAAAAGCCTTTGGTGAAAAAGGAAAAAAAAGAAATTGTTGAAAAAAGTGTATCTGCTGCCGAGTTACAGAATTTGACCATAGATGTAACAGGTCAAACTTTACAAATGCTGGCGGATGCGGTTGCTCAAAAGATTACGTCTGAAATTAAAGAGCAGATTAAAAATTCCGATTTTGTACAACAACTGCTTGAGGACGGAGCTTTAAAAAAAGATAACGAAACACTTTCAAAACAGGTAGAAGAACTTTCTGAAGATAATAAAAAACTGGCACAAAGAATTGAAGAGCTTGAAAAAATTAAAAAACTTTGTCCGATTAACTTTGAATATTTTAAAAGATTTTTCAAATAAAATATTAAAAAATCTTAAACTCCATGTTGACAACGCAGTTTTAGCCAGTGATAATAGGAGAACGAAGTATAATTTAGACAGGTTCATCGTTCGTAAATTTCTTGTTTTACAAGAATACGATGCCTTAAAATCGAAAGGAAAAAAGAAAAATGTACGCAATAGTTGAAGCAGGCGGAAAACAGTACCAAATGGAAGAAGGTCGTTACCTTAAAGTTGATCTTTTAGATGGCGAACAAGATAGTAAAGTGGTTTTTGATAAAATTGTTATGCTCGCAAACGGTAAAAAATCAAAAATCGGACAACCTTATGTTGCAGGCGCTTCCGTTGAAGGAACAATTTTAGCTCACGATAAAGAAAAGAAAATCATTGTTTATAAACAAAGACCTAAAAAGGGTTATAGAAAAAAACAAGGGCACAGACAAGAATTTACGAAAGTTATGATTACAAAAATCAGAACTTCAGCTCAGAAAAAAGCAACTACTGAAGAAGAAGTAGCTGAATAAATGCTTAGCTCATTAATTAAAAATAAAAAGTATTAAATTAAAACAAGGAGTATAAAACAATGGCACATAAAAAAGGTATGGGTTCGACCCGTAACGGTAGAGATTCCGAAGCGAAACGTTTAGGCGTGAAAAAATTCGGCGGAGAAAATGTTAAAGCGGGAAATATTATAATCCGCCAAAGAGGAACTAAAGTTCATCCGGGAAATAACGTAGGAATAGGAACTGACGACACTTTATTTGCTTTGGTTGACGGCGTGGTTAAATTTGAACCACACAGACGTGACAGAAAGCAAGTAAGTGTTTACGCGGCAGGCTAGTCGATGACCGATGATCAAAAAATAATCGTAACGGTTTCCGGCGCGGACAAAATCGGAATAGTCGCTAAGATTACTGCTGTTCTTTCTGAGTATATGGTTAATGTTGAAGATATTAAGCAGACTCTTATGCAAGGACATTTTGTTATGTTTTTACTCGGTGATATAAGCAAATCAAAATATTCTTTCAAAGAAATAAAAGAGGCTTTAATCGCAACCGGTGAGAAGTTGGACATGGAAATCTGGGTTCAAAGAAAAGCGATTTTTGATAATATGCATATAGTGTAAGATTTAGTTTAAAATATTAAATAAAGGAAGAGGTGAATTATGAACAATTTAAAAATCTATCGTGACAGCGACATTGATAAAAATATTATACTAGGTAAAAAAGTTGCGGTCATCGGCTACGGTTCACAAGGCTACGGGCAATCAATGAATCTTAAAGATTCGGGTTGTGATGTGGTTTTAGGATTAAGAGCAGAGGGGAGTTCATATAAAAAAGCTCAATTAGAAAATTTTAAAATAATGGAAGTAGAAGACGCCGTAAAATGGGCGGATATCGTTCAAATTCTTATCCCTGATGAAGTTCAAGCAAAAGTTTACAAGGAGCAAATCGAACCTAATTTGAAAGAGGGTCAATATTTAATGTTCTCTCACGGATTCAATGTTCATTTTGGCAAAATAGTCGCACCTAAAAACGTTAACGTAATAATGGTTGCGCCAAAAGGTCCGGGGCATACCGTAAGAAGCGAATATCAATTAGGCAAAGGAGTTCCGACACTTGTTGCAGTATATCAGGATTTTTCAGGCGACTCAAAAGAAGTTGCTCTTTCTTACGCATGGGCAATCGGCGGCGGCAGAGCAGGTGTTATAGAAACAAATTTCAAAGAAGAAACTGAAACAGATTTGTTCGGGGAACAAGCCGTTTTATGCGGAGGCTGTACTGCTTTGATTAAAGCAGGGTTTGAAACACTTGTTGAAGCAGGTTATTCACCTTACATGGCTTATTTTGAAGTACTTCACGAACTTAAACTTATTGTTGATTTGATAAATCAAGGTGGTTTAGCAGATATGCGCTACTCAATCTCTAACACGGCAGAATACGGCGATTTGACAAGAGGACCGAGAGTTGTCACCGCTGAAACTAAAGTCAATATGAAAAAAATTCTTTCAGAAATCCAAAGCGGCGAATTTGCAAACGAATTTTTGAATGAATTAAATTCCGGTGCGCCTAAATTCAATCAATTAAGAAAAGAAAACGAAGACCACTTGATAGAAAAAGTTGGCAAAGAAATAAGAGAAAATTTTGCTTGGAACAGTAATAAAATCATAGACAGAGCAAAAAATTGACATAATTCTTAGCGACAACGGAGCTTTAGAAGTATGTCATTGCGAGCGAGCGAAGAGAGCGCGGCAATCCAAAATTAAGGAAGAAAAATGTTTGATACCGAAACAATATACGAAGTGGTAATTTTTTCAGTCGGAGATACCAAATCCGGCACAAAAATGGGGAAATTACAGCTAAAAAACCCTAAAGACGATTCCGTTTTGAATTGTATTTTATGGGAAGAAACCATGAATCGCATGGAGCCCAAAATATTTAGAACAGGCAACCAGCTTAGAATTGTTTCAGCGACTTTTAACGAGAAGTTTAACAATTGCCTTATTTCAGCGTTGGAACTGGTAAAAGAAGCTAAATTAGGTATTGATAAAACGGAGCAGGATAAACTATATAATGAAATTTTAGGTTACATTAATAAAATTTCTGATGAAAAAATGAGAAAATTTTTACTTGATTATTTTGAAGAAAATGAAGTCGGAATTAAAATTACACCTGCAGCAAAACTTATGCACCATAATTACCTCGGAGGTCTATTGGTTCACACCCATGAGTGTTTAAAAATCGCCGAAGCTAATTTGAATTTGTTTAACGCAAAAATTGATTCTGATAAGGTTTATGCAGCTTGCATTTTGCATGATATCGGCAAGATTTTTGAATATAAGATTAATACAGAATCAGGACTTATTGATTACGATGAAAATTTCCGCAAAGAATGGCTAAGTCATTCTCAATACGGATTTTCAATCTGTATGCTACAGGGGTTTAAGGAAGTTGCTAAAATGATAGCAGCTCACCATGCAAGGACTGAATGGGGCGCAATTTTAGACTTAAACCAAAAAGATTTAGAACCACTGGTTTATCTTATACACCATATTGACGACCTTTCGGCAAAATACGGCAGAATAAATGTTTCGTTTTTGGAAAACTAATATGATTCTGAAAACTGTAAAAAACTAATCACTTCTAAAGAGATTTCTTTTTGGATTTCCAATGGAGAGAACTGAAAATATTCAAAAGCCTCGGCAATTTTTTTATCTCTATCATACCATCTTCTTAAAATATAATTAAAAGCATCGTTTAGAGAATTACTTTTAAGAACAATATTGCGTTGTTTTGCAAAATCAATGATATAATCAGCACACTTAACTTGAGTCTGCTCATTTGCATTTCTCATAAGACTTACGGCTAAACTAACCGTCGGATCAATGTCATACCATCGTTTGTTCATAAGTTCCTTCATATACACCACTATATATAAATAATACGGTATTTTTCATGAATTGTCAATTGTTTGCGGAAAAATTGCAAAAAATTGTCAATTTTTTTGTAGTATAATCTGTCTATGAATGAGATTATATCAATTAAAAATTTAATCTATGAGGTCAGAGGGCATAAAGTAATACTCGATAAAGATTTGGCGACTCTCTACGGAGTTGAAGTAAAAAGGTTAAACGAAGCTGTTAAGCGTAACATTCGCCGATTTCCTATTGATTTTATGTTTCAATTAACAAAAGAAGAATGGGACGTTGTAAGGGTGAGGTCGCAAATTGCGACCTCACCTAAAGGTGGCGGACGTCAATATTTGCCTTATGTTTTTACCGAACAGGGTGTATCAATGTTATCAAGTGTCTTAAATTCTGAACAAGCGATTACGGTAAATGTTCAAATTATGCGTACGTTTGTAAAAATGAGACAATTTGCTTTGGAAAATAAAGATTTATCCGAACGGTTAGCAATGGTTGAAAAATACCTTATGCAGTATTCCAAAGAGAATAACGCTGAAATAGATAAAATTAACGAAGCGATTAATTATTTGCTCGACATCACAAAACCCTCTCAAATCGAGTTTAAGGTAGAAAAATAAAAATATTAATGGGCTAGAGTCCATCCTACGTAATTTTAAGGATTAAACTATGATTATTGATAAAATAATTGATATTTCAAAAGCATTATTAACTCCTATGATTGGTTTATTGGGTATCTATATTGCATATCAACAATGGCAAACAAATGAACGAAAAAGAAAACAAGACTTGTTTGAGAGACGTTGGACATTTTACACGGAGTTAAAATTACTATTTGAAAATTTGATGAATTCAGACGAAGCAGCTACAGTTTTTTGTCCGACTGATTTTTGTATATATAATAACCGTGCAGATCAAGCCAAATATTTGTTTGGTGAAGATATAGTCGAACATATATTTAACATCCAAGAAATTGCAAAAAGTGGTGATTATAATTTATTTAGTGAGCCATTTGATAAATATTTAATTTTTGAAAGATCATTTAAGGTCAAATTTCCAATGCTCTTTTTTAAAAAAGGAGGTTGAATGAAAAAGCATCTAGTTATATTGATTATATTATTTTCTATTGTTGCAAACAATAAATGTTTTGCAGAATTTGTTTCTATAGAAAAATTAAATGTGCGAAATGTTCCGAATGGACAAATAATTACAACTTTAAATAAAATGCAACATGTCATTCCTTTGTCAAAAAGTGGTTCGTGGACCAAAATTCAATGGTATGATAATATCGTACCAAATACCGGTTGGGTCGCGACTCAATATTTGACAAAACAATATTCTCCACAAACGTTTATTTATAAAAAAAATGTTAATCAAGATGAAATGAAAGTTAAAATAAATGAAAGTCGTTTAAAATGCGATAAATATCCAGGTACAACAACAAATAATTATGATTTTTGCAATGCTGAGATTGATGTTGAAGTTAAATATAATGATACGGAAATTCCTTATGCCTTCGTAAATTGTTATTCTTTGCTAAATTATACAAATATATTGTCTTTTAATCCATATTCGAGCGTTTTGAATTTTAACAGTATATCAGGCTCAACTAGATTTTCATCTATGTTCCATAATAAAGCGACAATATACATGAAATCAAGTTTTGTTAATGAATATGCAATTGATCCATATTTATCAAATACTCGCTGTAAAATATCATCGAAACCGTAGATTATTAAAATTTTTCTATTTAATTTTTCAAACTAAATAATACAACTCAATTATTTGTTGAAATTTTTGACTTTTGAATAAATATTCTTAAAAGATTTAAAGTAAATACAAACTTACTCCCCACTATTTAGAGTATTTTTAGGTTAGGACTTTAACTTTTTGGTATTTGTTGCGATAAGAGTTAAAGGAGGGTTAGGAAAAACATGTTTTCATCAATGATTCAAAATTTATTAGCGACAGGAGGGCAACAAGCCTCGCAACAAAGAGCTTTACAACTCCAAGGCTATACGAACAATGTTAATAATAAAATAATGCCTGCATCGTTGCCAAACCAAATTTCAACGACAATGGTTCAACCTTTTCAGGAAGTTCTACAATCAAGCGCTCAATCGCAATTTGGAACACTTTTAGCCAACCCGACCACGAGCGTACAAGCGCAAATATCAGAACAACCGGAACTTCGAGGATATGCCCAAAGTTCAAAACCACAACTTTTGAGCATGATTTCACAAATATCAAAAAAGCACGGCGTAGATGAAAAACTGGTAAAGGCTTTGGTACAACAAGAATCCGGTTTTAATCCAAACGCTAAATCTCACTGCGGAGCTATGGGATTAATGCAATTAATGCCGTCAACCGCCAAAACTCTCGGAGTTAGAGATGCTTATAATCCGGTTCAGAATGTGGATGGCGGTGTAAGACATTTAAAGTGGCTATTGAGTAAATATAATGGAAATGTAATTTTAGCCCTTGCGGCTTACAACGCGGGCTCAGGGGCGGTTGACAAATATAAAGATGTTCCTCCGTATGCCGAAACCCAAAATTACGTAAAAAAGATTTTAGCCAACTATTTGGGATAACCCTCAAAAGAAACTTGACCTGATTCATTATGCCGACCAATAATCCAATTGAAAATTATCCATTAAAATCTTTTTGTGGAAGTATTTTCAAAAATATAACGCCCTGCGCTCATTGCAATGGTTTTTAAGGAACATACGCCATTTTCTTTATCCAATACCCCTAGACTTGACAAACGTGCCGCCAAAAGTTCGTTCAAATCTTTGGTATCAATAAAAAGCGCGCAGTCAACTGTGCAGATTCCATGATTAAACGGGCAGTTTTTAACTTTTTTCTCACTCATAAAAATAGTTCCTATCTATAGAGACAATTATATAAATCTCCTGTAATAAGAACTATTATACACTATTTTTCTATTTTGTAAATCGCTTAAGTAACTGTTATTTTGCAGTTCCTTTTTCTTTTGCCTCTATAGCTTTTCTCATTTTTTCGAATTGGTCTTCGACATCTCTATCACTGGTCCATATAGGAGCATTTATTTCCTTACTTACTAAATCATTAAAAGCTTGGGCATCTCTGCCTAATCCTAAGTCCTTTGCCCTAGCCACCAAAGCTTGCTGTATAGTTGTTAATATGCTTGTGTCACCCATTCCTAGCCATTTTGTTTTACCGAAGCACCACTCGTTATTTATTGCTTCCAAAAGCGAATCTCCGCCCATACTGTCTTTATAGGAGCTATCCCAAATTTGCATTATCTCAATAACATTGTCTTTTGTAATTTTCTTAACTGAAGAACCTAAGTTATCAGTACCTAGACCTTTCATTGATGTAAATAATTCAGATGTTATACCAACATTTGCGTCTTCAGCTGTCTTTTTCTTTATTTCAGCCGTTTTTGCTGCCTTCGCGGCTAGTCTATTTTTTTCTACCTCATCCGCTGCGTTCTGTTTTGCTGCTGCTGCTACATCATCCGCTGCTTTCTTTCTTGCTTCTTCTTCTGCTACTTCTTCTGGTGTTTTCTTTGGAACTGCTGCTGGTTGATCTACTGCAGGAATTGCAGGCCATGCTGAGGTGCCGGAAAATCCAGCTCCATCAGGCATTGCGGAATAATCCATATTCGCGCCTAGATTCATATTTGCAAATAATCCGTTTCCTTCTGTAATCATAGCGTTCAAAAATGACGGCATCAGCAAGTTTAAAGCACTACCATCACCACAATAAGAACCGCCAATCAAAGATGAAAGGGCACTTGCCCATTTGTATTGGAATTGTTGTATAGCTGAATAATCAATATTTGCGGGTGCGGGTGCTGATTCAGGTGCGGGTGCAGGTGCGGGTGCAGGTGCTGTTGGTTTTTCCGCTGTTGCCTGTGCTCCTTCGGTAGATGCAAAAACAGCTGCATCTGGCTTCATTTTGTTCAATGCTGTTACAAATGAACCCAAGTTATATTTTGTACTCTTGCCTACGGCTATTTTGCCATTATCGCTTGCAAGAACATCCGGTAATTTACTTTGTTTCTTATCGGTGTCTTCATACTTCTGTGTGTTAAATGCATTTAGAATTTCTCCAGCCGTAAAGATTGAAGTTGGGTCTGAAATAAGGACCCCATCGTTATTATCAAGACCCTGATGTTTATTAAAATCATTTACAGTAATCGTAGCTTTTTGACCGTCTTTACTTGTTTTGGTTAAAACGTAAACGCCTGCCCCAATATTTTTAAATTTAATCCCATCCGTCATATTAAAATCCTCGTCTTTATATCTCTTATATATATAAAAACAATCGTAAGCCCATGATTGACAAGGCTTTGAGGTGATTTTGTATCATGTACCTGAAAAGCAAGTATAGCAAGAAGAAATTTGTTAAAATTTCGTTACAATACCCCATATAGGTCATATTCATCAGAGGATTTTATTAAAATGTTTTCAACATCGCCCGGAACTACCGATTTTTCTGTATCAATGTAAACCAAGCCATCAATTTCAGCTGCATCACGCTGTGAACGGGCAACAACAAGCCCATCGTTATTTATATGCTCGATTATACATGGAATTGTTTTTCCGACAAAGGTTTCGTTAATTTCTTTTGAAATCTTTTGCTGCAACTTCATAAGCGCCTCAAATCTTTCGTTTTTAATATGTTCGGGCACTTGCTCCTGCATATCGTAAGAAATTGTATTTTGTTCTCGGGAATATTTGAAAACACCCATTTTGTCAAAGCGCATTTTTTCGACAAAATTATAAAGATGTTCAAAATGTTCGTCTTTTTCTCCCGGATAGCCTACTATAAAAGCAGTTCTGATAGCTACGTCAGGGATTTTGTCTCTTAATTTCTTTATTAATACTTCATAGTCAAAAGCCGGCCTTCTCATTGCGTTTAAAATATCCTCGTGAGAGTGCTGCAAAGGAATATCGACGTATTTTACGACTTTGTTTAAAGTTGCGAATTTGTTTATCAATTCATCGGTTAACATTGAGGGATAAGCATACATAACTCTTATCCAAGAAATATTTTCAAGCTCGTTTAACTCATCCAAAAGCTTTGTGAGCATGGGTTTTCCATAGATATCAATGCCGTAACTTGTTGTATCTTGAGCCACAAGAACTATTTCGGTTACGCCTTTTTCAGCCAAACATTTTGCCTCTTTAACTATATTTTCAATTTTCCTTGAGCGATAAGCGCCTCTGAGTTGCGGGATAATGCAATATCCGCAACGATAATTACAACCGTCGGCAATTTTTATATAAGAGCTTGCTCCAACAGTAATCTGTTGTCTTTCAATATTTTCAGGATAAACATATTCGGGCTTGTGGGTAATATTTGAAATATAGTCATTATGTAAAATGCATGAAGTCGTTCCTTCATCCCCGCTATCTTTTAGGCATCCTTTTATTTTATCAACAACTTCTACAATTTTACCAAAATCCGTTGTCCCGAGCATTGCAACGACTTCGGGGAGCGCTTTTTTCAATTTTTCTTTATGTTTTTGAGGCAAACATCCTGTTACGATAACTTTTTTCCCCATATTAATAAGATTAAGAATAGAACGAACAGATTCTTCTTCCGCATCGTAGATAAATGAACACGTATTCACTATAACTATAGTGGCTGCGGTTTCATCAAGGGTAATTTCATACCCTTTTTCAGCCAAAAGTCCAAGCATAAGCTCGGAATCTATTAAATTTTTTGAACAACCATGGTTTACTAACGCTATTTTCACATTGCCTCCGTTTTTTCAATCATTCTACTACAAGTACGGTAAAAAATAATCACCCGATTTCGCCATAGAAATTTAATGAGAATAAACAAAAAGCCTCGGAAGTTGTCCGAAGCTTATAAATATACATTTACCCCACTAATTTTATATCACGAACATAATTAGTTGTCAACATCTAATCTACGTTAATTGGTTCACGAAGAATTCCAGTGATTGCTTCACGTGCCGTAAAAACAAGTGCTTCAGGGATATTTGAAATTACGCATAATTGTCTTAAAACATCAACCGTGCGTTTGAAAATTCTTACAACGTCTCCTTCGCCCATTTCTACCTGATCAATAATACTATCCCACTCGGCTCCGTTAATCCACATTTCAATCATTGATGAATAATAAGAATTAATGTACATTGCCGTTTCTATATTATTATCCTTTTGGGTTATTTCAATTTTTCTTTTAATATTCTTTATTAAATTAAGAGTTTTTTTCGTTGCTTGTGAAATTGGGATTTGAGGATATGTTTCTACTCTTAAATCCTCTGTGGTAATAGCACAGACTACGCTTGCAAGTTCTGCAGGCGTTAAATTTTCCAAAACACGTGACAAGATTATTTCTGACAAGAATAATTCGTTTTCTGCCCTGATTTGAGAGGTCATAACTCCGGTTTCTGTCGGATAATCGTCTTTTAAATATCCAAACTCTGTTAAAACACTTCTATGAGCCAAGAAATTATTCCAAAAAATATCTTTTTGTCGTTCAATATCCTTGGCAAGCTTTTTTTGCTTAACCTCGTATCGCTCAAGGATTTCGACTTCTTTTGAATGATTTTTAAATACTTTACAGGTATCGCAGGCGTAGGTATGCAATTTATCAAGCATTTCTTTGGTTTTTCTGCCAAATGCGATTGCTTCGGGACTTAAAGGACGATTTTTACTTTTCTCCTGTTTTTGTATGGTTTTAAAAATTCGTCTATTTTCAACATAAATGCCACGAAGTTTATTATAATCAAACAAATCTTGGTTTGTTAATTTATGATGGCAAACAAATTTTGACGAAGTATCGATTATTTTTTGGTATTCTTTCTGCTGCTTTAAAAGCGGAGCCAACCTTGTGTTTGCGGAAAAATATCCGAAACTTTTTAAAATAAGCTCTTTTGCTTCATCAATACTGAATCTTTGCAGCAAATTTAAAACCATGGAATAACTCGGTGCAAATCTGCTTTCTAATGGATTTGCATCACTCAAAACAAGTTCGGCAACTTCTTCAGGGGTTTGAAAAGGTGTCCCTACAACTGTTACATACCCAACTTCGTCCATGCCTCGACGTCCTGCACGACCTGACATTTGCAGAAATTCACTTGCGCTAAGCGTTCTGTGCCCTGTATCGGTTCTTTTGCTTATTGAGCTTATAACCGTTGAACGCGCCGGCATATTAATTCCCGCAGCAAGAGTTTCTGTTGCAAAAACTACTTTGATAAGTCCTTTTTGAAACAATTTTTCGATTAAAACTTTCCAGCCCGGCAAAAGTCCGGCATGATGAGACGCAACGCCGTTTAAAATGTATTCAATATGTTTATTCTTGTATAAATAAGGGTTTTCAGCCAAATATTCATCAACTATTTCCTTAATTTGTTTTTGTTCAGCCGGTGTTACAAGCACAAGCGAGGTGCATTTTTCCATTTGTTCATCACATTTTTTTCTTGAGAAAGTAAAATAAATCGCAGGTAACATTTCTTTTTCATGCAAAGCCCTTACCACATCTTTTACAACACTTCTTTGAGTGGGTTTACGTTGATGAAACTGCCTTTTTTCCGCACGGATTTTTGAATTAAGCTGCCCGCTCGGAGTCAAAATCGGCAAAATCGTGTCAGGTTGAGAGCTGTCAAAATAATAAAATCTCAATGGAACAGGTCTAAAATCAGTATTTACGAGTTCTGTGCGGGAATGGACAGTGTTTATCCAATCCGTAAGCTGTGCCGCGTTTGCTACCGTTGCAGAAAGCGCAACTATTTGAATATTTGTCGGGCAATAAATAATACTTTCTTCCCAAACGGTTCCGCGCTGTTCATCGTTCATGTAATGAACTTCATCTAAAACTATATATTTAACGTTTTTCAAATTTTCCGTTACCGAGCCGAAATTTGTACCGTAGAGCATATTTCTGAAGACTTCTGTTGTCATAATCACAACTTGAGCATCACGATTAATTGAAGTATCTCCGGTCAAAAGTCCGACATTATTTATTCCGTATTTACTTGAAAAATCACCGTATTTTTGGTTAGAAAGTGCTTTTAAAGGAGTTGTATAAAAAACCCTATGCCCGTCTTCTAACGCTTTATGGATTGCATGTTCTGCAATTACCGTTTTACCTGCCCCTGTCGGAGCGCATACCACAACACTTTTACCGTTATTAATATGTTCACACGCTTCTTTTTGAAACTCATCCAACTCAAATGGAAATTTATTCTTATTCATTACACCTACTTATTTTGCTGTCGCCTTTATTTGCTTTTTCGAATTACTACTAACTTTTCCGTTTTGGCGGCTTACTCGATTTTTGCACTCGCTGTTTTTTGCTCCGTCCCTCTTTTATTTTTGAGACTTGCCCGCTGTCTTGAATTATCGGCAGTTCGGGAAAGTGTGATTTCCCTCACAGGGACGAGTTTCGCTTCTCTCACTCTTGCCGAAATTCGCTCGCATCTCCTTTGTTAGAAAACCCTTGGGCTTATTGTCGGTGGGTTAGGGAACCCACCCTACTTTGACTTATTGACGGCAGGATAGCAATCCCGCCCTACCGTTTACCGTTTACCGTTTACTTCATTGTAGCAGGAATAAATCCGTTTGTACAATGTAACAACTTATCGCAACATGTTTTCATAACTGATTGACATTAATGACGGCATAGTTTATTATTGATGCACGAGGAAATGGAGTGGATATCTCCAACTGTGCCGCAGCCGTAAAAGTCGGAAAACTCATCTAATATCAACCAAACTTCGAGCTAAAGTTAGGGTTCAAAAGATTTTTTAATGTCTTTTTTGCTTATTTTTTATCGAAGTAACAAAAAAGGCTTTTTTAATGAATTTTTCACCGACATCAGTACACAAAACAAAAGTAGGCACATGCCCGCACGGGCTTCCTCAAGGTGCCTGTCCGATTTGTTCAGGCATGGGCGGTGGTGGCGGTGGAAGCTCAAAAAAAATCGAACGTCCTGCCGGCGAAATGTCTTGGGATGAATGTGTTGCCGTGGGGCAGATGCTTAAAGCACAAAAACTCGCACAACAAAAAAGAGACATTGCAATGCAGGCTCAATTACACGCACCTTTAAATATTACAACCAAATTGGAAAACATGGCGCAAAAAATTGCCAATTTTGCACAAAAACTTAATGAATTTGTCCAAAAACCCCAATCAACCCCGACATTAATGTCAAAAACATTAGTCTTTACTGCAAAATTGGTAATTCCTGCAGTGAATATTTTAAAAAATATTCCGATTCTAGCCCAAAAAGCAATAAATTTTGTCAAAGAAAAATTAACGGATATTTCAGACAAGCTCAATGCGGTTTTTGGTGAGCTTAAAATCTCAATTGAAAAGAAAATTTCAGACAGATTTAAAGATTTTAGAAAGAAAAATAAATCTCTATTCAATATATTTGAGCCGTTGGATGTAAAAGAGGAAAAAATTCATGGCGAGTATTAATCCGATAAATGACGCTGAACTTCAAAGACAAAACAGAAACCGCACCGAAGCGCAGAAAAGAATTGCCGATGCGACAAAAGAAGGTGTTGTCGTTAATTATCTTATAAAAGAGCCGAAAAATATTAATATGAACGAAATTTATAATTCACTGGTTATCTCGGATAACGCCAAAATGCCCGTGAAACTTCGTGAAAATAAAAATTCTAAAGAAAAAAGCATCATGCCGATAAGTCTTATTTCTACAGGAGTCATGGCTACTATGGCATTGGTGAGTTTTATCGTAAAAAAGAGTGCAAAAGCTCATTTAACACTCAAATCTACACAAAAATTGCCGTCCTTGACCCGAAATTTGGCGATAAATGAGGAGGTTCACCAATCCATTTATCAGATGGTTCAATGTCCTAACCAAAAAACTATTTTAGCTGGAACCGGAGTTCTTACCATAAGTGCCATGGCGTTTATGGGTAAAATGTTTATTGATGGGTTTAAGGAAGTTTGGGTTAAGAAAAAAGAGGCTGATATTCAAAAAAATCTTCAAGAAAATTTGATTGCGGTGGAAACACAATCTTTTTCAGGCAAAATACAAATAACCAGAAGTATGCTTTCAGATAAAGCAAACGAATTTAGCGAATGGTTATGTACTGAGCCTAAAACCCCTCTTGTATTCAGCCGTTTTAACAACAGATTGAAGTTTATGGGTAAAGAAGAAAACGAAAAAGGGGAAAAGTCAGATAATTGGAAATATTTTGTACTCGGAGCTGTAACTCTATTTGGGATTACAGGTTTGGGCTTTTTATCTTTAAAAAATTTAAGAACAAGTAAACAATACTTGGAAAAATATATTGAAGCTTCTAAATCCAAAATTTCTGAAATAATCTCTCAATCTAATATTACGAACAAAGAAACAGATAAAATAAACCTTCAAAATATGCTCCAAGCAATAGATGCGGAGCCAAAATATATTAAAGATGAGTTATCAAAATTACCTTGGGCTGAAGCAGAAAAGAACAAATTTATTGACGAGATTTCTTTTAACACCCAAAAGTCTACTGCTCAAGTTGATAGAGCATTTGGTGGTGACGGAACTCCAAAACCGGCGTTTTATTCGCACGTTAATGATTATCGGGCATTTTTTTACAATTGGCTTTTAGATATATCCAACCCGCTATTTAGAAATCTTTTTATCGGAATAACCGGCATAAGTGCTGTTTCTTACGGAGGAAAAGTTTTGGGCGAAGGAGTAAAAGAGGTTCAGGTTAAAAAGATGAACGCCGAAACCGAGCTTGAATTACAGCAGAATCTTGTTGCAACAGAATTGAGGAACTTTAAAGCGAAAAAAGACGCAGCGATTGAACCGCTTTGTGATGAATTTTACGTTCAGCTTCAAAGAGGAAAGCCGAAGCAGGAGCTTAAAACGATTGCTGAGAACATTTTGTTTGAAGTGAAAAACGGTCCGCCTTTTGTTTATTCGTAGATAAGTGAAAAGCAAAAAGGAAAAAGTGAAAAGTAGGGTGCGGATTTAACCGCACCGACAATAAAAAATAAAGCAGTAGAAGTAGGGTGCGCCTTTATGCGCACCGACAATAAGGAAAAACATGGTCAGAATAACAAGCATAAATCAAAATTATACTTCCAATTCAACTCCGCCTCCTGCGGTTGTACTTCCTGTGCAAGAAAGAAATTACTGCGTTTTTAATCAGGATAGGGTAAATTATTTTGTTTCACAAAAAGAACAAGCCCTACCTTATTTGAAAAGTATTTTACAAACTTCTCAAGATGAAGCACAGATTGTTGAATCGCTTTATATTATCGACAGGATGATTGACAAAGGAACAAAAGGCATTGCCTCAATGTACCCTACTTTTGCGAGATTTAACGATACAAAATCGCCGAACATTCAGGTTTATCTGGCGGGAATTTACCGTAAAACTCAAGTTCCTGATGCATTTGGTCCTTTAGTTAAAATGCTTATCCGAAATTCACTCGATAATTCTAACGACAAAAAGCCGTTTGACCCTAACGAAGAAATCGGCGGTGCAATTTTAGAATACATTAGAAATTATTCGAATAATCCCAAGCCGCTTAATTATATGGCCTAAGTTTATTTTGAAGATACTTTACTAAATGAAGTTGTATCTATTTTATTATTGTATTTAGGTCCTAAGCTTGACCATTCGTAATAAACTCTATCATGTTGGTTTTTAGGCTTTTTGTTTTTTTTATCCAAGTAATTTTCTTTAAACCATCCGGCAAGAGGTGTTGATATTAGAGGATTAAGCGCACGTTTTGTTAAAGCAGTTGTGGCAATAGCTGCAATCAATATGCCAAAGCCTGTTTCAAACGACTTAAACTTTTTACTGTCTTTGCCGATTCTGCCTATAATTTGCTCACCAATACTATTAATATCCTGAACGTTAAATTTATTTACGTCTACGCCATATTTAGTCTTAATTTCACCTGCTTTTTCAAGTAAAACCTTTTTGGTAATTTCAATTATATTGTCTGAAGCCAAAGGACTTTTTGTATTAACATAAGTTTCCGTACCGGTTATTTTATTTTTAATAATCCCGGTATATTTGCTTAATAATTTAGGGGTAAACTTAGAATCAATTGCCGTACCGATTAAAATCTGACCGCCAACATTGATAATCCCCTGCATTAGGTCTAATGCGGCAACAAATTTTCTCTTTTCTTCAGGGATTCTCTTATTATTTAAGCTTTGATAAGTATAAAATATACATCCTATAACATCTTTAGTAACAATTGATACAATAAACATTTTAGCAGCAAATTTTGCAGGTTCATTAAAACCCTGTTCCAATGACTTAGCGATAAATTTGTTCTTTGTTGTATATTCAAACACTTTACCGACTTGTTTATTAATTGTGCCGCCGATTTTATTTATGGAGGAAATTTGCATTATTTATTCCCTCCTTTTTGCACTGTGGGGCTTTGAAGTTTCGGCTCATTACTCGGTTTATCGTCTTTTACCAAATTAGGGAAAAATCTTTCTATTATTCTTGGATATACCCAGTTCAAAGCGGTACAGGTAACTGCCGTTGTAAACAAATTGGCAAATATACCGACAAAAGTTTTATAGTTTTTGAAGTAAGATACGGTCTTTGCTATTTTATTGTGCATTATATTCTTGGCAAAATCCTGAATCGTGGTTGCTGCATTAAATTTGCTTTTTCCGGCTTTATTAAACTGCCGTTTCATTTCATTCAATGCATTAATCATACTGCCATCCATTAATTTTTGCAGATTTGCCTCATTATAATCAAATCTTGCGAAAAATTGGCCTAAGGTTATCGTTTCACGTCTGGAAGCTTGTTCTCCAAGGTATCCTTGGGTTATTCTGGCTGCTTGCCTACTGAATGCATCAATAAATTTTTTAATACCATTGGGCTTAAATGCCTCCGACTTAATAGCCCCTCTAATTTCTTCTTCGGCTGTAGTTCTTTGACGAACTATTGATAAAAGTTCATTTAAATCACTTTCATGAAAGTCTTTTTTTGTAACTACTCCTAATTTACGCAAGAAATCCATGGCTTTAACATTTTTGAGTTTATCCTCAATAGTATAAGGTTTAATAGTACCATCGTTAAAAAATTCAAATTTGAATTCGTCGCGCATAAAATCACTAAATTTAACATTATGCAAATTGTTTGATTTAAGATACTTGTTCAATTCTGTCTGTGTACCTAAATTAGGAATATCATGTCCCATTTGCGTCCAAGTTGGTTTATTTCCTTTTACATCTTTTTTAAGGACTGAAATAATCCTTGTATTTTCGTCTATTTTAATATTGTTAGGATGTTCACTTATTAAACTTGTGAATAAATCAACTTTTTGTTGTTGTATTTGTTTTACATAATCAGCAAAGCTGACTTTTTGTCCATTTATCATCCCTTTTTCTATTTTGTATCTACCTTTCAAATAAGCGTTATCGGGCTGCATTCTGAGGTCAATTGATTTATGATGACCTTCGGAGCTTATTTTATTCATGTAGGAATTAATCATCATCGTTATCGGAAGTCCGCCCAATATTGCAATTGCAGCAGAAATAGGCTGACGAAGAGCGGTATACTGCTTCGTTTTTTCATCTTGCTTTGAAAGCGGATTCCAAGCGATAAAAGCCGGAGCAAGTGTTGTTGTAAAAATTGCGTTTATTACCTGATTTTGGAACTCTCCGTTTTTGTCTGCTAATTTACGAGAAATCCAGTTAATGATAGGCATTCTTTTGGATATTTTTTCTTCAATCGGTTTTGCCATATCATGACTGATATTTCTAATGTTTTCTATAGACAAAGTTGCTCCGCTTTGAAAACTTTGTTTTGAAGCAAAATTTGTTTGTTTCGGACTATAATTTGTAGTTTTTTGATAATTTTTTGCTGATTCAATTCGACTCATAAACACACGACCTATTAATAAAATCCACATCCACTAAAATGAAGCACCTATATCTAGGTTAAAACAACTAAAGTTAAAAAATGCCAATTTTTATTGATTTTGGGGGATTTTTTAATAAATTGTTACAATTAAAAAACATGGAAAATTTACTTTCAAGTTTAAAGAGGGTTTCGCGGGATGTAACAAAAATCAAATATTAAGTGTGCAAAAGGCACCCTACTTCGGGTTATGAAGTTGAAACGGAGGAAAGAGTGAACAGAAATATGCAAAATGCATATTTCTGTTCACTCTTTCCTCCTCACCTCTCACTCCCAATAATATTGCAATCACTTATGCTTGTGCTATAATGGTCTTATAGAAGTTGGGGGTATTAAAATTGAGTCAGCAAAATATATTTAGTGATGGTAAAATTGTTCCGATAAATATTAGAGAAGAAATGAAGCGTTCGTATATTGATTATGCGATGAGTGTTATCGTAGGTCGTGCGCTCCCTGATGTTAGAGACGGCTTAAAGCCTGTTCACAGAAGAATTCTCTTTGCAATGAATGAGCTTGGGATGACTCCTGACAAACCGTTTAAGAAATCTGCCCGTATAGTCGGGGAAGTTCTTGGTAAGTACCATCCTCACGGCGATACAGCGGTTTATGAATCGCTTGTCCGTATGGCTCAAGATTTTTCGACAAGGTACCAAACAATCGACGGGCATGGGAACTTCGGCTCGGTTGACGGTGATTCCGCAGCCGCAATGCGTTATACCGAAGCAAGAATGCATAAAATTACGACGTCCATGCTTGCTGATATTGATTGTGAAACAGTTAAATTCACCCCGAACTTTGATGGTTCGCTTGAAGAACCTTCCGTTTTACCGGTAAGACTTCCTATGCTTTTATTAAATGGTGTTTCAGGTATTGCGGTAGGTATGGCGACAAATATTCCTCCGCACAATTTATGCGAAGTAGTGGATGGTACAATTGCGCTTATTGATAATCCCGACATTACGCTTGAAGGCTTAATGGAACATATAAAAGGACCTGATTTTCCTACTGCGGCAAGAATTATCGGACTTAGTGAAATTAGACAGGCCTACACAACAGGCCGCGGTTCAATAAAAATGTCTGCGGTCGCAAGTTTTGAAGAACTTGCAGGCGGAGCCGGACGTATGAGCAGAACGGCGATAATAATTACTGAACTTCCTTATCAGGTTAATAAAGCTATGCTTATTGAAAAAATAGCCGATTTGGTGAAAGAACAAAAATTAGTCGGGATTTCCGATTTGAGAGACGAATCTGACCGTGACGGTATGCGCGTGGTTATTGAATTGAAACGTGATGCGAAACCAGAGGTCGTTAAAAATAATTTGTTTAAACAAACTCAACTTGCAACTTCATTCGGTGTCAATATGATTGCGCTTGTAGGCTTACAGCCACGTTTGATGAATTTATACGAAGTTTTGAACGAATTTGTTGAACATAGAGTCGAAATAATAACAAGAAGAACAATTTATTTCTTGAAAAAAGCAAAAATGCGCGCCCATATTTTATCGGGTTTACTTATTGCGCTTGGGTCTTTGGATGCAGTTATTGAATTAATTAAAAAATCAAAAACCACTGACGAAGCTCGTTTGGGCTTGATGTCAAAATTCGGGCTTGATATCGACCAAGCCAATGCAATTCTTGAAATGCAATTGAGACGTTTGACAGGACTTGAACAGGATAAAATCAAGGCTGAATACGAAGAATTATTGAACAAAATTAAGGAATACGAGAGCATTTTGGCGGACAGACAGAAAGTTTTAACTATCATTAAAGAAGAAATGATTGCGGACAAAGAAAAATACGGAGACGAAAGAAGAACTCAAATTCTTCCTGAGCAGGGTGAAATGAGTATTGAAGATTTGACGCCTAATACTCCTATGGCTGTGTTTATAACGCACCAAGGGTATTTGAAACGGATTTCTCTTGACACATTTGAACGCCAAAATAGAGCTACAAGAGGTAAGTCAGGAATTAAAACAAGAGAAGATGATGATATTCAGCATTTCTTCACCGCAATGATGCATGATAAGGTGCTTTTCTTTAGTTCAAAAGGTACGGTTTACAGCTTAAACGTTTATGACTTCCCTGAAGGGCAAAGACAGGCAAAAGGTTTGCCGATTGTGAACGTTCTTCCTATTGAGCAAGATGAAAAAATTACGGCGGTTGTACCGGTTAGCAGTTTTTCTGCCGATATGAATTTGATTATGCTTACAAAAGGCGGCTATATTAAAAGAATAGGACTTGATAACTTCTCTAACATAAGAAGAAACGGGATTATCGCTATTGGGTTAGAAGACGGCGATGGACTTAACTGGGTTAAGCTGGCTAACGCAAAGGACGAAATTATTATCGGAACAAGCTGCGGTATGGCGATTAGATTTGGCGTTTCGGACTTGAGACCTTTGGGCAGAAGCGCAAGGGGTGTTAATTCCATGAAATTGCGTTCAGGCGACACGATTATCGGATGCGATATTGTGCCTAGAGATTACGATGCGGATTTACTTGTGGTAACTTCTGACGGGTTTGGTAAACGTTCCAAATTATCCGAATTCAGAGCGCAAAACCGTGGCGGAATCGGCTTGATTGCGACTAAATTCAAATCCTCTGTTTCAAGACTGGTTGCATTGACTATTGTTGAAGAAAAAGACGAAATTATGTTGGTAACTGCAAACGGCATTGTTACAAGAATAAAAGCGGGTGATATTTCCAGACAAGGCAGACCTGCAACTGGTGTTAAGGCACAAAATCTCGTCGGAAACGATTTGGTAATGTCTGTAAACAAAATTATCAACCCTGATGACGAACCTGAATTGGATATCAAAAGATTAGCAGATAATTCAGAGTCTGAAGTCGTTACAGAGCAGACAAGCTTGTTGGATAATAACGAAGATTAGTGAAACCGCTGACTGATGCCAGCTAAGTCAATATTAGTGGTAGCAGTAGGGTGCGGATTTAAACCGCACCGTCAGTAAGTCTTGCGTACTTTTTTCATAACGAATTGCAATCAAATCATAACCGATTTCATGTAAAGATTTAGCACACAACTTTTTGTACTGTAATCCTTATACCAAGAACAATTACGGGTTATAATATGTGTCTTGGATGCTCGGCTAGTATCTTTTCAGATTATCAAACTCTTGTATTATTCACTAATACTAGCTTTTAGCCATTGACGAATTAATGCGATTTTTGATGATTTTGAGTCAAAACTATAAAAATACACACAATTTATTAAAAGAATGATAAAAAATTCTCATTTTTTATCATTCCTGCAGGGCTAAAACTAGCTATTCATACATATTACAAGGCAAGTGAATGGGATGTAATCCGCTACTAGAGTGAATTTAAAACTGTTTTTTTGAGTGCTAAATCTTTAATTTCATGTGGTTCTTGCGAAAAGTCCATGAAATACACTCATCACTTAATTTTCAGGGCATAGGGACATTTTCTACGGCTCAATCGTTCGCATTGAAAAGCAGTCAATTCAGGACGACGAGATGTTAGATTTTATTGCTTTTTGTTGTCGGGCAAGAATGCCCGACCTACTGCACTAAGCAAAGTCAGGGTTTAATATTCAATTATATTAACTTTTCACTAACTTATCCGTTGAACCATTTCATGTTGTTGGGTTGGCGAACCTATTTTAAACCCTTTACAAGCTTATCGAGCACAAATAATTCTTGCGACATGAACTCCTGATGCGGAGGCTTGGATTAAACCTCTTGTAACGCCTGCACCGTCTCCGATTGTGAAAAGATTTTTAACCCCTTCTGTTTCCAGTTCATCTGTTAATTTAACTCTTGCAGAATAAAATTTAACCTCAACTCCATAAAGCAAAGTGTAGCGAGAAGCTGTCCCCGGTGCGAGTTTATCCAACGCATAAAGCATTTCGATAATGCTCAACAGTTGTCTGTAAGGTAAGACCAAGCTCAAATCTCCCGGTGTTGCAGAAGTTAATGTTGGAGTTATTGTGCTTGAATTAATTCTATCAACCGTAGAGCGTCGTCCGTCAAGCAAATCGCCGAATCTTTGAACCAAAACCCCGCCCGCAAGCATATTTGCTAATCTTGCAACATGCTGACCGTAAGCGATAGGCTCTTTAAACGGCTCTGTAAATTTTTCTGAAACAAGGAGTGCAAAGTTAGTGTTTGCAGTTTGTCTTGTGGCGTAACTGTGTCCGTTTACAGTTAAAATACCGTTATAATTTTCGCTTACAACTTCACCGTAAGGATTCATACAAAAAGTTCTCACTTCATCTCCGAAAGTCGGCGAATTATAAATCAATTTTGATTCGTAGAGTTTTTCTGTTATCGGCTCAAATACAGGTGCTGGAAGTTCAACCCGAACTCCGATATCAACAGCATTATTAACCATTCCTATTTTATTTTCTGCAAACTCGGAAGTAAGCCAGTCGGCACCTTCTCTACCCGGTGCTATAATTATATATTCAGCGGTTATTTTTTGTCCGCTTTTCGTGGTAAATCCTTTTGCCTGCTCATTCTCAACGATTAATTTATCTACTGCATCATCGTATAATATTGTAATTTTTTCACCCAAAAAATCCTGCATGTTTTTCAGAACATTAAGACTTCTTTCAGTTCCCATGTGTCTTACAGGAGAATGAACCAGCTTTAATTCAGCCAAAGTAGCCTTATGAGCTAATTTAGCATAATCTTCTTTATCCTTTCCGTAAACAATGTCGGTTGCCCCAAAATCCAAATAAATTTTGTCAGTATAATCGATTAATTTTTCAACATCTTTTCTTGGCATGTAATCAAGTAAATTCCCGCCTACATCAGGTGTTAGGGTTAATTTGCCGTCAGAAAAAGCTCCTGCACCGCCCCATCCGCATAAAAGCCCGCATTTTTTACAACCGGGGCAAGATTTGTATCCTTCTCTCAAAAAGCATTTTCTTTTTTCTATTTTTTTACCTTTTTCAACTAAAACGACTTTCCAATCAGGTTTTAATTTCATTATTTCCAACGCAGTGAAAATTCCAGCAGGACCTGCACCTATTATCGCAACATTATACATTCAATTCTCCAATGACCTCAACAAGTCTATTGTAAATCAAAATAAAGCAAAATCAAACGCTTTATTAATATTTTTTACGGATTTGAACCTCAATCTAAAGAATGATGAGTAATGTTGGCAATTTCAAATTTAAATTCTTTTCCATTAACAAGTTTAGGCTTTTCCCTTAAATTAATATGTAGACCGATGTCTTTACCTTTATGTTTTAACACATTTCCATTAGCAATAAATTGTTTTATATGATTGTAATAAGCAGCTTTAGCAACTTGTTCATTCATTTCGGGGTTTCTTCTTGCACGGCCTATTTGTTTTCCCAGTGCGCTTAATATTACTGCATGGGGACCTGTAAATAAATAAGAAATAGATGGATAAATAACTCTTTTTATTCCATTATCGTTTTTGAACTGAGAATCATTATTTAAAAAAAACTGACTGACTTCATTTGCCATTTTATCATTTTTTGCAGGCTTAGTAGCCATATTTATAAAAGTCCTGATAACTTTACGAATGTGTCGACTGTCTGTAATTGGTTCAGCCTGTATAATTTTTTCACCATTTACAATTTGCTCCTTAAGGATACAAACCTTAATCGGTATAACACTCGTAAAATTGAGGTCTTTACGAACGTTGTAATTTTGTTGGTTTATATTTGTATTATTCAAAAGATTTATATTCATAACAATTCTCCTAATTATTCAAAAGGCGATGAAAAAAAATATTGCTACCTTATCCTCAAACGGCAACAATTTTTAACAAAAAAAAAGTTTGCTCGGATGGAGCAAACATTAAATAAACACGAGGATATTAAGAGAGAGAGAGTATAAACTGTTTTAAAAATCGTTCGTTTTAAAATATTGAACGTATTTTCTTGTTTGATTTGTATCTTTATTTTTTTTACAACCCTAAAGTTATAAACCCTTATTTAATTTCCCTTACCCTTATATAAAGTTTTTTTGTAGAAGAAAATTGCTCAAATATTTCATGTTTGTTAAGCAATTGTAATGGAAATAAGTTAAATATGCTCAAAATGCACTGCTATCCAAAGAGAAAGCTTTTTTAGTTTTTCAAATTTTATTCAAAATTATATGCAACTGTTGAATAGATTAACTGTTTTTTAAAGCTTAATATGGAATGAAATACTATTTCAAGCATGTATCGGAGTAACAATGCAAAGGGTTATTATATTAATTTTAATTTGTCTGTTTTTTATACACAGTCCCGCAGAAGCCTTTCTTCTTCAAAAAAAAGATTATAAACAAAATTTTTTGCAAGATGCACTAAACGCTGAAAAAAGAAATAATCATGACTCGGCTTTTCATTTATATGAAAAAGCTATGTATTATTATGGTAAAGACAAAACTGTAGTTGAAGCTTATGCAAAATTTTGTGAACGCCAACAGTATTTCGATAAAGCAGAAAAATTATATGACAAATTATATATTCTAACCAAAAATAAACAGTATTTATTTAAAAAAGATTTGAGTTCAATAAAAAATGGAAAATTATCCAGTGAAAAATTGCACAATTTAACCGAAAATAAACAATTTAATCAATCCCAACTTAATCAATTAAATATGGCGTTGATTTATCATTATTCGTACAAAGAGGATTGGGGAAATGTAAAAAAAACCTGTGACAAAATCCCTAAAGTGTCAATAGGTAAAGACACAATTAAAACCTGTATTGTTGCGAGCGAAAAAACAGGCGGGGGGCGAAATACCATTGGATATTATATTAGATTTTCAGATCTTTACCCGAAAGACTCTGAGTCTGTCAATAAAATTTTATCCCTAGCCGAAAAATACAATGATTATTCTTTGCAAGAAAAATATATAAAAAAATTATCGGCTCAAAATCCCAAAAATATGGGAATATTATATCGCTTGGCTGGGCTGCATGAAAAATACGGGCATTATGATAAAGCCCTTTCAGTCTATAATCGCCTAATCGGATTGGGGGATACAAGTGAACATGTCAAAAAGAGTAAGGCTTATGATATATCTGTTTTACATGGTAAAACACAGGGTCCTGCACAAGAACCTGTAAAATATGTTCCAAAGCCGCTTAGTGGATTTAAATTACAGGAAAAGCTTTTTTACGAAGCTCTTGATGCTAAAAATTATCCAAAAGCTCAACCTTATTTAAATAAAATGCTTAAAAGTCAACCTCAAAATATAAAACTTTTAAGACATCAAGTTGACATTTTTTTTGCTCAAAACAATTACAAAGATGCGATAACGTTTCTTGAGAAGACCCAAAAAATAAATCCGCTCTCGCAAGAAGATGATAAGTTTCTTGCATTTTTATACTCAAAAACAGAAAATTACGCCAAGGCATCAGAAATTATCGACAATCTAATCCAAAAAAACCCAAAAGATAAAGATTTATTGAAGCCTGCGATTGAATATTCCATGGCTCAAAAAAATTGGGATAAGGCGATTGTTTATACGGATAAATTGCTTGAATTTGAACCGAATTCGGAAGAATTGTTGAAAAACAAGGGCGATTTATATTCTATTAACAAGGATTTTCCAAACGCTATAAAGTCTTATGAAAGTCTGATTGCGAATTATCCGGAACCTGAGTATTATTTTACACTTTCGAATTTTTATATGGCAAATCAGGATTTTATTAACGCTGAAAGAATAATTAAGCCCCTTTATGAAGCAAATCCTAATGTTTTGGAGGTTGTAGAGGCTTATTTGAATTCTCTTTTGGCACAACAAAAAATCAGGCAGGCTTATTGGGTGATTAAAAATAATCATCTGGAAAAGACAAAAGCAGGTTATATGGTTATGGGCGATATTGCTATGACCGACAAAGATTATTACACTGCGGCGAGTAATTACAGAAACGCCGTTAGTTTAGACCCTCAAGATTTGATTATGCAGAATAAACTCGCAGAATCCTACAGAATGTTGGGTTATATAAATACTCCGACAAAGATTTATAACAATATTTTGGCAAACGACCCTAAAAATTTGCAAGCCAAAGTCGGATTAGGGTATTTGGAAATAGATAAAAAGAATTTTGATAAATCGAGAGAAATTTTTGGTTCTGTGTTAAAAGAAAACCCTAATTACAAGCCTGCACAAATGGCGGTTGCTCATTCTTTTATTGCGAACGATGAAAAGATGACTGCCTTGAATGTTATCGACAAAATAGAGCCTGATGACGAAACTAAATTGATAAAAGCTCAGGCTTATTATGATATGCACATGTGGTCAGATTCCAAAAAAGCCCTAAAAGGTGTGGCTACAAAAGATGCCGAAGCTTTAAAATATAAAATCAGGCGAGATGAGGCGATTACAATCACTCCTACATATTCATTTTTCTTTCAACAGTTGGCTGATGAGTTCAAGTTGGATTATCACAAATTCGGAATAAATGTTTCAAAAAATATTGAGGATAATAAAAATGTATTTATGGAATACAATGTCATAGTCTACAGTTCCAGAGGTACACGGCAGTTAAACAACGTCATGAACGAATTTAAAGGTGGCATACAGTCACGTCCCAACGAAAAATGGGAGTATCGTGCAGACTTGGGTGTTAGGGCGTTTGAATTCGGCGACGGTGCAATGCTTGTTACAGATAGTTGGATAAAGCATTATTTTAGCGATAAATTAAATTTGAAACTCGGGGTAAAAAGAATAAATATTGAACAATCTTACCTTTCTGCCGTGGGTCAACCGGTTAATGGGGTTTTTACGGGGCGTGCTGCGGATAACAAATTTTATGTTGATATTCAAAGAAAATTGCCACACCAATTTTATGCGTACGCAGTCGGAGCTTATGGGGTGATTACTGCACAAAATTTGAATACCAACCAATACTTTGAGGGTTTAGTCGGTGCAGGAAGGCTTTTATATAATAACCCCCGAAACAAATGGATAAATACTTTTTCTGCTGACGTTATTTCTTATAACGCGGCTTATCAGTATAATCTGCTAAAAATTTACAGCAATACCGGACAATTGTTTGGCGGTTATTTCAGCCCGAGTTATTTCAATGCAACCACTCTTAATTTAAAGGCTGAAGGAAATATTAAACAATGGCGCCTGAAATATGGAGTAAAGAGTTTTGGTGGTATTCAAAATGCGATAAGCCCTGACCAGACAACGCCTACTTGGGGGTTTTCCCCATACGTTAGCTATGACCTTAATGATAATGTGTCTATTAATGCGTTGTATAGTCATTTTACTTATGCCGATTTGGTTCGTGACCAGTTTATGATTAATGCAGTTATAAGGGGGTTCAAAAAACATGCTAAAAACTAAGCTTTTAATTCTTTCTATTATCCTAATTCTATTTTTTTTATTCGCTTTCAAAGTTGATGGCAATGAAGAAAACGGAGTTTGCCTGAAAGACAGTTATGATTTTTATAAGCAAAATTTCATGTCAGAAGATGGAAGAATAATGGATAGAGATAAAAATAATATTACCACTTCCGAGGGGCAGTCATATATGATGCTTCGGGCGTTAATTATGGATGACAGACCAACTTTTGATTTAGTTTATCAATGGACTAAAAATAATTTACAACGACATGATAGATTATTTGCATGGCTTTGGGGGGAAAATAAAGGCGGGGAATATAAAATTTTGGATGATAATTCCGCTTCCGATGCCGATGTAGATATTGCTTTTGCTTTGATTTTGGCTCATAAACAGTGGCATAATTACAAATATTTTGAAGATGCAGTATGTATAATTAATTCGATTTGGACTAATGAAGTAAAACAAATTGACAATCATCTGGTATTAATGCCCGGTGTTAATCAGGTTTCTGATGAAAAAATTGAAATTAATCCTTCTTATTTTTCTCCTTATGCTTTTAGATTATTTCAAAAATATGATCAACTCCATGATTGGAACTTGTTGGTTGAGTCATCTTATTTTTATTTAAACGAAGCTATGGCAAAAACAAAAACCCATCTTCCGCCAAATTGGTTTTTAATCGAAAATAAACAAATTGTACTTGAAAATTCCGAGCGTAGCGATTTTTCTTATGACGCGATAAGGGTGTTTGCAAGGGTGTATCTTGATTTTAGTAAAACACATGATAGTAGAGCATTACCCGTACTCGAAAAATCACAAATTTTTGTGGAGCAATGGAAAAAATCGAACACTTTTTATGTTAATTATCAGGCTAACGGAAATTTAAGGGATAAACATTTGCCGATAGGTTCAATGTCTGTTTTGATTCCTGTAATTGCTGCTTATGACCCCAAAATCGCGAATGAAATATATAAAAGCAAAATCGAACCTCATTTTCAAGATGAAACGTATTGGGCTAGTAAAAATGATTATTATGGTAAAAACTTAGCTTGGTTTTCGTATTACTTTTACAGTAAAAATTTGAATGGATGTAACAAACGTGACAACACAAAATAAACGATATTTTTCAGCATTTATATTTATCTTTTTTTCGACGGTTTTTCTACTTGGGATAACCTATGTTATGTGGCGATGGGTGTACACTTTGAATGTTTTGACTTCCCCATTGACAACATTTTGGTCATATTCTCTTTGTATTGCAGAAATTCTTACGCTGATTGTTTTTACAAATTTCGGACTAATTTTGCTCAAAGCGAGCCACTTAAAAAAAATTAAACCAGATAATACACTTCAACAAGACTATTACAAAGATGTCTTTCATAACGATGAGCTTGTAACTTTTGAGAATTACTGCCCAAACGTAGATATTTTTATTTGTACGTTGAATGAGAGTGCGGATATGCTTTCTATAACAATTTCTGCGTGTAAGAATATTGATTACCCAAATTACAAAGTTTATGTGCTTGACGACGGAAAAAGGGAAGATATTAAAGAATTAACCTCCCTGTTCGGCTGTAATTATATTACCAGAGATACAAATAAAGGTTTTAAATCGGGAAATATTAACAATGCACTTTCTCAAACAGATTCTGAAATTGTTGTAATATTTGATGCCGACCATGCTCCGGCGTCAACTTTTTTGCGAGAAACGGTTTATAATTTTGTGGATGAAAAAGTGGCACTTGTTCAGACTCCGCAACATTTTTGCAATCCAGATGCATTTCAGAAAAATTTGAATTTAAGCGAAATTTTAGCCAATGAGCAAGATATGTTTTATCGGGTAATAGAACCGAGTTTGAGTGAATTCGATTCTGTTTTTTGCGGCGGAACAAATATTTTAATAAAAAGAAAATATCTTGAAGAAGTGGGAAATTTCCCTGAAGATACGATAGCAGAAGATTCCAAACTCGGTTTGGAGTTTCATAGTTATGGCTATAAGGTTGTATATTATAACCGCCCTGTTGCAATCGGACTTTCTGCAGCAAGTTTTGAAGAATACATAAAACAGCGTTGCAGATGGGCAAAAGGGAATGTCCAAATTGTTACAAACCCTAAAAATTGGAAATATTACCTAAAACTTACTCCGGTTCAGGCATTTTTCTACCTATCCGGCGTTTTGTATTTTTTTACGCCCATTTCAAGAGTTATTTTTCTTGTGGCACCCGTATTATTCCTATTTTTTGATATATCTCCTGTATTAGTTCTTTTTTACCAGATTTTTGCATTTCAAATTTGTTATTTTACCCTTAAATTTGCTTTTATATATGCGGCAAAAATAAAAATCAGCAATATAATTTTTGCAGATGTTTATGACCTTGTAACCTCCATATTTACTATAGGAAGTATCTTGCAGGCACTTTTTTTACCGGGGAAGTTGTCAAGAATAAAATTTAATGTAACTGCCAAAGGATTTACAATAACCAGAACAAATTACAAATATAAAATGCCTTTAATTATCATGTTTGCAATTCTTATTTCTGCTGAACTACAAGGCTTTTATGACATTTTTTATTCAGATGTATATAGCGTGCTTGCAATTGTTGCAAATCTGTTTTGGAATACCATAAATATTATTGTATTATACTACGGGCTGAAAGTTGTAACTGAAAAACCTGAAAAACGTTTTTATCAAAGAATTAAGATTGACGATGGATTGATACTGCAAGATAACAATTATCATAAATATGAAACTCATGTCAATAATATTTCTCGCTCCGGTTTAAATATTCAAACTTCTGAAGAGGTGGGAGACTCTTTAAATCAAGAATTTAGTGTTGACATCGAGGGGGCGGATAATAAAGTAAAACTGTTTAATTGTGATAAGAAAAATGGTCAATTTTTTTGTAAATCAATATTCAAGACGCCGATAACATTGTATGAGCTTACAAAAAAATACGTTCAGCGGATAGATAAATATGTCAAATTTACTTATAAAAGACCTGACAAATGGGATGAGTATTACGACGAAGAGGAACATAGGGAACCGTAAACGACGCTAATATCGAGTTGCAAAGCAAGTAACAACTCAGGTATAACCCCATTTACGTCATTGCTGGCGAAGATTTTTTAGTCAGAAAACCAATGAGGGAAAGAAGCAATCTCCTTGCAATAATACAAGGAGATTGCTTCGGTGGAAGCTTTTTGTCGCATTCGGCACTTGACGTCTCGCAATGACGCAAAAACACTGAACAAGTGTAGATTTTTTCTTGCGCACTTTATGGTTAATTAAAAGCTACCTGAGTTGTTACCAAAGCAAATAAGTCCAAAATGAACAGAAAAAAGAGGCTGCGAAACCCGCATGCCTCTTTTTTATAAGTCTTTTCTCTTATCTTTACTCTGTTTAAACCAATCCTTCGCGTACAGCCTTAACCGCTGCCTGAACTCTGTCATTTACGCACATTTTTTGCAAAATCGAACAAACATGTGCCTTTGCGGTGTGGACGCTTACTATTAATTCTTTAGCAATTTCAGTATTGCTTTTTCCCATAACCAAATGCTTCAAGACTTCGCATTCTCTTTCAGTTAATGGTACTCTACCTATTGCGCCTGATTTAGATGGAAGTAAATTTGTGTTTTCAGGCTTAGGGAAAGCATTAAGGGCTATCTGTGCCACTTGCGGATCAATCCAGCAAACCCCGTTTGCAACATCTCTAACTACATCCGCCAGTTTTACAGGATCAATATCTTTAAGACAATAGCCATTTGCTCCCGAGGCTAGAGCAGCAATAACTTCTTCCTCTCTGTCATGCGATGTAAGTGCAATAATTTTTACCTCAGGCATTATTTCTTTTGCCTTAATTGAAGCTTCTATGCCGTTCATATCAGGTAGTCCCAAATCCATTAAGACCACATGAGGTCTATGTTTTGATATCATCTCTAGCCCAGCGAGGGCATTGTCACATTCTGCAATAACCGTTATATCTTTGTTCGAATTCAATGCACATCTTAGTCCTACCCTTGTCAATTTAAAATCTTCGATAATTAAAACCTTTATTGGTAAAATTTCTGCATCATCACTGCAGGTACTTTTTTGTTTATTTTTTGATAAGATAGTTTTGATTTCGCTCATGTTATTCTCCTGACGGTTTGTATGTTTTAGTTCTTTTATAAATCAATGTATAAGTCCTATATTTTGATTTAATAATATATTGGGTGTGTTGTATATTACCCAATCAGGCGTCAAACATAGACTAAATCAAATTACCCAACTGGATATATATTTAAATACTTATTAAGTATATATTTATTTAAATCCTTTCGTAGCATAGTGATTAAGGCACTTTTTAGAATTTGTGCATTATTAAGTTTTATAACGAAAAAGTGGCCGATTACTGATTAAATCGAAACCACTTCATGCTAAATTGTGTTTATTATTCTAATTTTTATTTGAACCTGAGAGAAAAATCTGTTTCATTAAATCACAGTAAATGTCCACATCATTTTTTATAGAATTAATTCCTGCAACTAATTCTCTTATTTCAAGGACTATTTTTTCATCATCTAAATTGTTTAACATTACGCATATCCTTTTTGGGTTATAAGGTAAATAGGTGAAAAGTTTTGCGACTCTTGCTTATTTCCCCGTTTTTCCCTTTTACTTCTCATTATTGTCGGCAATATTGACAAATAACTTTATAAAAAACCGTTTTTTCGTTACAAAAATTTAATATTTTGCGTAATGTTTTTTTGTTATCATATAGAATATATAAATTTGAGGAGATTAAACAATGACAACACAAATGATAGAAGCAAAAAATGGCAGAATAACCCCTGAAATGTTTGCGGTAGCAGAAAAAGAAGGGCTTTCACAAGAAGAGATTATAGAAAAAGTGGCATCAGGCAGGGTTGTTATTTTGAAAAATAATAGAAGAGAAAACGTTGTACCTACGGCAGTCGGCGAGGGTACAACCGTTAAAATTAACGCAAATATCGGAACTTCCTTGGAAAAATCGACTATCGAAGAAGAATTAGACAAGGTAAAAGTTATCGAGGCAACCGGTGCTGATGTTTTGATGGATTTATCAACCGGAGATAAAATTGATGAGACAAGAAAACAAATTATAGCTGCAACAAACCTTCCGATAGGGACTGTTCCTATGTATCAGGCGGCTAAAGAGGCAATCGATACAAATAAAGATTTGGCAACACTCTCTAAAGACAAGTTATTTTCGGATATCGAAAAACAATGTAAAGACGGGATTGATTTTATAACAGTTCACTGTGGCGTGACAAAGTTTGTAGTCGACCAGCTCACCAAGCAAGGCAGAGTTACAAATATTGTCTCCAGAGGCGGTTCAATGCTCGCTTGTTGGATTAAAGCAACAGGCATGGAAAATCCTTTGTATGAATATTATGATGAGTTATTAGATTTGGCTAGAGAATATGATTGCACATTGTCTTTGGGCGACGGGTTAAGACCCGGTTGTACCGCGGATGCCGGAGATAGAGCGCAGGTTGCCGAAACAATGATTTTGGGTGAATTGGTAAAACGGGCACGTGCGGTGGGGGTTCAAACAATGGTTGAAGGACCGGGGCATGTTCCTTTGAATAAAATTCCTTCAATGATTGAAACAATAAAAGTTTTGACCGATTATGCGCCTTTGTACGTTTTAGGACCTTTGGTAACGGATATTGCACCGGGTTACGATCATATAACCTCCGCAATAGGCGGTACTTTAGCCGCTTATCATGGTGCTGATTTCTTATGTTATGTCACTCCGGCAGAACATCTTGGCTTACCTGATGTTAAACAGGTTAGAGAAGGGATTATTGCCAGTAAAATTGCAGCTCATGCCGCTGACTTGGCAAGAGGAAATAAAAAAGCACTTGAGCAGGATTTGCAAATGTCCATTGCCAGAAAAGATTTGGACTGGGAAGGACAGAGAAAATATGCAATCGACAAGTGCGTATTTGACAAAATAGATAACGGCAAACCTTGCACAATGTGCGGGCAATATTGCAGCATGAAAATTTTTAAAGAATATTTCTAAAAAATCTATACCCGCGGACAAAAAACAGGATTATACTCGAATAAAGCATAAAAATTAATAGCCTAAAAGATTTTTCGTTATTTTGATAAATATCGTTGTATGCACGCATTTGGGTCGGGTAAAAAATCGGCTTTTTGCTCGTGTTGATGTAGCTGGTAGCATGTAATCGCCAAAAAGTCAGTTCTTCGTCAATATAATAACAACTATTTTTGTGGGCAATATGAATCCAAAGCCACCAATCTAAAATGGAGTCTGTTGGGGTATTAAAGTTGGCATTTTTTATTGTTTTTGTTTCAACCATGACGCAAGAAAAAGTTAAAATCATGTTATTTATGTAAAAATCGTAAAACATATTTTTCGGGAATTTCATTTTAGACAACTTCTTTTGAGTATTTTCATATCTTTTTTGTTGCATGCATTTTTTTTCTGAAACAAATTTAACTTTGTTAAAAACCAGTTTAACTTCGGGATATTTTTTTATTATTTCAATTTTTTTAGAAAGATTATCGGGTGCAAAATAATCATCACTTTCCAAAAAAACAATCCATTCGCCACAGGCATGTTTTATTGCGAGTAAAATGGTTTGTTTTAGCCCTTTGTTTTGTCCGTTTTCATGTTGAAAAAATTTTATTCTATCGTCTTTTTCGCAGTAGGATTTAATTATGTCAACCGAATTATCACAACTGCCGTCATCAACAATGATTAATTCCCAATCCTGATAGGTTTGGTTGATAACAGAATTAATCGCTTGTTCAATATATTTGTCATAATTATAACTTGCTGTGATTATTGATATTTTCATAAGATTATTTTACTACAAAAAGGAAAGTGGGTCGGGCTTTTTCGCTCGACAACAAAAAGCGATAATGCCTGAGGGCTGGTAATCCCGCCGTTCATTTTTTCATTTATTTTAGCAAAAAATGTTGCACTTATATTGAACTTTCACCGCTCACTTTTAATACAATTTGTAAATAAATTTGTATTTTAAATTTGATAGTAGTAGAATAAAATGAGACTTTAATAATCAAAATACGAGGAGAATTTTATATGAAATTACATATGCAGATACTTATTGCACTTGGGTTGGGGTTAAAACGGAATTGGCATATATTTTTCGGGATTATCGCCGGAATTATTGTCGGGATTTTTCTCCATGGTCATAACAGTATTTTTGTTACTACAATTTTAACTTTCATTGGACAAGTGTTTATAAGACTTATTCAGATGGTGGTAATTCCGTTGATTATTTCTGCTATTATAATCGGGATTACAAGCATTGGCGATAATAAACAGTTGAGCAAATACGGTACTAAAATGATTCTTTATTATGGAATCATAACAACCATTGCTGTTTCTTTGGGTGCTGTTCTTGCACTGACTGTAAAACCCGGACTTGGTGCTGCACAATATATAAATATAGATGCTGCTACATCTATCCAACATCAGGTGGCTTCCACCATTAATCAACAAAAAGGGAATATACTTAATATCGTTTTGAATTTTATACCCAAAAACCCTTTAGAATCACTTGCTAAGGGTGATATGATTTCTATTATAGTTTTTGCATTGGTTTTTGCGGTTGCACTTGCCAAAGTAGGTAAGATTAACCGCCCTGTCGTGTCATTTTTTGAATCAATTTTTGCTGCGACAATGAAAGTTACGGACTGGATAATGTATTTTGCTGCCCCAGGGGTCTTTGCCCTTACTGCTACTGCGGTTTCAAGCTTCGGGGTAGATATATTCCAAAGTATTTCGAAATATTTACTGGTACTTGCCTTAGGATTTGGGATTCAATTTTTTGTTGTTTATCCTGTGTTCTTAAAAGTTTTTTCAAAAGTTCCTGTTTTAATGCTTTATGCTGCGATTGCAGAGGCAATGATGGTTGCTTTTGGGACTGCAAGCTCTTCGGCTACTTTACCTTTGACAATTGCATGTTGCGAAAAAAGAGGGATTTCTCATAAGGTTTCAAGTTTTGTACTGCCATTGGGTGCGACTTTGAATATGGATGGAACGGCACTTGTGCAAACAGTTGCGGTAATTTTCCTTGCGCAGGCTTATAGCGTTCATTTAACTCCATTTTTAATCGTACAAATATGCTTTTTGGCAATGATTGCATCAAGTACATGTGCGGGAATTCCCGGAACCGGACTTATCACAATCGCGCTTATTTTAAACGGTTTAGGTCTAAGCCCTGAACAATTAGTTGCCGGATTTGCGTTCCTATTCACAGTAGAAAGACTTACGGATATGTTTAGAACCACGCTTAACGTCACATCAGATGCTGTTGTGGCAGCCGCTATCGCCGATAATGAAAATGAAATTAATTATGACTTGCTAAACAATCCCGAGGCGTATAAAGAAATAATATAGGTGAGAAGTGGGAAGAAAATTAAAATCAATTAAATCTTTAGGAAATACAAAAACCGATTATCCGACAGATTACGATCCTTCTGTTTTAGAGTGCTTTGAAAATGTTCATCCGGATAATGATTATGTAGTAACATTTTATGCATATGAATTCAGCAGTCTGTGTCCAAAAACAGGGCAGCCGGATTTTGCAAAACTCTATATTAAATATATTCCAAATATTAAAATGGTTGAATCTAAAAGTTTAAAATTATATTTATTCAGCTTCAGAAACCACGGAGATTTTCACGAAGATTGTATAAATATGATTATGAAAGATTTAGTTAAATTAATGGAGCCAAAATATTTTGAAATCACAGGAATCTTTACTCCCAGAGGCGGTATTGCAATTACACCTTTTGCTAATTATTCAAATGGAGAAGAAAAATACAACCGACTTAGAGACTCAAGACTTTTGGAAGCATTAAAAGAAAAAATTCCGCCATCTATTGATTAAAAAAGCATAGTAGGTCAGGCATACCTTGGCTGTAAAGGGTTTAAGTGTGAAAAATAAAGAAATCGGTGTAAAAGGCGAGCAATTGGCTAAAGAATACCTTGTACAACAAGGGTATGAGATTATCGAAACGAACAAAAGGTTTTCAAGATTCTGCGAAATCGATATAATTGCAAAAAATAAAGATACGCTTGTGTTTGTTGAGGTTAAGACCCGTTCGTCAAACTTTTGCGGCTCACCGCTTGAAGCTATTACCAAAACTAAATACGAAAATATCAAAACCGGACTTTTTACTTATTTAAAAGAAACAAAAATTAAATACAAAAACTTTCGAATAGATGCAATTTCAATAATTTTAAACCCTGAACTCAAAATTAATCATTTGAAAAATATTTAAGATGATGTCTTTAAGATTTGTAAATCTTTTTGAATAATCTAACAAAAAAAGGTTGCCTGTTTTTTTATATTAACTGTATAATTAAAAAAAATGTAGAGGTTAAGTCATGAACGGTGTGGATAAATTTTTGTTATTGGATAAATCAAAACTCAGAAAAATTAGTGTTAAAGATATTTCGATAGCTTTTCCTGATTTGAAAAATATTTTTGAGTCAAAAGCTATTATCATTGCTAATTGGTTGGTAGATTGGATTGAAGCTGATTTTAAGTCAGGTAAAATCAAAGAAACAGATTTGCTTCCGCAAAAAGCTGATTTAGCCTATAATTTGGGCGTTAGTATCGGAACTATTCAAAATGCTTTCAGATATATTGAAGACAAGGGTTATGTTGAGTCAAAACAGTGCATTGGAACTATGATTAGAGATTGGAAACAATCTCATTCTAATGTCAGAAAATTGACATCCAAGCGAGATGTTTGTGTCGATTTGATTAAAAACTATATTATTGAAAAAAAATTTAAGGTGGCGCAAAGCATACCCTCATCAAGAATTTTGGCAAATGTAATTGGAGCCTCTGCGAATACAACAAGATTGGCTTTAGAGAATTTATGTTCGTTAGGAATTTTGGAGCGGAAATATCAATCTTCCAATGACAATGGGTGGATACTTAAGTCTAATGATTTTGCTTTATTAAAAATTAATTTAAATCTTTCTGAAAATATTACATTGGTTGAAAAAGTTGAAAAGGATTTAGAAAATTATATTTCAAAAAAATTAAAAGTCGGAGACAGATTACCTGCGCATGAGCAATTATCTACGGAGCTTAAAGTTAGCATAAAAACTATCCATGATGCACTTAAATCACTTATTAACAATGGTATTTTACTTGCAAGACGGGGTAGATATGGTACAACTGTTATAAAAATTCCGGGTGATGTTTCACTTTCAAATAAAAAAGAAACCTCAATTTTTGCATCTGCACAAGAAACGGCGTTTTATAACTATGAAAAAACCCAAAACCATATTAAGTCATTGATTGCAAAAGATTATGAAGTCGGTTCAAAACTACCGTCAATAATTGAATTATCAAAAGAATTGGATTTAAGTCCCAACACTATCAGAAAAGCTTTGAATAATCTTGCTGACGATGGGTATTTGAGATTCACAAGGGGGCGCTATGGCGGGACTTTTGTCATGGATATTCCTGATACGTCCTCACAGTCGTTTAAGTGGCTTGCAGTGAATCCTAAATACGTTGAAGTTTATAAATAATCAAACTTTGGTATACTTTTTTGTTCCCCTTAATACTATAAACAGATGATTTACTGAATTATCTCTTGTGATAATTTTATTCTGTTGAGTTAAAACTGAATACAGAACAGAAAAGAGGCATATATGGAAATTAAAAGTATTTCACAACGAATTTTTAGGACTTCATCTCCGAAGACTGAGCAGAATAGTTGTCAGACAAATCCTTTTGGTGTCAATTTTAAAGGCAATATGATTACGGCTGACGTTTTTGATAAACCTGAAAAATCAGACACAAATGAAATTATGAAGCAAAAAATGACAATGAGTGCCGTTTTAGCACCAATGAGTCAATCTATAAGCAGAAGATTAAATTCAATCATGTCTTTTGGACGTAGACTTGGAGAGAACACTGCTGAAATTTGGAGAAAAACAAACAATATAGAAATTACTTTTCACCCAATGGCAAATTTAATGCAAAATCTTTCAGATAGAAGGACTTACAGTGTTTCCAATTTAAAAAATCTTGACACTGGAGAATTGGAAAACATGTTAACAGCAGCAATAGCATAGGAGGCAGAAATGAATAAAAATAAAAAATTAAACAATATAATAGAAGCACTGTCGCAACACGAAAGTGGTGCCGCTGTGGAGGTTTTGGAAAGAGTCGGGACAAATTGTACCGATGATGAAGTCAGAAGACTTACCGCAAGAGCACTTGTAAACAGAAACACTCAAGATTCTCTTTCCGTGGTAATTCTCAAAAACGGCAAAGGCATTAATGATTTGAGCACAAACGTTGCGATGGGTACAATTAATGAACTTTTAGCGTTAAAAGACAAGTCTGAAGCGTTAAAAGTCCTTGAGAATGTGCAAGATTCTGATTGTGATGAAGCTATAAAAGAAACAGCTCGTTCAGTAAAAGCACTGATGGCGTTTTCGTAATTAGTTGAAACGAAGTAAATAGTAAACGGTAAACAGAAATATATATTTTGTTTGCCGTTTTACTTTTCACTGGTAATTATTAACATATTAATTTGGGGGTTAGCATGGAAGATTTGGAATTATTTAAAGGTAAAAAATTCGACACATTTATGATAAAGAAAAAGAAACTTATTATTTTTCTGTTGAGGATGCGGAAAAATTCAAAAAATGACAATTTTTTGCAATTTTTCAAATCCGACCTAAGAAGTGCTAAATCCATACCGGCTGCGGGATAGCCGGCGGTATGGATTTAAGCCGGACATAGGAGCTTGCGAGGAAAATTT
>CAIPUE010000020.1 GCA_903868125.1 uncultured bacterium | reverse complement strand
TTTAAATTAAATTATATTTTCTTAAATATTAATGATGCGTTATGTCCGCCAAATCCAAAAGAATTACTCAAAGCGACATTAACGTCCATTTTTCTTGCTTTATGAGGAACGTAATCCAAATTCGCAACATGCTCATCCTGATTATCAAGATTAATCGTTGGTGGAACTATTGAATTATTCATAGCCTTAATACAAGCAATAGCTTCCACAGAACCTGTTGCACCGAGCATGTGTCCGTGCATGCTTTTTGTAGAACTGACCAAAAGGTTTTTATTCTCGGTTAAATCCCCAAAAATTCTTGCAATTGCCTGCGATTCAGCTATATCACCAAGTCCGGTACTTGTACCGTGTGAATTTATGTACTGAACATCTTTTGATTCAAGATTTGCATCTTTAAGTGCAATTTTCATAGCCATTGTAGCACCGCGACCCTCAGGATCAGGAGCCACAATATCGTAAGCATCAGCAGTTTGACCGTAGCCGACTATTTCAGCGTACATTTTTGCTCCGCGGGCTTTAGCATGTTCATATTCTTCTAAAACCAACACTCCTGCACCTTCAGCCATAACAAAACCATCTCTGTCTTTATCGTAAGGTCTTGAAGCTTTTTCAGGTTCATCGTTACGTTTAGAGAGAGTTCTTGCGCTCGTAAATGCACCAACTCCAACATCACAGATAGTCGCTTCACAACCACCGGCAATCATTATATCGGCATCGCCGTATTGAATTGAGCGAAAAGCATCGCCAATAGAATGATTTGATGATGCACAAGCTGAAACAACAGCTTTATTAAGCCCCTTGTAACCATACTTCATCGAAATTCTACCCGAGCTCATATCCACAATCATCATTGGAATAGTGAAAGGGGAACATTTTGTAGGACCTCTTTCAATAATAGCAATGTGGTTTTTTTCAAAAGTTCTAAACCCACCCGCGGCAGAACTGACTATTACGCCCACTCTGTAAGGGTCAAATTCAATTTTATCCAACCCTGAATCTTTTACCGCTTCTTCAGCAGCAACAAGTCCAAACTGGGTAAATCTATCCATTTTTTTTGATTCTTTTGCATCCATGTAATCTTCAGGGTTGAAATCTTTTACTTCACCTGAAATTTTTACAGTATGCTTGTCTAAATTGATAGCAGTTGTTGTTGCAATTCCGCTTTTTCCTTTAACTATGCTATCCCAAAACTTGTCAACTCCAATACCAAAAGGAGAGACAGCTCCTAATCCGGTTATAACTACTCTTTTTTTTGTCATGCTTTCATACCTTTATCTCAAAATTGTAAAATTAAAGGGAATGTTAGTCATATCAGTATAGCAGGTCAAATTGCAAAATCTTACAACCAAACCGCTAAATTATCACATTCCCTATAATTTTTTAAAACTGTCTAATCGATTACGAATGAGAATCGATATAGCTTACAGCGTCTTGAACCGTCTGAATTTTTTCAGCTTCTTCATCAGGGATTTCGCATCCGAATTCTTCTTCAAAAGCCATAACCAATTCAACTGTATCCAATGAATCAGCACCTAAATCACCGGTAAAACTAGCTTCTGCTGTTACTAAAGCTTCATCAACACTTAACTGTTCTACAACTACTTTTCTTACTTTTTCTAATGTACTCATTTTTTCTTCCTTTTTTCTTTGTAAATATCTAAACTATCCATTCAAAATTATACTATTTAAAGATTTTTTTGCAAGAACTTAACATAAAAAAAATGTGATTGTTAAAATTCGTTAATTTTTGCAATCTATATAACCAAACCGCCATCCACTTGCAAGACTTGTCCCGTAATATATTCGGCATCTAATGCCAAGAATTTAACCGCTTTTGCAATGTCTTGAGCTTCGCCCAATCTTTTTAAAGGAATATGTTCCTCAATTCCGTCAAGTTTTAAATCTTTGGTCATATCTGTCTTAATAAATCCGGGAGCAACAGCGTTTACACGAATTCCTCGAGAGGCAAGTTCTTTTGCCAAGGCTTTTGTCATTCCAATCAAACCTGCCTTAGCCGCAGAATAATTAGCCTGCCCTGCGTTTCCAAAAACCCCCGAAATACTAGCCATATTAATAATCGCACCCGAACGTTGCTTCATCATTATTTTAACGACAGGACTGGAAACATAATATGCACTATTCAAATTTGTATTTATAACCGCTTCCCAATTCTCGGCAGACATTCTCATAAATAAACCATCGCGTGTAATTCCGGCGTTATTTACCAAAACATCAATTCTGCCGAATTTTGCCATGACTTCGGCAACTCCGGCTTCAACAGCTTCCTTATTTGTTACATCAAACTTAGCCGAATAAGCCTCAGCTCCCAACTCCTTAAGCTCAGCAACCGTTTGCGCCGCAGCTTCATCATTTCCTACATAATTTATAACCACGTTATAACCAGCTTTTGCAAGCTCTAATGCACATGCCTTTCCGATTCCTCGAGAACCGCCCGTTATAAGTGCAATTTTCTTATCTGTCATTTTTTGTCTCCTATACTAATTGTAAATTAATAGCCTCAACACAAGCATCCAAAGACGCTTTGTCATAAACATTATAAGTTTTAACATTTGCATCAATTTTTTTATTCAATCCAGCCAAAACTTTCCCCGGTCCAATCTCGATAAACGTATCAACACCATTATCAACCATTTTTCGGATTGTTTGGCTCCAATAAACAGATGAATAAATTTGTTGAGGCATTTTTGATTTGAAATCCTCGGCTTTTGTCGTGATTTCAGCATCAACATTTGTTATCACAGAAATTTGAGCGTCATTTAGTGAAAATTCTTCCAAATATTTTGCGAATTCTTCGCTCGCATTTTTCATTAATTCGGAGTGGAACGCTCCTGAGACTGCAAGAGGGATTACTCTTTTTGCGCCCGCGGATGTTAAAAGTTCTGAAGCTTTTTTAACCGCCTTGACTTCTCCCGTTATTACAACTTGATCGGGTGAATTGTAGTTTGCAACCGAAACATATCCGATGCAAGAAGCTTCTTTAAGACTTTCTTCTAATTTTTGCGAATCACAGCCTAAAACTGCCGCCATAGAACCGCCTTTTGAAAAATTCATTAGCTCCGCACGTTTTGAGATTAATTTAAGCGCGTTTTCAAGGGTTAAAACGCCTGCTTCATACAAAGCCCCGTATTCGCCTAAGCTATGCCCTGCAACAAAATCAGGTTTAAATTTTAATTCTGATTTCAAAACCTCCAACGCCGCAATTGAGGTTGTCAAAATCGCAGGTTGAGTGTTAATTGTTTGTTTTAAATCCTCGTCAGGTCCTTCAAAACAGATTTTCGAGATATTTTTGTTCAAAATTTTATCGGCATTGTTAAATACTGCTTTTGCGGAGTCAAAATTGTCGTATAAATCTTTGCCCATGCCCACCGATTGTGAACCCTGTCCAGGAAATAAAAATGCTATCTTTGTCATTATTCACCGTCCCTATACTTTTTAACAAATTCCTTCGCGGAGTCTTACAATTGCAACACCCCAAGTCATGCCCGCACCAAATCCGCATAAAATTGCGGTGGACGGAAGCTTAATTTTCCCGCTTTCCACACCTTCTGCAAGAGCAATAGGCACAGACGCAGCTGATGTGTTTCCATAATATTTTATATTAGAAATAACTTTTTCATCACTGTAGCCGAGTCTTTGTTGAACAGCATCAATAATTCTTTGATTTGCTTGATGCGGAATAAAATAATCAACATCTTCGGCTTTCATATTCGCTTCTTTTAAACATTTATCAATATATTCAGGCAAAACTTTCACCACGAACTTATAAACTTCTTTTCCATTCATTTTGACATAACTGGGTTTTTGTTCGCATGGTTCAACAAGCGGACAATTTTGTCCGGTTAAAGGTAATGTTATAAATTCTCCGAGTGAACCATCAGCCCTGATATCTATTGATAAAATGTCATCAATTCCGTCATCGGATTGAGTAACAACCATTGCGCCTGCACCATCACCAAAAAGGATTGAAACGCTTCTGTCTTCCCAGTCGCATAATCTTGAATTGTTGTCGGCTGCGATTATTAAAACCGTTTTGTACATGCCTGAGCTGATAAAAGCTTTTGCCATATCAAGTGTGTAAATCAATCCCGAGCATGCCGCTGTGACATCAAACGCCGGAATATTTTTAATACCCAATTTCGCTTGTATTCTGCATGCCATTGCCGGATACAAATCCACCGGTGCAGAAGACGCCGCAATAATTAAATCAATATCTTCAACATTTATTTTTGCTTTCGCTATTGCATTTTGAGCCGCTTTAAACCCTAAATCAATCGCGCTTTCTTCCCCGCACACAACTCTGCGTTCTTTTATGCCTGTTCTGGTATAAATCCACTCATCCGATGTGTCATATAATTCTTTTAAATCCTCATTTGTTATAATTTTTTCAGGTACGCTATAACCCACCCCTGCTATTTTTAACGGAATTAATTTGTTAGTCATTGTAACCTTTCATAAATATGAACCTAAAACTAAGCTGAACGCTCGTTAGTTCCTTCTAAAAACTCGGCTATTTTCTTGTTGACGCCGGTTTCTACAGCCTCTTTAGCCACTCTGACAGCATTTTTTATCGCATAAGCTTTACTGCTGCCGTGAGAAATTACGGTGATACCCTTAACGCCTAAAAGCAAAGCCCCACCAAATTCTTCATAATTTATCTTTCTATAAATCCTTTTCATAAACGGCTTAGCGATTAATCCCGCAATTCTCGCTAAAGGATCTGTTTTAAATTCTTGTTTTAACATTCTAAATAACATTGACGAAGTTCCCTCTGTTATTTTTAAAGCAACGTTTCCGACAAATCCGTCACAAACAATTACATCGCAAATTCCCGAGAAAATTTCTCTGCCTTCAATATTCCCTATAAAATTAAGCTTATCCTGATTTTCTTCGAGCAGTTTGTAAGTGGCTTGAGCGAGTTCATTACCTTTTCCGGCTTCTTCGCCAATGTTTAAAACTCCTATTCTTGGAACCTCTATTCCAAGCACATTCTTTGAAAAAGTTGTTCCCATAACTGCAAATTGATAAAGCATGTCAGGAGTACAATTACTGTTTGCGCCCGCGTCAATGACGACAATAGGATTTTTCATTGTTGGAAGAGTAACCGCAATTGCAGGTCGGTCAATCCCCGGAATTCTACCGAGTCCAAATAAGCTGGCAGCCATCGCCGCTCCGGTTGAGCCTGCCGCAACTATCGCATCAGAGCTTTCGGTTGCAACTGCATCAACAGCAAGAACAATTGAAGATTTTTTCTTCTTTCTTATAGCTTGTCCGGGGGCTTCGCCCATCTCAATGACTTCCGTTGCAGGAGTTATTTTTATATCCAACTTACTTAAATCAAATTTTATTTTTTTATCTTTAAATCCACCGGCAGAAGTTATTATTCCTTCATTGCGAATTCTATCTAACTCATATTCAATTCTGTCTTGTTTTCCAACGAGTTCAATTGCAACACCGTATTCGGACGCAGCCCAAACAGCCCCCGCAACTACTTCACGAGGAGCATAATCTCCGCCCATTGCATCTATTGCTATTCTTGTCATTATTCTCTCTAACTTTTAACTAATCTTCAGCTTTTTCCGTATTTTCTTCAGCCTGAACTTCTTCAATCACTTCAACTTTAACTTCTTCAACTTTTTTTGTTTTAGAAACTTTTTCAGTTTTGCTTGCAACTTTTTTTACAGGTTTTTTTGCTTCAAGTTTTGTTTCAACATAATCAGGCGATTTAATGCTTATAGCTTTGCCTTTGTAATGTCCGCAAGCCATGCAAACTGTATGTGTTAATACAACTTCTCCGCATGTTGCGCATTTAGTTACTTCCGGCTTTGTTGCTTTCCAGTTCGATCTTCTATGTCCTTGTGCGGAACTTCCTGTTCTTTTCTTTGGTACTGCCATTTGTTTTTTCCTTCTATTTATTACATTATACTATTTCTTGTCGGCGTTGTCTTCTTTTTTGACTTGTATAGTTTTAAATACCGCTAATCTAGGGTCAACTTGATTTTGAGCAAAATTTTCCTCACTCAAAAAATCATCTCCTTTACATTTTATACCACAAACTTTTTTATTTGGGAAATCTAATATTACAGATTGATACAATAAATCATAAATATCTATACTGTCTTTGCCCGCTAAATCTGTTATAAATTGCCCTTCTTTAAGTTCTGTTTCTTGCCCATATTCGTCTAAGAATGTGTTTTTAGCAAACAATTCTTCTATATCCAAATCCAGATTATACTCAAATTCATTCAAGCATAAATCACATTCTAAAATTACACGCCCTTTAACATTTCCTGTAATTTTGACGAATTCCCCCAGTGAAATAACCTCCAAAGTAGCCTTTATGGGAACGATAGTATTTATTTCGTTGATAAAATCTTCAAAATCAACTTGAAGTCTTTTATTTGGAGCATTTTCTACATCTTCAATTTTTATAATATTACTCATATTTTTTACTCAAATCCCGAATCATTGACAGCTTGCAAAACCGCACTTCCCAAAAACGGTTTAAACGTATTGCTCATCTTGAAGTGCAACCGCCGCAATTTGACTTGAATGAAACGAAACTTTTTTTATAGGTCCTGTCCCCTCTTTTTCAATAATTGCAGAACTTTGTCCTTTTAGTAATTGTTGAATTTCTTCGTAAACTGCAACAGGTTTTTCAACATAAAGAACAATCGGTGCCGAAGAACCTTTAATGAAAATCAAAAGTGCCGTTCTCGTTTTTATTTGCGGTGTTCCGCTAAATTGTGTCGTCATTGCTTTTATGCTCCTTGTCTTTATTTTTTAACATTTTTAGTGTAGTTGAAAATTATCTTAAAATCAAGAGGTTAAGAATTGTAAACGCAGGTTATAAATCGCAAAACCCTTGCTATAATAACAAATATAGAAAAAATAATAGAATAAAATAAAATTCAACTAGCAAAAAATATTTTTAGAAGGTTTTGATTATATGTAATATAACATAGGAAGGAAATTATAAAATGAAAACTCTACAGGTAAATTGTAATAAAAAAAACAATAACCAGACGAAATTTTGTGCAAAGACCGTTACAATAAGTAATTTAAATTTACTTCCCCAAAATGTGCTGATATAATTACGGAAGCAAAACCCTATCTTTTTGAAATTGGTGGAAGTATGACTCATATTAATATCCGTGTACTTAATCATAAAATACAATTACAAGTTGGAGAAGAAGTTTTGCAAAAAATGACTATGCTGAAGACTTTGTGGCATAGATTTTCACTAAAGAAAAAAGAGCCGAAAATTAATTGGGGAGATTTAAAAAGTATAAATATAAATGAAATAACCAATAAAGAAGATTGCATTAGATTAGTTACAGGTGCTGTAGACGAATTACCTAATTATTCATACAGCGTTGAAAAAATGTTTTAGAGGACGTAGAATAATTCCAGAATTACAAACAATAATTTCAAACTTCAACCAAGTCATTTTCGATACATTTTCTAAAAGTATCTGAAATGTTATTCAAATCAATGATATCAACCTTGTAGGGGATTGTTGTTTCTTCAAGCTCAATTTCAATTTTACTCATTTTATTGACTTCGATTTTGGATTCGGCTTGTAATGCAATATCTAAATCCGAGTATTTTTTCGCATTTCCTCGCACCCGAGAGCCAAAAACATAAATCTTTAAATTCGGGTCTTGTAACTGTGAATTGATAATGCTTTTTACATGCTCCAAGTATCTGGTTTCAATATCAACTTTCATTTTTTTCTTTCAATTTATTCAACAAAAACTCCGCCTCTTTAATAAAATCATCCATAATTGAAACAACTTCAAGTGCTTTTGTTTCGTCATAAGTGTGAGAAGTTATATTTCTTTTTTTTCTGTACTCAGCCCAGTTTTCCAAATTACCTAATAAAACTCCCCTTTCATTAGCTTCTCTTATTAATTGGTTAAAGGAAAGAGTATCCACATCTAAAGTAGAAGTTGTTTGCAAAAAACGTTCTATCATCTTAATCGCAAGCCCATAAGTGTATTCAAAACGTTGGATGACAGAATCTCTTATCATATCATCGTTAACATCTTGATTATATTTTATAATAGCTGATTTTAAGCTATCAAGTGCTTTTTGAAACACTGTCAAATCTAAATACATAAAACCTCTTCTTGAGCAAATGCTGTCGGGCAAAAATGCCCGACAATTTACATTTTACATTTTGCTTAAACGGCAACTTTCATAGTGTTAGCGATAATCGACGTAAAACTATCGACTTTCAAGCTTGCTCCGCCGACTAAAGCACCATCAATGTCAGATTTTGACATTTGTTCTTCAATCGTTGACGGGTTTACACTTCCGCCGTAAAGAATTCTGACGGCATCACCGGCTGATGTTGAGCTAATTTCTTTAACAACATTTCTAATCATTGCAATTACTCTGTTTGCTTCATCTGAATCGCAAGTTTTACCTGTTCCGATTGCCCAAATCGGCTCATAAGCTATTGCCGATTTAGAGATTTCTTCTTCTGTCAGGCTCTCAAGAGCTGCTTTAATTTGACCCGCGATATGAGTATCTGTAACCCCTGCCTCTCTTTGTTCAAGAGTTTCTCCACAACAAATAATAGGGATTAATCCGTTGGAAAGAATTGCTTTTGCTTTTTTGTTAATCATTTCATCTGTTTCTGAAAAATATTGACGTCTTTCAGAGTGTCCGATAATAATATATTCACAACCCGCGTCTTTTAACATTTCCACCGAAATTTCACCTGTATAAGCGCCATTTTTTTCAAAATAGCAATTTTGTCCTGCCGTAAACAACAAATTTCTGCATCCGCAGTCGCATCTTTGACTTTCAACTGCCGCAATAGATGTAAAAGTAGGTGCAACAACAACAATCGGCAACTGCTCTGCTGAATATTGTTTTACAAAATCTTTAATTCCTGAAAATAATTCTTTTGCTTCTGATTGCAACAGATTCATTTTCCAGTTTCCTGCAATGATAGGTTTTCTTGACATAATAATCCTCCTTGTTTAAATAAAATTACTTTTAAATCTTAGCGCGAACATGATAATTAATCAAGATAGAGGACACGGAATAATTCCAAAATATACAATTTTGACAAAGCGAACAGGCAAGGTAAGAGCCTTGGGAGCCTGTCGGCGGAACAAAGTGAGTGAGAGAATTTTTCGAAGTCTCATAGGTGATGAGTAAACGCGAAAAAGTTAACGGCGAACGGAGACAATAAGACCAAGGTCGTACAAGGGCAGGATTGCTATTACGCCCTTGAAAAGCCGATGTATATAAAGTTTATTTGCCTTCTTTCTTTGTAAAGAAAGAAGGTTGACAATAAATCTTTAGCAAATAGAATAAATATATAACTTAAATTCAAATAAGTAATAGGTAGTATAATTAAAAAGGAGATTAATCTCATGGCACGCGAAAAGTTTGAACGAAACAAACCGCACGTTAACGTAGGAACAGTAGGTCACGTAGACCACGGTAAAACTACTTTAACTGCAGCAATCACAGGTACAATGGCAGCAGTTGGACAAGCACAAGCAAAGAAATTTGACGAAATTGATGCGGCTCCGGAAGAAAAAGCAAGAGGTATAACCATCTCTACTGCTCACGTTGAGTATGAAACAACGGCAAGACACTATGCTCACGTTGACTGCCCAGGTCACGCAGACTATGTAAAGAACATGATTACAGGTGCGGCTCAAATGGATGGAGCAATCCTTGTTGTAGCAGCAACTGATGGGGCTATGCCTCAAACTCGTGAACACATCTTGTTGGCAAGACAAGTTGGGGTTCCTCAATTGGTTGTATTTTTAAACAAATGCGACATGGTTGATGATCCTGAGTTGTTAGAACTTGTTGAGATGGAAGTAAGAGAATTGTTGACTTCTTATGAATTCGACGGTGATGCTACTCCTTTCATTCACGGTTCAGCTCTAAAAGCTTTGGAAGCCGTTATTGCTAATCCAAAAATTACAAGAGGCGAAGACAAATGGGTTGACAAGATTTGGGAATTAATGGATGCTGTTGACAGCTACATTCCAACTCCTGAACGTGATTTGGACAAACCGTTCTTGATGCCTGTAGAAGATGTTTTCTCAATCACAGGTCGTGGTACAGTTGCTACGGGTAGAATTGAAAGAGGACGTGTTAAAGTTCAAGGCGAAGTTGAATTGGTAGGCTTCGGCGATACAAGAAAAACAACAGTTACCGGTGTTGAAATGTTCAGAAAACTTCTTGATGAAGGTATGGCTGGTGACAACGTTGGGTTATTGCTTCGTGGTGTTGACAAAGAAGCTATCCAAAGAGGACAAGTTTTGGCGGCAATCGGTTCAATCAAACCGCACACAAAATTCACGGCTAACGTTTATGTATTAACAAAAGACGAAGGTGGACGTCATACTCCATTCTTCCCTGGATATAGACCTCAGTTCTACATCAGAACAACTGACGTAACCGGTTCAATCAAATTCGAAGGCGAAATGGTAATGCCTGGTGATAACGTAATTATGGAAGTTGAATTAATCGCTCCTGTAGCTATCGAAGCCGGTATGAGATTTGCGATCAGAGAAGGCGGAAGAACTGTCGGATCAGGTGTCGTAGACAAAATTCTTGCGTAAGCTCAATAGGGCTAAATTCAAGATAAGCAAAAACGTTAAATCGTAAATGCATAAAAAAGAGTTACTTCGTTTCGGAGTGACTCTTTTATTTTGCAGTAATGCTTGGTGAGGGCTAGGGGGGGATGCAATAAAATCAACGCTTTTTACCCCTCCTCGAAATCAAAGATTTCCCCCTCTCTCAAAAATATGACATTTAGTCATATTTTTGTTCGGTAGAGTTCCCTCAAGGGGAGGACAAAATACGACACGTAACAACTCAGGTAGATTTTAATTAACTTGTGTAGTGGTTTTGCGTCATTGCTGTAGACGTCAAGTGCCGAATGCTACAAAAAGCTTCCACCGAAGCAATCTCCCTGTATTATTGCAAAGGGCGAACAAGATTGCTTCGTTCCATCAATGGTTTTCTGACTAAAAAATCCTCGCCTCGCAATTGTAGAGGTCAAGTAATTCGCTTACACTTTTTGTTTTTAAATAAATAAAAAGGAGTAAGAAAATGACAAACAAAGAACTAATTTCAAAAACATTGGCTATTAAAATGCTAAATACTGTT
>CAIPUE010000019.1 GCA_903868125.1 uncultured bacterium | reverse complement strand
CTCATACTCTTGAACAGTATTTAGCATTTTAATAGCCAATGTTTTTGAAATTAGTTCTTTGTTTGTCATTTTCTTACTCCTTTTTATTTATTTAAAAACAAAAAGTGTAAGCGAATTACTTGACCTCTACAATTGCGAGGCTTTAAAGTGTTGCAATGTGAAAAAGGATTGTCCACCGAAGCAATCCCAATGTATTATAGCTAAAGGCGAACAAGATTGCTTCGTTCCGTCAATAATTTTCCACTTAAAAATCTCTCGTCTCGCAAAGACACATAAGAAATCATTGTCTTGCAGTGATTAAATAGCTTTAATGCGTTTGGTCTTAATTTATCTAGGATTTAACTTGACATGTTAATGTGATTGAGTTAGATTAATAAGTGAGCAATTTTGCAATTGTGCCTGTGGCACTGTGCCGAGGAAAACGATTAAGTATCGTTTTGCGAGAGGGGCGGTAGACGCCGTCTAGCAATGAGCCACATCCCGAAACAAAATTGACAATTAAATATATAAAACCACGGGCCTGTGGCGAAATTGGTAGACGCACTAGACTTAGGATCTAGCGCAGCAATGTGTGAGAGTTCGAGTCTCTCCGGGCCCATTTTTAAAAAGAATCCTTGATTTATTCGGGGGTTCTTTTTTTTTTGCCCAATCCTTGGCATTGTTTTTAAACCGTTGCGTTTTCTGTAACAAAAGCCCTGTATTGTAACGCCTGCGCGATATGCAATTGTGTAATGTCCTGCGAATTCTCAAGATCAGCTATCGTTCTTGCAAGTTTCAAAATCCTATCGTAGCTCCGTCCCGACAAGTTGAATTTTATAATCGCTGATTTCAACAAGTTTTCGCTTGCCTCATTAATTCTGCAAAACTTTTTAATCAAATCCGAGTTAAGTTCTGAATTTGTCAAAATATTCGCATTTTTATATCTTTGAACCTGAACTTTTCTTGCATTGACAACCCTTTTTCTGATTTCACTTGAAGGCTCAGCGCTTTCTTTCATATTCAACAGTTCTTCAGGAGCCAGTCTTGGAACCTCAATCTGCAAATCAATTCTGTCCAATAGCGGCCCTGAAAGTCTTGAACGATAGCGCTGGATTTGAAATTCGCTACAGGAACACTGTTTTTGACTATCACCCAAAAATCCGCACGGGCAAGGGTTCATAGCTCCCAATAACATAAAATCGGCAGGATATTTAATCGAAGTTTGAACTCTGGAAATAACAACTTCGCCGTCTTCCAGCGGTTGTCTTAAAGTTTCAAGAACATTTCTTGGAAATTCGACAATTTCATCCAGAAATAAAACTCCGCGGTGAGCAAGTGTGATTTCTCCCGGCTTGGGATTACTGCCCCCGCCGATAATTCCAACCGCAGAAGCTGAGTGATGAACAGGTCGATAAGGTCTTTTTGTTATCAAAGGTTCATCCGCCGGCAAAAGCCCGCTTATACTGTAAATCTTAGTTAACTCTAAAGCTTCTTTTAATTCCAGTGGTGGTAAAATTGAGGCAAAACACTTTGCCATAAGCGTTTTACCCGACCCCGGAGAACCCATCATTAGAATATTATGACCGCCTGCAGCGGCTATTTCCAATGCCTTTTTAGCTTTTTGCTGACCTTTTACGTCCTTGAAATCATAAATATAATCATTTTGAGCATTATCAGTCAAATATTTTTGTATATCTACCGTTATTTGAGGTAATTTACACTCCGAATTATCCGAAAAATGGTTAACTATATCGACCAAATACTCCGCACCCAGAACTTCAATTCCCTCAACCAAGGCAGCTTCTTTTGAATTAGCTAAAGGTACGACGACATTTTTTACTCCGATATCTTTTAAACCAGATACCAGTGGCAAAACTCCGTTTACACCCCTGAGCGTACCGTCAAGCGAAAGTTCTCCTAAAAATGCCGTATTAAGGATTTTTTCGTTATCGAGAAATCCACCTTGCGCCAAAATCCCGATTGCAATCGGTAAATCAAAATTTGTTCCCTCTTTTTTTATGTCCGCAGGTGCAAGGTTTACGACTACACGCAGGGATGGAACACTAAATCCCGAATTCTTTACGGCTGAACGAACCCTCTCTTTTGCCTCGTTTACAGCAATATCCGGCAATCCGACGATAGAAATATTTGGCAGGGAATGTACAAAATCGACTTCCACATCAATCTTATATGCGTTTAATCCTATTGTTGTTGCGGTTATTACTTTTGATACCATTGATTTCCTCTTGGATGTCATACCGAGTTGCCAAAGCATAACCGATTTCTTGTTTTTGGGTTAGCAAACCTACTTTCTAAATCAAAGCCAACCTTTGAATGCAACTTGGTGTTATTATAGCACACTCTATACTATACACAAAATAAAAAGCATATTTTTTGTTGTCGGCATGGCAATGCCGACCTACTTTAAATTCTCTCGTAGGGTGGGATTGATATCCCGCCGTCTTGAATTTAAAATCTGCTTTTTACTTCAGGAGGAGTATAGCATTTTTCTAAAATATTATACCTCAAGGTAATGTTTTTTATATAAAAACTTGTTAGCATGAGTATGGCGGAGTGCCTTTGAAAATCAAACAACTTGGATTATTCCAAGGGCTTTCATTAGAAAAGCTTTGTTAATGATTAAATGAAAGGCACTTTTTTTTTGTTTTGATTATAATAATTAATATGGACTATATTAAAAAGATTTTAGTGATAAATTTTGGCGGGATTGGGGATGAAATCCTCTTTTTGCCGACTTTAATCTCGCTTAAAAAAGAATTTCCGGATGCTAAAATTACGCTTGCACTCGAACCGAGAAGTAAGGGTATTAAGGATTTAACCGATATTATTGACGAAGTTTTATTAATTGATGTTAAATCTAAGCGTAAATACTTAGAACTTTTAAAATTGATTTTTAAGGCGCAAAAAGGGCATTTTGACCTTGTTGTGTCTTCGGGCGCAAACAAATTTATAAGTATTTTACTATTTTTGACAGGAATAAAATTTTGCTATGGCTATAATACAGGGAAATTAAGCGAAATTCTGCTCACGAAAGCAGTTACTTTGGATAAAAACCAATACGCCTGCGATATGTATCACGATTTAATTACGCCGATTACAGACATAAAAACAACATTGCCGGAAATTAAACTTGAACCTACGCCAAAAGAGCCTAATACAATTCTTATTCATCCGGGAGTAAGTAAATTAAGCGTTCAAATGGGCATGATAAAAACTATTCCTGCCGAAAAATGGGCAAAAGTTATTGATTTACTCTTAGAAAGAGGAAAAAAAGTAATTCTGGCGGGTGGACCTGACGATAAAGAATGTATTGAAACAATAAGAACCACATTGATTAACAAGGAAGACGAAAATTTTGTTGATTATTACGGAAAAACTAAGAATTTGATTGATTTGGCTAAATTAATCGCCTCCGCTGAAAAGTTTGTTTGCTCGGATTCAGCACCTCTGCATATTGCAGTTGCTCTTAAAACTAAAACTTACGTGATTTTTGGTGCGACTGATGACAAAAAATTAATCCCTCAATCTCCTGATGTAATTGCCATAAAACATTCGGATAATTGTTCTTTAAAACCATGCCTTTGGGAGAAACGACAAACAACATGTGAACAACTTGTTTGTCTTGATATTAAGCCCGAACAAATAGTGGAAATAATTCTGCTTTAGAAAACTTAATATTATTAGTTGTATTTTTCCTCCATTTATCGTACTTTTTAAATCAATATTAAGAATTAATACCTAATATCTTGAATTTATGCTATATTATAGATATAACTTAAATTAATAAATTCTATTTGAGCAAGTTTGTTGCTCTACCGCACGAGTACACAGAAAAAAGGATAAATTATGTCATTACCAAATGTAGCTTATTTTTCAATGGAAATAGCAATGGATCAATCACTTAGCACTTATTCGGGTGGTTTAGGGTTCTTGGCAGGCTCTCACATGCAGTCTGCAGGATATTTACAAATGCCGATGGTCGGAGTAACAATGTTATGGTCCTACGGTTATTATGACCAAAGAATAGACCATACAGGTCAAGTTGAAGTTGCTTATATAAGAAAGTATTATGATTTTTTAACTGATTTAGATATTTATACTGAAGTTGAATGTTTTGGTGAAAGTGTTAAGGTTAAAGCGTTTAGAGTTGAGCCCAGCTTGTTTGGAACGTGTCCTGTTTACCTTTTGACCACGGATATTGATGGAAACAGTGAATGGGCAAGAAGTATTTCTTATAAATTATATGATGGAAACGAAAAAATTAGAATTGCGCAAGAGACAATTTTGGGGATTGCAGGTGTTAAAATATTGCAACTCGTAGGATATAACTTTGATGTTATTCACATGAACGAAGGTCATGCTTTGCCTGCGGCGTTTGAGCTTTTAAGACAATATAACGGAGATGTTGAAAAAGTTAAAAGAAAAACCGTGTTTACAACTCACACTCCGGTTGCGGCAGGTAACGAAGTTCATTGGGTTGATACACTAATGCAGGGCGGATTTTTTGCAGGTTGTCCGAGAGAAAAAGTTGTCGCACTTGGTGGCGAGAATTTCTCTTTAACAGTAGCGGCTTTGAGATTGAGCCGAATTGCTAACGCGGTTTCTCAACTCCACGGGCTTGTTGCTAATAAAATGTGGGAATGGGTTGATGGAAGATGTCCGATTAGAGCAATTACCAATGCCGTAAATATACATTACTGGCAAGATCACCGTATCGGTGTGGCTAAAACGTTTGATGAATTGTTAGCTGCTAAACGTGAAATGAAAGTCGAATTATTTAAATATATCGCGGATACCGCAGGAAAAAGGTTCGACCCTGATGTTTTGACAATTACGTGGGCAAGAAGATTTGCAGATTACAAACGTGCTTGGCTGATTTTGATGGATAAAGACAGATTGAACAGGCTTTTGGATTCAAATAAAATTCAAATAATTTTTGCAGGTAAATTCCATCCTGATGATGTTATGGGACGCGAAATGTTTAACAAAATCTTACATCGTTCTCATACACTTAAAAATGTTGTTGTTCTCCCCGGATATGAGCTTGAATTGAGTTCAAAGCTTAAAAAAGGTTCTGATATTTGGTTGAATACTCCTTTAAGACCGTTTGAAGCATCTGGAACTTCAGGTATGTCCGCTAACATGAACGGTGCGTTGCATCTTTCTATTTATGACGGTTGGACTGTTGAAGGAACTTTCAATGGAATTAACGGCTACACCGTTGAATATGAAGGATTGGATGATGAAATGCCTTGGGAAGAAAGACACTGGAAAGATCATGAATCTATCATGAATACTATTGAAAATGATATTATCCCTACTTATTACGAAAATAAAGAGGAATGGGCTAGGTTAATGCGTCAGGCAATGAGGACAGCAGAAGCTTATTTTAATTCAGACAGAATGGTTATTGAATATTATAACCGATTGTACCAACCAATCGCTCATGATGATTCTACATCGGGAAGTAAAAAGCAAGATATGAAAATAGCAGAATCTCCAAGTTTTGATGCGTGGACATTCTCTAATATCAAGTAAGAAGTGCACAGTGAGAAGTGAAAAACAAGGCTTACTTAAATCGTTAGAGGCTACATGCAATCAGTGCAAGGCTTGCGAGCTTAATAATACAAGACATAATGCGGTTTTTGCGGATGGAAATCCCAAGACCGCATCTGTCGTATTGATAGGTGAGGCTCCTGGAGAAAATGAAGATTTGCAGGGAATTCCCTTTGTTGGTAGGGCGGGGAAACTTTTGAACGAATTTTTAAACGAAGCAGGACTTTCAAGGGAAATAGATTTTTACATAATTAATACTGTAAAATGTCGTCCGCCAAAAAACAGAGTTCCTACTGAGATTGAAAAAGAGGCATGCAGATTGTTTTTAATTTCACAAATCGAAATTATTGAACCTAGAATAATCTTACTTTGCGGAGCTACGGCGTTGAAATCTTTTTACAAGGGAAAATCAACCATTTCAAAGATTAGGGGTGAAATTTTCGATGTAGAAATTAAAGGCAAGAAATATCCTGCGATGCCCATTTTTCACCCTTCATACTTACTCAGAAATCACTCAACGGCGGAGGATTCACCTCGTTATTTGATGTTGAAAGATTTAAAGAAAGTTTATCTCAAAATAAAACTACTGGACAGATAATTTTTTTTATATTACGATTGAGTATGCGTTCAGAATCTTGTTATAAGAAATTGACAACCAAATATAAATATTGAGCCCTGGTGGCAAGGACTCCGCTTTTTTGATTAAATATCAAAAAAGGAGGAGGGGAGGTAGACGCGGCGTCTATCGAATCTGCCAGAGTAACAAAGAAATTGACAACCAAATATAAATATTGAGCCCTGGTGGCAAGGACTCCGCTTTTTTGATTAAATATCAAAAAAGGAGGAGGGGAGGTAGACGCGGCGTCTATCGAATCCGCCAGAGTAACAAAGAAATTGACAACCAAATATAAATATTGAGCCCTGGTGGCGGAATCGGTAGACGCGTTGGACTTAAAATCCAATTGGGTTCACCCCCAGTGCCGGTTCAAGTCCGGCCCAGGGCATTTTTTCAAAGACCTATCTTTCAGATGGGTCTTTTTTTTTATGCCTTTGGGCACGTCCTTTCACCGAATTGTTGAGACCACTGCACAAGTAAGAACCCGCATAGGGACATTTCTCTCGAAATCAAAGATTTCGGAGAAAGCAGTCAAAACAAATTTTCTATACTTGTGCAGTGGTCTTTTGTTGTCAAAACAACAATGCCGATTTCTCGATTGTGATTTTGTAGATGATTAAATGCAAACAAAATCTACAATCCCGACCCAAATACGTATACTCCTCCTTAGGTAAAAAGCAGATTTCAAACTTAAGCAGGCGGGATAGCAATCCCGCGAGAGAATTTAAAGTAGGTCGGGCATTCCTGCCCGACAACAAAAAAGCTGCTTTTTATTTTGTGTCTAGTATAGTCTCATACTTCGCCAACGTATTTGATGCAAGTCCGGCCCAGTGCATTTTTTTAAGAGTATCGCAAGATACTCTTTTTTTATTGGGGCTACATTAAGAAATGTAAATATAGGTTTTTTCAGAATATTAGTGAGTTTTGACAATTTTTGCTAATTTTTTCGCATACTCTATCGCAACTTTAAATATTCAGGCTTTTTAGTATTATTGTTAGTAGAGTTAGAAGTGTAAAAAATGATTATTCAAAAAATTAGTAATAAAACGGAACACAAATATTTAGAGGGTAGCAGAGGTAAATCTTTTAGGAGTTATTTAGCCACTAATCAAAACAAAAATGTCAGCTCGAGAGATTTCTTGTATCATCCCCCGATTTTTTCAAAATCGACAACTTCTTTTAAGGGTGCAGTTCAATATACTCATCCTATAAGCTTTGAGGACAGTATTAAACCCTATTTTGCTTTGCCGGAAGGTCAAAAACCCGACCAAAAACAAATTGAAGCCGCAAAGGTTATATATGACGGCAACCATGCGATAATTGTTTTGCCAACAGGTACAGGAAAGACTATTCTCGCCGAATACGGAGCAAGAAAAAATATGGCTGATGCTGAATATCTTATGACGTTTGTTAAAGAAGCTTTTAGCAAAGATAAACACATCATTATTAACTTTCCTACAAAAGCTTTAGATAACGAAAAATACAGGTCTTTTTGTGAGAAATTCGGGAAAGAAAATGTCGGGCTTTTAACAGGTGATATAAAGATTAACACTCAAGCACCCATAAAAATGATGATAGAAGAGGTTTACGCTAACGCCGTTTTGGGTGACAATCTGAGCTTAAAAAAGGTAGCAACTGTAGTCCATGATGAATTTCACACAATGAACGATCCTCAAAGAGGTGTTGTATATGAAAAAGCCGTAATGTTTACACCACCGCACATTCAACAGGTATTTCTAACAGGAACCGTCGGAAACGGTCAAGAAATTGCTAATTGGATTAATAAAATTGAGGCACAAAAAGTTGCTGCTTTGGGTGGGAATATTCCTGTCAAGAAAGCTGTATTGGTAGAAATGCCGTCTTCTGAAAGATATGTTCCGTTAAAACATTCTGTTTACCATGAACCTACAAATAGTTTTATTCCACTTATGACAGAGAAGTATAATCTTCAACAGCTCCTTGATTTACAACAACAAAATACTCTTTCTGAAAGGCAAAAAGAGGTTTTATCTCAGATAGGAAAAATAAGTGCTAAGGAAGAAACACCCGAAAAAGGATTGGAGTTTTTAAAAGAAGTTTTACCAAATAAAAGCCAAGGGAATTTAGAAGACTTAGAAGAAATATTAGAGAAAAAATTAAAAATTAAACTCCCTGATGCACAGCGTTTGGCAGCATTTTTATCTGACCCTGCCGAAAGAAAATTTAATGAGGCTCAACTGTCAAAAGAAGTTCTACAAGAGGCATCTAGGGGTGTTTTAATAGATGGCAAAACAAAAACTTCAGGTATTTTAAAGGTTGTAGAAAAGTTGCAAGCTGAAAACAAATTCCCTGCACTAATATTCAAATTATCACAATCCGGATGTGATAATTTGCAAAAAGACTCATTGGACTCAGGTTTAAATCTTTTAACCGAAGACGAACGTAATAAGGTTGCAAAAATCATTACGGAGTTTAAAAAAGATCATTACCTTGGCGTGAATTTTGATGAGGAAGCTGTTTTAAGAGGGTTTACAACTCACCATGCCAGCATGACACCAGATGCTAAAGAATTGACAGAAAGATTGGCAGAGGAAAAACTTGTTAAAGTAACTTATGCTACGAGTACTTTGGATAGGGGGATTAATTTCCCTACAAGAACTGTTGTAGTACAGGAGTATGACAGGGCTATCGGTAAAAGAAAAGATGGAAATACTCTATATAGCGAATTAAGCATAAATGATTTACAGCAAGAATTTGGAAGAGGCGGAAGAAGAGGTAAAGACCCTATTGGATATGTTATTCATAAACCAGACAAAAGACATTCACCATTTGATATATACAAAAAAGTAATTGCTTCGGCGGACAATTTAGTAAGTAAATTACGCCCTGAATATAATTTTGTAGCCCAAATAGTTGCAAAAGGAGGGATTAAAGAACTTGATAATACTGTGGATATGTCACTTTTGGCGGTTAATGAAAGACAAGCAGCAAAAGAAATAACAAAACTGAAAGCTGAATTTAAAAAATATGCTAATCTGCTATTCGATTTGAAAATTTTCACTAAAGCAGAAAAGAATTTCACTTTAACGCCTGAGGGTTCTGTAATTTCTAAAGCAAGAGGAGTTGACGGTTTTCTTTTCTCAAAGATTTTCTTCGATTTACCTTTAGACGAATTAAAGCCTTCTCACCTTGCGGCTTTGGCGTGCTATTTATCCGAAGGGAATTATAAAGATGAGACAACAACCATAAGAGGGGTAAATATAATGTTGGCTCCAGATAAGCAGGTTAAGAACAATAACAAATCTAAAGGGACTCCGAAGCAACCTATAGTATTAGATAAAGAAATGACTGCTTTTTTACAAGGGGTGGAAAAAAGTAAAACATCCATTAAGCAACTTGAAATGAAATCTGGTATAAAAAGAAATCCTAAAACTCCTAACATTTTGGCCATGCGATTCGTTCAAAAATGGGCAGAAACAACAAATGATGCTACCGTTTCACATTGGATTAAATGGGTAAAGCCTGAGATGAAAGGTCCGCTCAGTGAGGGTGAATTATTTAATGCCGTAAACCGTTCTGCCGATATCCTTAAGCAAATGAGCGAAAATGCCGAATTTCTTGTATCACAAATTACAAATGAACCTTTGCAGAAAAAAATGCAAAGTATTCTTCGAAATTCGCAGGAGGCTTGGCTGGCAATTAAGAAACCGCCTGTTTTAGGTGAGGTATTAAAATCTATAAAACAAGCAGGAGAAATTGCTAATGTTAGTCACTTATTATAATCAAAGAAACATTAAAGATGTTAACGCAATAATTAGTTATAATTTGAATATCACACAATCACCCAATAATTTTAGAGTGAAGAAATATAAATCAGAGGATATAAAAATATCTTCCGACAAAATTTCATTGAGAAATATTCCATCTCAGACTCTGCTAAATAATGCTTCGGTGTCCTTTGGCCGCTTGAAATTACCCTATATTAATCTTCATGATGTTCCTTGTGCTTACTGTAATAAGCCGATGATAAGTCTTGAGCAGTTTAATGCAATACGATGGCCAATAGAAAAAAAGAATTTAGTTGCCTATCATAAGAAATTAATACACACATTAGAGCCCTTTGAACCTTATATGCGCGAAGTTGAGGCTTCAGTATTTAAGGAGCTTAAAGAATTAAATTCCAAGCACTCTGAAAAGACTTTTCAACAACTTCTTGAAATACTTAGACCAAAGCATCTACAGTTATTAGAGGATGAGCAAATTATAATATTAGATGGCATTGGAGACATGTTAAATTTTCTGCCACTTAAGTTGCAACAAGCACCCTCATATTCTCCCGAAGTCATTGAGCAAGTAAGAGAACTTATTAAAGCAACTAAGGTTATTGTACAACATTCTGATGGGCAGAAGCATTTTTTAAGAAAAGTTTTTTTTTCAAAATTAAATCTGCTTATAAAAGAACATCCTCAAAATACTTTATTGAAAGTTGTAAGAAAAAGAGCCAATAGTCTTCCGACATCTAGAGACAGTAAAAGTGCTTTTATTGTCAAATATTCTGGTAAAGTCCCTATCTCAAGGAAAGAACCTCAAAAAGGTCTTCAATACAAATCTTCAAAGGGGATTGCAGTTCATTTAATATCTTCGGCAAGAGAAAGTACTGATCATTTTCATGCTATCGATAATGGAGGGGCGAATAATCTTAATAATGCATTGGGAGCGTGTGAACATTGTAATGCTAACATTAAAGGTAATACCTCCTTAAATCAATTTATCAAAATATTAGGCATTGTTGACAATATTAAGTTGCATTTTAAATATCTTATTAAGCATGTAGCGAATATAGAAGACGGAGTAAATTATATAAAGAATTTAGCTAAAAATATAAATCGTCGGTCAGGCAATATTATACAAATAGATACTTCAGATTTAGATGTACAGAAAAGTATTTAGTTTAAACTATCTGAAGTATTACCTTGCAAACTGTTTGCTCCAAACAAAAGACCTTTGCACTCCGCTCACTCGCGCTCGAACTCGGACAAGGCTCCGCGTTGTAGTTCTCGCCTCGTAATTCCAACAAAATTAAAAGACCCTCTGAAAGGGTCTTTTTTAATGGAGCGGGAGACGAGGCATCTTGCTCGTTCGCGTTAAACGTGTCTACGGTTTTTGTTTTCGCAAACTTTGTTTGCTCCAAACAAAAGACCTTCGCACTCCGCTCACTCCCGCTCGAACTTGGACAAGGCTCCGCCTTGTAGTTCTCGCCTTGTTTTTCAACTAAAATTAAAGACTCAATCTAAAAATAGACTGAGTCTTTAATGGAGCGGGAGACGAGGCTCGAACTCGCGACATCATCCTTGGCAAGGATGCATTCTACCACTGAATTACTCCCGCGTGGCTTAAAACTATTTTACACAATCAAAAAAAAATTGCAAGAGAGGATGCGGAAACATTCGATAAAACATTAATTTATGCAAATATTAATTAAGCTTTGTTTACCTTTAGTTTAAAATTAATCCTTTGTATATTAAAATAAAATTACTATACAAGAAATCGAATTAATGGTGAAATAAATGGCAAAAGCCGGATATGTAGAAAAAGAAAAAAGAGAAATAAACTCAACCCTTATTCCCCAAAATATTGAGGCGGAAGAGGCAGTTTTAGGTGCCATTTTGGTTAATCCAAGCGTGATTACCAAGGTTGTTGAATTTATTACCCCCGAAAGCTTTTACAAGCCCGCCCACAAATATGTTTATGAGGCAATGTTGCAACTGTTTAATCAAAACGAACGAATTGATTTAGTCTCTGTTTCTGATGTTTTAAGCTTTAATTCTAAACTAGAAATCATCGGCGGGCGTGCTTTTATCAATGACTTAAGCTACAAAACAATCACAACTTCAAATATTGAGTATTATGCAAAAATAGTTCAGGAAAAAGCTATTAAACGTGCGCTTATTAACGCAGGTTCGGAGATTGTTTCTTTGGGGTATGACCTTAATTCCACGGACGACTCTTTGGATAACGCGGAAAGACTTATATTTGAAATTGCCGCTAAAAAAGCTACTAAAGACATGTCGCATGTCAAAGATTTGGTATTACAAAGTTATGAAAAAATAGAGTACAGATACAACCACAGAGATGAGTTGACCGGTGTTCCGACAGGGTTTTACGAACTTGACAATATGACAAGCGGACTGCAAAAATCTGATTTAATTATTCTAGCTGCTCGTCCTTCAATGGGTAAAACTGCTTTTGCACTTAATATTGCTCAAAATGTAGCGATTAAGGCAAAAATTCCTGTTGCCATATTTTCACTTGAAATGTCAAAAGAACAACTCGTTCAAAGAATGTTATGCTCAGAAGCCGAAGTGGATACACAAAAAATCAGAACAGGAAATATGCAGCGCAAAGACTGGGATAAGCTTGCAAATGCAATGAGCGAAATTTCAGACGCACCGCTTTATATAGACGATTCTGCCGGATGTACTCTAACAGATATTCGCGCAAAATGCCGTCGACTTGCTATGGAGGAAAAAAACCTCGGGCTTGTCGTAATCGACTATTTGCAATTAATGGAAGGCGTGGGTAGAGAAGACCGTATTCAGCAGATTTCTGCGATTTCAAGAGGGCTAAAAACTCTTGCAAGAGAACTCGATGTTCCAGTCATAGCGCTTTCTCAACTTTCTCGTGCGGTTGAGCAAAGAAAAGATCGCCGTCCGATGCTTTCGGATTTGAGAGAATCAGGCGCAATTGAACAAGATGCGGATATTGTTATGTTCATTTACAGAGATGATTATTATAACAGAGAAGAAGGCGATGACGCGCCAAAAGCAACAGGCAAAGAGGGCAAATCAGAGATTATTATAGCTAAACAAAGAAACGGCCCCGTCGGTAGTTTTGAACTCTTATTCCAAGGCAATATCACCAAGTTTAAAAACCCGATTAAGACGGATATTTTTTAAGGGATAAACCGTAAACAATCCAATTGGGGGCTTGAAGAAAACGTTAATAACTAATATCTTTTTAGTATGAAAAATTTAGTGTTAATTCTTATATTTTTTATATTTACAAATACTGCTTGGGCGAAACCTTATAACATTTATAGACCAGATGAATTTAAGTATAACAAATTTGACAATATTGATGAAAAAATTCTTTTTATTCTCGATTTTTCAGAAAGCATGACCGAAGAATTACAAGGTAAAAGAAAAATTGATTTAATGTTGAATACAATGGTGCAAATTTTACCGACTATTAACAAAAAAGCTTGGGTTGGATTGAGAGTTTACGGTCACAAAATCGGATTTACTCAGTATGATTCTTGCAAGGCTAGCACACTTTTGGTTCCGATAACTCCGGCAAGTACGGCTCAAATTAATACGAAGCTTATAAAGGCAACCCCTCGCGGAATGACGCCTATTACTTATTCTTTAAAAAGAGCTGTAGCAGATGATTTTGCAGGATTTAGCGGACAAAAACATATAATTTTGTTGACAGACGGAGGTGAAAATTGCGATGAGAGCCCTTGTACTTGGGTTATGGAACTAATTAAAACAAGAAAAGATGTAAAAATTGACGTAATCGCTTTCAATATTTCAAACAAAGATGATTTAGACCAGCTTCAATGTACTGCACTTGTAACGACAGGTAAATTTTATTCAGTCGATACTGCCGCAGAACTGGTTAAAAGTTTACAAAAATCTTTGAACGTACACAAACAGGTTGAAGCAAAAATCATTTTAAATCCGTAATCTAAAGAAAAAGAACTTTATTAATAAACCCTTTTGCCGGTTTCTTTATCGAATAAGAAAAGGTTTTTTTTATTTATTTTCAAAACTAAATTTTCATCCACCACAAATGTTGGCGGAAGTTTTACGCTACATTTTGCCTTTCCGATATAAAAATAAACTATTCTTTCACTGCCTAACATTTCGGACATATCGACTTTTACAGCTATTTTAATTTCTCCATCGGCACTGGTCATGTTTTCAGGTCTAATTCCTATAATTAAATTAGTTCTGCCCTCAACGGCTTGTCTTTGCTCCTCGCAAAGCTGAATGTGAATATCCGCAAGTACCAAAGCACCATCAACAACTGTTCCCTCGACAAAATTCATTTGAGGTGACCCAATAAAGCCCGCAACAAAAGTATTTTGAGGGTTTTGATAAATATTGTCAGGTGTATCTACCTGTTGAATAACCCCTTTGTCTAAAACGACTATTCTATCCCCCATAGTCAATGCTTCAGTTTGGTCATGGGTTACATAAATAAAAGTTGTTTGCAGTTTTTTATGAAGTTTTTTAATCTCGGAACGCATCTGAACTCTCAATTTTGCATCCAAATTCGAAAGTGGTTCATCCATCAAGAAAACCTTCGGCTCACGCACAATTGCTCTACCTAAAGCTACTCGCTGCCTTTGACCACCCGAAAGTTGCTTTGGTTTTCTGTCTAGCAATTCTGTCAAATCCAGAACATCAGCCGCCTGTTTAACTTTTTTGTCAATAAGTTCTTCTTCAACTTTTCTCATCTTAAGTCCAAAAGCAATATTTTCATAAACACTCATATGCGGATAAAGTGCGTAATTTTGGAACACAAATGCTATGTCTCTATCTTTTGGAGCTATTTTATTAACCTTTTTATTCCCAATAAAAATCTCTCCATCCGATATATCTTCTAAACCTGCAATCATACGTAAAATCGTGGATTTTCCGCATCCTGATGCTCCGACAAGAACCAAGAATTCTTTGTCCTTAATCTCCAAATCAATCCCGTTTATAATAACATTTTTGTCATATCTTTTTTTAAGATTTTTTAGAACTACTTCCGCCATTTTTCTTTACACCTCAACACGAAATTGTCTAAATTCCGCCTTTACTTGTTTGTTTTACCAAGCCAACCTGCTGTATTCTTAGGTTGAAATATCTTCTATTTCGAATTTTTCTTTTTCAATCGGAATTATTACATTATAAGTCGTTCCCTGCATCGGCTCGGATTCAATCCAAATTGTACCCTTTAAATCTTTAACAATATTTTTCACACTGGCAAGTGCGATTGAACGAACAATATTTTTCTTATTCGCTCTGTCTAGCTGCGCATAAGGTTCAAATATAACATTTATATCACCATCTGAAATCCCAGCCCCTGTGTCAGAAATCTTCAACATTAAATAAGCTTTATCAGTTGTATCTTCCGTTATCTCAATCCCTTGTTGCGATACAAATTCCAAGTCAGGGTGGTGAATTTGTATATTTATGGAGCCTATATCTGTTGAATTTATTGATGTTTCTAAAATATTTTGTAAAATAATTTTGAAAGCATTTTCGTCAGAGAAAATTGCTCGTTTAACAATATCTTCACTATGAAAACTCAAGTTTAAACCTTTTGCCTTAATCATCTGTTCATAATTTTTTAACACAGCTTGAATTGAATTTGTTACATCAAAAATTTGAAATTCATATTCAAATAGACTTGCTTCTGTTTTTGACAATTCAAGTATTTTATCCATAAGATAAAGTATTTCATTAGAGTTTTTATTAATAATTTTGATATATTTTTCCTGCTTGTCGCACATTTCTCCGCCAAGTCCGTCAATCATCGCTTGTGAGAAACCGATTATGGAATGTATCGGGGATTTGAGTTCATTAGAAAGTTTGACAAGGAAGGCATTTTTATCCTTGTTGATTTTTCTTGAACTCTCCTGCTCAATCATAATATTAGTTACTGTTTTATAATTTTGAGTAACATCTCGAAGTGAGATTACAAAATAATCTTCGGCGATTTTAGCGGTTATTTCCAAAAATAAATTTTTTGACCGCCCGACTACTGATTTATTACTGAGGGCGGCTTGCTTTGCCAAATCTAAACCACTTTCGATAATATCATTAAGCTCCAGCTTGAAAACGTCATTTTTGGTGATACTTAAAAGAATCGGGATTATTTCATTTATCCATTCAATTTTTCCGTTACTATCAACAAGCATTACGCCGTCGGGAATTGACGCTAAAATATCAATGTCTTTAGCTTTGGACAGAAAACTCTTAAATACCATACTTACACCCTACTTTATGTATTAACTATGAATATCTTAGCATAAAATCCGAATTCTGCTATACATTATAATCAGTATTTATAGCTGGGGAAATTCTTTTCTTAGCTTTTTTATATGATACCGGCAACTCGGTATAATTTACAAGAAATATTGAGAGGAAATATTGACATCGTTTGGATTAATAAAGAGTAAGCTAAAAACAAAACAAAGCCCGCAGAAAATTTTTCTGCGGGCTTTGTTTTGTTTTAAAAGGCCAATCGGCTTTTTGTTGTCGGGCTGGAAAGCCCGACCTACTTTTCACATTTTGCCTTTTGCTTTTGACCTTTTTGCTTATTTTGCAATATCTCTAGTGCTTAAAGCAATTCTATGCTCCTGAGGGGTGAATTTTTTAATCAGAACTTCCAATTCATCACCGACTTTTAGCATATTGAACGGATTAACGTTTTCTCCCGCCATTTCTGACGCAGGTAAAAGAGCTTCTACCCCTGGGAAAATATTAACGAACGCACCAAAGCTTGTTATTTTATTAACGGTTCCTTTGATTATTTCGCCTTCTTTGAATTTCCCTTCGATTTGTTGCCAAGGATTTTCGCCCATTCTCTTTAAGCTTAAGCTTATACGTTTTAATTCGTTATCTATTTTAATAATTTTAACTTCGATTTTTTCACCCAATGTAATAATATCAGACGGGTGTTTAATTCTTTGCCAAGAAATTTCAGAAATAGGCAATAGTCCGTCGATTCCGTTAATATCAACGAAAGCACCGAAATCGGCAATTCTGACAATTTCGCCGGTTACAACCATTTGTTCTTCCAATGACGCAAGAACATTGTCGACAACCTGATCTCTTTGTTCCGCTACCGCTTGTCTTTGAGAAAGAATTAATTTATTTTTCTTAGGATCCGCCTCCAAAACTTTGACCTCTATTTTTTGGTCAATTAAGCCGTCAAAAGGAAGTCCTGTTCTAAGCTGGCTTGATGGGATAAACCCTTTCAAATCAGCAACATCAACCAACACGCCGCCTTTTACCAATGAAACAACTTTAGCTAAAATTGTATCACCTGAATTTTTAGCATCGTTCAATTGAGTCCAAGCTTGAGCGCAAGCTATTCTCTTTAATGACAAAATCATCGGCTCTTCGTCATTTTCTTCTCTAAGAACATAAAAATCTTTTAAATCACCCATTTCTAAAGCGATTTTGCCTTCATCTCCGGCAGGCATTTCGCGATCGGGTAAAATTGCTTCTGTTTTTGCACCTTTTACACTGACCAAATAACCGTCTTTATCTTTTCTTATAACAATACCTTCAACAATGTCTGCCACATTGTAAGATTTTGCGAAAGATTCTTCCAGTAATTGTTCAAACTCGTCTAATTTTGTTGTTTCTAATATAGTCATTTCATCCTCCTTTTAGTTTGTTTATGACATTTTCTATAATCGTTTCCGGTGTTGACGCCCCTGCTGTAATCGAAATATTATTTGCGTCAAGAATAATATCTTCGTACGTTTTCAATTCTTTATCGTCCTCGATATGGATAGTGTTTGAAATACCTTTTAAAATTTCTGCCAGATGGGTTGTATTAGCACTTTTTCTGGAGCCGACAACAATCATCAAATCTGATTCTTCGGCTAATTCTTTTGCTTCGTTCTGACGAAGAGTTGTGCTGTTACAAATAGTATTTGCAACCATAAGTTCTTTCGAAATCGAAGTTAAATATTCCACAATCGGGTTAAGTGTCGTAATTCTTTGGGTTGTTTGAACTACTACTCCGACTTTTTTATGTTCTTTAATTTTCTGTTCAATTTGTTTTAATTGAGAGACGTCACTTGCTACAAAAATATTTGAACCAAAACGTTCTGCGCTCGCTTTTATTGCGATTACCTCAGGATGTTCCGCCTTTCCGACAATTATTAAAAAATATCCTTCTTGAACAAGCTGAATAGCTTTTTTTTGAACTTTCTTAACGTCGGGACAAGTCAAATCAACCACTTCAAACCCCGCGTTAGTTATTTGTTCAAATATTTCAGGCGAAGCCCCGTGGCTTCTTATAACGCAAATTCCATCACCTTTTGAAGGTAATTCGCTAATCGTCTTAATCCCCAAGCTTTCCAGTTCTTTTATGACATGGGAATTATGGATGAGCTCACCTAAAATGAATACATTTTTGTTAGGGTTTTGCGCTTTAAGCTTTTTAACGGTCTCGACGGCTCTTTTGACTCCGTAGCAGAAACCTGAATGTTTGGCCAGTTTTATTTTTTTCGACAACGAAAATTTCTTCTTTCATTTAGACTAGCGAAAATATTAAAAATATAATCACCGTACATTTATTAAAACACAAAAATAAAATCTTTCAAGCCCGTGTTAAAGCACGAGTATGAAAACTTGTTTAAGGCAAGCGTATTTTTATGATAAAATTATGTCTATGAGTAAGAGAAAGATTTTTGCACTTTTAATAAGCTTGGCGTTTTTGGGGTTGATTTTTTACAAAATGGACTGGGCAAAGTTGTTTCAAACATTTAAAATGTTTGATTTTAAAAACTTGTGGTTGATTGTTATTTTATATGTGACGACTCTTTATTTAAGGGGCGTTCGTTGGAAATCTCTGCTAATGAACGACAATAAATATAGTGCGTATAATCTCGGAACGGTTTTTACCGTTGGAAGCATGCTTAATATATTTTTGCCTGCAAGAGCTGGCGATATCTATAGGGCATACTATCTGGGTGATACTAAGCAAGAGAAAAAAATGAAAATTTTCGGCTCTATTATTTTAGAAAGAACGCTTGATGGAATTTGTGTATTTTTAATCCTGCTTTTCGCAATTCTTACCTACGCTAATCAACCGTGGATGATGAATCTCGCTTACCTGATAGGAGTTTTATTTATCGGTAGTTTTATTGCGTTTTATTTGATTTTCAAATTTAATAAAGTTAATTTTATATGCGAAAAGATTATTAAAATAAGTTCAGTATTGCCTGAATTTATTGCAAAACCATTAAAGAAAATTATTGAAAAAATAAATGTTCACATAAACTCTTTTATTGAGGGATTTACCGTTCTAAACAGCCTAAAATGCAGTACGCAGGCGTTTGTAATGAGCATAATTATTTGGTTGGTTGAATGTTATGTTGCTTTTTTGATAATAAACAGTTTCCACATAAATCTTGGGTTTTCAGCCGCACTTTTTGTAATCAGCCTAATATCTTTTTCAACGATGATACCCTCAACGTCGGTGTTTTTAGGACCTTACCAATACGCTTATATTTTAGCTTTGGGGATTTATAACATTGATAAATCAACCGCACTTGCAATATCAACAATCCATCAAGGAATATTAATGATAATATTGTCGCTAATCGGCGGGTTTTATTTTATTAAGTTTAATTTTTCTCTAAAAAATAATGAAAAGGCTGACATTGAACGAGCTATACAGCAGTCGCAACTTTAATTTTGCCATTACCTTCCAGAATAATTTCAGTATCTACACCGTCATTTGAAATGACAAGTTTGGATTTACGAATCGTTTTATTATTTTCATCAACAACGGTAAATTCACTGACTTCTTTTATGACCATTCCCATGATAATGCCTTTCTGTTGTATTCTATCGACTATTAAGAGGTTTCTATACCTATGATAACTCACTTTTAAAGAATTTCAACCCCCCTTCTTTTTTTGTAAAAAAAGAAGTTCTCACTATCGACTATTTATGTTAACAATCGGACAATATTGGCGAGCCGTGAGGCCATTTCTCACGTTTCGCCTTGGCTCAACGGAGAAAGAAGGCAAAAACTTTAGGAACACTGGCTCTTTCGCTAAAGCAAAACAGATTTATGTGTTTGGGTTGATATACTCCTCCTGAAATAAAAAGCAGATTTTAAATCCTCTCGTAGGTCGGGCATTCCTGCCCGACAACAAAAAATCTGCTTTTTGTTTTGTGTATAGTATAGGATGATAGGTTTTGCGGTTCTTGCTCTAAAGCTATTCAACTGTTCGACTATTCAACCTTTCGACTAAGAATAGGGGGGTTGAAAAATTTCTTTACATAATTTACAATGGCAACCGTTAGATGGAAAAGGAGTTTTTTATGAATAATAAAGAAAGATTAGAAAAATTAGAATTTATGCAGCATTTTTTTGTTAAAAGCTTTGTAGTCAGCTTTATTTTGTTGATTTTATCAACAATTGCGTGCATGTTCATGCATGATTTTCAGGTTATGTATGTTCAAAAATATTTTAATATGAACGCCGATGATTTAAGTAAAGTAATTGTACTTTTACTTGGGCTGTGGAAAATACTGATAGTTCAATTTACGCTTGTACCTGCGCTTGTAGTTTTGTGTATCAGAAAATGCCGCAAATGCAATTGCGGATGTAATTAAGGAAAAAGGAAAAGGCAAAAAGGGAAAAGAGTTCAAAGTAAAAGGGGCACTGTTTTGGTTGAGCAATTTTTCACTGTGCCTGCTTATTTCTGCTGATTATTGACTTTTATTTAACCATTTTTCAACTAAACATTGTCAATTTCTTATGTTTTTGCTAAAATAGGTTGGCGGATGAACATAAAAAAAGGCGAACAATGAAAATTACAAAATACAAATCAAATAACTGTGGGGAATTGAACCTTAATAACATTAACGAAGAAGTAACTTTATCGGGTTGGGTAGCTTGTGTTCGAGATTTAGGCGGAATAATTTTTGTCGAATTGAGAGACAGAACAGGATTTTTCCAACTCGTTTCCGACCCACAAGTTAATCCGGAAGCTCATAAAACATTTGAAAAATTAAAGACGGAGTTTGTGGTTACTGTTAAGGGTAAAATCACTCGCAGACCCGAAGAAACTTATAACGAAAAATACGCAACAGGTCAGGTTGAAATGTATCCTGAGTTTATAGAAATACTTTCCGAGGCAAAAACTTTACCGTTTATGCTGGATGACGAAAATGTTTCCGAGGATATAAGGTTAAAATACAGATATTTGGACATAAGACGTGAGAAGACATTGAGCAATCTTATTTTGCGTCACAAAATCGTTACGGCTACAAGAGATTATTTAAATAAAGAAAATTTCTTGGAAGTCGAAACCCCTGTTTTAATAAATACAACTCCTGAAGGAGCGAGAGATTATTTGGTGCCTTCACGAGTGCAAGAGGGCAAATTTTATGCACTTCCTCAATCACCGCAAATTTTCAAACAGTTGTTGATGGTCGGTGGGGTCGAAAAATATTACCAAATTGCAAAATGTTTTCGGGACGAAGATTTGCGCTCCGACAGACAACCTGAATTTACGCAAATAGACTTGGAATTGTCGTTTGTAGAGCAACAAGATGTAATTGATTTAGTTGAAGGGCTTTTGGTTGATACATTTAAAGAGGCGGGCGTTGAGATTAAACCTCCTTTTATTCAGATGACTTACAAAGATTCAGTGGAAAAATACGGTTCGGACAGACCTGATACCCGTTTTGGCTTAGAATTGTTTGATGTAACAGATATTATGCAAGCTTCGTCTTTTGAAGCTTTTAAAGGTGTAATCGCTGATGGCGGAACTGTCAGAGCGATTAAAATCCCTGGGATTGCTAATTATTCAAGAAAAGATATGGACGATGTAAGAAGCCTTGCGATTTCTTTCGGCGCAAAGGGATTGGCGTGGGTAACGTACATGGAGACAGGCGAGGTTAAATCCCCTGTATTTAAATTCTTAACAGAAGAACAGATTGCGGAACTGCAAACTCGTTCAGGCGCTGAAAACGGAGATATTGTTTTCTTTGTAGCTGATAAACCTAAGGTGGTTTTTGATGTTTTAGGCAGATTTAGACTTTATTTTGGAAAAAAACTCGGATTGATTGATGAAAATAAACATAATTTACTTTGGATTGTAGATTTTCCTATGTTCGATTATTCAGAAGAAGAACAGCGTTATACATCAGTTCACCATCCGTTTACATCCCCTAATCCGGAAGATATAGACAAGATGGAATCGGATCCGGCTAATTGCCGTTCAATCGCTTATGATATCGTTTATAACGGTACAGAATTGGGCGGAGGAAGTGTCAGAATTCATTCAAGCGAAGTTCAGGAGCGTGTATTCAAGGCACTTGGATTTAGCGAAGAAGAAGTTCAAAAGAAATTCGGATTTATGGTTAATGCGTTTAAATACGGCACGCCTCCTCATGCAGGTTTAGCGTTGGGCTTGGACAGACTTGTCGCACTTCTTGCGAGAACTGATTCAATCAGGGATGTAATCGCTTTCCCTAAGAATTCAAGCGCAAAATGTCTTATGACAGATGCGCCTGCAGAAGCTTCTTTGATCCAGCTTCGGGAATTGCACTTGAAAAGCACAGTTACGAAGAAGTAAAATATACTAAACGACACAAATGGTATCAGTATTTAGCGATTACACTTTGAAAAATATACCTTTATTAACGACCTCGTCATAAAAATCTTCGTCTTTTACCAATTCCGCCATGGTAATCGGATGTAGGTCAATAAAGACATCCAAATCTGTTTCAATTTTACCGACAATCGGCCAAATAAGTTCACGTTTGTACTTGTTTTCTACATCAAAAATAGCAACAAGTTCAATGTCTTCATCTCGATGATTTTTGCCGTCAGTAAAAACTCCGTACAAATAAAGTCCGTGAAAATCATCAAAACGTTCACTAAAAATTTTATTCAGTAAATTAATCGCTTCTTCAACAACTTTTTGCATAAAAAAATTATAATACTTTCAAATTGAATTGTCAATTAATTCAGTGAATAGGGTTCTTGCGTCTTTGCGAGGCGAGGGTTTCGACGGGTAAACGGTAAACGGTAAACGGTGAACGGTAAGCGGTAAACGGTAAACGGTAAACGGTAAACGGTGAACGGTAAACGGTGAACGGTAAACGGTGAACGGTAAACGGTGAACGGTAAACGGTAAGTAGGTCGGGCATTCCTGCCCGACAACAAAATTGCTCCGCCTTAATTCTTCGAGGGAACGAAGCAATCTCGGTTGTTT
>CAIPUE010000018.1 GCA_903868125.1 uncultured bacterium | reverse complement strand
GCTGAAGAGCAAAAAAGTATTAAGCTTGGAATTGACGAGAAAAGTTTTATACAAAAAATTAATGAAGTTGCTGATAAAATAGACACAAATGAGATAAAACACGTTTTTATAGTCGGAGTACCAAATAAAACCGATACTCAACTGAAATATATGGAGGAGTTTTTAGATTTATTAGGAGATGATTGCTTCGCCCTTTCTTTTACTCATACAAATAACCGAGGAAATGTTTTGTTTGCAAATGTTGATTATGCTACCCCTTTTGTATACTTAGCTTTGAATATTTTTATAACCAGGAAATCGTTTGAAAAAATGAAGTCGATAGTCCTTTATACTCGATGTGAACCTCACACTTTGTCTTAGTCGGTGATATTTCCGCACAAAAACATTTAATAATTAAATCTATCGTTTCAGGGGAATGAAACTGAAATATTAAAGGCAATTGGTTTTCTTGTTTTGTTTTTTTTATTTCACCTATATAGATATATAGGTCATCTTTTTTTCTAAGAAAATCTGTTTTGATTAAATCATTAAGAACTTTTTCTGCTTCAGGTTTATCAAGTTCTGCTATCAAAGAAATTTCATCAAGCGTAAATTTGTTTAACCTTTTGCACAGCTTTTGTACTCTGACGTTCATTTAATATCTCCTTTAACGTATATTCATCAACCTCTTTGATATTGTTTGTTTTAGCTATTTTTTCAATTCTGCTAATTAGTTTAATTATTTGTCTGAATTGATTTGACTGAAGAGATAAATATTCGATGGCATCATCAGTGAATTTAATATCAGATAATTGAGAAATAATTTCAGAAATATCCTGTTGATTAAAATGTTCAAATTTCAATTTTTCAAAAATCCTGTCCTCAAGGTGTTTATACCGTGCGATTTTCTTATCAACCATTCCCATTCCAACCAAGACTATCGGCGTTCCTGTTTTATCGTGTAAATCTCTTAAGGTTTCAATGGTGTCTTTGTTAGAAATTAAATAATCAACTTCGTCAACAATAATAATTTTTTGATTGAATTTTAATTTTTGCTCTACCATATTAAACGTTTCCTGCGTATGCCAAAAAGGAACTTCTCCTAGCTCTTCGGCTATTTCAGACAAAAGCCATCGGCTAGTCATCCCTTGAGTTGCCCTTACGTACACTGCGTCATTATTCGTTACCCACCATAAAATAGTCTGTGATTTTCCAAGCCCGTGTCCTCCATACACAAGTGCCATTTTGGGAATATTACTTGGACATTTTTTCAAGTTTTCCATAAGTGCTACGAAATTTTTGACGTTCTTCGTTTTAATAAATGCTTTATTCATTCGTATATCTCCTTGTATTCATCACTTTTTATATAATTTGTCAGCCAAGCTCTATCTTCACTATTGGTGCATCCATTTTTGATTAACCATTCATATTTTTCGTACTCAGAAGTGAAAAACACTTTATTTATCTGCTCTTCCCTCGGCGTCAGTTGCTTCGGCTTTAATTCAATAATGTTCGAATTCACTTCAATTAATTCTTCCTCCATCTGCATTTTTAGGAATTTAATATCTTCGGCAGGTAAATATTTCCTAACGGATTTCAATGTTTTATTTCTTATTTTTTGTTGCTTTTGGACTTTCTGCTTGAAATCTTCCATATCTTTAATTGTTCCCATGTGATATGCCATCGGATGAGTCTTTTCAATCCGTTTTGCTTCACAGATAAATTCGCCTTTATCGGAGTAAACTTTTACTTTAGTTAAGTCAAACAGGCTGTATCTGACAATCACTCGCTCTTTTAATCCATATAATTTATCGTGATTGTAATTTGTCTGTAAGAATCTGATTCCGTTTCTCTGGATGGTTTTTAAATCTGTTTTTAGCATCAAGTCATCAAGCTTATTTTTATCAATGTTTTGTTTTTGTGCATTATCCAAAACTTCCTGTATAGATTTGCTTTTATCATTGGGGCAACCTTTTGAATGTTTATAACCTAACCAATAATCAATGAACCCTATGGCTTGTTCTATCGTAGGAATAAAATCATTATGCATTTGAGTATGCAGTTTTTCGTTTCTTTTTAATCTTGCGGGTTTTGTTTGGATTGAAGTTCCTGTGTAACTTGGCAGAAGTTTTTCAAATTCTTCTTGGAATTCTAAAAAGAAACGCTCAATGACTTTTGCACGAGCGTTGTATGGTTTTGCAAATACTGATTTGATTCCGAGGTTTTCATATACTCCGTTAAATCCTGCCTCATTAAAATCAACGCCTTGGAAGTATTTAGCCCTGAATGCTCTGCCGTTATCTTGATAAACAATTTTAGGAATTAAACCTAAGTTCAAAATAGCCATTCTAAGTGCTGAAGCGATACATTGAGTATTTTCTTCAAGCATAATTTCATACCCGACTAATGCTCCCGATTTCCAATCTAAAAAGCCTACTAGAGTTGCTCTAGTAGGCTTGCCTGTGAAAGGATTTATTACTTGGAAGTTTAACTTATGACCGTCAGCGATTAAGACGTCGCCTACTTCTAATTTTGAAATATCTCGCTCGATATATGGTTCCACTTTATCTTTGAGTGCTTTTTCGCCTTCTCGCATAAGAACCCATTTATCATAATTATATTTTTTAAAATTTTCAGCATATCTTCTGAATGTCGGAATTGATGGAATATCTTCAATCCCATTTGTTTTCAATATTTGAATGGTTAAATTAATCGATTTCCCTATATTAAATTGATTCGGATGCAGAAGTATTTTTAAAAATATTTTCAACATTTCATCGGTCAATATTGTCTTATAACTATTCATACAAGAATATCGATATTGAGGAGTAAGGGCTTCCCAAGTTCCGAATTCATCATATATTTGTTTCCATCTTTGAAGTGAGCCCCTAGATGTTGCTCCTATTATTTTATATAATCTTTTTAAAAATTCGCCGCTGTTGTACATTTCAATAAATAATTTATCACCTTGATATATTGGTGAATGTTGGATTCGAAATTTCAGCCATTGCTTTATTAAATCGATTCTTGCAAGAGCAATCGTCTTCGCCGTATCGGGAATGAATACTGAAGACGGAAGTGCAGGGTAATAAAAGACTTCCTGCTGAGGTTTAAAGAACCCTTGTATATCAGGTTCAAGAGATGAAATAAGGATTTCATAGGTTGTTCCACCTCGAGTTTTAACCTCACGAGCGATATATTTATCATTTTGGATGGATAGTCTAACCGCCCGAGAGCTTATATGTTTGACTTCTGCCACCTTTTTTATATCTATATATTCGTCCATACCAACACGATAACTCTTGAGGTGGGAAATTGGAACTCCACTTCCGAGTTTTGTGTCTGTTCTGAATCAAAGTAAAAATGGCAGTCGGAGGAGCTGTAGATATAAGGTTTTAGGGGTGAAATGTTATAAGAATAAATCTTGTCAATTTGTTGACAGGATTTTTAGTGTTTTTTATAGTAATTGTAACAATTCACGTCCGTTTGAAATCAATCTACTTGCACAATTCTTGCATTGGCGTAAAACCCTTATGTGTCTAAACCAAAAGCCGAATTTAGCCAACGTAAATTCAAATCAAACCATGCAAGAAACATGCAAAATCATGCAAAAGGATGCAAGCAGATTAAATTAACTTCCGACTAAAAACAGCAAAAAAGCAAGCCTCAAACTCGCTTATAGCTTAAAAGTCCGTTTGAGATTAAAGTATCTGGTAAAATCAATTTACATGATAAAATACATTCTCCTTTTAAAAAACAAGCCGAAAGACCCACTGCGTGCTGGAAAGTTTGCATAAAAAAAGGGGCTACATCGTAGTCCCTTTTTTAAATGGTGGAGGATAGGAGATTCGAACTCCTGACCCCCTGCGTGCAAAGCAGGTGCTCTACCAGCTGAGCCAATCCCCCACATTTAGGTTCTATTAAATTTTCATTGTTTGGGCTCAGCTGGTAGCATCTAACTTCGTTTCGCATAGTCTCACCGACCGAGCCAATCCCACACGTTTATGTCTGTAAATTTCATCCTAACTCAATATCACAGGCACAATATTAATTATACTTGCTGATTTTTTTTTGTAAATACTTTTATAAAAGTTCTCGTAATATTTTTTCCACCTCGTTTAATCGAATTTTATCGTTTTGATACCACCAGCCTATTAATACTTCAAATGCTGTTGCCATTCTATAATCTAATTGATTTGATTTTCTGGCGATAGGAACTGGCAAATTTCTGCCTCTTCTCAATAAATCAAGTTCTTCTGCTGATAAATAACTCTGCATTGTTAATAAAAGTTCATGCTGAATTTTTGCATTAACCTTATCGGTTGTCATTTTATGTAATTCCTTTGCATTTTGGGTCTTAAATATTGTTATTTCCCTTATGAAAAGTTCCCAAACGGCATCTCCTAAATATGCATAATTTCTCAAATTTATCTCATCCATAGTGTAATTTTATCATAAAAGTACTTTTTTAATATTGATATTTATTTTTTTAGAAGTAAAATCATAGTATTCAACAGATAGTTTAGTAATTAAATAGGAGTGCTTTATGAAAAAACAAATTTTTATGCTGACAATGTGTTTGGTTCTAACAGCGCCAACAGCTTTAGCTGTCGCAACAAACGATTTAACGCCAAAAGCAAGAGTTAATCAGGAAATCAAATCGGCCACTAAGTCTAATATTAAGACAAGCGGTGATGCATCTTTAGTTTCAAGAGACGAAGCAAAAAAATGTTTTGAAGAAAAAAGGACGAAACAAAGAGAGCGTATGTATAACAAACTAGGGCTTTCCCCTGAGCAAAAGGCAAAAGCTGAAGCGGCAGATATTAAATCAAAAGAGGAAGCAGTACCTTTGTTCAAAAAAGTTCAAGTAGAAGCTAAAAAACTGAAAGACTTAAAAATTAAAAAGGCTTCAGCGTTAGAAATTTGGAAACAAGAAAAACAATTAAAAGCAGCCAAAAATAATCTTAAGAAGCACATGGAAGCTTCAAGAAACGCCTTTGAATCTATTTTAACAAAAGAACAAAAAGTGAAATTCAGTTCAATAAAAGAAGAAAAAAAGAGAGAAATGGGTGAGTTTAAAAAAAGTCATAAACACCATGGACCAAAATGCAAGTGCGCAGAACATCATAAAGCTGAGCATATGGGACCGCCACCTGAAAATATGGAGCCAGATGGGTCTCAAGAACATCCATCAATGCTTTGCCCGCCAAAAGACAAAAAATAAATGAGGTTAAAAGCCTAATTCAATGAAAAAGGAAAACGCAGGCGATAAATTCGATTATTGTGAGAAGATAACCCGCGTACGCTTCTTTATGTTATAATGCACTCAATGAACGATTTTATTCTAAAAAATGTTAATAGCAATTTGGAGAACGAGCTTGAGCAAATCGGATTTGATAAATCTTATCTGCACAAAGCCGTCGATAAATTTCGCTATAAAAATATAAAAATATTCGATTTAACTATTCCGCAAGCAACTGTCCTAAAGCAAACTGCGATTTCTGTCGGGGCTGATTGTGCGGTACATAGAGAAACAATCACTTCAAAAATCGAAAAAACTGATTGTATTTTGGGAGGAAGTTTTTCTCAGCTAAAAAAAATATCCCAAAAACTTCGCAAGCAACCTTTTAAATTGTCAAAATTGGCGGATTTAATAGACAAAAATTTGGATTTTAAACTTAAACCCCTGACCATAAATGCTACGGTATTTGATTTTACAAGACCTTATATTGTAGGAGTCTTGAATTTAACCCAAAATTCTTTTTCTGACGGCGGAGATTTTTTTGAATTTGACAACGCAGTAAAACATTTGTTTGAAATGATTGCAGACGGCGCAGATATAATTGAACTCGGCGCAGAATCAACAAAGCCTTTTTCTTCACCCGTTTCGGCTGAACTTCAACTTGAAAAATTATTGCCTATTTTAAAATTAATAAAAGAAAAAGAGATTAAAATCCCAATCAGCGTTGATACGAGAAGTGCTGAGGTTGCACAAAAATGTGTTGAAGCAGGTGCTGATATAATTAATGATGTTTCGGGGCTTGAATATGATGAACTAATGGCTGAAACAGTTGCAAGATTGAATGTTCCGATTATTATTCAGCACTCCAAAGGTACCCCCGAAAATATGCAAATTAATCCGACTTATACAAACCTGATGGATGAAATTTTTATAAAATTAAAAAATACAACTGATTTTGCTATTAAAAACGGTATAAAGTCCGAAAATATTATCATAGATGCAGGGATTGGATTTGGGAAAACAAAAGAGCAGAATTTTGAAATTATAAGCCGTGTTGAAGAATTATTTGCACTTAATTTCCCTGTTATGCTTGGGATTTCCAGAAAAAATTTGTTGGGTATAACGGACCAATCTAATGAAGCGAAAGACATTTTTACCTTAGCTCTAAATTCAACTATCATTGATAAAAAAGTTAATTTTATTCGGGTTCATAACGTAAAATTACACAAGCATTTACTTAAGCTCAAGTGAGTCAAAATAAAGAACCTGAATTTCGCCCGGTTGTAAGTCTGTCTGAATTTTACCTTTTTGTATACGAGGAATACTTACTATTTTTATCGGTATAGACTGTAGCGTGTTATTCATCTTAGGAACATTAACTGTGGTATTTTGTGATTTTTTGAAATTTAAATTCCCGATAACAATTACGGATTCTTTGTCATAGCTTCGTGCGTATGCAAATATATCCGGAGAAGATGTTTTTAACGGTATAAATTTACCTTTGCTCAGTGGATTTTGTGCCATCAGTTTAAATTTATTCGCAATCATAAAATCTTGCAAAATATCATAATGGTTACCTGCCGGTTTTCTTGAAAAGTTGAAAATATCTAATTGCCCACGATGGACGAAATAATAATCATCGTCCGTAAACGTTTTGGGAGCTTTTTTATTTCCCCAAAAATAAATGTAATTATCCCCCGTTGGAAAACCATCGACATAATAGGGATTTAAAGGTAAAGTGGCATTTAACCAAACTATCATTTTACTGTATTGAGAACCGTTTATCAATATCGGGCTGACTTGGTCGTGTGTTGCAAAACTTCCGATTACATTTTTAGGTGTCGGATATTGTTTGGATAAATCAATATCAAATTTAACGTGGGAAATTAAATCTTTTGAAGTTTTCCAATTTGTCAAATCGAAGTAACTACCGTAGTATCCGTCAAACCCTGCATCCAAAAGCTTATTATAGGGGGTAAATACGGCATATTCAGAAATTGGTTTATCCCAAAGTGGCGAGGTTTCTGCCAAGAAAAGAAATTCTGGATTTCGCCCCCTTGTTTCATCAATCAATTTTTTCCAAAAAGAATAAGGCTTTATCGTCGGCACACTTGCTCTAATTCCATCCACATCCAAACTTATCATTAAATCCATAAATTCTGCATATAGATTGTAAACATCCAAGTTAATCTGAGACTCGCTACCGGCGTCAAGCAATCGGACATCTGTCCAATCGGCAGGGATTATAGGGTCATTATTTTTATCAGTTTTAAACAATTCAGGATTTTTTAAATAAAAATCATAAGAACCACAACATGGCAAATCAACAATTACCCTAATATTTCGTCTATGGCATTCGCTAACAAATTTTTTCATCTCATTATAAGCAGTTGATTTAATATTTGAACTCTTCAATTGAGGATTAATTTCGTTAAAATTCAGCGTTGAATAGAGAGAGCCTGCTGTCCCTAGTGCTTTTACTTTGCCCGTTGTTGTGACTGGCAATAGATTGACTGTATTAATTCGATAAGTGACCAACTCATCTAACCTATCAATCGCGTTTGAAAAATTGCCTCTTTCCTCGCCTGCAGATTCATCGATAATCCCATCACCATTCGTATCTTTGGCATTAAATGTTCTTATATTAATAGCATAAATAATGGCATTATTAGAGGCGAATAATGTTTTTAGGTCATTAATCCAAACATTAGCCGAAAATGTCTTCGGCGTAAAAAATAACAACGCAAAAAGTATTAAAAATATATTTCTAAGCTTTCTCATAGCTTTTATTTTAGCAGAAAAAAATTAAAGTTACCACAGAGGATGCGGAAAAATCCAAAAAATGACAGTTTTTTGAGATTTTTCAAGTCCGACCTTGGAAGTGCTCGCACCCATACTAGCTGCGGGATAGCCGGTGGTATGGGTGCGAGCCGGACAAGGGAGCTTGCGAGAAAAATTCCTAATTTTTCCGCAAGCTCACAGTGTATTTCAATTAGGTTCTTCCGAAAAATGCGTGAAATGTTAACATGCTTGAACATCAGCCTATACACAAAGCTGAAACCCAGATACAACAAGCGTTTCCACCTCTCAACTTGCGGGAGAGGTCGACTTTCAACACGAGCGGAAGCCCGCGAGTGTTAGAAAGTCGGGTGAGGGGTGCTGAAGCATCTATTTTACTAGCTTTTAGCCTTTTATAATGTCGTTTATCCAATTAAATTACAATTTCATGGACTTTTCGCAAGAACCTTTCAATTATACCTGACACAAGTACGGCAAAATTACTAAAAATAAATATTTTGTACATTAGTCTCAAAAAAAATGAAGCAGCTCATAAGCCGGGTTCTGTTTTTAGATAATCATCTGTCTGGGATAATAATTACTTATTACCACTAGCGATTTTTCGGGAAGCGGCGGACAACCTTAATTTCCCATTCAATCTTGCATCCAATCGGGGTTTACCTGGCCAAAGTCTCTCAACTTTGCCGGTGAAGCTCTTAACTCACCGTTGCACCATCGCCTACTCCGCTTTCGCGGCTATCGGCAGTCTACTTTTCTGTGGCACTATCCACATGCTCACGCATTCCGGAGTTTCTCCGGCGATCTGTCCTTGAATGCCCGGACTTTCCTCACCTGATAAATCAAGCGCGATTATCCGACTGCTTCATGTTACATTTTAGCATAAAAATTAAATCCTGAAAGTATCAGCAAACAGAGCTAAAAGAACCGCCGCCACCGTCACCGATTGAACATCCGCCCATGCCGGCAGAAGCGACTGAACCAGCTGTTTCTGCTGAACCAAAAGCAATTGACCCCACAGTTTCAGTTTGTGAAGCACATGCAAAGAAAGTTCCGTCATTTAAATTGGAAAAATCAGGAGACCCGAAAATATCATGTCCTCCAAAAAAATCGAACCCACCATTATTATTGACTGTTGACAATATACTATTGACAGTTTCTATGCCACCATTTGAAAGAAGACTTGTTTCAGACTCTGGATTTGAAAGAAGACCTGCTGATGAATTGTTAGCTGAGAACATAAAAGTAGTGAAGTCCATGGGAATTCTCCTTATATATCTTCGTATCACTTGCGTACATATATATAAACAAAAATAAAAGACTCCGATTTCAATAAATATAGATTTTGTTACAAAAATATATAAATGCTAAGCGGTGGAAATAACTCAGGTAGCTTTTAATCAATCATAAAGTGCGCAAGAAAAATCTACACTTATACAGTGGTTTTGCGTCATTGCGAGACGTCAAGTGCCGAATGAGACAAAAAGTGTCCACCGATGCAATCCCCCTGTATTACTGCAAGAGGCGAATGAGATTGCTTCGTTCCCTCATTGGTTTTCTGACTAAAAAATCTTCGCCTCGCAATGACTTAAAGGGGGATTATACCTGAGTTGTTACTAAGCGGTGGAAATAACTCATTACCGAAAATTAGACAAGTATGACCTAAATCTTTACTTTTGAATTAAATGTATTAAAATATAAGATATGAAAAAGGTTTTAATACTATTTTTGTTTTTATTTTTATTTGGTACACAAATTGTGTTTGCCAAAAAGAAAGAATCCGTTATTGTTCCCGAAACAAGCGGCTATTTAGGAACATTACCGAATATTACTCAAAGATTTCAACCGTCAGAAACAAAAGAGGCGAAGCCGACTTTTGAATATCAAGACGGATTTAACCATCAGGATGAAATAAAACCTGCTCCAACAAACAATCCGGCGTTTGTTAATATTATAATGAAAAAAGATAAAACTTCTCATTACATTAATGATTTAAATGAAATTATTACAATCATTGAAAAATTACAAACAATCATTGAGGAAAAAGAGAATGTCCAAAAATTTAATGCCCAATCTTATTTTCTTAAAGCAAATGTTGAATATTTTAGAGATAAATATCAAAATAAATCAGAAGAAAGCTATAGTTCTTTTAAAAAAGTAATGCAGCTAAGCGTTCATATACAGGCTATATCGCAACTCAGACTTGAACGTGAAATTTACAGTCCTTATGTAACTGCTCTTCAAAGCGGAAATACTTTTTCACAAAATAGTATTGAGGTTCAATTAGATTATCTGCTTGCAGATATCAAAGAAACTTTGGTAGTTTTAAAAGAAGCCAAGTAGAAAAATGCAGTAAGTACAATGCATTGACAATATTGTAAAAAAATACTATAATTTCTAAATATTAGAGAGAATTAAGGTTATTAATGTTTTTGAGAAAATTATATCTTAAAATAAGATTATTTTTATATTCGACAAGAAAATTCTTAAATAGAATAGTTCTAGTAATAATGATTACAACTTTTTTGTATTTGTTTTTTAATTCAGTTTTTTTTGAAAGATTTATTCTTGCTAAAGCAAGCTCTAATCAAATAAATAAAAACTATTCCTCTGCAATAGCCTTTTATAATGTTGCATACGAATATTATAAAATTAATCATTTTTCACAAACCAATAAAAAAATCTATTTGGGCATTCCTTATAACATTTCAATATGTTATCTTCAAGAGAACAATAAACAAAAATCCATAGAAAGCATGCTCAATGCCATAATTGCAATCCAAAAACAATACGGACTTGTTTCTGAAGAAACAGCTTATTTTATAAAAAAATATTTAATCGAATATTATCTTATAAATAATAATATCGCACTTGCCAGAAAAGAATTTCATAACTTGTTGACTATTTACAAAACAATTGGATTTGATAATGCTATAATATTTGAGATGATTAGTTTACACGGAGATTTGTATTATCAACAAAAAGAATATGATGAGGCTATGATTTATTATGAAAAAGCTTATAATTCAATATCCGATATTCAAGACTTGGATTATGATGTTTTTGTAAAAATTACCGATAGAATATGCGAAAATGAAATTAAAAATAATAATACTGACAAAGCTATAGATATTTATATAAAATCAATAGCTATCTTAAAGAAATCAAAAAATCAACAACCTAATTTGATTGCGAATATGCTTATATCATTAGGCAATGTATATAGCCTAAATGATGAAGCGACAAAAGATGCCATAAAATGCTATGAAGAAGCTATTCGAATTATTAAAAAATTACCCAAAACAAATTATCAGAGACAGAATATAAATAGTTATTTAATGATTTTAAAAGACTTATATTCCAAAGATGGGGATTTTGCTAAAGTGTCAGAAATAGATTTAGAAATTGCAAGAAAAAGGCGGTTTTCTTTCCTGTTTTAAGCCGATGTGCAATCTTTATTCATCTTCGAGGCTCAAAACTGCCATGAATGCCTCTTGAGGGACTTCAACACGCCCAATTGACTTCATACGTTTTTTCCCTTTTTTCTGTTTTTCAAGCAATTTTCTTTTTCTTGAAATATCACCACCGTAGCATTTATCCAAAACATTTTTGCGCATTGCTTTAATATTTGTTCTGGCAAGAATTCTTCCGCCAACTGCCGCCTGAATCGGTACCTCAAACATTTGTCTGGGGATAATATCTTTCAATCTTGTGGTTAATTTTTGTCCGATATAAAAAGAGTTATCCTTATGACAAATTACCGAAAGCGCATCCACTATCTCGTTTGCAAGCAAAACGTCTAATTTAACCAAATCCGAGCGCTTGTAATCTTTAAGCTCATAATCCATGCTCGCATAGCCTTTTGTCCGCGATTTCAACTGGTCGTAAAAATCGGTGATAACTTCACTTAACGGAATATGATATTCTAAATCGGCACGAATTTTATCTAAATAAGTCATATTAATAAAAATTCCGCGTTTCGATTGTGATAAATCCATTAAAGTCCCGACATACTCATTCGGAGTAATAATTTGTACCTTTACATAAGGTTCTTCGATGTAATCCAGATATTGAGGCTCGGGAAGATTTGCGGGATTATCAATTTCAATCATTTCGCCATTCGTTTTATGGACGCGATAAACAACCGACGGTGCTGTCATAACAAGCGAAAGATTATATTCCCTTTCAAGCCTTTCCTGAGCTATTTCCATGTGCAACATGCCCAAAAAACCGCATCTAAAGCCGAAGCCGAGTGCGCTTGACGTTTCAGGTTCAAAGGTAATACTGCTGTCATTAAGTTTAAGCTTTTCTAACGCCTCTTTTAAATCCTGATAATCTTCGTTATCAACGGGATAAAGCCCTGAAAAAACCATTGGCAAAGCCTCTTTGTAGCCTTCTAAAGCTTCTTTTGCAGGTCTATCAACATGGGTAATAGTATCACCGACAAATCTTGTCAATTCCTTTATAGAGCCGGCGAAATATCCGACATCTCCACAAACAAGTTCTTCAACCTGAACTCTTGTCGGGGTTGAATAGCCCAATTCTACTACTTCATAACTTTTTCCTGATGCCATAAATTTGATATTATCACCCATTTTAATTTTTCCGTCGATAATCTTAAAAAAGCATAAAGTTCCTAAGTATTGGTCGTAAGCACTATCAAAAACCAAAGCCCTTAAGGGTTTATCCGTAGTATCAACAGGTGGGGGAACAAATTCCACAACGGCTTCAAGAACTTCTTCAATTCCGATTCCCGCTTTCGCACTTACAGGAATTGCCAAGCTTGCATCTATGCCGAGAACTTCTTCGATTTCTTTTCGTACGCGCTCAACATCAGCTGACGGTAGGTCGATTTTATTAATTATCGGAATTATTTCCAAATTTTGTTCAATAGCCAAGTAAACATTGGCTAGGGTCTGCGCTTCAACTCCTTGAGTAGCGTCAACAATAAGCAAAGCACCCTCACACGCTGCAAGTGAACGTGAAACCTCGTAAGAAAAATCCACATGCCCCGGAGTGTCAATAAGGTTAAGTACAAATTCTTTCCCGTTTTTGGCTTTGTAATTCATTCTCGCCGCGTTCAGCTTGATTGTAATTCCGCGCTCACGCTCGATATCCATGGTGTCAAGCAATTGATTTTGCATATCACGCTTGGCGATTGTGCCTGTAAATTCCAATAATCGGTCTGCCAGTGTTGATTTCCCGTGGTCGATATGTGCTATTATACAAAAGTTCCGTACATTTTCTCTATATTTCATAAAGCCATTATAGCATAAAAAGTGAAAAGTAGACGGACATAACTGCCAAATAACATTAAGGGAAAAAACTTTGTAATTTTAATATTTTTTATTAATAAATGTAAAGATTTGAATGAAAACCCGCAAAAAAAAAATTACGGGTTTTAAAACATGTGTCATATAATGAAAGGAATTAAATCATGCAAGTTTCAAAAATTTTTGTTTCACAAGTTCCTTATAAAAGGGTTTCAAATCAGACTTCGGTAAATACAAATATCAACACCACACCACCTCAAAAACAAATTACACAATTAGCTTTCACCAGCTATCATCCATTGGTTTTCGAATCTGAATTAAAAGAAGCAATAACATACTTGTCTAAAGAGTTAAAATGGACAGAATTTCGTGATAAGCCTAAATTTTTCTATAATTCAATTGCAACACGCCCATCTGAATCAGAAATCAGTCAATTTAAAAGACCTACATCAGAACAATGTGATGATGCTTTGCATTACTTGGGATTGAGCGTTCCGCCTAATACCAGAAATAGCTATGTTGCTATATTAGACGCGATGTATGAAAAGGTCAGCGATAAGTATTTTGTATTAGTAGCAGGCTCTGACGCCAATAAATTAAGCCTAAAGCAGGCAGAAAACAAAATTTTGCAATCCAGAATAGATGCTAATCCTAATTTAAAAAAGAAAAAGTTAAGTATTTTGACAAATGCTCAGGTTGAACAATTAGAAAACCCAGAGACAATAAAACAGTATTATGCAGCGAAAAGGGATGTTAGAGGAAAAATTTTAGCTCCAAAGTTAAAAGCAGCCTATGAAGAAACACGGAGTAGATTATTGGATATTCTGGAAATACCTGAAGAAAATAGAGAACAATATACTTGGCAAGAACTCGGCAAGCTTATAAACACAGCTCATCAATCCCGCTTTAAATATTAAAAATTAAATATCATAACAAAACAAAGGTGCAATTTTAATTGTACCTTTGTTTTGTTGTCGGGTGAGTATGTCCGACCTACCGGATTGTTGATTGCCCCCCTTCACCCTTAACTTTTTTGTAACAAAATATTCAATTACGTGCATTATTGTGCTGTAAATCGTATAATAGAGTTAATCGGATTTTTAATGAAAGGTTTAAATGGATACTTTAAAAATTGCAATCGGGGCAGACCACGGCGGGTTTAGACTGAAAAAGAAAATAATTGAATATTTGAGAGAAAAAAATGTTGAATTTAAAGATTTTGGGACTTTTGATGAAGAATCCTGCAACTATCCCGATATAGCAAAAAAGGTTTCGCTGGAAGTTGCAACAGGCAACTTTAACAAAGGAATTTTAATCTGCGGAACCGGCATCGGGATGTCTATTGTAGCCAATAAAACCAAAGGAATTAGAGCCGCTTTATGCGCTGATACATTCTCCGCAAAGGCGTCTCGGGCACATAACAATGCAAATATTCTTTGCCTCGGGCAAAGAGTTACGGGCGAGGGTTTGGCGCTTGAAATACTTGATATTTGGCTCAACTCAAGCTTTGAAAGCGGAAGACATAAAACAAGGGTGGACATGATTGAGTGCTGAAAGCACTCCTAAGAAAGGGTTAAATGAAAGATATAACTTCGGATAAACTGGCAAGCGTAGCGGCTCGAATACTGGATGATAAGCTGGGAAAGGATATTACCATTTTAAATATCAGCAATGTTTCTGTTCTCGCTGATTATTTTGTAATCTGCTCTGCTGATACGTCAACTCAAGTAAGAGCGTTGACATCTTATGTAAAAGAAAACGTAAAAAAACTGTTTGAAAAATTGCCAAACGGTCAGGAACATGATTTAAAAAATCGCTGGAATTTGTTGGATTATGGTGATGTTGTTGTTCATATTTTGCACAAAGAAGAGCGCGAAACCTATGCGATAGAAAAATTCTGGAACCATGCATTTAAAGTTTCAGAAGAAAAATGGAAAAAAGACTCACAAGAATATTCAGATTACAGTTAAGGATAAGATAGTGGCAAGAAACAGTGTTATTATGAAGTTTAATGGTGGACTTGGCAACCAAATGTTCCAATGGGCTCTCGCAAAAATGATACAAGAAACAACTGATATGGATGTTAGTTTGGACATGTCATATTTTAGCAAGCATTATGCAAGGGATTACCAACTTAATGTTTTCCAAATAAAACCTGAATTTGTTAAAAACTCGATTACTAAATTTAAACTGAATGTAATTTGGAATTTAAGAAAAATGTTAAATGAGCAAAAACTTTTGGGATACACTTTGTATTCGGAAAAACAATTTAATTTTGAGCCACGCATAAGGAAAATAAAAGCAAATACCTATATTGAGGGGTTTTTCCAAAGTGAATTATATTTTAAATGCATTGAACAAAAATTAAGAGAAGATTTTAGATTTGAAGCACCTCCTGATGAAGAAAACCAAAAAATTATTAATAAACTTTATTCAACAGAATCCATTGCCTTACATATAAGAAGGGGCGATTATATTCAAAAAGAACGTTACAAAAATGTTTATGCAAATTGCAGTTTAGATTATTACAAAAGGGCCGTTGATTATATTACCAAGCACTGCTCTGAACCTATTTTGCTTGTTTTTTCCGATGATATTGAATGGGTTAAAAAAAATCTAAAATTGAACCATCCATGCGTTTTTGTTTCTCATAATACAGGAACAAAAAGTTATGAAGATATGCGTTTAATGAGTTTGTGTACTCATAATATTATCGCAAACAGTTCTTTTTCATGGTGGGGAGCTTGGCTTAATCAGAACCCCAACAAGATTGTTGTTGCGCCTAAAAAATGGTTCAATGACGATGAAATTATACAAACGGATGTAATCCCAAAAACTTGGATTCAACTGGAAAATTAAAAAAATGTTACACTATATTTCAAATAGGAGGCAATCATGTCAACGATTTCGGTAGTAATAAACACTTTAAACGCAGAAAGACTTCTTAAAGAATGTCTTGAAAGCGTTGCGCAAGCAGATGAAATTTTGATTTGTGATATGTATTCGGAAGATAAAACAATTGAAATAGCCCAAAAATTTGGTTGTAAAATTGTTTATCATGAACGAACAGGAATTGTTGAACCTGCAAGAAACTGGGCGATGGAACAAGCTTGCGGAGATTGGATTTTAGTCTTGGATGCAGATGAAATTGTCACCCCTGAGCTTTGGCAATATTTGAAGAATTATGCAAATAACCCAAAACCAAATTATTTTGCGTGTAATCTGGCGAGAGAGACAGCTATGGACGGGAAAATCCTTCGCTCATGGTATCAATCAGGTTGTAAACGTTTTTGGAAAAAAGGGGTTTGTACTTACACTGACGCGATTCACCAAATGCCTATTACGCATGAAGGTGAAGATTTGTGGATTAAGGGCAAAAATTTACATATAATTCACTACCATATGCCCTCTATCAGCTGTTTCAACGAAAAAATAGACAGATACACAGATTTTGAGTTAAAAAGATTTGTAGACAAAGGCAAAAAGTTTTCGCTTTTCAAACTTTTCACAAGACCCTGTTTTGAATTTTTTAAATTTTACATCTTAAAAGGTGGAATTTTTGATGGAGTCCATGGCTATATTTTTGCAAAAATGCAAGGATATTATAAATTTATCCAATGGGCAAAACTTTATGAAAAGGAATTTAAAGCAAAAAATAAAGATTTGCTTTATTAATAATTGAGTTGCATTCAAAGTCTGACTTAAATTTGGGCAGTAGGTTGGGTTTCCCAACCCAACAACAGAAATCGGTTATGCTTTGAATGCGACTTAGTATAATTAGATTTAATTAAATTTCATTAATTGAATTTCAATTCCTTCAATTTTGCATAACTCTTTCTCAAATTTTATAGCTTCTTCATTATCAATGACTTCAAGTAAAATTATTCCGTTTGGAGCACATTTATTTTCCGATACATCGTGCAACCCAAGACGTGTTTTGATTATGCAACCAAAATCAGTTAAAGTTTTCTGAAATTCCATAGCAGTGTTAACTCTGTTACCAAGCCTTATTCCCATAATTATTGTCATGTCCAATCCTCCACTCTGTATCAATTATACTAATTTAACATAAAAAAAAGAGGTGTCCATTAATCTTTTGGATACCTCTTTTTTCAAATCTTGTTTTAAACGCACCATAGCACGCTTAAAACGAAATAGTCCGAAACCTTATTACTCGATTTCGCTTTGACTATTAGTAGCCTGAAGCTGTTTTTTCTTTAAATTGTGCACTACTGCATCAACTAAGAACTCGTAAGATTTCATAGTTTCGATGTTAGGCGAAAACTCTTTTACGAGTGATTCTCTGACCATTGCTTCAAGCCTATCGTTGTCAGAATTCATTTCTTTTGTAATGTCAGAACATATCATATCGATATATTCTGAGTTAATTTTGTAATCTTGCATTTGATTGAACATCAGCAATTTTAATTTTGGGCTGACTTTGTTCATTTTTTTGACAATTTTTAGGTTTTTTAATCGATTTAACATGGGATTACCTCTTATGTGAATGTTAGTAAGATGATGTGTAAATGGTTTCAATAATTTAAAGTCCTCTGAAAAAAAAAAATTCCTTATTTACTCATAATGTTTACAAATCTTAAATTTAGCCAAAAAGCTTGAATTATAAGCATTTTAGCATGTATTTTTATATTTGTAAAGCGCCGAAATTCGCAATTAAGTCATATTTTCTCTTTAGCATGCCGAGCATGGCAAGTCTATTGGCTTTAATATCCTCATTTTTATCCATGACCAAAACCTTTTCAAAGAATTTTTCGATTGAAGGATTTGCTTTTTCTAACCCCTCAAACAATTTTTCGTAACTTTCTTCATCGATTTCTTTTATTTTTTCAAAGAGATTTTTTTCTTCTTCAATGACGAAAAGGGTTGGATTTACAGTAGTTTCAACATTTTCTTTCAATATTCTGCTAACTCTGTTTGCGCTTTCTACCATAGAAGTAAAATCAGGACTTTCAATGATATTTGAAAGAAGTTTAACTCTCTCAACAAAATCGCACAAATTTTCAAGCGGGTTTTTATTTTTTGAGCATGCCTCAAGAATATCCTTTCTATAACTATCTGCCAAGAAAATAATCGTTCTTTGAACGAAGAAATCTTCAATTTGAGCCAAAAATTCTTTTTTATTTTCAGAGCGTTTTGGGAGTTTAGATTCCACTAAATTAATCAACTCGATTAAATCCAGTTTTAAACCTTTATCGATAAGCGTTTTTATGATTCCTAAAGCAGCACGCCTTACGCCAAGAGGGTCAGATGAGCCTGTCGGCTTTTTCCCGTCAACAAAAACCGCACAAATAGTATCAAGCTTATCCGCAATGCCAACAACTTGACCTTCAATGCCTTCTGCTAATTCACTGTCAGAACTCAATGGGAAATAATGCTCATTAATTCCTTTCACAACTTTGGCATCCTCGCCCGATAATTTTGCGTAATCAGCTCCGATAAATCCTTGAAGTTCAGTAAATTCAAACACCAAGCTTGTTGTTAAATCGGCTTTGCATAAAAGCGCCGCTCTCTTTATTGTTTCCGGTGGCGCATTGAGTTTTGTGGCTATAAAATCTGACAAATCCACAATTCTTTGAGTTTTATCGTAAATAGTGCCCATACCTTTTTGGAAAGTAACCCCTTTTAAATCTTCAACATATTCTGCAAAAGGTTTTTTGGTGTCTTCTTTAAAGAAGAAAATCGCATCATCTAATCTCGCAACAATAACTCTTTCGTTTCCTGCCTTTATATTAGAAAAATCGTTGCCAAGATAATTTGTTATAGTAATAAATTTATTGATTAGTTTTCCGTCTTTAAACAATGCAAAATAGCGTTGATGACTTGACATAACCGTCACTGTAACCTTTTGCGGAATATCAAGATATCTTTTATCAAAATCGCAAACGACAGGTACAGGATATTCGCATAGATAGGTAACTTCATCCAACAAATCTTCGTTGTAATGGGCTTTTGCACCCAATTTATCTGCTTCGCTTTTGGCGGATTTTACAATTAAAGCTTTTCTTTCGTCCTGATTAACGATGACGTACGCCTTTCTTAATTTCTCAACATATTCATCAACGTTATTTATTTCAACGACATTTTGTTCTGAAAAACGGTGCCCACGGGTGAATTTTGAGGATTTAACATCAATAATTTGAACGGGGATTTCTTTATCATCCAAAATCGAAACAATCCAACGAATCGGGCGTGAAAATTTCTCATCAAATCCAGCCCAACGCATAAAGTGGGGACCTTGGAGCTTTAAAATGATTTGAGAAACATTTTCCTGAATCAGTTCAGCAGTGAATTTGCCTTTGGAGAATATTCTTGCATGCAAGTAATCATCTTTCAAAAACAATCCGCTTTCATCCGCTCCGCATTTATTCCCAAAGCCCAAGCCTGCCTTAGTCAATTTCCCATTTTCATCATAGGCAACATTTTTTATCGGACCTTTGACAATTTTTTCCTCATCGGATTGTTTATCGGCTAAATCATCGACTATAAGTGCTAGCCTGCGAGGTGTTGCCAAAATTTCTATTGAACTAAATCCTATTTTATTATTTTTAAAAAAGTTTTCAAACCCTGCTTTAAGTTGCTCAATTGCTTGCGGGATAAATTTATAAGGAAGTTCTTCCGTTCCTATTTCTAAGAGATATTTGCTCATTATGTTCTACCTTTACACGAAATTATTAAATTATTGCCTGTTTTTTGCGCAAAACAATTGTAATTTAAACAAAATTCATTGTAAAGATAAGCTCAAAGAAAAGCGGGCAAGTGCATTAACATCATTTTATCCGCTCTACATAAAAAAGATGATTTTTATTTGAAAGTATTAACATTATTAGAGTTTAATTATATAATTGACTTATCCGAAAAAATTATTAAAAAAGAGATGTGAAGAAAAGTGTGGTGAAAGGATTTTTATGGCAATTAATATTGTTAATTTATTATCAAAAGCTTTTATGCCGAATAATGTGCAGAAAAGTACGGCAATTAAGCCCATGTCAAATAATCCGTTTGCGAACCCTTTTGTCACTTCGAACGATCGAAATAATAATTATTCCTATGCAAAAAACAATCCGGTTCAAGGTGGGTATTTTGCAGGGTATTACAACGGAAAATCGAATATAGTAGGGCAAAGGCTATTTGTAGAAGCGTAATGAAGCAACAGTAAAGATAGTCGGGCATTTTGCCGGACAACATCAGAATAAAAGCCAACCCTCCCGAAATTTTTTTTTGTACTATAATTTAATTATGAGTACGATAAGTTTAGATAAAATAAATGAATTGATTTCTTTAAATGAATTTGAAGAAGCAAAGACTGAATTAGAAAACCTGCTTAAAAATGATGCCAATAACGTTGAAGCTTTGAAAACATTGGGATTGTGCAATGTTAATTTAGGGTTTTTCAACGAAGGTAAAAATAATTTTGAAACCGTAGTCAAATATAAAAATGATGATGCAACGAGTTGGTTTTATCTTGCTAATTGTTATGACAACTTAAACGATTTTCTGCACGCGAAAACTGCCTACCTCAAAGTAATTGAACTTAGAGACAATTATTTGGATGCTTATAAAAATCTCGGCATAATTTATATTAAAAATGAAGAACCTGAAAAAGCTTTAAAATTGGCATATATGGCATTAGCTTTTGTTAAAGATGACTATCTCATTCATTATTTGATTGGTACAGCGTATCTGGCACTAAAAAAATCAAAAAACAGCATCCCTTATTTTGAAAAAGCTATTGAACTTAATTCAACACACGCTCAACTTTATAACAATTTAGGAACGGCATATTTAACAATAGGCAATTATAATGAGGCTTTTGAAAATTGTATAAAAGCAAGTATTCTGGAGCCTAAAAACCCGCTTACACTGTATAACATAGCGTCAATTTTGCAAATTCAAAATAAATTACAAGAGGCTTGTGGATATTTTCAAAGAGCTTATGAAATTGAAAATTCAGAACATTATTTGATTTCTTTGGCACTTTGCGAGTTCAAATCAAACCAATATGAGGCAGCCATCAAGCATTACAAGCTTTTGATTTCAAAACACCCTGAAAAACATAATTTTCAATATAATTTGGCATGTTGTTACGAGGCAATCGGCGAATACATTTTTGCCATAGGCATTTTAAACCAACTTGTTCTTTTAAACCCGAAATCCAAAATGATGTTGCAAAAATTAGCAAATTTATATCTAAAAATTAATCAACCGCAAAACACTAAAGAAATTTATGAAAGAATTATTCAACAGGGGATAGTTTCAGCAGAAATTTACTACGAATATGCACTGATTTGTGTCAAGACCGGCGATGTAGATATAGCAGAAAAAGTTCTAAAAAAAGTGATAGAACTAAATCCAACTGCGGCTAATGCAAGAAAAGATTTGGGTGTTATCTATTTAAGCAAGAGGCTTTTTGATTATGCAAAAGACGAATTTGAAAAAGCGTATGAACTCGAACCTGAAAATAATGAGATAATTTTTGAATATGCAAACTTTCTTCATGCCACATCAGATTTTTCAAAAGCCCACGCACTTTATGAAAAAGCATTTAAACAAGACCCTACAAATCCAAATATATTGATTTTTTCAGCCTTAAATGCATTGTCTTTGAATCATCAGGATGAAGCGCTTAAATATATTGAACTTGCGCTTAAGCTTGTTCCACACGATGCTTTCGTGCTGCTTGTTGCCGGTAAAATAAACCATGCCTTGAAAAATTTTGAAAAAGCTCAGTTATATTTAATTAAGTCTTGGGAAAAGCTACCTACAATTGATGTTGAAAATCTTTTAGGATTAAATTATTTTGAACTCGGTGAATATGACAAAGCTAATACAATTTTTAGAGATTTATCAAATAAAAACCCAATGAACGTAAATTTACTTTTGAACAGTGCAAAATGTTATGAAAAATTAGAAGCAATTGACATGGCAAAAGAACAATTGGAAAAAGTATTAACTATTTTCCCTGAAATGGAAGAAGCAAAAACAATGCTTGAAAAATGGACAATAGATTAATCAAAGCTTTTTAGCGTTTTCTTGGTATACTTTAATAAGAAATGGGGAGACGCCCTATGTATTCACTAAACACAATTGAGGAAATTATGAAAAAAGTAATTCTAATCTTAATTTTACTACTGACAACCGCGACGAATGTTTTTGCAGCGAAAGTTCCTGATAACATAAAAAGCCTTGTAAAAAAAGATTTTGAGAAAGCCGATTTTCGCTTTGACGGACTTATAACCCTACCGGACGGAACTCTTTATTTACCGCTTTATCCGTCATTAGTCAAAAAACCCGAAAAGTTAGAAATCAAAAGCACCTTGCCGATTAATAAAAATTTCACGGATAAACCTGATGTTGTAATTTTAAACAACGATTTCGTGCTTTTAAAAGTCTTAATTGACCAAAAGGGCAGAAAAACTGTTTTAAATATAAAAGAGCCTCCGATTGAAGTTCGAACAGGGCTTCTACCTCAAGACATGCTTGTTCCGACGGGACTTATTATTCCGGACAATATAAAAGGAATAATTGGCAATCTTAAAATTCCCACAGCTCAAGATGCAGGAATAAGAGTTAAAGCTGAGCCTTTTTTGGAATACAAAACTGTAAAAACATCTAAAACAACCAAAAATCTTGTTACCAAAGTTCCTCAATTGCAAAATAAAACACTTTATATAGCAACGTGTTATTCCAAAAATATTCAAGTAGTCCAAAATGAATCAGCTAAACCGGAGTATGCTCTTGCTCAAAAGGCAATTCCTATCGATATGAAAGCGACCCCTGATGACAAATTTTTGCTTGTGACGACTTATTCAAAAACCTTTGTCGATGTAATTGCACTTACTGATGAACGAATTATTAAGCAGATTGATTTGACAACACCCGCCGAAGAAATTGTTATTGACAAAATCAACAATAAAGCTTATGTGTCGAGTGCGAGCGCATCAAGTATTTATATTATTGATTTGAACACAATGACACTTAAACAAAAAATCAAAGTTAAAGGAATGTGTGAAAGGCTTTCGCTGAGTGATGACGCTACAAAATTGTTTTATGTTGACAAAAAGACCAATAGCGTATGGGCGATTGAACTTGATAATGAATTTATTATAAAAAACATCGGAAGCTTCCCAAGCATTTCTAAAATCAAATATGCTCAAGGAAAAATTTATTTAACCAGTCGTACAAAAAACAGACTTGCGATTATTGATTATGTAACTCTAGGGCTGATAAAAGAGGTTGATGTCCAGACAAAACCGATAGACATGCTCGTATATAAAAATAATTTATACATCTTATCTGCGCAAAATAATATCGTTCAGGTTTTGGATACGGAAACTGACGAGATTACGGATATAATAAATTTAAATACCGCAGGATTTTCAACAAAAATATATCGGATTAAAAACACAAATATCGCACTAATAACTGACACAAAGGCCGATAAATACTCGGTGTTGGATCTTGACAAAAAGCAGGTGATTAAAACAAATACTATAGAAATCCCTGTAAGTGAAATTGTTGTTGTAGCTAGAAAGTTAAAGGGTTAAACAAATTGAATTTTACGATTCTAGAACAAGAACTTTTACAAAAACTTGAACAAACCCAAGAAGATTTTTGGAATATTTCGCGCTCAAGTGCTAATTTTTTAAACATGCTTATAAAAATTTCGTGTGCAAAAAATGTTGTTGAAGTAGGGACTTCAAACGGGTACTCCGGTATTTGGCTTGCTAAAGCACTCCAAAACACGGGAGGACATTTGACGACCATCGAATATTATGAAAAAAGAATTATTTTAGCCCAAGAAAACTTTCAAAAATGTGGCGTGGACGATATTATCACGATAAAACAGGGTTCTGCGTGTGAGGTTTTGGAGACGATTGATTTTGAAATAGATTTTGCTTTTATTGATGCGAATAAGGGTGAATATATAAAATACTTTGACATAATTAATCCAAAACTTAAAAAAGGCGGACTAATTGCGGCTGATAATATTACCTCCCACCCCCAAAAAGTTGCATCGTTTGTTGAAAAAATCAAAAACGACCCGAATTATCAAGTAGAAATCCTTGATTTGCCCGCAGGCATGTTGATTGGACTTAAAAGTTAACTCCGTCATAAATTCTAAGGTAGTTCCAATAGCTTTTATAAACTTTTTTTAGATAATTTTGGGTTTCAGAATAAGGGATTTGCTCCACAAAATCATCTACATCATAGTAGTTTAAATCCGATTTCCATTTTGAAACAGAACCCAACCCTCCGTTATAAGCCAATACAGCCAAAATATCTTTGTTTAATAAAGCTCTTTTTAACCGAGAATAGTAAACATTACCCAATTGAATATTTACATCAGGAGCAAAAAGAAGTTTTTCATTCGGAATATTTAGTCCCACAATATTTCCGGCTTCCCTTGCCGTAGCAGGCATTAGTTGCATGAGCCCTTTTGCCCCAACAGCACTTTGGGAATTTGGATTGAAATAACTTTCTTCTCTAATTATGGAAAGAATTAAAATCGAATCATTGCCCCAATAGTCTGCATTTTGCTTGATTTCATTATAATAGTGAACAGGATAAACCAATCGCCATCTTAAATCTAATCTATCGGGTTTATTTGGCAGTTTACCCATGGCATCTCTTGCCATTACTGCTGATTGTGAAAAATTCCCTTGTAAATACGCCAACCAACTTTGGATGAAATCATCATCTTTGCAAAGTTGGTTTATAAGCCCATAATCCTTGACGTTTGCCAATTCGATTATAAATCCGTAGCCGGAGTTTTTATAAGGAAATTCGATATTTTTTTGTTTTAGGCCTATGACATTAAAATATCTAAATCTGTTTAAACTTAAAAAAGCATGGTAGGCATAATAATCATCCGGATACTGACGTATCAATTTTCTGTAATAAGCTCTTGCTTGCTCATAATTTTTTGTCCTTTCAGAAACTTTTGCCATCCAAAACATAACCTTAGGGGCAGATTTTGAATTTGCAAACTTAGCTAAATGAGTTTTACCAAGCTTTTTCGCCATAAAATATTTTTGAGATTTAACCTTGTCATAAAAAATATTTGCGAGAGCTTCAGCTGCAAATTGCCCATCAGGATATTTATAAAATAAAGTATTAAAACATGCGCTCTGGCTGATTGCAGGAAGGTTATTACAATTTTTATAAAGAAGATAGTCACGACCATTTGAATAGTCAGAAAGACTCAAGAGATATGAAATTGCTGTTTTAGGTGAATCACTAACTTTCAAATAAAGATCAATGGCGTCATAAATATTCTCATTTTGGGAAACATCATTTTCTGTTTCATTAATTAATACTTCCTCCGCACCTTTGCCTTTCAGACCTTGCTCTGTATAATACCTAACTTGTGAATAGTTCTTCATTTCATAAGCATTTTTTACAAAATATGGCCAAGAAATACTAAGGTTGGTGAATTTTAAATATTTTTGAGCATTTTTATAATCATTATTTTTTTGATAAACTTTTGCGATAAGCATGTTATCTTCATTATTTAATTTTCTATTTAAGGAGGTCCATTTTTCTACACAATTAATTGCAAATTTACCTGTAGGAGCATCTTTTAAATAGGCCTTAAAGTGTGATATTGCCTTATTTTGGATTTTTAATTTCTTTTTATCGTTTTTAGTCGTTTGTGCTTTTTCTAACTCAATTGACCCAAGATAATATTGCGAGGCTAGGGCATAATCTGTTTTGGGAGATTTGCTGGTAATTGCTTTGAACTCTTTTTTTGCTTTCCTAAAATTCTTGGATTGGTAAAACAGTTGAGCCCTAAGATATTTTGCTCTTAGGCTTAACATTGAATTAGGATAGGTCCTAATCACTTCGTTATATTTTTTCAGTTCGGTTTTTTTATTGCCGAATTTATCGGCACAAAGTGCTTGCCTGTAGATTGCAGCGGATTTTATTTTAGAAAACTTTGAAACATCCCCAAACAAATGATAAGCCTCAAGAAAATCATTGTTATTATATTCATTTAGAGCTTGAGTATAAACTTGATAATTTTTAGTTTCCGGCGTAAATCTTGAAATATTTGGAAACAACGTAAATAAAATTAGTACAACTATTACTATCGACAATATTTTTTGTTTTGACATCTTAATTCCTTCCACAAATCAAATTTTATTATAGCAAAAAATATTCTAATAATAAATAATTTGTCCAACGCTTTTTTAATAAAAATGATTTAACTTAATTACATGATAGAACGTATTTTTAAAAAACAAAATAAAAACGGATTTTTTCAAGCGGAAGAATACAAAAATCTTTCCATTCCTTTTGTTGAATTCTATTATCCGAGCAGTGGTAATATTATAAAAAATTATATCCTTGCGCCTGATAAAAAAGTGATTAAGTGACAAAAAACATTTAAAATTTCGTATTATTGGATGATGGTCAAGACCCCCCGAATATGAGATGATTGCAGTTGGAAATAGGGATTAAAATATATAAAAAGTTGGGGAGGATGAGTTGAATTTAACGGCTGTTTTTGCACTCTTGACGGGTTTAGTTATGGTTTTTGCCACACAAGCATTTGAAGGCGGTTCGATTTTGGTCTTAATCCAACCTACGGCGTTTTTCATAGTAGTTGGCGGAACTTTTTGTGCGGCTCTCTTAAACTTTAACTACGCAACAATAAAAAATGCGTTTAACAATGCAAGGGCAATTTTCTATAAAGAAGAAAACAAAACTATAAAAGTTATTGATGACATAATTCAATTGTCTTACTATGCACGAAAAAACGGTATTTTTGCCCTGCAAAATGTTCTCAGTGGCGTCAGGGATAACTTTTTATCAAGAGGCTTGCAACTGGCGATAGATTTGAATAATCCGCAACTACTGTATGATGTTTTATCCGCAGAGATTTCTTATGAGGAAGAAGAAGAATTAATCAGCTCAAGAGTTTTTGAAGCACTGGGCGGCTATGCTCCTACATTTGGAGTTATTGGTGCAGTTATGGGATTAATTCAAGTTATGTCAAATATTCAAGACATACGAATACTTGGAACAGGTATTGCGACGGCATTTGTTGCAACTTTGTACGGAGTTGGTTTAGCCAACCTTATTTTACTTCCGATAGCAGGAAATCTTAAGCAAAAAACAAGAGAAAAAATATTACTAAAAGAAGTTATGCTCCAAGGAATTATGTCAATATTAATGCAAGAAAATCCGGCGATAATTGAAGAAAAACTTGTCGCATATCTAAAATTTCACCACAAAAATAATAGTAGGACATAAGTAACATGCGTAATGATTACTATACAAACTCCAAAGATTATATAAACCGCTGGGTCGTATCTTATGCTGATTTTGTTACAATGCTTTTGGCGTTGTTTATGGTTATGTATGCTGTTTTGCGTATAGATAATCAAAAATTAACCGAATTCCAAAATAAAATGCACAAAACATTTTCGGAGCAACCAATCGAAAATGTTACGAAATATCAAGCAAATTCTAAAATAAATTCGACCCAAAATGCTAATATTGAGAAAATATTAAGAGATAATATATCTCAATCTAAATCCATAAAACTTTTAAAAGGTGATAAAGGGCTAATTATAAGGCTAAATAACACTCTTTTATTTGATGAAGGTTCTGCAAAAATAAAAGAAAATGCGCAAAAGCCCATCAATGAAATAACTAAAGTATTAACAAAAATAGATAATCCTGTTATAATAGAGGGACATACGGATTCCACTCCGATAAAAAATGTAAAATATCAATCAAACTGGGAGTTATCAACAGCGAGGGCAACTAATATCATAGATTATATGGTTAAAAACCGAAAGATATCACCAAAAAGATTGTGTGCGGTTGGTTACGGAGAATACATGCCTGTAGCTGACAATACAACAATTAGTGGTAGAATGTTAAATAGAAGAGTTGATATAATAGTATTAGATAAGTAAGAAAAAACTGGAGATAAAAAATGGCAAAACCAAACCAACCAAAAGATATTAAACCCAAAACCGAGGGGAATGATAAACCGAAAGCAAAAATTGCAATTGATGATAATATGAAAGGAATAATAACAAATCTGGTAACAACTATTTTGATTTGTATTCTGTTTCTTAGTGTCAATTATATTTTGCAATCAAATTTACTGAGCTCAAAGCTATCCAAAATAGCGCCGGCCGATGAAAATGCTCCTGCTGCTGAAACGGATACAAGCGAGGATACGGATAAAGTTCAAAGAGGATTTATTGTAGATTTGGGAGATTTTATTTTAAATTTAAGTGATACTGCCCCAAGGAAATATCTAAAAGTCAATGTAGCATTAGAAATGTCAAATAAACCTGAAGATGCAGCTGCAGAAGCCCCTGCTGGTGGTGGTGGTCATGGTGGTGGTCATGGCGGTGGCGAGGGCGAGGGCGCAGCACCAGCTGTAAATCCTTTAGAAACTGAAATGGCTCAATTTAAACCGGCGATAAGAGATTCAGTTATTACTACTTTATCAAGCAAAACTTCAGCAGAACTTTCAACTATTGCAGGAAAAGAGTTGGCAAAAGAACAAATAACAGAAGCTGTAAATGGTATTTTTGCAGGTGAGAGAGAGGTTCTCAGAGTTAGTTTCGGACAATTTATAATTCAATAATCGGATAAAAATGAGGAAAAATGACAAATCCACAGTCAAATGAAAATTTTAATACAAATTTAGCTTATACGCTTGATATGGATACATCAGGCGAAGATGTCTATAATCCTTACTCTGAAGATAACTCTGAAGAAGATTACAAAAAGGGGTATAAGTTATATAATTTCAGACGCCCGGATAAATTCTCAAAAGACCACCTAAGAGCCTTACAAGATGTTCACAGGGAATTTTCCAGACAAATATCACTTGTTTTAACAGCTTATTTAAGAATGCATATAGAAATAAACGTTGTATCGACGGACCAATTAACTTATGATGAATTTATGCGCTCAATGCCTTCTCCAATTACTATTGGTATTTTTGAACTCAACCCGTTACCGGGGCAAATACTCTTAGGCATTAGTTTTGAAGTTCTCTCGTGTATTGTAGATAGAATGCTCGGTGGAGTAGGTTTAAGTGAAAACAGGCAAAGAGAATTGACTGATATAGAGGAAGCCCTAGCCAAAAAAGTTATTGAAAGAACCGTTAAAACTCTTGAAATCGCTTGGAGCAGCATCCTGCCTGTTCAATCAACTGTTGTTGGACTGGATAATAGTTATCAAATGATACAAGTCGCAACTTCAGGTGAGATAGTCGCTTTAATAACATTTGAAGTGCAAATAGCTGGCAAATACTTCGGCTTAGTAAGTTTATGTTTCCCCTATCCTGTCTTAGAAAATATTTTAGTACATTTAAGTACTCAACATATATTCCAAACCAAAGGGATTGTTGCGACAACTGAAGAACGTCAAAAAATGATTCAAAAATTAAATACTTCCAAAGTGGATCTAAGTGTTTTATTTGGTTCGTGTGATATCGCACTTGCAGATTTTTTAGACATTAAAGAAGGCGATATTATCAAACTTGAGAATAAAACTAATGAAGACTTGATAGTAAAAGTTAATGATGAAAAGAAATTTTTTGCAAGACCTGGGACATTGAAAAATAAAATATGTATAAAAATAACTGATAGATATGATGCAACAATTGATTCATTAAAAGGATATATTTAATGATTAAGTATAGAAAGGGTTTTTAAATGCCAAAGGAAAAGGACGAAAAATTAAAACAAGAAGAACCTGAAGAAATTACTCAGGCTCAAGAACCAACCGATGAAAAGGTTGAGCTTGATGAAGTTGTAACAGAGAATATGAATGAGGAAGTGGAACCAACACAGCAAATTGAGACAGATAAACCGGTTACAATCCAGCCTGTTAAATTTGCATCTTTTGGCGAGCTGGGACAAATGCAAGGAGAAGCTAATAAAAATCTTGCAATCTTAATGGATATAAAACTACAACTTACGGTTGAATTAGGCAGAACTGAACTTCCTATTAAGAAAGTTTTAGAACTTACCCGTGGTTCGATTATTGAGCTTGAAAAAGTCGCAGGCGAACCTGTAGAACTTTATGCGAACGGGAAATTAGTGGCACACGGTGAAGTCGTTGTAATTGAGGATAATTTCGGACTGAGAATAACAAGCATAACAGAACCCGAAGATAGATTAGAAGGATTAAAAGACTAAGTTCGGATAAATTTAATCATTTATGATAAGTTTCACCTTTTTGGATTTTAAACGCACGGTAAATTTGTTCAAGCAGCAAAAGCCTTGCAAATTGATGTAAAAAAGTCATGCTCGAAAGGCTTAGTTTTAAATCAGCCCGTTCTGAAACAATTTTTGCCAACCCGCAAGAAGACCCGATTACAAAAACAATTTCGTTGTAGCCTTGATTGCCTATTTCTTCAAGTTTTTGGGCGAATTTTTCTGAGGAAAAATTCGCCCCATTTATTTCAAGAGTTATAACATAAGAATTTGGCTTAATTTGTGCCAAGATTTTTTCAGCTTCTTGTTCCAAAACTTTTGCGGTTAAATTTGCATCTTTTATTTCAAGCGGATTAATTTCAACAATTTCCATATTCGCATACGGGGTAAGCCTTTTTAAGAATTCAGAAATACCTTCTTTCAAAAACTTTTCTTTAATTTTGCCCAAGGCAATGATTTTAATATTCATGGCTACTTGTTTTTTGGCTTGTATTTTTAACAACCCCATTTGCGACAATATTATTAGGAACTATTAAAAGTCCCCCGTCAGAACACCTGATTTTTGTGGAACGAAGGTTTATATCTTCTACAATACCCTCAACTGATTTATCTTGTATTGCTTGATTAATCACAATATAATCCCCAATTTTATATGCCTTATCTGCCAAAAGCGAAAACGAGCCAAAAACATTTGAAATGGTTTCTTTGGCACCAAAACCAACAGCCAAACCTGTAATTCCAAAACCTGCAATAAATGAAGTTATAGAGTAACCATGGTTTTGTAATATAGTTGCAACGGCAAGAAAAATAACTGTTATTTTGAGCAATTTATCAATCAGAGGCATAAAGCCTAAAATGGTTGTGTCGGATTGTTTTAAAAGAATTTTGGTTTTAATATTTTCCTCAAAAACATCAATTAATTTGAATAAAACAAAGACTACGACAATAGCGAAGACAAACTCGATTGTTTCATTATTATATTTTGAGAAAAAGTCTAAAATAATATTTCCCCCTTACTTTTTTTACAAATCACTTAAAACGTTAGTCTGTTTTTCTTCAGCGGAAGAGCCAATATTGCTAAAAAAGCGGAAGACGAGACTCGAACTCGCAACAACCTGCTTGGAAGGCAGGTACTCTACCATTGAGTTACTTCCGCGTATTAATATCACTGAATTAATTTTAATACAAACAAAAAAAAATTCAATAAGAATTTTCTAACGGGGTTCTTGCAAAAAATCCATGAAATTGTAATATAATTGAATATTACTTAAATTTAGCTGTATATTTTAACAAAGATGCATTATCAGTAAATGAAAATTCTTCTTCTATATATTTATCAATCATAGATTCTTTTTTGTCTTTGCTCGTATATTCCCGATTTGGGATGCTTTTAAGATATTTATCAACCAAATAATACATTTCCTTACTATCAATACTATAAATTGCTCCTTTAAAGCTATTATCATATGTCCCAGCCCCCTTTGACGAGTATTCAATCAAGTTCGCTATGAATTTCGCCTTCAATTTTTTTTCTCCTGCCTCTCCAAGCAACTTAGGACCTGCTGAAGCATAGGCCTGTGAAAGTTCTTTAGGTTCTTGTTTTTCAGCAATCTGAATTGTTTTTTTTATAAAAGCAGAATTATCTATATTTTGTCTTATATTAGTAAGCGTAATTGTATCTTTATATTTCCCTTTTAATGTTACCATTGAAAATCTTTTATAAAAATCGTCGAAGGAAAGACATAAAGGTTCATCTTTTGTGTTATGCGGATTTATCAGTGTGATAATATTATTATGTTTATCTATTGCTTTTACAGAATACGCATGATGAGAAATTCCATTATTCATCAAATTATTAAATGCTGAATCTGAATTTGTACCAACCATTGCTATGTCGGATGCTTTTATTTTTTTTAGGTCTATACAGTTGGATGTATATTGGCTCAAGTCACCAAATAATAAATTTTCAGATATAGTATAATTTTCCAAGCAAGTTTTTGATGCATACTCTTTATTTAGAAGCCCTTTTTTTTCGTTTTCTGTTGCTAATTTATGTATATATTTATTTGCTGCAATTTCCAAAATACGAAGATTTTTATCTCCAGTAGAATAAGTGACATAAGGATTATGTTTTAATTTGACAAATGGGAATTCAGTTATAAAATAAATCATACTGGGTTTTTGAGCTGGAGTTCCGTCTCGAAAGCGAACTTTCTCATCACTAATTTCTTTATCTGAAACTTTAAACTGAACATCATTAGTAAAAGTAACGGTATAACTATTCCCTTCTTTTTTTATCATTTTGGAAAGTTGTTTATTGCCTTCAGGATCGAGGCTTAGGGATTTTGCAATTGCACAAAGCCAACAGTCACTTAAAAACCCTTGTTTAAACTCACCTATTAGCGGCTTGGGAATTGAATCTTGTGTAGCACCACCTTTATAGTTGAAAACAAGAGCATGATGTCCGCTATTTTTGATGGTATTTGTCTTATTTAATAGTATAGGCGGTTGAAGTGTTTTAGGTGCTTCAATTTGCAAATCCCCCATGTATAAATTCTCCCAGTCAATAATATCCTATATCAATATAAAAACATTTAACCAAGCGAAATTGCCTACAGTATGTTATAAGTTTTACTTATAACGAGGTACAATCAAAGCATAAGAATTTTATAACTCCTTTGTCCTAATTCTTATTAACTATTACATGCATAGAATGTTACTCTTTAGGATGGTGAAAAACCCTTTAAAAAAGTGTATTATTAAGGTGTAAGTTGGTTTCATCCAAGCACTTTTTCGGGGTTGCGATAAGATTTTTCTTTTAGCGGGTTTGGTTTAAAATGTTGCTAGCTTACACTTTTAAAAAAATCTTTCTATGCAATAAATATATTATGGACTTAAGTTCCTTCTCATTATAGGTGAGAAGGAATTTTTTTATTAACGAAAAAGAAAAGCTTAGTACTAAATTTAAACTTTTTTACGTTTCAAATGTTGAGAAATGTAATACAAAATGTGTATTTCTTGACAAAAAGTATATTTTGCGAATATCATGTTAATTATAATGAAATAGTAGTGGTGAGGTTCTATGAAAAGTTCAACGTTAAGAAGATCAAATTTATCAAAAGAAAGAATGATGGTTCTTGAGGAATTATCAAAAAACAGGAAGCAGCCTTATGATGCATCTCCGGGCGTTTATGTTCGTGCGAATAAAGAAAAAGAACTGGATGTGTTATGGCAAAATTTTAAGGTTAACCAAAAAGAAGAAAAATCTCCGGGGATTTATCTTGCTACAGGTTTTATCGCAGGTGCTATTGCAATGTTGATTATGACAACTTTGTTAAGTTTTTCGGTTCAAGGCACAGGCTCACGAGATATTATTCCAACTGCAAAAGTCAAAGAAAAAGCAAGATTAACTTTTATCCCTGCTGATAAAACAACTAATGACGAAACAATAGTTGCCAAGGGGACAGAATCTTATACAATTAAAAACGGTGATACTTTAGAAAGTATAATTATTAGATTTTATGGCAAATATGACCATTCTAAGATTGAGAAAATTAAGGTAGCAAATAAGATGTCTAATCCAAATAACCTTCAAATTGGGCAAGTTTTAACCATTCCATTGGAGTAAGGTTCTATTGTAAAAATCAAATTTAAGGGACATCTTTTGTTTATGAAAGATGTCCCTTTTTAATATTGAGAAATATTGCCGAAATTGTTAAATATTATTTTTATTCTATAATATATTATAGAGTGTAAAAAGGGGGATAAATGGAGTTAGACGTTATAAAACAAGTCGACCCGCAGGTTGCGGAATATATTGAAAAAGAACTTAAAAGACAGCAGACAACAATTGAACTCATTGCGAGTGAAAACTTTACGTCAAAAGCCGTTATGGCGGCATGCGGAAGTGTATTGACAAATAAGTACGCAGAGGGAAAACCTTATAAAAGATTTTATAACGGTTGCGATAATGTTGATGTTATAGAAGAATTGGCTCAAGAACGGGCAAAAAAACTTTTTAATGTCGGGCATGCTAATGTTCAGCCACATAGCGGCGCGCAGGCAAACATGGCTGTGTTTTTATATGCACTTAAAGCCGGTGATACAATTATGGGCATGGACTTGTCGAACGGCGGGCACTTAACACATGGTTCTCCTGTTAATTTTTCAGGAATGTATTTCAATGTGGTAAGTTACGGAGTTGATGAGAATGGGTGCATAAATTACGATGAAGTCGCAAAACTGGCTCAACAACACAAACCTAAAATGATAATTTGCGGGGCAAGTAATTATTCGAAAATAATTGATTTTAAAAGATTTAGAGAGATTGCAGACAGTATTGGAGCCTATCTAATGGCAGATATTGCTCATATTGCAGGGCTTGTAATCGGCGGAGTTCACCCATCACCAGCAGGCTATGCACATTTTATAACAACAACAACTCATAAGTCGCTCAGAGGCCCGAGAGGCGGAATTATCATGTGCGAAGACGAGCATGCCGCAGGAATTGACAAAGCAGTTTTTCCGGGTGTTCAGGGCGGACCGCTTGAACACATTATTGCCGGAAAGGCTATCGCGCTTTTGGAAGCTTCAAAGCCGGAATTTAAAACTTACGCTGAGCAAATTGTCAAAAATGCAAAGGCTCTTGCAACAGGACTTATAGACGAAGCAATGGAGATTGTGGGCGGATGCACTGAGAATCATCTAATGACACTTGATTTAAGAAAATATAATAAAACAGGTAAAGATATAGCGAATATTTTAGAAAAAGTTGGGATTACCGCAAACAAAAATACAGTCCCAAATGATCCTCAAAGTCCTTTCGTAACAAGTGGAATAAGGCTTGGGACACCTGCCGTAACAACAAGAGGGTTTAAAGAAGAAGATATGAACGAAGTTGCAAAAATTATTGCATCTGCAGTATTTTCGTCGGATAATGAACTGGGATTAAAGAATTTGAAAGAACGTTCTTTGAAACTTTGCCTGAAATACCCGCTTTATTAAAAGGGAAAAACAATGATTAAATTATCGGAAGCACATATAATCGGAGCAGTAATATCCTACCTGTTAGGAGTTTTTATTGTGCCGTTAGTCATTGCTTATTCAAAGAAGCAGGGGTTGATTGATGAACCAAACGAACGAAAAATTCATAAAAAACCAATTTCAAGACTAGGTGGGGTAGCTATTTTTTCAAGCACCATGTTGACTTTTTTGTTTCTGGTTTTTTTAAGCTACTACCCTTACGGGAGTTTGCTTTCAGGTATACTTCTCGGAAGCTCATTGATGTTTTTCCTTGGGTTGGTTGACGATGTTTATACTTTAAACGCAAAATTCAAATTATTTATACAAATCGCGATTGCTACGCTGGTTTATTTGCTTGGGGTAAAAATCGATTCTATTATAAATCCTTTTGGCGGAGTTATTCAATTAGGACATTTTTCCTATTTGATAACGCTTTTATGGATAGTCGGAATAAGTAACGCCGTGAATTTTATTGACGGGATAGACGGGCTGGCTGGCTCTGTAATAACTGTAAATTCAATAACCTTGGGAATAATTGCTGTTGCGATGGTGCCGCCAAATCCGATGAGTGCGTTAATAGCATTTATTTTAGCAGGCTCAATGTTGGCATTTTTAACCTACAATTTTAACCCTGCAAAAATATTTATGGGTGACTCAGGGGCGTTATTTGCGGGATTTTTACTTGCCACTCTCTCTATTACAGGAGTTATGAAAGTGGCTACTTTGGCCATTATGCTTCCTTTCGTTGTTCTTGCAGTACCTATTATTGATATTACTTATGCATCTTTAAGAAGAATTTCCAAGGGGAAATCGCCTTTTGTTGCCGATTCTGAGCATATTCACCATAAATTACTAAAAGCCGGTTTTAGCCAAAACATGACCGTTGCCATTTTAACTTCCATTGCAATTGTTGCAGGAGCCATTGCCTCTTACTTTGTCGGCTCTATTAAACATTATGTTATATATATAATTGCGCTTGTTGTTATCATGTTTATTCTCAGCTTGATAAATCACTTGACAAAAAAATAGACATGTGATAAACTGGTAAAAATTTAATAAAAATTTTGAGGGTTAAAATTGAATAATTAATTGCAACTTAGTTAAGTAGAGGTTTATTAGCTATGGCAGTAGAAGTAGTACAAAATAATAATTCGGGAAGAATAAGCTATACCAAAGCTGCCGCAATTGGTGCCATTGGAGGATATGCTTTAAAATGGGCAATCCCTCTTACTACCCAAGAAAAAGACAAAAGATACAATGCAACTTTAATTAAAATCAAAAACATCAATCTCGACGAGGTAGATGTTTTTGTCCGTTTACAGGATAATAAATTATCGAGCTCAAAAATTAAAGAAATAAACAAAATTTTGCTATCAGAAATCAAAAATAGTGTTAAAATAACAAAAAAAGTTGCTGAAAAATTTCTTGAGGCATTTACAAAAAGTATTAGACCTACAAAGACATTTGTATCTGTCGGAGTTGGGTTAACAGTTGGAGCTGCGGTTATACACAATATATTTTATCAAATTGCTAAAGACTTGCAAAAAGACTAGAAAATCAGATGTAATTAATTAATTGTGTAAACTTTTCTATAATATAAAACAGTACCCGTTATCAAAAGTAAAATATTAGCCATCCAAGCCGCAAGAAAAGGCGACAAGGAACCTGCTTCTCCAAAGGAAATAGACAGTGCCCTTATTAAATAATAAGTGAATATTATTAATATACTAAACAAGAACCCCCTGTTATATCTGACTCTTGGTGGAGTGATTGCCAGTGGAACCCCAACCAAAACCAAAACAATTGTAGTCAGCGGCAAAGCTATTTTATCGTACAACGAAACCAGATAAAGATTTCTTTGTTCCGAAATTTTATCGGGATGTTGCCTTATATAATTTAACAGTGAAACAAAATTATGTTCCTTAGCGACATTTTGTTTTAGTTCATTTGACAAATCAATTCCGAACTGGGCAACAGAATTTTCAAAGAAAGTTGTATTAAGAATTTCTCCCTCTTGGGCAACTGTATAAATGGCACCTCTGTTAAATTGCCAACCTGCAGGCGACGTTGAACCGTCTTGAGCTTGAAGTACCTGAATTGTATCGGGCTTTGACAAATCCAAAACAGTAATATTATGCAAAACCTTGTTTTTGCAGTGTCCAACATAAAACAACCGCTTCAGAGTTCCGTTGTTTTGCAACTCCTTGAAAATAAAATTTTGTTTTCCTTCAGGAATATTTTTCTGCCCCAATGCCCATAATGCTAAATCTTTAGACTGTTTTGTGGTAATCGGAACAATTGTTTCATTAATAAAAAAACTGGCGATAGACATTATCAACGCAAAGATAAATATTGGTTTTGCAATTCTGTTTAAACCGATTCCGCAAGAGCGCATGACTGTAATTTCAGACGCCAAGCTTAATCTATTCAATGTCATTACCGTTGCCAATAAAACCCCCATTGGTATTGTCATTACAAAAACGGATGGTAAATTCAAAATAATTATCATTAATGCCACTTTAAAAGGGATTCCGTAAAGTGCAATCTGTCTTATCAAGGTAATAAAGGTATCCGAAGCGAAAATTATGGAAGTGAAAACAAAAACACCCATAATAAACATTTCAATGACCTGCCTTAAAATATATCTGTCTAATATCGTCATTTTCTTAAGCATAAGACTATTCTATATGAAAAATAACTCAAAGCCAAGAATTATTTTAATTAAATGGAAATGGGCGAAAAATCAAAGATTTTTCGCCCATTTCCATTACTTTTTTCTTAAAATTTTATTAATACCTTAAGTGTATCTTTTTTCCTATTTGCCTCAAAAGCTTCAATAGCCTTATCAATTGGATAAACTGCCGATACCAAAGGACCAAAGTCTATTTTTTCCGACGCCAAAAGTCTTAATGCAGGCGCAAATCGTCCACAACGCGAACCCTGAACTCTTATCTCGTCAATTACAATCGGTGCTAAATTGAACTCTTTTGATGCTGCAACCGTGCTTTTTAAGACCAGCGTTCCGCGCGGTTTTGTTAAATTCAAAGCTGTTTCAAATCCCGAAATTGAACCGGTTGCCTCGACAACAAAATCGTATTCTTTCTTGATTTCAAAATCAGACAACAATTTAGTCCGTACTCCTTGATTTTTAGCGATATCGAGTTTATTTTGGTGTTTTCCGACTAAAAGAACGTTTATATTACTAGCATTTAACGCCAATGCTGTCGTAAGCCCAAGTTTGCCGTCTCCCAAAATAATAACTTTTTGAATCGGTTGAATATGAAGCTGTTCAAGGATTTCAAGCCCTGCCGCCAAAGGTTCGACAAAAACAGCCTGCTCATCTGTTACATTTTCAGGAACTTCTAAAAGCGTATCCAAAGGCATTGTCAGATATTCGGCAAAACATCCGTCTTTTTGCCAAATCCCAAGTGTTTGGCGATTAAAACAATGTCTTTCAAGCCCTTGGTGACATAATTCGCAATTCCCGCAAGCACAGTTGATTTCGCCAACAACACGCTTGCCTAAAAGCGATTTGTCATCGGCGTTAATTTCTTCAACTATCCCGACAAATTCATGCCCCAAAATTCCTTTGTAGCCCATATACCCTTTGGTAATTTCGTAGTCCGTATTGCAAATTCCTGCCAGATTTATTTTAATCAACGCTTCACCCTTTTTAGGCGTTGGTTTTTGGTAATCGTTTACTAATTTTAATTCCTCGTCGAACACAACTGCACGCATTTTCTCTCCTTTGTATTGTATTGTTTTCTATCCCTCACCCAACTCTCCCTCTAAAAGCAAGAGAAAGGAGCGCTGATAATCTTTGCTTTAACTATATCTCATCCAATATTTCTATCGTATAACCATTTGAGATTTCTTCTCTTGAAATAACCTTAATATTATTGATAAACTGTGACATAATCATAAAAAACATGTGGCGAATTTCAATCGGTGCCAATATTATCAAATTAGCTAAATCTATGTTGTTTTTTTTGATTTTCTTAAAAACAGACCCCGCTATTTTTTCGATTTTGACAGTATCAATTCTTATTATATCGTTGTTTGAATTTATCTTGGAAAATAAATTATGATAAGTCTTTTCAGACAATTCCAAAACTTGAATCACCCCGTCTTCGTTTGAAACTTTTTTACTTATATATCTCGAAAGCGACAATCTCAATTTTGCAAATAAATCTTCTTTTGAATCTTCGTTAGAAAAATCATTTATTTTCTCAAAAATGTAAACAATATCTTTTATTGAAATATCTTCCTTTAATAAATTCGCCAAAAGGTATCTTAATTCAGCAACAGAAACAAAATCAGGAATAATGTTTTCGATTAAAAACATATTTTTTTCACCGACAATTTCCATATACTGATTTACATCAGAATAATCAAATAATTCGTCAATATTTTTGATAACGACATGTTCCAATAGTCTTGCTACAAATTCAGCGGATTTTAGCCCATTTTGCCAAAAATCTTTTGTCTTTTTTTCTTCAACCCAAACAATTTTTTTACCTGTAATTTCATCAATCGAATAAATAACGCCCTTTTGCTTTTTATCCAATTTTAAATCATCTTCAAAGAACATTAAATAATCGGGATAAACAAACGAGTTAATGGTTTCAATTCCTCTTATTTTTATGCTGAATTCGCAAGTGTTAAGTTTTTCATCGTCTTCAAAAATAATCTTAGGCATCACATAGCCCAATTCCTCGGCAAGTTTTTGTCGAATTTTTACGGTTTCAGCTATCAAAGCCCCGCCTGAATCAGGATTAACAAGCTCCATTGCCTCCTCGCTCAAATTAATCGACAATTTTTCCTGACGAATTTTTGAGTACATTGATTCGGGTGAAATTGTTCTGATTAATTTTTGTCTTAATTCGTCAAGCTCTTTCAACCCTTGAGATATTTCATTATTCAATTGGTTTCGATTTTTAGAAATTGGCTCTTCGGATTGAGCTTCAAGCTGAGTTTTTATTTTAGCAATTTTTTTTCTTTGCTCCTTTATTTTTGCCTGAATTTCCTTGCATGATTCGTAAGGTGAGAGAGTCGAGGAAAGCATTTTTTCCATTTGACTCTTGAAAGTTGTAATATTTACAACATCCTCGTCCTCAGTGTCACTTTTGATGGAATCCTCCGTTGCAAAAATGCAATTAAACTGAAACCCTTCATCTGTTTCAACTTCATGCATACTGTACAAATCCCAGCCTGCCTGCGACATCTCGTTCAGCAAATCCTCAAGTAATTTGGGATTATCACTTTGAACTGATTTGATAACATATTGCATTCTTAGTCCTTTATACATATTTTTTCCTTTTTATTTTATGATTTGGTATATTAAATCGGTTTGAAGAGGTATTTGGGTTGAGAATTCGAATGCATCTTCACAAATTTGTTGCACAAGTCTTGTTTTGCCCTCGTCGTTTGAATAAATCGTGTAAAGTGTTTCCTCTAGTTTACAAAACTCACCATGCTTTTTGTTTAAATAAATCCCTACGCTGTAATCTATATCATCAGTTTTTTTCTCACGCCCTGCACCTAAAAGCTTACAACCATAAGCGATTTTGTAAGCATCAATTTTTTGAACAAAGCCCTCCTTTGGGGATTTAATTTCAATTATATATTTTGCCTGCTTAAATTTTTTATAATCCTCTATAATTTCAGGGGTTCCGCCCTGTGCTATAATTAATTCTCTAAACTTATCAATGGCTTTGCCTGATTTAACAATTGATTTCAGATATTCTTTCGCCTCATCAATGTCTTTAAACTTATCGACTTGAAGAAGCGCAATTGCCGCAAATTCATAGGTCAAATCAGTCAAATCACCCTGCGTTTTACCTTTGAGAAATTCAATCGATTCAATAACTTCAAGCGAATTTCCCACAGCTCTACCTAAAGGTTCTTCCATTGAAGTAACCACTGCAATTATTGATTTATTAAGTTTTTTACCTATCTTTGTCATCAAATTTGACAGTATAACGGCTTCTTCGGGAGTTTTGACAAAGGCGCCCGAGCCATACTTTACATCAAGAATAATATTGTCCGCACCGGATGCGATTTTTTTTGACACAACCGAAGATGCTATCAACGGCATACTGTCAACCGTCGCTGTAACATCTCTGAGTGCATAAAGTTTCCCATCGGCAGGGGTTAATCTTTGGGTTTGAGACGCTATCGCCACGCCGATTTTGTTCACCTGAACTATTATCTGTTCAATCGACAAATTTGTTCTGAAATTAGGAATTGCTTCAAGTTTATCTATTGTTCCGCCTGTATGCCCCAATCCCTTACCTGATAATTTCGCGACAGGAATCCCGCAAGCCGCCAATAACGGAATAAGCGTTAATGTAATCTTATCGCCAACGCCACCTGTTGAATGTTTGTCCACAACATTTTTTGCAAGTTCCTTTAAATCAATTTTTTCGCCTGAATTAATCAAAGCCTCTGTCAAAAAAGTTGTTTCGTCTTCGTTCATTCCGTTAAAGTAAACAGCCATAAGCCAAGCTGAAATTTGATAATCCAAAACGGAGCCATCCATCAGTGAATTAATCAAAAAATCAATCTCTGCCTTTGAATGGATTCCATTTTTTTTCTTTTTGTCGATCAAATCTACTATTCGCAATTACTCACCTCATGTTGTCGGGCAGGAATGCCCGACCTACTATTTACTGTTTAGTTTCTGAATAACCAAGTCGGTAATATCAACCCCACCGACAAAAATTATTCTGAAATCGACTATCGCATCAAGCTGTTGGTCAATAAGAATTTGCTTGGCAACGTCTTGGATTTTGCCGTAAACTATTTCTTCTTTTTCAGTTTTTAACTTCAAATAAACATCCTGTTTATCTTTAAAATCTTTTGCCGTTTTTTCTTCAAAATTTTTCTTCTTTACAGGTGTATCAAGTGCCTTAAATTCTTTTTCCTTATCAACTAAATATTGTTGTAATTCAAGCGCTTTTGCATCAACCTGCTTAATCGCATCTTGAGCGTAGGAATAATTTTCCTGAACTTTTTTGTAATTAATAAACCCAATTCCGCTTGCTTGTGCAGCACTGTGCAAAGATGCTAACCCCAATACCAAAACCGCTGAAATCATAAATTTAAATTTGTTCATAATGCCTCCTTCTGTAATTACTTTTTTTACTCTTTATTCATTTAATACATCATATCGCCAACACCAAATGTGAAATAACCTCTTGAACCTGTCGCTCCTGAATTTGTGAGAGGGATACCATAATCAACCGACAACGGCCCCATTCCCGGAATATAAACCTTTAAGCCCATCCCTGCCGTAATTGCCTGCATCGGTCTATCATAGATAACATCAGTTACAGTCGGACTAAATATTTTACCCGCATCCAAGAAGAATGTCATTCGTACATTGTCTAGGAATTGGACTTTAAGCTTATCCAAAAATGGAATAGGAGTCGCGAGTTCAGCAGATCCCATTATAAAAGCATCCCCTGTCCCAACTCCGCTCATTCTGTAACCCCTTATAGAATAAGGGCCGCCCAATCGATACGCCATAACCTCAGGCATATCGCCCCAAGCCTTTCCGCCTCCCCGAGCTAAGAAAGATAAAGACGATTTTTTTCCGACAGGCATATATTTTTTAACCGACCCTGTCAATTTCCCATAACTGTTCGCAAATCCTGCCAAATCAACCGCTTCATCAAATCTTACATTAGCAAGAAGACCGTTTCTCGGATTTATCGCCGTATCTCTTGTGTCATAAATTAAGCCGGGGCTTAAAGACAAGAAAGTTCCACCTTGCAATTGTCTGGCACGCTCTGAAATATCAATATTATGTGCTGAATAAAGACCCGCGATTGCATCATAATCACCCTCTCTAACATTAACATTTTCCAATCCGAGCGAAAGAGTGCTTGTTAAATGCTTGTTACTTTTAACTTTGTGCGCGATTGTTGCCTCTGCACCAATTCTGCGTTCGATTGCAAGTGGTATCTGATAACTTCCGAAATCTCTGAAGAAAATTTTATTCATTAACGAATTATCCGCATTTAAAAAATGCGGTTCAAAGAAACTTAGTTCAGCCTGAATGTTCATGTGATTTATTATTGAAGAATCGTTTAAAACAATCCCGGAGCCAGCCAATACATTCAAACCGACCCTTTGATTAAGTCCTCTAAAGTTATTATCCGCAATCCCCGCCGAGCCAAAAATCCCTGTCGCAGAATCAAGCCCGCCACCTAATGAAACAGACGCCGTTCTCTGTTCTTCAATCTGTATTGTTACATCATATTTTGTAGGTGCTTCAGCAGAAGGTTCAATATCCCTTTTAACATCCTTAAATGCCTGTGTAGCATATAATCTGACTAAATCTTCTCTTATTAAATTTTCGTTATAAACTGTTCCGGCTTCGGTTAAAATATTTCTGGCGACAACATAATCTTTTGTTTTTTCATTCCCTGAAATCAAAATTTTATTAATTTCCCCCTCATTTATATGGATATTGATTGTGCCGTCCGGATCGTCGTAGAGCGAATCTACTCGAGCCAAAATGTAACCTTTTGAAACGTAATAATCCTGAATTTTTTGGATAGCCGAATTTATATCTGCTATATTTTGAGGTTCGCCTTTTAACGGCATTAAAAATTGGAGGATTTCCTCGTTTGAAACAACCGTATTTGCATCAATCGTAAAATCTGTTATTGGAGTATTTTCCTCCAATACTATCTTTAAAGTAATAGAACCATCGGGGTTTGATATTGGAATTGCTTTCATTTTCTCCGTAAAAAATCCCATTTGATAAATATTTTTTAAATCGTTTTGAATTATATTCCTGCTAAATTCTTCTCCACGCTGAAGCTGCAACCTATTCAAAACATATTCAGGCTTAATAATATTTGTTCCGACAATTTCGATATCTTTGATGTACACCGCATCTTCAACATTATTTTGCTTCGTTTTTTTGATTTCTTTGGGCATTTTTACTTCAATATTGGGCTGTGAACCTGCATCAGAAGATTGCACCTCTTGCGCAAAAATGGGCGAAGTTGTAGTTAAAATTATAGACAAAAATATTAATATTTTTGTTGTTATATAACGTGAGTGTAAAACTCTCATTTCCCCCCTGAAAATAAGTAAATAATAAAAAACGTTCTTTTCTTATTTACTTTTTCTCTCTCTCATTCTCCCGATATAAAGTATTTCCAAGAACATTATACTTCAAAATAGTTTTAAATAAAAGTTATGTCTAAATATTAATAGAATGTTTACAAAAGATAAGAACGGTTAATTAATAATCCATTTGCCAATTGTTTTCAATGATACGACCCGGGCAATAATAACCCATCTTCTCTGAATCAGAGCAGCCATTTCTGCCAGCATCATTCCACCATTGGTTTGAGCCTGTAAAATTATCATCTTTCCCGCCAAATGGATATAAAAAAGCACCATTCCCATTCGTAATAAAAAAGTGAAATACATCTCTTCCACGGTCATTAGGCTCTTTATGACCATTTACATCAAATACTATAAATCCACATACTTGAGACATATACCCTAATGCACCGGTACTTGAGTTAATTCCTCCCTGAGTACAATTATTAGAATAGTTGGCAATTCGAACAGACATTCCATCTGCTGTTATAAATTTATATTCTGAAGAATTGTCAAAATGATAGTCGGTTATTGATGTACCGTCATAATTAACATTGGTCGATACAGACCAACATCCCTGCCCGGTACTTGTGCCACAATTTTTTATTACCTTAATATATTTAATAAATTCATCCCCAAATGTTTGATTGGTTGTGCCGTTTGCAAACAATTCCGAACATTTTAAATCATCTACACATCCTGCATCCGCAGCCATTTGATTAAGAACTTGATTAAATGCAGTATAAGCTTTTTCCAAAGCAGTAACATATTGACTCTTTTGATAATTTATAACAAGAGGAGGAATTGTTACCACGGCAACTACTCCCAGAATACCCATTGCAAGAAGAATTTCCACCAACGTAAATGCTTTTTTAGCATTTTGAGAAAGAGTATATTTGACAGTACAATCTATTTTCATATTAGCATCTCATTTCCTTTTTAAAAATTAACCGGCAAAGCGTAAAATCCACTCATTTACTTATTTTTAAGTGTAGCATTATTTCTCTTTTTCGTCAATAATTTTTCTTTTTATAGTATTTATGATAATATCTTTATCATAAATACTAAATTAGGATTATTCTATGGATGACTTTAATATCACACAAAACAAAAAAGTTAAAAAAATTGATATAAAAAACATGGGAGTTGATATTGACAAAAACGAGTACAAAGAAATCGTTTTATCACAATCTAATCAACCTGAAAAGAATTTCTACGAAAGATATGATTAATCAATTATTTTTGCCAACCTAAATAAATAATCATCACCTGTCTTTGTAATCATAGGGATTGGAATAAAATGGTTTCTAAATTTTTCTATAGCGTAACGGTCAGTCATGCCTGAAATGTAATCGCAAACTATTCGTTTTGCCTTGGTTTCCTCACAATTCTTTGATAAAAGCTCTGCATAATACCCGAAAAGCCATCTAATTATTTCTTTTGCTTTGACCTCTTCATTTTTTGCGGGCGAATCGACATAAACGTTCTGGAACATCCACTCTCTGAGTTTTGTTGTGTGATGCCAACCTTCTTCGCTCATAGAAATTTGCGATTTCCCTTCAGAATTAACAATAATTTCCTCTATCATTTTATTTAATCTTTTTTTCTGAATAGACGAAAAATAGTTTATACATTCTTTCGGCAAGTCATTTTCTGCAATTATTCCCGCACGAATTGAATCTTCTATATCGTGATTTATATAGGCAATTTTATCCGCAAGCTGCACAACTTGTCCTTCTGGTGTTTTTGGCTGAAATCCCCATGTATGAGTTAAAATCCCATCAATAGTCTCTTGGCAAAGATTAAGATTTTCTAAAACTTCCACGACCCTAACACTTTGCAGGTTATGATGAAATCCACCTTCCATAAGCTCGTTTAATACGCCTTCACCACAGTGTCCAAAAGGAGTATGTCCTAAATCATGTCCTAATGCGATCGCTTCAACTAAATCTTCATTCAAATCAAGTGCCCGCGCGATTGTTCTTCCGATTTGAGAAACTTCCAGCGTGTGAGTAAGGCGGGTTCTGAAATGGTCGTCAAATGGCGATAAAAACACCTGCGTTTTATGTTTTAATCTTCTAAACGCTTTTGAATGTAAAATTCTATCTCTGTCACGTTGAAAGTTCGTCCGAAGAGGGCATTCATCTTCTTGCTTTTTTCTGCCGATGGAAAACCTGCTTTTGGTGGCGAATTCGCTCAAGTAATCGAGTTCTCTTTGTTCCAGTTTATATTTGATTGTGTTTTTTTCTACATTTGTTGTCATATTACCCTCTCTGTCGCCTATGGTCGTAAAACCCTTAACCATATTGTACTATAAAGTTTATTTATTGTATAATTTAAAAAAGATGTTTATGGGCGGGTATGCCCTACTTATAAGGAGGAAGAAAGTATGAAAGAATTGTTTAATCAATATGTACAATCGCTTGAAACTTATATTATGTTTCAGATAACAGAAGAAGCCGCAAGATTAAAACCTGAGCTTGAGGCAAAAAACAGAAGCCCGATTTCTTTGTCAATGGGCGCGCCTGTCAAAAATCCTCCTCAATTTGTTATTGATAAATTGAAAGAAGCTTTGGAGATTAAAGGAATTCATTCATATTCCTGCCCAAAGGGGGAAGCTTTTTATCTTGAGGCAATCGCAAAACGTATGAGAGCACGTTTTGGCGTCGAACTAGATCCTAAAAAAGAGATTTTTTCCCTAATCGGCTCAAAAGAAGGGATTGCAAACCTTATTCGTGGATTGATTAATCCGACAAAAAACGATTCTGACAAAGATATTATTTTAATCCCTGATCCCGGCTACGCTTCTTACAAAGAGATGGTCAAAGTGTCGGGTGGAGTAGCGTATTCAGTACCGCTCACGTTTGAGAATAATTTCATGCCTGATATGGAAGAAATTTACAAAAACTTGAAAAAAGACGGCTACGACGAAAACAAAATTAAGGCGTTAGTTATAAATTATCCCAACAACCCGCTTGGAGCCACAGCTACTTTTGAATATTTAGAAAAAGTTGTTGAATTTTGCAAAACACGTAAAATTCTTTTAATCTCTGATGCGGCATATGCCGATATGTATTTTGATGAAAATAATCGCCCTCCGAGTATTTTACAAGTTGATGGTGCAAAAGATATTGCGGTTGAATTTTTTAGTTTTTCAAAACCTTATGCGATGACCGGATGGCGATTGGGTTGGATTTGTGGAAACGCAGAAGCTGTTTCTATGTTTGGAAAGCTTAAATCAACTATTGACACAGGGCTTTTCAAAGTTTTGCAAAAGGCAGCATCTGAAGTTATCAACTCACAAGAAGGTGAAGAATATATTAAAGAAGCGAACTTAGGGTTCAAGAAAAAACGTGATATTTTGGTAAAAGGTCTAAAAGAATTGGGTTGGGACATGGACAATTTGAATATCCCTGACGCAACGTTCTATTTATGGTTGCCGATTCCTGCAAGATATAAAACTTCAAAAGAATTTACCGACGATTTGATGCAAAAATCGGGGATTGTGGTTGTTCCGGGGCATGCGTTCGGAAAATACGGCGAAGGATTTTTTAGGATTTCAATCGTTTGCAGTGACGAAAACCTACAAGCCGTAATTGACAGAATGAAACAGGACAAATTTTACTTTAAGCAATAGAACTTCAATTATTCGGCAATTTTATACAAAACTCGGTGTTGACATTTTCTTCACTCGTTACAACAATCTCGCCATTGTGGGATTTAATGATTTGTTGTGAAAGATAAAGTCCCAAGCCGGTACCGATTTTACGAAATTTTTTGGCTGTAGAATAATATTTATTAAAAATTTTGTCTATATTTTCTTTGGTAATTCCCTTCCCATAATCAATAATACTTATGGTAATAAAATTGGGAATTTGGCTGATTACAATGTTAACATCATTGCTTGAATCACTGTGTGAAATAGCATTTTGGATAAGATTTTTTACAACCCTTTTAAGTTGAATGTTATCCGCAAAAACTGTCAAATTATTTTGTGGATTAAAAACTATTTTCAAACCCGATTTTTCGGCTATTGATTGCATTTCATCAACAATTGTTCTTATGAAAGAACCCAAATCTATATTTTCTTTATCTAAATCTATGCCAGCCTCGTTAATTTTGTAAGTTTCAAGCAGAATTTGAACAAGCTCCAAAAGCTCTTGATTACAATCTTTCATATTGGAAATTGCTTCGTGCTGCTTTTCATTAATCCCACCGAATTTGCCGTTGATAAGAAAATCTAAAATGTTAGATTCTGCGACAATCGGCACTTTAAGGTCATGTGTTAGCGTTGCAACAAAGTCTTCTCTAAGTTTTTCTAATTCTTGTTGGTTTGTTGTATTTTTGATGATAATAACGTATCTCTTTTTTTTATCCTCAAGAACTAATTTCATTGCGGTTGCTTCAAAATAGGCGGCTGAATTATTTTTTATAAAAATCTCATCATCTTTAAATTTTTCACATTTTATATTTTTCTTCGGACGGATGTAATCAAGAATATTTTTATCCATTATTTTTTTACCGTCTTCGCCAAACCAATTGACAATTTGCGGAGTTACTCTGAGAATATTATAATCATCATCTATAATTAAAATCCCATCAGAAAGTGAGTTTATGACGGCTTCTAAAAATTTATTCTGACGAGTGAGTTCATTTTGATATTCAACAATCATTTTTTCCCTGTCATTAAGCGTTTCAACCATTCGATTTATGCTCTCTGACAGGTTTTTATAACTCGGATTCTCAAGTTTTTCTATTTTAGTTGCCAGATTTCCGTATCTTACAGAATTAACTGTATTAGTGACCATGCCCAAGTAATCATTTATTTTGGACCATTTTTTATCTGCTTTTTTAAAAACTAACAGTAATAAAATAAATATTAAAATTATGAAAAGATTAACTGCATACCATAGCATGTGAGACTTCCTTACTTTTTTATGCTAAAATAATTATAGCAAACATTTATTATATTGTGTAATATTTATCAGAATTAAGGGGTTCTAAATGAAAAAATATTTATTTTTAATAACGAGTATATTTATCCTTACGGCACAAAAAGCCCTTTGTATAACAGACGCGGTAAGTCCGGAATTGGAAAAATCTTTAAAAACACACGCAAATGAACCTGGGATTATGTCTATAGTTTTCGCATTACTTTTCGTAATATTTTTGATTTATATAACCGGATTAATTTATTCAAAATTAAATATCGTAGGTGCAAGGACAGTGCAAGAACAATTAAAAAATTATGACTTAAATAAAGCTGTCGTGCTCTCCACTACTCAATTAGGGCAGGGGAAAAACTTACATGTTATTGAACTTAATAATAAACGTTTTCTAATAGGGGTGGGACAAGATTCAATTAACTTAATAAAAGAATTTGAGTATATTGCAGAACCTCAAGATGAAATTAAAAGTGAAGAGCCAGAGCCAGAGCCTGAACAAGAGCAAACTGAAAAGTTTGATGTACATAAAAAATATTTATAATTAAGACACCAAGAAGGAAACAATGTCGACGTTAAAGATTCCTAAGACAATTAAAATGATTATATCCGATTTTGACGGTATAATGACCGACAATTGCATTTACGTAGATGAGGATTTAAAAATATCAAGAAAGATTAATTTCAAAGATCTTATGGGCGTTTCAATATTAAAAAAAGCCGGATTTGACTTGGCTTTTATTTCAGGTGAAAAAAATCCGCTGATAGACCTATTGGCAGAACGATTTGATTTAAAAGAAACTCACCAAAATATTCGCATAAAAATAGATGTTTTAAGGGCAATGGTACAAAAACACGGCTTAAAACAATCTGAATTTTTGTATATAGGTGATGATATTAATGATATCGATTGTTTAAATTTTGCATCAACAAAAATAACAGTTCCAAATTCAACACACTCAGTTAAAAAAGTCGAGGGTATCCAAATTACGAATGAATTTGGAGGCAACGGGGCATTTAGAGAGGTTGTGGATTGTCTTTTGAATTCCTAAAAAAAATTATTGAACGGATTAAAAAATTTGATTTTGATGTTAACGACTACAAAAAGGTTGTTCAAAATCCATATATGCCCGCTATTGCTTACGTTAATTGGGGAATATATTTTGCTGAATGTGGGAATCTTGAGGAGGCTGAACGCAAATTGGTCTCCTCAACTCTTATGGCGCATCAAACGCCAGAAGCCTATATAAATCTGGGGGTATTGAAACTGATAGAGCGAAAATATGAAGAAGCGAAAGAATTTTATATAAAAGCGCTAAGACTTGATAGTAACAGTGCAAAGGCATATTGTTTTTTGGGGAATGTATTGATAGAAATGAAAGACTATAATGCGGCAGAAAAAAATTTTATTCAGGCTTTAAAAATAGAACCCAATAATTCGGATGTCGTCTTGAATTGGGGTATATCGTTGATGCGACAAAAGAAATTTTCACAGGCAAAAGAAAAATTTCAGCGAGCTTGTAAATCTAACAGTTCAAATTTTACGGCGCTTTATTTTTTAGGACTCGTGGATATTGAGCTTGAAGATATTGAAAAGGCAAAAGAAAAATTTAAAACAATAACATCTATCGCCACTAATCATTATGAGTCTTTTTATTATCTTGCGTATATTTATTTTCGCGAAAATGACCACACAGAAAGTCTTTCTTACGCATTAAAATCAATTAAAATCTATCCTAAAAAAATTGAAACATACATGCTTATTGCCGAAAATTATATGAATTTGAACAATGAATCAGAATGTTTTAAGTACTATGAATTGGGGCAACAAGAATGTAATACAACCTATTATTTGCTCATCTCATGGGGGATTTCGTTGCAGACCTTCGGGCATTATGAAGCATCAAAAGAGAAATTTCAAAAAGCCATTGAGCTTGATGGTGAAAATGAACTTGGATTTGCATATCTGGGAATTTCATATTATAAACTAAAAGATTATGATAATGCAACAATATTTATGCAAAAAACACTTGAACTTAGCCCTCAAAATACATCAGCTTTAGATTGCTTGGGACAAATTAGTTTTGACCAAAAAGATTATAAAAAGGCGATAAAATACTTCTCTCTTGTCTTAAAATATTCGGCAAAAATGGTGGGGAATTACCAAAAAATAGCTAATGCTTATTTTCTGGACGGAAATACTCCCAAAGCGAGAGACTATTATCAAAAAGCTGTAGAATATCAACCGGAGACAGTGCAGGTTTATATTGATTATGCAAAATTTTTATTGGAATTTAATGATTATAAACAGGCATTAAAAAAGTTACAAACCGCATATAAGATAGATGATAAAAACCTAGAGTGTTTAAATCTTTTGTTTTATGTAAATTATCTACTTGCCAAAAAAAATATTTCTGACTATAATGTGGAAAGAGCAATGGAAATTGCTGAAAAGATAGAAAAAGATTATCCCGACTCCTTTAAATATATTGAAGAAAAAAAAGAATTAGAGGCGAGATTGAATGGTGAAAATTAAGAAAGGTAATAAGACTTTTTTTAAAAGTTAAGTAAAAATGAAAGAAATAGTTGTACAAAAATTCGGCGGCACCTCATTAGCTGATACTGAAAAGATAAAAAAAGTAGCGGATGCCGTAATAAAAGAAAAAGAACTGGGAAATGATGTAGTAGTTGCCGTTTCTGCGATGGGTCATACTACCGATTATTTGGTTAAACTGGCAAAAGAAATCAATCCAAATCCTTCAGCCAGAGAAATGGATATGCTTCTTTCTACCGGAGAAGGCGTTTCCATAGCACTTTTGACAATGGCAATTCAGGCAAAAGGCTACAACGCGGTGAGCTTGAACGCAATGCAGATAGGAATAATTACGGAAGATGTTCACCAAAAAGCGAGAATTATAAATATAAAAACAGACAAATTGAAAAAAAATATAAAAGCGGGAAATATAATAGTCGTAGCGGGTTTTCAAGGCATAACCGAAGACGGAGAAATAACGACATTGGGGCGTGGAGGTTCTGATACTTCTGCAGTCGCACTTGCAGCGGCACTAAAAGCCTCAAGATGCGACATATATACTGATGTGGAGGGTGTTTACACGACAGACCCAAGAATAGTTCCGAATGCATCCAAATTGGAAAATATTTCTTACGAAGAAATGCTTGAACTTGCAAGGGTTGGGGCGAATGTTCTTCATCCGCGCTCGGTAGAAACGGCGAAACAGTTTAATGTCCCGTTGAGAGTGCGAAGCACTTTTAATTTAGATAATTTAGGAACCTTAATAATAGGAGCAAAAAACATGGAAATATACAAACCTGTAACTGGCGTAGCGGCAGATTTATCCCAAGTAAGAATAGTAATTTGTGATGTTCCTGACGTTCCGGGTAATGCAGCGAGACTTTTTGGAGCTCTTGCAAAAGAAAATATTTCAGTAGATATGATTATCCAATCCTACGCAAGAACAGTTTCCAATACTAACGACATTGCTTTTACGATTGATAAAGCGGATGTTGCCCGCGCGCGGGATGTTTTGGATAAAATAAAGACCGACTTAAATGCAAAATCAATCCAAGTTGATGAAAATATTGCAAAAATTTCGATTGTTGGTGCAGGCATGGTTGATAGACCGGGGATTGCTGCAACAATGTTTGAAACAATCGCAGATTTAGGCGTAAACATAAAAATGATTTCAACAAGCGAAATTAAAATAAGTTGTATTGTTGACAAAGAAGATGCTTCACGGTCATTAAAAATATTACATGAAGTTTTCGATTTGGGTTCAGATGAAATAGCTGACGTAAAAGGTGATTTACCGGAACTATAGGGTTAAAATATCAATCTGAACGTAGCTAAAGCTGGCTTAAATCGAAAAATAGACTGGATTTTCTAACCCAACAACAGGTAACTGTGGATTGTCAGGCTTTATTTAACAACTTCTTCTTCTTTTTTCTTTGGAGGATTATTGTCTTTAGCGAATACAATTTTGTCATCTTCCATTTTTAAAATAATAGTGTCGCCCGCGGCATATTTGTTCGTGAGAATTTCTTCCGCAAGAACATCTTCGATTTTCTTCTGGATTAATCTTCTCAAAGGTCTTGCACCATAAGTATCGGAATATCCGTCTTTTGCCAAGAAATCCTTAACTTCATTGGTAACTTCAATCGATAAATCTCTTTCAGCCAAACGCTTAAATAAATCTTTCAACATCAAGTCAACAATTTGTCTGATTTCGTCTTTAGAAAGATGAGCAAATACAATGATATCATCAATTCTGTTTAAGAATTCAGGACGGAACGCTTTTTTCAGTTCTTCCATAACCGTATCTTTTAGTTTTTCGTACTTATCTTTCTTTTCGTCTTGTGCTGTGGAGAATCCAAGCTTAGACTGAGAGGCAATCATACTTGCACCAACGTTTGAAGTCATAATTATTACTGTATTTTTAAAATTAACATGGCGCCCTTTAGAATCAGTCAATCTTCCGTCATCCAAGATTTGGAGCATGACATTAAACACATCAGGGTGAGCTTTTTCAATCTCATCGAAAAGAATAACCGAATAAGGTTTTTTACGAACAATTTCTGACAAATGTCCGCCGTCATCATATCCGACGTATCCCGGAGGCGAACCGATAAGTTTTGCCGTTGAATGTTTTTCCATAAATTCAGACATATCAACTCTTATCATATTGTCTTCCGAGCCAAACATAGATTCAGCAAGCGCTTTTGCAAGTTCCGTCTTCCCCACCCCTGTCGGACCAGAGAAAATAAAGCTTCCAATCGGTCTATTAGGGCTTTTTAAGCCTACTCTTGCACGTCTTATCGCTTTTGAAATTGACACAACTGCATCACTTTGACCTATTACTCTTTGGTGTAGTGTATCTTCAAGTTTTAACAATCTTTCACTTTCACCTTCAGTAAGCTTTGTAACAGGAACACCTGTCATGGTTGAGATTACTTCAGCAATATGCTCCTCGCCCACGGTTGGCTTGTTTGCTTCATGTTCTTCCCGCCATTTTGCAGACATTTCACGAATTTTGTCTTTCATTTCAGCTTCTTCATCGCGAAGTTGAGAGGCTCTTTCAAATTCTTGGTTTCTAATCGCTTCTTCTTTCTCTTTAATTAATCCGCGAAGCTCTTTATCAAGCTCTTTACCTTCAGGAGAAAGCGAACTGACTTGAAGTCTTACCTTTGAACTTGCTTCATCAATTACGTCAATTGCTTTATCTGGTAAAAATCTGTCAGTTACATATTTGTAAGACAATTTTGTAGCCGCGATAATTGCTTCATCAGAGATATTTAATTTATGATGTTCTTCGTATTTCGGACGAAGCCCTTTAATAATTTCAATCGTTTCATCAACTGATGGTTCTTCAATAATAATAGGCTGAAAACGTCTTTCTAAAGCCGAATCTTTTTCGACATATTTTCTGTATTCATCAAGTGTTGTTGCACCGATAACCTGAATTTCGCCACGAGATAATGCGGGTTTTAATATATTCGCCGCATCAATTGCACCTTCTGCGGCACCCGCACCGATAAGTGTGTGCATTTCGTCAATTACGAGAATGACATTGCCCGCTTGCCTGATTTCATCCATTATTTTTTTGAGACGTTCTTCAAATTCCCCTCTATACTTTGTTCCCGCAACCAAAAGCCCCATATCTAATTGGATTACTTTTTTACCCTCTAAAATGTCGGGAACTTCTGCATTGACAATTCTTATTGCAAGTCCTTCAGCAACAGCTGTTTTCCCAACGCCGGGTTCGCCCAACAACACAGGGTTATTTTTTGTTCTTCTTGCAAGAATTTGAATAACACGTTCTATTTCTTTTTCTCTGCCGATAACAGGGTCTAATCTTAATTCTTGAGCCGCCAACGTCAAATCCGTCCCGAATTCGTCAAGACTTGGAGTTTTCGCTTTGCTTGAAGATGATGCTCCGCCTCCGGAAGAGACAGCTTGAGGTTTGCTTTCACCAAGCATTTTAACGACATTGCTTCTGACTTTATTTAAATCTACGCCTAAATTTTCTAAAACACGTGCGGCAACTCCCTCGCCTTCCCTTATTAGACCTAATAAGAGGTGTTCTGTACCAATATAATTGTGTCCGAGCTGCCTTGCTTCATCCCATGACAGTTCTAAAACTCTTTTTGCTCTTGGGGTAAAAGGGATTTCAACGGCAACGAATCCTGAACCTCTGCCGATAATTTTTTCAACTTCCATCCTTGCATCTTTGAGATTAACCCCCATAGACTTGAGGGTTTTGGCTGCAACTCCTGTACCTTCGCCTATAAGCCCAAGTAAAACTTGCTCAGTCCCTACAAAATTGTGACCCAATCTTCTAGCTTCTTCTTGTGCTAACATTATAACTTTTATAGCTTTTTCGGTAAAACGTTCAAACATGACAGCTCCTATTCTTTTTATATATAAATATCATATATAAAAATCAAAAAAAACTCAAGTTATTAACGAAAAATTAATTATCTAAGAATTTACATTTTAAGTTCTTTTTCAAATCCAAATAAAGAACTTACCGATTCATCATCATGAATTCTGGAAATAGCTTCACCCAAAAGAGGTGCAACAGAAAGTTGCTTAATTTTTTCAGGCAGTTTTGAGGTATCCAAAGGAATTGTGTTTGTTACAATTACTTCTTTAATGTATGAATTTGTGAGTCGTTCTATTGCAGGGCCTGAAAAAACAGGGTGTGCAGCGCAAACATAAACTTCTTTTGCACCTTTTTCTACAAGTAGCCTAGCCGCTTCACAAATTGTGCCTGCTGTGTCGATTATATCATCAAACATTATACAAACTTTGTCTTTAACTTCCCCGATAACATGTGAAGCAATCGCCTCATTGTGTTTATCACGGCGTTTGTCAATAATGGCAAGTGAGCATGACAATTCCTTTGCAAAATATCTGGTTCTCGGAACACCGCCTGTATCAGGGCTTACCGCAACCATATCATCGGGATTAAGTCCCAATCTTTTGATGTAATCAACTAAAATAGGGGTTGCAAAAATATGGTCAACAAGAATGTTGAAAAATCCCTGAATTTGCCCTGTATGTAAATCCATCGCCAAAACCCTATCAGTTCCTGCTGTTGTCAATAAATCAGCAACAAGTTTTGCAGTAATCGCCTCACGACCTGATGTTTTTCTATCTTGTCTTGCGTATCCGTAATAAGGTATGACCGCAGTAATTGTTTTTGCGCTTGCACGTTTGAATGCATCAATAATAATTAATAATTCCATTAAGTTTTCATTCACAGGATTACAAAGCGGTTGAATTATGAATACGTCATCACCTCTAACGCTTTCTTTTACTTGAACATAAATTTCGCCATCCGCAAAATTCTTTATAATCATCGGCCCAACGGTTGTTCCAAGGTAGTTCGCTATTTCACGAGCCAAAGCAGGATTTGAACGCCCCGCAAAAAGTTTTATGTCATGAGTCGGATTAATAGCTCTTTCAGCCTGCGGGAAAGTCATTTCTAAAACCATTTTTATGTTCCTTTCAATAAAAGCGTGTAAGCTCTTATATAATATCAACTAATAATTCAAACTTCAAGCGAAAATCATCAAATATTAATTTCTCTAAATATTTGAACCGCTGAACTTTAAGCAGAAAGATGCCCCATCAAAAAACAGAAAAGTAGGCGTGGATTGCTATCCCAGCGAAACTTAATCTAACGCAAAAGCGCTTGATTAACTCAATCAGACTAAGTTGCATTAATAATTTCTGCGTAACTTAAAATAAAAGAACTTTATATTTTGTTCGCAAAAAAATCTTCGCCGGTGTGAGTTAATCGATACTCACCGACTTCAGATGCGCCTGTTAAATCAGGTACCAACTCTATTAGATTTTGACTAATTGCTTCTTGCAATGTTGTATGGTCTATTACTTCTGATAGATTTTGCATTAATTTTGCATTAATTTGTTTCAATGAAAATCTTTCCATCTTTTCAAATTCTGACAAATAATAAGCCGTCATGACTAAATAATGAAATTTATCTGTAGTATTTTTAGAATGTATTAAATTTAAAAATACCTGATCTTTAACTTTCGTCGGCTCAAAAGTCGGATTTTCAATAGATTTTTCTAAAACCGCTTCAAAACCAACAGGCTCGGGAATTGTTTTTTCTTCCTCCGAAGGATTTTGAATAGAATTAATGGTTTTTAGCAGGCTTGATGCCTTATCAAAAACTTCAGTTTTTTCCGCTTCTGCTTCTTGCTTAACTTCTTCTTTGTGTTGTTGCTGTGGTTCTTCTGTTTTAATCGGTTCAGAAACCGTCGGTTGTGATGGTGATGGCGGTGGTGTTGGTAGAGTTACCTTTTTGGGTTTTGACGGATGAGTGCAGGTATAATCAGATGCACAATCCACCCAAATTTGAAACTGGTTTTCAACTACTATTTTGTCAGTTGTGACAAACTCAACGATTATATCGTCTTTTTTGAATGTGAAAGTATATTTAGACATAATTTTTTTCTATCCTTAACCTTTTTGCATGATATCTTCACGCCATTTGTTAAGTTGTTGTTCCACAAATTCTAAATCGTCTGATTTAAGTTCTATTTCAATGTCACCTTTTTTCATCTTAAATACGTATTCGTGCATAATTTTCCTCACTTATTATTTGCTATTATTAACACTTCTATATTACCTCAAAAAAAAAATATTACAAATCATTGAAACATTTTGAGGGAAATTACATCATAATATTTATGTGTGTAATAATATTATAAGATAAGTTTAGGATGAGTAGAGATTTATTCTATCTGAAAAGAATTGAGGAGTGTATTTGATGAATTTAAAACTGAATTTGAAAAAGCAGACGCCGTTTGCTGTTGTGTTAGGGATTGTCCTTTCTTTTGTTTTTAGCAGTGTAGCATTTGCGTATCAGCCAAATGAATTGTATGATAATGTTTGGCGATTAATTAACATGAAATATGTTGATCAAACTAACAACATGCAGGATTGGAATTCTTGGAGACATAAATATGACAATTATATTAAAACAGATGGCGATGCTTATGTCGCTATAGGTACCATGATAGCAAGCTTAGATGACCCTTATACAAAATTTTTGGACCCCAAGGATTTCGCTGAAGAAACAAGCTCTATCAAAGGTTCTTTAAAAGGAATAGGAATACAAATTGCTACAAAAGAAGGTAAGTTGATGGTAATTGCACCGATAGAAGATTCTCCCGCGGAAAAAGCAGGACTTTTGGCAGAGGATGAAATTCTTGAAATTAATGGCACAAGTACAAAAGGAATTACAATTGATAAAGCTGCGGATAAAATTCGTGGTGAAGAAGGTACTACAGTAACCCTTTTGGTTAAAAGAAAAGATGCTGTTCAAAAGTATACAATTGTCAGAAAAGAAATTGAATTGAAAGCGGTATCAACAAAAATCCCTAATAATGTTAAGCTTTCAGATGATGTTGGATATATAAGATTAAGTTCTTTTATCAGCAAAAATGCAGGTAAAGAATTTGAAGATATTTTAATCAAATTTAGAAATAAAAAAGGATTTATTATCGACCTTCGTTCAAATCCCGGTGGACTTTTGACGAACGCCATATATATTTCAAATCTACTTTTACCTAATGGAATAATCGTAAGTACTGTAGATAGAGACGGCTACAAAGAAACCCAAAAGGCAAGCAGAATGCCGGTTACAAATAAACCGTTAGTGGTTCTGATTAACAAAGGTTCAGCGAGCGCAAGCGAGATTTTGAGCGGTGCGCTTAAAGACAACAAGCGCGCGGTTCTTGTCGGTGAAAAATCTTTCGGAAAAGGGCTGGTTCAAGAAATTAACAGACTCCCTGATAATTCAGGCGTAAATATTACAATCCAAAAATACTTGACACCTAATGGCACTGATATTAACAAAAAAGGAATTGCTCCTGATATTTTAGTTGAATTGAGTGAGGAAGATATTAAAAATAAAGATGATAAGCAATTAAAAAAAGCAAATGAAGTTTTGTTGAATTTAATAAACCAAAACAGTTGTTATAATAAATAGTTTTAAGCTATAATAAAGCGGGCGAAATTCGATATCGAATTTCGCCCGCTTTATTATTAATTTAGCCTAATTTGATATAATTTGCATCTTTCCAGCGCAGGTCAACATATTTAATTTTTTTATCTAATGTCTTAACTTGAGGTAAAATTGACGGGATTCTGTTGATTCTCTCAAAAACCGTATCGTCCAATTCACCAAGCCTTATGTTCGCCGTTTTAACTTTTACATAAACATCTTTTGGAGTTCTAAAATCTATATACTCAACTTCTTCATTGGAGTTTACCGTTACTGCCTTTGCAACATTTTCTATAAGCTTAATTTTTTCATTATCCCAGCTTCTGTAGTCATCTCCTCTCGCACCGTAAGAAAGAACCAAAATTGTCTTAAAAGCCTTTGGTAATGGCATGTAATCTCTGCCGATAAGTTTTCCTCCACGGGCAAAAAATCCGACCGGTGCAACTTTTTCGCTAGGAGAAATTGTCAAAATAGGAACTCTTTCTTCAACAATTATCTGCAATCTTGCAGGGAACCAAAATCTTCGGATATAAACATCCTCAATCGGGTCGAGTTGCATAATATTATGTTTAATGTCATCTGTTTCAAGCCTGTAGATTGGAATATTAGGCACATCTGTCCGCCTTAGTGCCGCCAATATTTTATATGAGGGTACAATTTTATTGTTCAAAATTTCAAGTGATTTATTGTCAAAAGAATTGAAAATATTTTTATTCAAATACCATTGAGGTAATTTCAACAACGCGTATCCGAATACGGCAAGCAAAATAATAATCGCAAATCTTGTAAAATGCCGAAAACGTTTTAGCCACATTTGGCTTTGGCGAACTTTACGTTCCATCTGGTTTTTTTGCAACCGGCGTTGAGTGGCGTATCGGCTCAAATTTTGCTCATCATCGTCATCATATTTATTGTCAAATTCGTTTTCGTTTTCCGTCATTACTTATTCAACCCTACGCTGTTTAATATTAGTAACACCAATGTATCATAATCAATCCCCATGCAAGCGGCTTGAGCAGGTAAATCACTCGTATCCGTCATTCCGGGGCTGGTATTTATTTCAAGAATGTATGGAATGTTTTCGACAATATGAAAATCAACCCTTGACACCCCCGAACAATTTGCTAATTTATGGGCTTTTATTGCAAGTTGTTTAACTTTTTGAGTCATTTCTGCTGAAAGTTCCGCAGGTAATATAAATTCCGTCATACCCTTTGTATATTTTGCCTCATAATCATACCACTCATTTTTGGGTCTAAGCTCCAAAATTTCTGTAGTAAAGACCTCTCCGTCATTTTCTAAAACCCCTACAGTTGCGCAAATTCCGACCAAATATTCTTCAATTAAAACATCAGGATTAAATTTTTGAGCTTCTTCCACTGCTTTTATAAGCTCTTGAGCATCTACAACTTTGTTCATTCCAAAACTAGACCCCTCAGAAACAGGTTTTATCATCATCGGGTATTTTAGAGCGCTTGTCACTTTCAAAACATCCTCGCCTTTACGGACAAAAACAGATTTTATCAACTGAATACCATTATCAGTGGACAGAATTTTTTTTGTATACTCTTTGTTCATACAAACCGCACTTGACATTACGCCACATCCTGAATAAGGGATTTTTAATATCTCTAAAAGACCCTGTATGCAGCCGTCTTCTCCGTATTTACCGTGAAGCGCATTGTAGGCGTATTCAATTTTTTCACTTTTTAATTTTTCGGCTATATTTTCTTGAACATCTATCATTACGGTATTTTTAAAGCCTAATCTTAAAAGTGCGGCGTGGCAATTTTTGCCCGAGCGCATTGAAACTTCTTTTTCAGATGACATTCCACCGCACAAAACGGCTATTTTAGCGTTTTTATCTATTTTTGATTGTACATTATATTGCATATATCTTCCTCTCGTTGAGTTTTTTCTCCCAAAAATCTTATTTCCGGACATAATTTTATTGTATACTTATCTTTTACCGCACTATACATTTTAAACATAAGTTCAATTACGTCGCTTGATGTCGCTTCACCCGCATTTACAACGAAATTGGCATGGTTTTCCCAGACTTTTGCTCCGCCGATATGAAAAGTTTTTGCGTCAACTTTGTCCAATAATCTTCCTGCAGAGTCGTTTTCGGGATTTTTAAAAACACTGCCCGCATTTGGCATGGACAAAGTTGGTTGATGTGTTTTTCTAAATTCCAAATTCCTTTTTATAAGTGATTCTATTTGAAATTTATCAACTTTTTTTAACTCGAATTCAGCTGAAAGCAAAATATAAGGCATTTTTTGTAAAATAGAAGTTCTATAAGCAAAATCCAAAGCTTTCTTTTCAAGATTAAAAACTTCTTTTTTATCAATATCAAAAACGCAAACGCTTACCAAAAAATCACTTATTGATTGTGCGTGCGCAGAGGCATTCATGTAAATATTGCCTCCGATAGAACCCGGAAATCCAATCATGAATTCAAATCCCGAAAGTCCCTTTTCTAAAGCTATTTGTGACAATTTTGGACCCTTAACCCCACAATCTGCGAAAATTCGGGTGCCCTTGACTTCAATTTTATCAAGATTGGCGGTACTTATAACATTTCCCCTAATTCCATCAGAAGAAATTAAAACATTTGACCAACTTCCGACAACAATGGGATTATGCAATGTTTTTAGAAGATAAATAAACTCCTGTTGTGTTTTTGGAAAATACAATTTATCGACTGCCCCACCTATTTTGAATGAGGTCAGATTTTTAACAGGATAATTTTTTTTAACTTCAATATCCACTATACTTTTGCTCCGTTACTCAGGCTTAAAAGTTCCTTGCCCAAAGTTGTAATCGTTCCTGCGCCTAACCCTATAACAATATCATTAGATTTTAATTTTGGCAACAGTTGTTCTGCAACTTCACTCACGGAACCTTTTAAATGTTCACAAGGAATTTTAGCAGACAACCCCTGTGTAAATTTTTCTGAACTTGCGCCCTCTATAGGTGCCTCAGAAGCCGAATAAACATCGGTTATGAAGACTTTGTCCGCGCCCTCGAATGAATTTAAGAACTCTTCCCAAAGCCCATGGAATCGGCTGTATCTATGCGGTTGAAACACGGCAATAACATTTTTATCTTTCAATACTTTCATGGAAGAAAGGGTCGCTTTAATTTCTGTCGGGTGATGGGCGTAATCATCATAAACCTTAATCCCGTCGAATTCAGCTGATAGCTGAAAACGTCTGCCCATACCGCTAAATGTATAAAAATGTTCCTTAATCAAATCAAGATTAACGCCCGTTTCGTTTAAGCTTGCCACAACTGCGGCTATGTTATAAACATTATGTTCGCCCAACATTTGCGTTGTTAAATTGATTAAATATTCACCTTTATGGTAAATATCAAAGGTTGTTTCAGTTCCCAATTCAATATTTTTTATCAGATAATCAGCTTTATTTAAGCCAAAAGTTATGAAGTTAATCCCTTGATTTTGCTCCATAAGCTTGATATTTCCTGAATTATCGTTGTTGATTAAAACTTTTGCAGTTTCTTTTAAATTACTCAAATAAACATTAAAAGTGTCTAAAATCGACTGCAAACCATCAGTATAAAAATCGACATGGTCGACTTCCAAATTATTTATAACACTAATTTCAGGTTGATATTTAACAATAGTCCCATCGCTTTCGTCAAGTTCCGCTATAAAAAAATCACCCGAACCTGCGTTTGAATTGATTCCAAAATGAGGAACAATCCCTCCGACCACGAACGACGGATTTAAGCCGGCTTTTTCTAAAACATAAGAAGCCAAGCCGCTCGTTGTTGTTTTGCCGTGAGTGCCCGAATAGCCGATAAAATACTTTTTCTTTTCTTTGCACAGTCCTTTTGAAATTCTCGCGAGCAAATCAGAACGGTGTAAAATTTCCAAACCCATTTTTTTTGCTTTCATCAATTCCGGATTTTCTTCTTTAATCGCGGTACTTGCAACCACTATGCAATCTTCGGGCAAATTATTCTCGTCATGTCCTATAAAAATTTTCGCGCCCAATTTTTCTAATTCAACTGTATTTCTATTTTGCTTAATGTCAGAACCAAGCACCTTACAACCATCTTCTACAAGATATTTTGCCAGTCCGCTCATCCCTATTCCGCCTATTGCTATAAAATAATATGTATCCTTCACTCAACTTCCCTTATTTATGTCGTTACATAATCTATTTTAGTACAAAAAAAGAATTATTAAAACAATGTTACAATCATAAAAAAAGATATAGAAAATATATTAAATTGATGTACAATGAGATTGTGAAACTAACAGGGGAGAAATAAATGGCTAGAATATTAATTTCAATGCCCGATGATTTTTTAGATAAAGTTGACGGCATTGCAAACGACGAACAACGTACGAGAAGCGAACTCGTAAGAGAAGCCCTCAGAAATTACATCAAACGTTCCAGAATAGCAAACCCACAAAAGGCGGTTGATAATGCTAAGATTCTGGATGAATTGTTAGACTAGCGGTCGGGGTTTTTAAATGAAAAGAGCTGTAATCATTGTAATAGATTCCATGGGTATTGGAGCAATGCCTGATTGCACCGACTATAACGATGTTTATGAATGTAACACACTTGGTAATGTTGCTAAATTTTGCGGCGGCTTAAAGTTACCCAATTTAGCAAAACTCGGACTTGGGAATATTCGGGAATTTCAAGGTCTTGAACATGTTGAAAAACCTCTTGCCCAATATGCAATAATGTCCGAAAAATCAAAGGGTAAAGATACAACAACAGGTCACTGGGAAATCGCAGGATTGGTTTTGGATAAACCTTTTGCTACTTTTGCGCATGGGTTTGATAATGAATTAATTCACAAATTTATAGAAAAAACTCAATGCGGAGCAATTTTAGGGAATTATCCCGCAAGTGGAACAAAAATCATTGAAGATTTGAATGAAAAACATCAAAAAACAAAATATCCGATAGTTTACACAAGCGCTGACAGTGTTTTTCAAATCGCTTGCGATATTGACTTAATTCCATTAGAAAAACTTTATCGATGGTGTGAAATTTCAAGAAAAATCTTAGATGAGGGCGGATATAATATTTCACGTGTAATAGCCCGCCCTTATCGGGTAATTGACGGAAAGCCGACAAGAATTTCTAAAGACAGACGGGACTATTCGGTTGTCCCGCATAAACCGACTTTGCTCAACGAAATTCAACAATCAGGCGGAGAGGTTATTGCAATAGGTAAAATCGAAGATATTTTCTCAAAATCAGGGATAACGCACGCTGTACATATTGGAAATAACAAAGAGGGGCTTGAATTAACGCTAAAAGCTATTCAAAATGAGCTCGATTTGGAAAAAATTAAAATAACAGAGGTTAAGAATCCTGATAAATCGTTGATTTTCACCAATTTGGTGGACACAGACATGCTATATGGACACAGAAACGATGCAAAAGGCTATGGCATGGCACTTGAAGAAATTGATGTTTATTTAGGCAAAATCATTGAAAATTTGAAAGATAAGGATTTGCTTGTAATCACTGCCGACCACGGTTGTGACCCGACGGTTGAAGGTACAGATCACACACGCGAATATGTTCCTGTGATTTTTTATCATAAAAATATTGAGCCGAAGAATTTAGAATTATTGAACGGTTTTGATAACGTGGCGAAATACGTAAGAGAATGGCTGAATGAATAACAGGAATCATGCAAAGCTTGAAAAGCATTGTTAATAAGCCACTTTAGGCAAGCGATATCTTCTAAATAGGCATGGATATTGACTTTATTTTTACAAAAAATTACAATTCGGCGTCGTATTTTGTCCTCCCCTTGAGGGAACTCTGCCGAACAAAAATATGACTAAATGTCATATTTTTGAGAGAGGGGGAAATCTTTGATTTCGAGGAGGGGTAAAAAGCCCCTAAACATTGCCCCTCCATTTTGATTTGACATTTAGTCAATTCAAAACGGAGTCCTTCCCCCACCCTAGCCCTCGCCCCTCGAGGCTGTGTAAAAACTTTAAAAACAAATCCTTTAAGGTCTCTCTCATTAAAATTAATAGAGTCAATGGCTTGACTATGCCATTGACTCTATTAATTTCTCTATTCCTATCTCTGTTATCGCCCT